>JBHJGX010000079.1:0-35797 GCA_050331395.1 Paracoccaceae bacterium
CGCCCCCCCCTGTCGCCGGCGCTCGAGCGCCGCGCTAAGCCCTCGTCCATGAGCGATCGAGAGCAGAGAGATCCGCCCGCGCGGGCCGACGGCGCCCCGTGGCGAAACTTCCACGGACGCCGGCACGGCAAGAAACTGCGCGCGGGCCATGAGCGGCTGCTCGAGACCAAGCTCGCCGCCCTCGCACCGCCCGGGGTGAGTTGGGCGGAGAACCCCGATCGCCGGGCCATCGACCTCGCCGGCCTCTTTCCCGGCGCCAGGCGGGTCTGGCTCGAGATCGGCTTCGGCGGGGGCGAGCACATGGTCGCCGAGGCGGCCGCTCACCCCGAAGTTGGGATCCTCGGCTGCGAGGCCTTCGTGAACGGCGTCGCGATGCTGCTTTCGGCCATCGAGCGGGCTGGCGTCAGCAATCTGCGGGTGCATCCGGGCGATGCACGGGACATGCTCGACGTGCTCCCCGCAGGTGCGATCGCGCGGGTCTATCTGCTTTACCCCGACCCGTGGCCGAAGAAACGGCACTGGAAGCGGCGGTTCGTGAATGCGGGGAACTTGGACGCGCTTGCCCGGGTGATGGCGCCGGGGGCGGAACTCCGGGTGGCGACGGATATCGAGGACTATGTGCGCCATTCGCTCGAGGCGGTGGCCGTGCATGGGCGATTTCGTTGGACGGCCGAACGTCCGCGGGATTGGCGGGAACCGTGGCCGGGCTGGCCGTCCACGCGATATGAGCAAAAGGCGCTCCGCGAGGGGCGGCGGCCGCATTACCTGATCTTCCGCCGCCTCTGAGGCGTCTGTGCCGGTATGAGGCAAGCGCTGCAAATATTGGGCGAAACTAAGGCTTTCGTGGCCATAGCTGCGCCGCGCTGGCGGTCCAGAAGGGGGTCGTGGGGCCGTTTGACCCGCGCTCCGGAGACAGGCTGCAGTTCCGGGCGACGGTGCGGGTGAGCGGCATTGCGTGGGGGCGTATGCGTATGCTTGCCGGCCTCCAGTGACGGTGTTTGGCTGCGTATGCGTGCGTCAGGTCGGCCCGGCTTCGGCCGGGTCGACCGCCGGTTCTGCGGCCGCGGACCGACGGGCTGGACGCGCCCCGGCGCGCGCGGCATGGTCGCGGCGCGTCAATCGGAGAGCCCCATGCACGACCTCCCCCGTCCGCTCAGTGCCCATCCCTCGCCCGAGCTTGCCGGAACCGCCGAGATCCCCGGCGATAAATCGGTCTCGCATCGCGCGCTGATCCTCGGCACGCTCTCGGTCGGCGAGACCCGGATCGAGGGCCTCCTCGAGGGCGAAGACGTGCTCCGGACCGCGGACGCCATGCGGGCCTTCGGCGCGGAGGTGGTCCGCGAGGGGCCGGGCCGCTGGCGGGTGAACGGGGTCGGCGTCGGCGGTCTGGCCGAGCCCGACGCGGTGATCGATTGCGGGAATTCCGGGACGGGCGTGCGGCTCATCCTCGGGATGATGGCCTCGACGGGGATCACGGCGTGTTTCACGGGCGATGCTTCGCTCCGGCGCCGTCCGATGGGGCGGGTGCTCGAGCCACTCGCGCGCTTCGGGGCGCGTTCGGTCGGACGTCGCGGCGGGCTCTTGCCGCTCGCGCTCCAGGGGGCGGCCGATGCGCTGCCCGTCGAGTACCACCTGCCCGTCGCCTCGGCCCAGGTGAAGTCCGCCGTTCTCCTTGCGGGGCTGAATGCGCCCGGCGAGACCGTGGTGATCGAGCCGGTAGCGACCCGGGACCATACCGAGCGGATGCTGTCCGGTTTCGGGGCCGCGGTGGCGGTTGAGACCGTCGATGGCGCCCGAGTGATCCGGTTGACGGGCCGGCCGAACCTCGTTCCCCAGGCCATCGCCGTGCCGCGGGATCCGTCCTCGGCAGCCTTTCCGGTGGCGGCGGGGCTCATCGCCGGGCGCGAGGTCCGGGTGCCGGGCATCGGGCAGAACCCGACGCGGGCCGGCCTTTATGCGACGCTCCGCGAGATGGGCGCGGATCTGGTCCTCGAGGCCGAGCGCGAGGAGGGCGGCGAGCCGGTGGCCGATCTCGTGGCGCGGCGCTCGGCGCTCAGGGGCATCGAGGTGCCGCCGACGCGCGCTGCATCCATGATTGACGAATACCCGATGCTCGCCTGTCTTGCCGCCTATGCCGAAGGCGACACCGTGATGCGCGGGATCGGCGAACTGAGGGTCAAGGAATCCGACCGGATTGCGGCAACGGTGGCGGGTCTGCGCGCGAACGGGGTCGAAGTGACCGAAGAAGAAGACGGGATGATCGTGCAGGGGAGGGGCCCCGAGGGCGTGGCGGGGGGCGGCCGGGTCGAAACCCATCTGGATCACCGGATCGCGATGGCGTTCCTGGTGATGGGGCTTGCGGCAGAGGCGCCCGTGACGGTGGACGATGCGGGGCCGATCGCGACATCCTTCCCATCGTTCCGGCCGCTGATGGAGGACCTCGGCGCCCGCTTCGTCGATCCGGATGCCGAAGCCTGATCGCGATATGACGACCAGCGCAGCCGACGCGGTGACGGCCTTTAGCGAGGCCTTGGCGGATTGGGGTTTGCCGGCCTCGGCGTAATCGCCGTGGCGATGTTGCTTTTGGCCGGACCTTCAAAAGCGCATCGGGTATTGGCGAGCGGAGCGCCGTCTGGCCGGTCACGCGGCACTCTCGGCGCCCGGGCTCGCGGCCGCCCTCAGAAGGCGGCCTGCCACTGGACCGTGTCGACGAACCACCGCTCCTCGGAGATCAGCCCCTCGTCGTCGAAGCGGAAGGTGATCGCAAGCGTCGAGCCTTCGGGCAACTTGTCCGCCGACCAGTCGATGATATTCACCACCTCGTCCGGCCCTGTGAGGTAGCGGACGGCGTCGATCTTAAAGCCCGGCGGCACGGCCTCGCCGATGCCGTCGAGCGCAGCACGGAAGGCGCTTCGCCCCTCGATCACATCGGTCTGCCCGGGCATCACAAAAAGCGTGTCTTCGGCATAGAATGCCGCCAGCGCGTCGAATTCGCCCGCGCCGAAGGCGGCCCAGGCATCGGCGACGGCCTGCACCTGACGGGCGCGTTCGAGCACCGGGTTGGCGGCGGCCGGCAACGCAAGACCGAAGCCGAGGCTTGCAATGACAAGGCAGCCGGTGAGGTTGATGGTCATGAGGATCCCCTTCGTTTCTGAGCCCGATCCGATTCGGGACCGGCTTCCAGGGTCCGCCCGATCGGACGCGGGCTCAATTGCCGGGATGCAACCGAGCGATGGGCCGACCGGCTGGACCTGCGGGGTCCGACTGCGTACCCACGCGGGGGGCCTGTGCAGGCGGTAGAGAGGTGAAATGCGGTTCACGGTGGCCATCGACGGGCCGGCGGGCGCGGGAAAGGGGACGCTCGCCCGGGCCCTCGCCGAGCGCTTCGGCTTTGCCCATCTCGACACCGGGCTTCTCTATCGGGCGGTCGGCAAGCGCGCCCTCGATCAAGGGCGGGGCGTGATCGACGACGGCGTCGCCGCGCTGGTCGCGCGCGAGCTTCGACCCCAGGATCTCGCGGCCGATGGGTTGCGCACGTCCCTCGTCGCCCGGGCCGCCTCGAAGGTCGCGGCGATCCCCGACGTCCGGGTGGCGCTCCTGGCCTTCCAGCGCGACTTCGCCCGGCGTGAGGGCGGCGCGGTCCTCGATGGCCGCGATATCGGCACCGAGGTCTGCCCCGGGGCCGACGTAAAGCTCTTTGTGACGGCGAGCTTGGCCGAACGCGCCCGCCGCCGCCACGAAGAGTTGCGGGCCATCGGCTCGGAGATTTCGCTTTCGCAAGTGCTTCACGATCTCGAGGCGCGGGATGCCCGCGATACGGGGCGCAAAGACGCGCCGCTTTGCCAGGCCGAGGACGCGCACTTGCTTGACACGACGGATTTGACTATAGACGCGGCCATCGAGACAGCGGCAGGAATCATCGAGCGCTCTCTGCCCCGGGCAGGCACCTGACCCCGGGCCGACAGCGCTCGTTCGACTTGCACACAACGTCAAGACCGCCGGAGACAACCGGCTGGCCCGCGACACATACCGATGGAGACTGGACCGTTTATGACCGCGACTGCGAGCATGGAAGAATTCGAGGCCTTGCTGAATGAAAGCCTCGACAAGGAAACGCCCGAAGAGGGCACCGTCGTCAAGGGCAAGGTGATCGCCATCGAGAGCGGTCAGGCGATCATCGATGTCGGCTTCAAGATGGAAGGCCGCGTCGATCTCAAAGAATTCGCCGCGCCGGGCCAAATTCCGGAAATCGCCCCGGGTGACGAAGTCGAGGTGTTTCTCGAGCGGGTGGAGAACGCCCGCGGCGAGGCCGCGATCAGCCGCGAGAAGGCCCGCCGCGAAGAGGCTTGGGACCGGCTGGAGAAAGCCAACGACAAAGGCGAGCGGGTCGAGGGCCACATCTTTGGACGGGTCAAGGGCGGCTTTACGGTCGATCTTGGCGGCGCCGTGGCGTTCCTGCCCGGCAGTCAGATCGATGTGCGCCCGGTGCGCGACGTCGGACCCTTGATGGGCATGCCCCAACCCTTCCAAATCCTCAAGATGGATCGCCGCCGCGGCAACATCGTCGTCTCGCGCCGCGCTGTGCTCGAAGAGAGCCGCGCCGAGCAGCGGGCCGAGATCGTCGCCAAGCTCGGCGAGGGCGATGTGCTCGACGGCGTCGTCAAGAACGTGACGGATTACGGCGCCTTCGTCGATCTGGGCGGCGTGGATGGCCTTCTGCACGTGACGGACATGGCCTGGCGCCGGGTCAACCATCCGTCCGAAATCGTCAATATCGGCGAGACCGTGAAGGTCCAAGTCATCAAGGTTAATAAGGACACGCAGCGGATTTCGCTCGGCATGAAGCAGCTGATGGCGGATCCGTGGGACTCGGTCGAGACCAAGTATCCGATTGGCTCGAAATGGACGGGTCGAGTCACGAACATCACCGATTACGGGGCGTTCGTTGAGCTCGAAGCGGGCGTCGAGGGTCTTGTCCACGTTTCGGAAATGTCCTGGACCAAGAAGAACGTGCACCCGGGCAAAATCGTCTCCACCTCGCAAGAGGTCGAGGTCATGGTGCTCGACGTCGACCCGAACAAGCGCCGCGTTTCGCTCGGGCTCAAGCAGTGCCTGCAGAACCCGTGGGAGCGGTTCGCCGATCTCTACCCCCGCGACACCGAGGTCGAGGGCGAGGTCAAGAACATCACCGAATTCGGCCTCTTCATCGGGCTCGACGGGGACATCGACGGCATGGTGCACCTCTCCGACCTCGACTGGGAGCGGTCGGGCGAAGAAGCGCTGCAAGACTTCAACAAAGGCGACATGGTCCGTGCGGTGGTCCTCGACGTCGATGTGGACAAGGAGCGGATCTCGCTCGGGATCAAACAGCTCGGCGGCGATCCGTTCGCCGAGGCATCGCGCGGCGTCAAGCGCGGCGATGTGGTCACGGTCACTGTCACGGCCATCGAGGACGGCGGCGTCGAGGTGGAGTTCGAGGGCCTCAAGAGCTTCATCCGGCGTTCGGATCTCGCCCGCGACCGGCAGGATCAGCGGCCCGACCGGTTCTCGGTGGGCGACCGGATCGACGTGAAAGTCCTCACCATCGACAAGGCGTCGCGGAAGGTCAGCCTCTCGATCAAGGCGCGCGAGGTCGCCGAAGAGAAAGAGGCGGTCGAACAATACGGCTCGTCCGATTCGGGCGCATCGCTCGGGGATATCCTCGGCCAGGCGCTCAAGGACCGGAGCGAATAAGCCGGCCGAACCGGACCTTCTTGGGCACACCGGGCGCGGAGGATCACCCCCGCGCCCATTTTTTTGTCCAGGGTCGCGAGAGCCGGGTCCGACGACCTCCGCCATCCGTGCGATTTTCACCGCTCCGCCTTGCCTTTCCCACGGCAACGCCCCTAGTTCCGGCACAGCAGCAATCAGGGAGCTCACAGTGAGTGCCACGGCCGACATGATCCTCGAGAGGCGCCGGCTCCGGCGCCGCCTGTCATTCTGGCGGATCTTGGCGATCCTCGCGCTCGTCATCGCGGCGCTGGCGCTCGTGCCCTGGTCGGGCCGCGGCGGTGCGCGAGATCATGTTGCCCAAATCGATATCGAGGGCGTGATCTCCGACGACCGGAGGCGCACGCAAGTGATCCGGCGCATTGCCGAGAACGACCGTGTCAAGGCGCTTGTCGTTCGGATCGCGAGCCCCGGCGGCACGGTCGTCGGCTCCGAGGCGATCTACGAGATCCTCCGGGACGTGGCCGAGGAGAAACCCGTTGTGGCCGTCGTTGGCGAGCTCGCGGCGTCGGGCGGATACATTGCGGCGATGGGCGCCGATCACGTGATCGGCCGGCACAATTCGATCGTCGGCTCGGTCGGGGTGATCGCCCAGGTGCCGAATGTGACCGGTTTGCTCGATCAGCTGGGCGTGAAGATCACCGAGATCAAATCCGCGCCCCTGAAGGCCGCGCCGAGCCCGGTGACCGAGACCGATCCCGCCGCCCTCGACGCGCTCGAAGTGCTGATCCTGGACAGCTTCGACTGGTTCCGCGATTTGGTGGGCGAGCGGCGCGGCCTCGAGGGCGCCGCCCTCGACCGGGTCACCGATGGCCGGGTCTTTACCGGGCATCAGGCCATCGATCTTGGCCTGGTGGTCGAAATCGGCGACACTGAAAGCGCTCGGAACTGGCTCGAGACCGAACACGGGATCGCAACGGATCTGCCCGTGCGGTCGTATGGCTGGGAGAACGAGCTGCCCTTTCCGTTCGGCGAAGTCGAGGGCGCTCTCCGCGGGATCTTGCCCGCCGCCCCACTGCCGATCCACGGCCCTCGCGTTCTGGCGCTTTACACGGGCTGAGCAGTGCGGGCTCGCGCCCTTGGCCGACGCCCGCAATCCGGCGATTGACGGGCGCCCGACCCCGTGCAACCTTCTCAGAAAAAACGAGGACCCGCGACGGTTGCTCGCGGAGGGGGACGCGGAATGATTAAGTCGGAGCTGGTTCAACAGATTGCCGAAGAGAACCCTCATCTGTACCAGCGTGACGTCGAGCGGATCGTCGCCACGGTTTTCGAAGAGATCACGCTCGCCTTGGCGCGTGGTGATCGGGTTGAACTCCGAGGGTTCGGCGCCTTTTCGGTGAAAAGCCGCGAGGCGCGGGTGGGTCGAAACCCGCGCACGGGCGAGTCGGTCGATGTTCCCGCCAAGACCGTCCCGTTCTTCAAAGCCGGCAAGGAACTGCGGGAGCGCATGAACAACGGCCACGATACGGATTTCGACGCCGATTGAGGAGGCGCTGCAATGCGGACGATAAAGCTCTTGGTGCTCGGAGCGATCGTGCTCGCGCTTGCCATCGTCGGGGTTGCAAACATGCATCCGATCGACCTGCGGCTGTTGCCGGTGGAAATCGCCGGTCCCGGAACGGGTCTCGTTGGCGTGCCTCTGGCGGCTGTGCTGATGGCTGCGGTGCTGATCGGCGTGGTCGTCGGGCAAATCCTCGAATATCTGCGCGAGAGCAAATACCGTCGCGCGGCCGACGAGGCGCGGCGCGAGGCGACACGGCTTAAACGCGAGCTCGCTCGGCTTAACGAGGCGCAGGGCAAAAACGCCGAAGACGCCCTGCCGCTTCCGGCGATCCGGCGCTGAGCCGGTGGTCGATATGGAGCGCCCGCGCCCGGAGATCCGGGTCAAGATCTGCGGCCTGACGCGTGAAACCGATGTCGCCGCGGCGGCCGATGCCGGCGCGGCCTATTTGGGGTTCGTCTTCTTTCCGCCGTCTCCCCGCTCGGTGGATCTGAGGCGCGCGCGCGATTTGGCGCTGGCTGCTCCGCCCGGCCTCGTCAAGGTCGCGCTTACGGTCGATGCAGAGGACGCGGAACTCGATGCGATTGCCGGCCTGCCCATCGACATGCTTCAACTCCATGGCAGCGAGAGCCCGGAGCGCGCCGACATCATCGGCCGGCGCACGGGACTGCCGGTCATGAAGGCGCTCGGGCTGCGAACTGCAGCGGATCTCGCCGCGATCGGTCGGTATGCGGGGGCTGCGGATCAGATCCTCGTGGATGCCAAGCCGCCCGAGGGGGCGAGCCGGCCGGGCGGCAACGCGGTCGCGTTCGACTGGCGTCTGATTTCGGGGCGGCGCTGGCCAGTGCCGTGGCTGCTGGCGGGGGGTCTTGCACCCGGCAACGTCGCCGAGGCGGTCGGCCTGACCGGCGCGCGCCAACTCGATGTCTCCTCCGGCGTCGAGAGCGCGCCCGGGGTGAAAGACCCGGACAAGATCCGGGCTTTCGTTGCGGCGGCCCGCGGCGCGACCCCGGCCCTCGACGCCTAGGGCTCAGCCGCGTCCGACACCCCGTGCGGCAAGGCGCCCGAGGGCATGCCGGACCATGCGAATAGCGGCGAGCATCGCCTCGGCGCGGGCGCGACGACCGGCGGCCATGGCCGCTTCGGTGTTGATCTGACCCTCGGCAGAGCGAAAGGTCGGGGCCGCGATCTCAAAATCGGTGTCGTTGTGCATCATCATGATTTGGCATCCTTTTTTCAGTTCGATCAGCGGCTCTCCCGCCTGCATCCCGCAATGCAGCGCGGAGATGGAGTTTCGCGCTCTTTGCTGGCGGGCGCTGCGAAAAGCTCGGCGCAGCCGTGCGCCTGCGCCCGCTACCGCCCTTGCGACAGGCCGGCCATCGACAAAAACCCGCGCGGCGGGCTAGCTCTCGACAAAAGGGAGATCGCCATGAACGAGACCGCACCCAACTCCTTCCGCACCGGCCCCGACGAGAACGGGCGCTTCGGTATCTTCGGCGGCCGCTTCGTCGCCGAGACGCTGATGCCGCTGATCCTCGAGCTCGAAGCGGAATACGCCAAGGCCAAGGACGATCCAGGCTTTTGGGCCGAAATGGAGGATCTCTGGACCCACTATGTGGGCCGGCCCTCGCCGCTTTATTACGCGCCGCGGCTGACCGAAGAGTTGGGCGGCGCCAAGATCTACTTGAAGCGCGATGAGCTCAACCACACGGGCGCGCACAAGATCAACAATGTGCTCGGACAGATCCTGCTTGCGCGGCGAATGGGAAAGACCCGGATCATCGCCGAGACCGGCGCCGGCCAGCATGGGGTCGCGACGGCCACGGTCTGCGCGAAATTCGGGCTCGACTGCATTGTCTTCATGGGGGCGACGGATGTGGAGCGCCAGCGGCCGAACGTCTTCCGCATGAAGCTTTTGGGCGCGGAGGTCGTGCCGGTGACTTCGGGCCGCGCGACCCTGAAGGACGCGATGAACGAAGCGCTGCGCGACTGGGTCACCAATGTCGCCGATACGTTCTATTGCATCGGCACGGTTGCCGGGCCGCATCCCTATCCGGCCATGGTCCGCGATTTTCAGAGCGTCATCGGCCGGGAGACCCGGACCCAGATGATGGCCGCCGAGGGACGTCTTCCCGACAGCCTCGTTGCCTGCATCGGCGGGGGGTCAAACGCGATGGGGCTTTTCCACCCGTTCCTCGATGAGCCCGAGGTCCGGATCATCGGGGTCGAGGCGGGCGGTCATGGGGTCGACGAGCGGATGGAGCACGCGGCCTCGCTCACCGGCGGGCGACCGGGCGTGCTCCACGGCAACCGGACCTATCTGCTGCAGGACGCCGACGGGCAAATACTCGAAGGCCATTCGATCTCGGCGGGGCTCGACTATCCCGGGATCGGGCCCGAGCACTCCTGGCTGCACGATATGGGCCGGGTTGAGTACGTCTCTGTGACCGATGCGGAGGCGCTCGAGGCGTTCAAGCTTTCCTGCCGGACCGAGGGCATTATCCCGGCGCTCGAACCCGCCCACGCGCTCGCCCATGTGGCCAAGATCGCGGGCAGCCTGCCGAAAGACCACCTTCTTGTGATGAATATGTGCGGGCGAGGCGACAAGGATATCTTCACCGTGGCGGAGGCGCTCGGCGAGAAGATCTGAAGGCGGGATTCTCGGGCGCGACCGTGTTACACCCCGACCGCCGATTGCCGCCCGAGGAGACCCCATGCGCATGCCCGCTATTCTCGCCGCCGGTTTGGCGACGCTTGCCCTTCCCGCGGTCTCGGACGAGGTCGAGACCGCCCAGTTGGAGATCGTGGCCGAGTTCGATACCGGCCCCGGCAATGTCACGGTGACGCCCGAGGGGCGGATCATCGTGTCGATGCACCAGTTCTACGCGCCCGAGGTGCGGGTTTATGAGGTCGGGCCGGAAGGTGCGCGCGCGCCCTTCCCGACGCCGGACTGGGCCGGGCCACTCGGCGAGGACGGGATCGGTTTCTCCTCGGTGCTCGGCCTGCGCGCGTCGGTCGAGGGCGTCGTCTGGATGTTGGACAACGGACTTGCCGACGGCGTGCCGGCCCGGCTCGTTGGCTGGGATACGCGGGCCGACACCCTCGTGGACACGATCGAGATCCCTGCGAGCGCGTCGGTCGAGGGCTCGTTCCACAACGATCTCGCGCTCGATGCGGAGCGGCCGCTCGCCTATATCGCGGATCTCGCGGGCGCTCTGGTGGTCGTCGATCTCGAGACGGGCGCCGCGCGGCGTGTGCTCGACGGGCATGCGAGCACCGCGGCCGACGATGTCGACATGGTCGTGCATGGGCGGCGGCTGACGGCGCCCGACGGCACCCCGCACCGGGTGGCGGTCAACCCGATCACGATCTCGGCGGACAATGCTTGGGTCTATTACGGCGCCATGCACGGGCTCACGGTCTGGCGGGTCCCGACCGCGGCGCTGGCGGATGCCGACCTCGGGGCGGATGCGCTGGCCGCGCGGGTCGAGCGGTATGGCGCGAAGCCGCCCTCAGACGGGATCACCGTCGACGATGCGGGGCACGTCTATATCACTGATACGGGCGGCAATGCGGTCGGCGTGACCGCACCCGACGGGTCCTATCGCCCGCTCGTGGTGGATCCGCGCCTAGAATGGCCGGACGGGATGTCGGCGGCGCCGGACGGCTGGATCTATGTGACGGTCAACCGGTTGAACGACGTGGCGTTCTTGAACGGGGGCGAGACGCTCGAGCCGATCGGGCCTTACGTCCTTGCCCGGTTCCGGCCCCTCGCACCGGTCACGCCGGGGCGCTGACGGGCGCCACCCGGCGGGGAGCCGGCCGGGGCCTGCCACAAATATCGGTGGACGCAGCGCGGTTGTGCCTGTAGTCACCGCGCTCCGCCCGGCCGGGCGGACATGTTCGATGAGAAGCCGGCGGGGTACCCCCCGGCAAGGGAAAGGGCCAATGGCCATGACGTTTTCTGTGGGCGATTTGGTGATCCTGAAATCGGGATCGATGCGGATGGTGGTCGAAGCGGTCGACGAGGGCGGCGTCGTCGAGACCGTATGGTGCAATGACGGCGTGATCGGGCGGGACCGTTTTGCGAGCGTGCTGCTCAACAAGGCCGAGGAGCGGGGCGAGCGGCCTCAGCATGGCGGGTTCCGGGGACATCGCGACGATCGGGGAGACCGGGACGACCGCGGACCGCGCGGCGGACACCGCGACGATCGGGCGGGCCGCGACGACCGGGGACCTCGTGGCGGACGGGACGACCGCTGGGCCGGCCGCGACGATCGCGGTCACGGGGGCCAAGGCGGTCACGGGGGCCATAACGGCCATGACCGCGACGACCGACCCAGGCGGACGGGCTGGGACGGGAAACCGCGCGAGAAGAAATACTTTCGCAAGGACGCCTGAGAGCGCCATCTTGCGCCGATCGGCTCGCCGAGGACTTGCAGAACCGCCGCCCAAGGGCGGCGGCGCCCTAGAAGACATCTCACCTTCTGCCACATCGCGCGAGCGGGCGCGCCAACGCCCTTCGCTTGGGTCGAGATCGCAGGGTGCGTCCGCGGCACCGGTCGTCGATGTCCCGCACCGCGTTGCTGCGGCGGGCGAGAATGCGTATAGCCCCCTGCCAAAGGAGGCGCTCCGAAGGCGCCTTTGCCGGGGCCGGTGCGCAGAGAAGGAAGACGCATGTCGCGATTGAGCGGGACGTTCGAGAGGCTTGGGGCCGAGGGACGCACGGCCTTCGTGGCTTTCGTCATGGCCGGCGATCCGGATCCGGCGCGGGCGACCGAGCTTCTTCTCGGCCTGCCGGAGGCCGGCGTCGACGTGGTCGAGCTCGGGATGCCGTTCACCGATCCGATGGCCGACGGGCCGGCCATCCAGCGCGCCGGGCAACGGGCGCTCGCGGCCGGGCAGACCATGGCCCGGACGCTTGACATGGCCCGGGGCTTCCGGGCCCGCCATCCCGACACGCCGCTTGTCCTGATGGGATACTACAACCCCATCGCAGCCATGGGGGTCGACGCGTTTCTGAACGCCGCCCGCGCGGCTGGCGTCGACGGGCTCATCGTCGTCGATCTGCCGCCGGAGGAAGATGCCGAGCTCTGCCTACCCGCAAAAGCGGCGGGCCTCGATTTCGTGCGGCTCGCGACGCCGACAACCGACAACCGACGACTGCCGGCAGTGCTCGCGAACACCAGCGGCTTTGTCTACTACGTCGCGATCACCGGGATCACCGGAACCGCATCTGCGGACGCGACCGCCGTTGCCCCGGAAGTCGCCCGGATCAAGGCGGCTGCCCGGCTTCCGGTCTGCGTGGGCTTCGGCGTCAAGACGCCCGCGGCGGCGACCGAGATCGCCGCGGTTGCCGACGGGGTCGTGGTGGGTTCGGCCATCGTCGAACGGATTGGCCGCGGCGAGACGCCGGCCGAGGTGTTGTCCTTCGTCCGGACGCTTGCCAATGCGACCCATAACGCAGACGGCTGAAACTTTCCGCCGGCCGTCGATGGTCGTGGCAGGCGTGGGCGGCGGTGTGAATTCGCGAAGGGGGCGGCCTGGCCCCCGGCGGCCATGCGCGGGGGCATCGCCCCCGTGCCCGGAGAGCGCATGCGCTCCGCTGCGGTTCGCCCATGCGAAGCGCAGATGGCCGCCTTCGCAACCCGCCTTTCGCCATCGCTTGCGCCGCGGCTCCCGTCTGCGCCGCGGCAGGTTTCGCGGCTCCACGTCCTCGTTGCCGCAGTATCTTGTCCTTAGCCCCAGGCGGCCGATCTCTTCGTTTGCTTAGCAATGAAACGGGAGATCTGCCATGTTCGACCAGACCTCTGAGACCGAACGGGCCGGGGAGCGGCTCGACACCCATCACGCTCCCGTCGACATCCACGACCGGATCGCGCTTCGTCTGGTCAAATTTCTTCGCGTCTTCGCCGATGCCTTCTTCGCCAAGCGCTATGGCCATCGGGCCGTGGTGCTCGAGACCGTTGCCGCGGTGCCCGGCATGGTTGGCGGCATGCTCCAGCATTTGAAGGCAATCCGTCACATCCGCGACGATCAGGGTTGGATCCGCGAACTGCTCGACGAGGCCGAAAACGAGCGCATGCACTTGATGACCTTCATCAAGATCGCGCGTCCGAGCGTGTTCGAGCGGGGCCTGATCCTCATCGCGCAAGCGATCTTCTTCAACTTTTACTTTTTCCTCTATCTGTTCGCACCGAAGACGGCGCACCGGGTGGTCGGTTATCTCGAGGAAGAAGCGGTGGTCAGCTATACGCAATATCTGGCCGAGATCGATGCGGGCCGGCAGGCGAACGTGGCGGCTCCGCAAATCGCGATCGACTATTGGAACCTCGGCGCCGAGGCGCGGCTCCGTGACGTGGTAATCGCCGTGCGCGCCGACGAGGCCGAACACCGCGACGCCAATCACGGGTTCGCCGATGCGATCGCGGCCCGACGCGGCCCCGGAGATCGCCCCGATCCCGCGTGATCGGCGCCGGGACCGTGCCCTCTGACGGTCGTGGCGGAGCCCGGCCCGGGGCGGGGCCGGGGTCCGCTCTACGACCGAGCCTTTCCGTTCCGGGCGCTCCGGGCCAACGTCAAAGGCGCGAGAGTGCCGGCCCGCACCGCCGACGGATCGCGGCAAACGGCGCTTTGAGATCGAGCGACGTCTGGGGCATTCGGCTGCGATCTCGTGCGACCGTCATGGGCCGCAGGCGGAGGCGGGTCGCTCTCGCGCTTGCGCTGCGGACGGTGTCGCGGAGGGTGGCGCGGCACTGGGGTGAGATCATGGCGGGTCTCCTCTCTCTGGGGCGGGACGGGGTTGCGCGTCCCTCGCCCGACCGAGATTACGCGGAACCCGGCGGGCACCCGTGACGCGCGTCACGTGGCCTTGTCGATTGGGCCGCCGAGCTCTGCCCCGTGACCGCATCCAAAGCCGCCCCGAGGGTTCCTCGGCGGCCTGCAAAGCGGTGATCCAACAATTGTGCCCAGGCCGGGCGGGCCAAGTCCGCGCCCTCGACCGTCGTCGGGCCTTGGCCGAGCGGCGTTCCCTGTCACCTGCGGCGGATCCAGCAGACCCCTCAGGGAGAGAGCCACTGGCCCACCCAGCCTCGGCCGCGGGCGAAGACCGCACGGCGATGGCGATCCGGACCGAGATGCAGCGTCTCGATTTCCTCCACATGGCCGAGAAGCACCGCAAAGCGCTCCGGGCGGGGCGTGTGCGCCACGGCTTCCGGGGCCGGGATCGGCTGCCCGGGCGCGGGCTCGGTGCCGTAGGGGCGGCGGGCTGCCTCGGGTATCGCCGCCCAGCGCGCCGAAACCAGATCCGCGCCGGCGCCCGCGACCGTCAGCGTCTCCATCCTTAATCGCAACCGGATCTGAAGATCGGCCTTCGGATCCCAGACCATGAGCGAGGCGCGCGGGCAGACGTCGAGATCGGCGATTTTGGCGGACGCCGTATCGGTATGGATCTCGACGGTGGCCGCGTCCACCGAGACCCGGCGGAGCACCACCGTCCGCGCCTCCGGCCAGCCGGCGCGACCTTGGGTCGCCAGGACGGGATGACGCGCAGCCGCCCGCCGGTCTGCCACGCCGCGCTGAAGCCGCCGCCAGACGTCGCGGCGGGTCGCGTCCAAATCGGTCCAGACATCGTCCATGGGGGTCTCCGGTCTTGCGCGTTCTCGCCGTGGCAGAGGTCCTGATCGGGGCGCAGTCGCGGCGGCCCGTTCGCACCGATGAGCGATCCCGGCCTGTCCCGTGCGGCGCCGGACCCGGGCCCGCGGGGCTCGCCACAGGTGGCGGGGGCGGCAGGCCGTCGCGGGCCTCATACCCACCACACGCGCCCCGGGCTGTCGCGACGGTCGGGGCCGAAGGCCCCGCGTCCCGCGCGCTCAGATGTCCAGATCCTCGACGGTGAGCGCGTTTTCCTGAATGAACCGGCGGCGCGGCTCCACCACGTCGCCCATCAGCTTGGTGAAGATCTCGTCCGCCTCCGTCGACTGATCGACCCGCACCTTGAGAAGCGTCCGTGCGTCCGGATCGAGCGTCGTCTCCCAAAGCTGGTTCGGGTTCATCTCGCCGAGCCCTTTGTAGCGCTGAAGCGACACGCCCTTCTCGCCCTCGGTCATCACCGCATCGAGCAGCTCCGAGGGCGTGCGGATCGGCTGGGCGCGGTCCTTCCGCAAAAGCTCTGCGGGCGCCCGGTATGTCTCGCGGAACTCGGCGCCCACCTGACCGAGGGTGCGGGCCTCCGCCGAGCCGAGCACGCCCGCATCGAGCATGCGTGTCTCTGCCACTCCCCGGAGCGTCCGTGCGAACGTAAGACCCTCGGGCGACGCGCTTCCCGTCCAGCCGCGCTCGGTCTCCGGCGCGAGCCGGTCGAGCCGGGCCGCCACGGCCTCGGCGGTCTCGGTCGCAACGGCCGGGCGGTCGAGCAGATCCGGCGTCAGCGCGCCTTCGAGCGCCGCCTGTTCAAGCAAAAGACGCGAGATCGAGCTCGGAAAGAGCGCCAGCATTTGCCGGAGCCGCCGCGCTTCGGCCACCAGCCGCAGCAGGTCGCGTCCCCGGATCTCGGTCCCGTCGGCAAGCCGCAGGGTCGCGCCCTCGACGCCCTCGCCGATCAGGTAATTCTCTTTCTCAGCTTCGTCTTTGCAGTATCGCACGGATTTTCCCCGGGCGACTTTGTAAAGCGGTGGTTGCGCAATGAAGAGATGCCCCGCCTCGATCAACTCGGGCATCTGGCGATAAAAGAAGGTCAACAACAGCGTCCGGATATGCGCACCGTCCACATCCGCATCGGTCATCAGGATGATCTTGTGATAGCGCAATTTGGAAAGATCGAACTCGTCCCGGCCGATACCGGTGCCGAGCGCCATCACGAGGTTGCCGATTTCCTGGCTCGACAGCATCCGATCGAAGCGCGCCCGCTCGACATTGAGAATTTTACCGCGCAGCGGAAGCAGCGCCTGGGTGTGCCGGTCGCGGGCCTGCGCCGCCGAGCCGCCGGCCGAATCGCCCTCCACGAGGAAGAGTTCGGTCTTCGACGGATCTTTCTCCGAACAGTCCTTGAGCTTGCCGGCGAGGAAATTGATGTCCATCGCCGATTTCCGCCGGGTGAGTTCGCGGGCCTTCCGCGCCGCTTCGCGGGCCTGGGCCGCCTCGACGATCTTGGCGAGCACGATCCGCGCCTCCGAGGGGTGCTCCTCGAACCACTCGCCGATCTTCTCGTGGAGAAGGCTTTCCACTGCGGGCCGGACCTCGGAGGAGACAAGTTTCTCCTTGGTCTGGCTCGAAAATTTCGGATCGGCGACCTTAACCGACAAAACGCAGGTCAGCCCCTCGCGGGCATCGTCGCCCGAGAGCGCCACTTTCTCGCGTTTGGCCGCGCCCTGGGCCGCATAGCCGTTCACCGTTCGGGTGAGCGCCCCCCGGAAGCCCGCCAAGTGCGTGCCGCCGTCTTTCTGCGGGATGTTGTTCGTGAAGGCGAGGGTGGTCTCGTGATACCCCTCGTTCCACCAAAGCGCGGCCTCGACGATCACCCCGTCGCGCGTCCCGCTCACCGTGATCGGCTTCGGCAGAAGCGGGGTCTTCGAGCGGTCGAGCCAGCGCACATAGGCTTCGACCCCGCCCTCGTAGTGAAGTTCTTCTTCGACGCGCGTCGCATGGCGCAGGTCGCGCAAGAGGATGCGAACGCCCGAATTGAGGAAGGCAAGCTCGCGCAGCCGGTGCTCCAGCGTCTTGAAACTGTAGTCGATGCCTGAAAACGTCTCGAGCGAGGCGAGAAAGCGCACCTCGGTTCCCGTCTTGTCCGTGTCGCCGACGACTTCCAGGTGGCGGACAGTCTCGCCGCGCTCGAACCGGGCGACATGCTCGTGCCCGGCGCGCCAGATCCGAAGCTCGAGCCAATCCGAGAGCGCGTTCACCACCGAGACGCCCACGCCGTGGAGCCCGCCCGAGACCTTGTAGCTGTTCTGGTCGAATTTGCCGCCCGCATGGAGCTGGGTCATGATGACTTCGGCCGCCGAGACGCCTTCGTCGTGGATGTCCGTCGGGATCCCCCGGCCGTTGTCGCTCACGCTGCCCGAGCCGGCCGCATGGAGCGTCACCACCACCCGGTCCGCATGGCCGGCGAGCGCCTCGTCGATGGCATTGTCGACAACCTCGTAGACCATGTGATGCAGGCCCGAGCCGTCATCGGTATCACCGATATACATGCCCGGGCGCTTGCGCACCGCCTCAAGTCCCTTGAGGACCTTGATGCTGCCCGCGCCGTACTCCGGCTGATCGGCCTCGGACGGTCCGTTGGTCTCGTCGCTCATGTTTGCATCCTTTTCTCCTCCGTGATTCTAACGGGTTGCCTGAGAGAGCGCCATAGCGGGGGCGTCAGGCTGGCGTCAGGCTGGGGCGAGGCGGCTGCCGTCCGGCCCCTCAGAGACCGCGAGGCGGAGGGCGTCGCCGCTCAGCCCGTCGAAGAGTTCGGGCCCCGTCCCGGTCATCCAGGCCTGGGCGCCGAGCGCCCCGCTCTCGCCATAGAGCGCCGCGCGCCGGTCGGCATCGAGATGCGCCGCCACCTCGTCGAGAAGCAGAACCGGCGCCCAGCCGGTCCGGCTGGCCAGCGCCCGGGCATTGGCGAGCACGACCGAGATCAGGAGTGCCTTCTGCTCGCCCGTCGAGCAGAGCCGGGCAGGCATACCCTTATCGGCAAAGACCGCCTCCAGATCGCTCCGGTGGGGGCCCGAGAGCGTCCGGCCGGCGGCCGCGTCCTGCACGCGCCCCGCCTCGAGATCGCCCCGGAGCGTCGCCGCCTCGCGCGCCTCGGCCGCATCCATCTCCGCGCCCTCGGAGAGATCGTCGGCAAGCCGCGTCTCCGCCTGGCCCTCGATCGCAAGCTCTGGTCGCGGGAAGACGGTCTCGGCGTCCGTCACGGCCTCGCGGATCGCCGCCAAAGCCTCGACCCGAACCCGCGCGATCCGCGCGCCTGCCTCGGCCATCTGCCGCTCGAGCGCCCCGAGCCAGACCGGATCGGCCGGCCCTTCCTTCAAGAGCCGGTTTCGCGCCCGCATCGCCTTCTCATAGGCCAGCGCCGTATCCGCGTGCGCGGGAAAGAACCCCATCGCCATGCGATCCAGGAACCGGCGGCGCTCGCCCGCGGCCTCGGCCCACAGCCGGTCCATCGCTGGCGTGAGCCAGACCATCCGCATCAGCGCGCCGAGCCGGGTTTGCGGTGCACTCTTGCCGTCGATCTCGACCGTTCGGCGGGTGTCCTCGCCATCTGCGCCCGTGACCGCCTCGACCGAGCCCTCGGGCGTCGCGATCTCTGCCCGGACCCGCCAGCCGATCCGTCCGGCCGGGCCGCCGCGGGCGAGAGCGCCGGGCTCGGCGCGGCGCAATCCTCGGCCGGGAACGAAGAGCGAGACGGCTTCGACGAGGTTGGTCTTTCCCGATCCGTTCGGCCCGTAGAGCGCCACGCTTTGGCCGCCAGGCGCCACCTCGCCCGCCGCATACGAGCGGAAGGCGGCGAGCCGGATCCGCGTCACCGCAAGCGCGGGGCTTGGGCCGGTCATCCTGCGCCCCGGCGCACCCCCCGCCCGACGCCCGATCCGTCACGCAGCTGTGAGACCGCGACCGCTTTCCAAATTCGAGAACGATCGGTAAAGAACGCGCAGGCAAGCAAGGAGGCCCGTTCCATGATCCGTTTCCATTATCACCACACCCCGAACCCGATGAAAGTCGCGCTCTTCCTCGAGGAGGCTGCGCTGCCCTACGAGGTCGTGGCGCTCGACACCTTCAAGGGGGACCAGCATTCGGCCGAATACCGCCGGGTGAACCCGAACGGCAAGGCGCCGGCCATCGAGGACGACGGCGTCCGGGTTTTCGACTCGAATGCGATCCTCCTCTATCTCGCGGAAAAATACGGCAAATTCTACGGCCGGCCAGAGGATCGCGCCGAGCTCTATTCCTGGCTGATGTGGATCGCGTCGGGCCTCGGCCCGTTCTCGGGCCAGTGGGTGCATTTTCAAACCGCAGGCGCGGCCGAGGGCGGCGACTATGCCAAGCGCCGGTACCGCTTCGAGGCGCATCGCCACTATGAGGTGCTCGACAAACACCTCGAAGGGCGCGAGTTCATCGTCGGCCCCGACTACACCATCGTTGACATCTCGGGCTGGGGCTGGGTCGACCGCCATGTCCGCGTGCTCGGCGAAGGCGGGATCGACCAGTACCCCCACGTCAAGCGCTGGTTCGAAAGCGTGAATGCGCGCCCCGCGGTCGCGAGGGCCCGCGCCATCGGCTCCGACATCGCGTTCAAGAAAGACTTCGACGAAGCGACGGCCCGCGCGATGTTCCCCTCGAACTTCGCCGCCGAGTGAGCCGGGCGGGCGCCGTCCGCTTGCGGTGCGGTGCCCCTCCCTTGCTCCCACTTCGCATACCGATGGTTACCAGGCCAGGGCCGGCGTGATCCAGACGGGATCCGCCACGAATTGGAAACCGTGGTCGAGGCCCGTCTTAGTCTCCTGCTCCTCGAACGCCTGCGCGTTGGCGTAAAGCGCACCATGGGGCGCACAGGCGCCTGCGATGCGGTCGGAGGCCTCGTAGATCGATAGCACCCGACCCGTCATGGCGGGCGGTGCGCCGGCCTCCATCCGTGCCGTGTGACAGCCGCCCACGAGCACCCAGGACACCGCTGGCTCGCCGAGGCGCGCGCTTGCGAGTTGGGCGATAAAGGCGCCCTTCGATGCCCCGATCACGGTGATCTTGTCCGGGTCTTGCCCGTCAGCGATCGCCTCGCGGATGCGGGCCGTCAAGGCGTCGGCCGCCTCGGAGGGATCGGCGTCGGGCCCGCGCACGGGCGCCTCCACCGCGCCGCCTTCGGCAAGGGCGGCGGTGATGCCCGCGAGGTCGTAGGCTCCGAACTTCGGATGCGGCTCGCCGGCCTTGTGGCCTTCGTACCAGGCGTTGTGGAGAAATATGATCGTCCGATCGGAAGCGGTGGCGGGCAGCGTACCGGCCGCGGCAAGCGCCAGCCCCAACCACGCGGTGAGCGTCTTCGACATCGTCAACTCCCTCTCTTTGCCGGCCGGGAGATGGCGCTCCCATCTCCCCCGTCGAGCCGGAACGCGCCCATGGCGCTAGACCCGCATCGGCATCACCACATAGACGGCGGTCTTGTCCTCGCCTTCATGCACGAGCGTCGGTGCGCCCGGGTCGGCAAACTCGAAGACTGCGTTCTCGCGGTCGATCTGACCGGCGATCTCCAAGAGATATTTCGCGTTGAAACCGATCTCGAGCGGATCGGCCGTGTAAGCGACGCGCAGTTCCTCGGTCGCCGTTCCCGCATCGGGCGCGACCACCGATAGCACCAGCCGATCCTCGTCGATCGCAAGCTTCACCGTCCGTGCGCGCTCTTGGCTGATCGTCGCGACCCGATCGACCGCAGCGGCGAACTCCTTGGCCTCGACTTCCATCTTGTTGGCATTCGCCGACGGGATGACGCGGGTGTAATCCGGAAACGCTCCGTCGATCACCTTCGAGGTCAGCACGAGGCCCGTCACCGCAAAGCGGATCTTGGTCTCGCTCACCGAGACATCGATCTCCGCCTCATCGTCCTCGAGCAGCTTGCGCAGTTCGCCGACAGTCTTGCGCGGGACGATCACCGGCGGGGCGGATGCCGCCCCCTCGGGCAACTCCGCATCGATCCGCGCCAATCGGTGGCCGTCGGTCGCGACCGCTCGTAACACTGTCGTGCCGTCCTCTTCGGTCACGTGCAGATACACGCCATTCAAATAATAGCGGGTCTCTTCGGTCGACACGGCGAATTTCGATTTGTCGAAGAGCCGCCGCAACCGAGGCGCATCGATCTTGTACGTGCAGGCATATTCGCTCGACGCCATCATCGGGAAGTCTTCGCGCGGCAGCGTCGGCAGCTGAAAGCGCGAGCGCCCGGCCCGGATATCGAGCCTCTCGGCGGCTGCGTCCCGCGCCAAAGAAACCTCAGAGCCGTCCGGCAGCTTGCGGATGATCTCGTGCAGCAGATGCGCCGAGACCGTGGTGCTCCCCGGCGCCTCGACGCCCGCTTCGATGGTCTCGACCACCTCGATGTCGAGATCCGTGGCGCGAAGGCTGATCGTGCCCTCGGCCGCCTCCAACAAGACGTTCGCCAGGATCGGGATCGTGTTGCGCCGTTCGACGACCCCCTGCGCGCGGCTCATCGCCTTGAGAAGAGCGGCACGATCGATACTGACTTTCATGGACGTCACCCTGGAGCGAGAGGACCGGGGCGGGCACGCCGCCCAGCCTGCGGAAGTGGAGCCGGGCCGCTGACAGTATCTAAACCCCGGGGGGGATCAATCCTGTGCCGCGGGCTCAGGCCTCGAGCATGCGGCGTAAGAGCTCGAGATCCTCGGCCGTCTGGGTGTCGGTGGCCCGCAATTCCTCAATCCGCTTGACCGCATGCAGCACGGTCGTGTGGTCGCGCCCACCGAAAAGCCGCCCGATCTCCGGAAGCGATTTCGCGGTCAGCGTTTTCGACAAATACATCGCCACCTGACGCGGGCGCGCGACCGCTCGGGCCCGCCGCGCCGATGTGAGGTCGTTCATCTTCAGATGATAATGCTCGCAGACCCGGCGTTTGATGTCCTCGATCGTGATCTTGCGTTCTGCGATCCGCAGAAGATCGGCCAGGCATTCGCGGGTCATCTCCATGTCGACCGGGCGCCCGACGAGAAGCGCATAGGCGAAAAGCCGGGTGAGGGCGCCTTCGAGCACGCGCACATTCTGATTGATCCGGCGGGCGAGGAACTCGAGGACTTTAGGGTCGAGCACCACGTCAGGTGCGGTTGCCTGTATCGATTCGGCCTTTTGCTGAAGAATGCCCAGACGAAGTTCGTAATCGGTGGGGTGGATATCCACCACCAACCCCCATTGGAGCCGGGATTTGATCCGGTCTTCCATGCCGTCGATCCGGTCAGGCGAACGGTCGCCAGAGATGACGATCTGCTTCTTCTGATCGATCAGTGCATTAAAAGTGTGAAAGAATTCGTCCTGGGTCGAGTCCTTGCCGGCAATGAATTGCACGTCGTCGATCATCAGGACGTCGACTGAGCGGAATTGCTGTTTAAACGTCATCGTGTCGCGAAATCTCAACGCCTGGACAAAGCGATACATGAACTGTTCAGCGGACAGATAGACCACGCGCGCCTGCGGACGGTGTCGCAAGAGGTGGGTGCCAATGGCATGCATGAGATGCGTCTTCCCGAGCCCGACCCCGCCGTAGAGGAAGACCGGATTGAAGGTCGGATCGGGCGACTCGGCCACGCGCCGCGCGGCCGCATGGGCGAGCTCGTTGGGCTTGCCGACGACGAAGCTGTCGAACGTAAACCGCGGGTCGAGTGGCGCCGATGGCAGATCGTCCTCCGCCTGGACGGCGACACGTGCAGGCGGGCTCTCGGCGGCCACGGGCTTGGGTCCGGCCTTGACGCCGTCGACGGGGGCGACCGCCACGGTCAAGTCGATACGCCGGATCCCCTGCGCGGTCCGTTGCAGAACCCGCAGAATTTGCAGCCCAAAGTTCCGCTCCACGTAGTCCGCCAGAAAATTCGTCGGCGCGGCGAGGATCGCCAAATCTTTCTCGACGGCTGTCAACGCGATCGGCCGGATCCACTGGTCCACGCGGTCATGGCCGATCTCGCGGGCCAAGTCGGAGCAGCATTGCTCCCATAGTGCCGACAGCTTGTCTTTCGACATGTCGCCATTCGTCAGAAACCGATCTGACATCATCATCCCTGCGTATCCTGGAAATGTAGGATTTATCGTTACGAATTCGGGGTGGCCGACCGGCCTCTAATTCTGTCTCCACGGCAGATCTGCCGCCTTCCATCCGTTCGACCGACCCCGATGACCGGCGGCGTCGAGATCGCCCTCAAACCCTTCAGTGACATTCGTGCAACGGACGGCGCGGCCTTCGGTTCCGAAGGCGGCGGCAACGGCCTCGGCGGCGGCATGGGATCTGGCGCCCGAGCGGCAGATAAACAACAGCCGATCGATGGGCTTCGGTCCGTCATGCGTTTCGATACGCTTGCGAATTTCGTCTACGAACCGCGGGTTCATGGACATGTCCGGAAAGCTCTGCCATTCGACCGGCCAGAACGGCCGGCCGGTTTCCGAGATGTCCGGGATTCCGACAAAGCTCCACTCAGCACGCGTACGAACATCGACCAGGGCCGTGCCCGGCGCGCTCTTCAGCGCGGCGTAGGCTTCGGCCGGTGTCGCAACGTCTGTCATGGATCCCGTGTCCGTTCCCATCAATCCCTCCTCGGCCTCTACGATGTCCACTGGGTAAAGCCCCGCTCAGATTCGGAGCAAGCCGTTTTCGGGTCGACTTGCGAAATAAATCACTTGGTTCCGATCAGAAAATCATCCCATAAGTTCGAAACAGGATTAAGTGAGGCATGTGGCTGTACATGCCCCAGCTGAAATATATACGAGATTTAGAGCTGTGCGTTTGCGGACGCATTCCGAATCTGTGAATAGAGAAGCACTAGTCGTCAGGGCAGGCAACCTGAAGGAAACATGAACATGGCAAAACTGTGTCGAATTCAAGACACATCAATGGTCGCCAGGAGCAACGCTCCTGACGGCCAGCCGGTTCGCCAAAATGGGAGATCACGCCTGTGCGAGTTTCCGAACGCGACTGTGCAGCCTGGAGATCTTCCGGCTCGCCGTGTTGGCATGCAAGATGCCTTTGTTCGCACCGCGCATGATCTCGGGCTGGGCGGCCCTCAGCGCCGAGGTCGCCTTTTCATAATCGCCGGTGGCGATGGCTTCCTCGACCTTCCGGATGAAGGTCCGAACTCTGGACCGCCGCGCTTTGTTGACGGCAGTCCGCCGCGCGATTTGTCGAATGCGTTTGCGCGCCTGTGGCGAATTGGCCATGCTTTCCCGTATCCGTTGTTGCTGTCAGACGAGACCGCGTCGGTTATCCCAGCCGCACGCTCCGGTCAACGGTCGCCATGACGATCCCGTTCACCGACCGCGGAACTGCGGAGTGCGCTTCTCGATGAAGGCGTCCATCCCCTCGGCCCGGTCCTCGGTCGCAAAGAGCGCATGGAAGAGCCGACGTTCGAACCGCACCCCCTCGGCGAGCGTGGTCTCGTAGGCGCGGTTGACGGCCTCTTTGGTTGCCATAACCGCGAGCGGGCCTTTGTCGGCGATCTTCGCTGCCGTCGCCACCGCCTCGTCGATCAGCCCGTCCGCGGGAACAATCCGGCTGACGAGGCCCGACCGCTCGGCTTCGGCGGCGTCCATGAAGCGACCGGTGAGGTTCATTTCCATGGATTTCGACTTGCCCACGAAGCGGGTGAGCCGCTGCGAGCCGCCCGCTCCCGGCATCACGCCGAGATTGATCTCGGGCTGGCCGAATTTCGCCGTGTCGGCCGCGAGAATGAAATCGCACATCATCGCAAGCTCGCAGCCGCCGCCGAGCGCATAGCCCGCCACTGCGGCTATCAGCGGTTTGCGAACCCGCGTCGCGGCCTCCCACTCCGCTGTGATGAAGTCCTCGCGGTACACATCGACGAAGCTCTTCTCGCGCATTTCCTTGATATCGGCGCCCGCGGCAAAGGCCTTCTCGTTGCCCGTGAGGACCATGGCGCCGATCGTCTCGTCGGCGTCGAATTTGACGAGGGCGTCGCCGAGCTCGCGCATGAGCTCGGAATTGAGCGCGTTCATCGCTTTCGGCCGATTGAGACGGATGAGACCCACATGGTCGCGGGTCTCGACGATGATGCATTTGTAGGCCATTGGTCTCCCTCCGGGCGCGCATCCGAGGCGGCGGGTGTATCGCCTCGACCGGGTTGGATCAACTGTGCGGGCGGGACAGGCGGCAGAAGACGGCGCCGATCGGATCAGCGCTGGCAGCGCGAGCAATAGAAACTCGAGCGGCCCTGTTGTACGATCCTGAGGATGCGCGCGCCCGGGCGGCCGCAGGGGCAGGGTTGGTCTGCGCGGCCGTAAACCCGGAAGGTGTGCTGAAAATAGCCGAGTTCGCCGTCCGCCTGTCGGTAGTCCCGGAGCGAGGAGCCGCCGGCCGCGATCGCCGCTTCGAGCGTCTGTCGGATCGCCACGACCAGCCGTTCGATCCGTCCGCGCGAGAGCGTGGCGGCGATCCGACGCGGGTGGATCCCAGCCCGATGGAGCGCCTCGCAGACATAGATGTTGCCGAGCCCGGCCACCACGCGCTGATCGAGAAGCGCGGCCTTGACCGGGCTCTGCCGGGTCCGGAAGGCCGCCGCGAGCGTCTCGCCGGAGAACGCGTTCGAGAGCGGCTCGGGTCCGAGCCGGGCGAGAAGCCAATGCTCCTCGATCCGGTCGGTCGGCCACAGATCCATCGCGCCGAAGCGCCGGACGTCGTTGTAGACGACCCGGTCGCCCCGGTCGGTCTCGACGCTGACATGGTCGTGGAGCCCCGCGCCCGGCGGGCCGAGCGCAAACGCGCCAGGCACCTCGGCGCGCGCTTTGACCGGGTGGACGATCATCCGCCCGGACATGCCGAGATGCACGATCCAGGTCTCGTCTCCGTCGAGGGCGGCGAGCAAATATTTCGACCGACGGCCGAGATGCGCGACCCGGCGCCCGGTCAGCCGCTCGGCGAACCGCTCGGGCAGTGGCCAGCGGAGATCGGGCCGGCGCTGCACGACCTCGGCGAGCCGCCGTCCTTCGAGCACGGGGGCGAGCCCGCGGCGGACCGTCTCGACTTCGGGCAGTTCGGGCATCGCGCATCTCCTTGGCCCCGGCGTTAGCACCCCGTCCGCCGCTCGGAAAGGCGACCGAAACGGCGCCCGAACCTGCCCTGACACCTGATCACTGAGCGCTGTTTCAGCCGTGTCGAGGGCAGGGCCCGGTCGACGCCCTCTCGGCGCCCTACCCGCGCCGGTGCCGCCTGCATGCTTCTGACCGGGGTAGAGGGCAAAAAGTTGAAGGCGCGCGGCCCGCCACACGGGTTCCCTGCCTCGAAGGGGCTCGTCGCCCACCCGCTCGGCTGCCCGCTGATCGCCCCGGTCGCCGCGCCACTTTCCCTTTGCCGGCGGGGCGCTATCCTGCGCTCCATGAACACTGATAGCCGCCTTGATCGCGCAACCCATTTCGGCTTTGAAACGATCCCCGAGAGCGAGAAGGCCCCGCGCGTGCACGGTGTCTTCTCCTCGGTGGCCGCGCGCTATGATCTGATGAACGACCTGATGTCGGCCGGGATCCACCGGCTTTGGAAGCAGGCGATGGTCGACTGGCTCGCTCCGCGCCCCGGCCAAGAAGTCCTCGATCTGGCCGGCGGCACCGGAGACATCGCGTTCCGCATTCTAGACCGTGCACCGGGCGCGCGCGTCACTGTCTGCGACCTCACCGAGGCGATGCTCGACGAAGGCCAGCGCCGTGCGGGCGAACGTCCCGACGCGGATGCGCTCAGTTGGATCGCCGGCGACGCGATGGCGCTGCCCTTCCCCGACCGCAGCTTCGACGCGGTCACCATCGCCTTCGGCATTCGCAACGTGACCCGGATCGAAGCCGCGCTCGCCGAGGCATACCGGGTCCTCCGCCCCGGCGGCCGCTTCCTTTGCCTCGAATTCAGCCAGATGGCGGTACCGGCCGCACAGGCGCTCTATGATCGCTACTCGTTCTCGGTGATCCCCTGGCTCGGCGAGCGGGTCACCGGCGACCGCGCCTCCTATCAGTATCTGGTCGAATCGATCCGGCGCTTTCCCGACCAGGACCGGTTCGCGGCGATGATCGAGGCCGCGGGCTTCGGACGCGTCGATTACCGCAACCTCAGCCTGGGGATCGCGGCGCTCCATTCCGGCTGGCGGCTCTGAGCGCCGCGCGATGACCGGAGGGGTGTCGAGGCCGGGGCGCGGCACGGGCAAACCGACGCCCCTATCCCGCGGGAGCGGCGGATGATCCGTGCGATCCCCCAGCTCTGGCGGCTGCTCCGCACCGGCGCGACCTTCGAGCGGACAGGCGCGATGCGCGAGCTTCTCGACGCGCTCGGGGTGCATGGCTGGCCGCGGTTCGCCCTCCGGGCGATGGCGCGCCCCTTCGGCCTCTTCGGCCGCCGCGGCGATGCGGATCTGCCCCCGGTGGCCCGCGCGCTTCAGGCCATGGGCCCGGCCTACGTGAAATTCGGCCAAATCCTGTCGACGCGGCCGGACATCGTCGGGCCCGAGATCGTTGCGCAATTGCGCGTGCTCCAGGATCGCTTGCCGCCCTTCCCGATTGCCGAAGCGCGCGCGATCATCGCCGCCGATCTCGGACCCGCGGCGGCCGCGCTGATCGAAGATCTGGGCGAGCCGGTTGCCGCCGCCTCGATCGCGCAGGTGCATCCGGCCCGCTGGGGCCCGACCGGTGCGAAGGTGGCCGTCAAAGTGCTGAGACCCGACGTCGCCCGGCAGTTCCGCCGCGACATCGGCACCTTCTACTTCATCGCGGGCGTCGTCGAGACCCTGCTGCCCGCCTCGGCGCGGCTGCGGCCGAACGCGGTCGTCCAGCATTTCGAGGGCGTCGTGCTGACCGAGCTCGATCTGCGCCTCGAAGCCGCCGCCGCGAGCGAGTTCCGCGACAACGCGAAAGCGGATCAGACGATCAAGGTGCCGCAGATCTTCTGGGAGGGGACGGGGCGGCGGATGCTTACCATGGAGTGGGTGGACGGCCTCCCGATGGACCCGGACGTGCTCCGTGCCGCCGGTCATGACGTAACCGAGCTCGCGCTGCGGGTGATCCGGGTTTTCCTGTCCGATGCGCTTCGCAACGGCTATTTCCACGCGGACATGCACCAGGGGAACCTGCGCGTCACGCCCGACGGCGCGCTCGTGATCCTCGATTTCGGCATCATGGGGCGCCTCGACCCGATCACCCGCCGCCATTACGCCGAGATCCTCTACGGGTTCCTCACGCGAAATTATCGCCGGGTGGCCGAGGTGCATTTCGAGGCGGGCTATGTCCCGGCCGACCGCGACGTCGAGGCCTTTGCCCAGGCGCTCCGCTCCATCGGCGAGCCGATCTTCGGCCAGGACCTCTCGCGGATCTCGTTGGCCAGGCTGCTTGCGCATCTCTTCGAGACGACCGAACGCTTCGGCATGGCGACGCGGACCGAGTTGATCCTGCTCCAGCGCACCATGGTCGTCGTCGAGGGCGTCGCCCGCTCGCTCGATCCGAACTCGAATATCTGGAAGGCCGCCGCACCGGTGGTCGAGGGCTGGATCTTCGACAATATGGGACCGCGCCAGGTGTTCCGGGATCTGGGCGAGGTCGCGACGATCCTGCGCCGTCTCGGGCCCCGGCTGCCGGGCGTCGCGCAAGAGCTCGTCTCGCTGGCCGAAGAAGCCCGCACCCAGCGCCTCCGCGGTCCGATCGCGGTCGAGGTGCAGCGTCTTCCCGTGCCGCGGGTCAATTATCGCCTGTTCCGCGTCTTCGCCATTGGCATCCTGCTCGGCGCTGGGCTCGCGCTCCTGCTCGGACAAATGCTCTGACGGGGCGCCCGTTGCGTCCGCGGGCGGCCACGACTAACGTCGCGCAGTGTCGCGGACCGGGAGGCGAAGACGGTGCAGGGCCGGCAAATTCTCCTCATCATAGGGGGCGGGATCGCCGCCTATAAGTCGCTCGAGCTCATCCGCCTGATCCGGAAAGCCGGCGGCTCCGTCACGCCCGTGCTGACCCGGGCAGGGGCGGAATTCGTCTCGCCGCTCACGGTCTCGGCGCTCGCCGAGCGCAAGGTCTTCAGCGATCTCTGGGACCTGACCGACGAAGCGGAGATGGGCCATATCCAGCTCTCCCGCGTCGCCGATCTTCTGGTGGTCGCGCCCGCCACGGCCGACCTGATGGCGAAGATGGCGCACGGCCACGCGGATGATCTGGCCACGACGGTGCTGCTCGCGACCGACACGCCTGTGCTGATCGCGCCCGCGATGAACGTGCGCATGTGGGAGCACCCGGCCACCCGCAGAAACCTCGCCACCCTGCAAGCGGACGGCGTCGCCGTCGTCGGCCCGAACGCGGGGGACATGGCCTGCGGCGAATATGGCCCCGGTCGCATGGCCGAGCCCGCCGAAATCCTGGCGGCGATCCGGACGCAGCTTGCCGACGGCCCGCTTCAAGGCCGGCGGATCCTCGTGACCTCGGGCCCGACCCACGAACCCATCGACCCGGTACGCTATATCGCCAACCGCTCCTCGGGCGCCCAAGGCGCGGCGATCGGCCGGGCGCTGGCCGCGCTCGGCGCCGAGGTCGTCTTTGTCACCGGCCCCGCGAGCGCGCCGCCGCCCGAGGGTGTGATCCTCCGTCCGGTCGAGACCGCCGCGGAGATGCTTGCCGAGGTCGAGGCCGCGCTGCCCGTCGACGCCGCCGTCTTCGCTGCCGCCGTGGCGGATTGGCGGGTCGCGTCCGCGCAAGGCTCCAAGATCAAGAAGGATGGCTCCGGCGCCCCGCCTGCCCTCGCCCTCGCCGAGAACCCGGATATCCTCGCCACCGTCTCCCGCCTGCCGCCCGGGCGACGTCCGGCGCTCGTCGTCGGCTTTGCCGCCGAGACCGACGACGTGATCGCCCATGCGACCGCCAAGCGCGCGCGCAAGGGCTGTGACTGGATCCTCGCCAACGATGTGAGCCCTGCGAGCGGGATCATGGGCGGGACCGAAAACGAGGTGACGCTGGTGACCGTCGCCGGCGCCGAGCCCTGGCCGCGGGCCGGTAAAGCCGCTGTCGCCGAGCGTCTTGCCGCGCGGATTGCCGCGGCGCTCGGGCCCCGGCGCGAGGCGGCCGAATGACCGCTGTCCCGGTCGCGGTCGCGCGGCTCCCGAACCACGATCCGGCGCTCGCCCTGCCCTCGGCCGAGACGGTTGGGGCGGCGGGGCTCGATCTGCGCGCTTGCCTCGCCGGTGAGGACCGCCGGGCGGGCCTTGCGCTGCCGACGCTCGGTCGGGTCCTGGTGCCGACGGGGATTGCGCTTGCGATCCCGGAGGGCTTCGAGGGGCAGATCCGGCCGCGCGCGGGCCTTGCGGCGCGCCACGGGGTGACCGTCCTCAACGCGCCCGGCACCGTCGACAGCGACTATCGCGGCGAGCTCCGGGTGCTCCTCGTCAATCTCGGCACCGAGACCTATTGGATCGGCCATGGCGAGCGGATCGCGCAGATCGTGATCGCGCCGGTCCGGCGGGTCGAACTTCGCCCTGTCGACGCGCTCGACGCGACGGACCGGGGTGCGGGCGGGTTCGGCTCGACCGGACGGAGTTAAAGGCCACCCCATTCGATCAGCGGCGGAGCCAACCGTAGAGCGCGCCGAAGACAGCCCCCATCGCCGGCGCGAAGGCAAAGCCGAACAGCATGGCAAAGCTGCCGACGAAAACGGCGCCGCGGATCTCATCGCCGCCGTCCCCGGTGGTGACCGTCTGCCAGAGCCAGATGCCGATGCCCATGAGCGCGTAGACGGGGACCGTGAGGAGATTGGCCAAAAGCCCCCCGGCCGCGCAGGCACCCACCGGAAAGCCCGGAGCCCACCGCCGGGTGAGCGCGGCCCGAAAGAATGGAGCGCCTGCCAGCAGGTAGGGCGGCAGGGCGAAAAGGACCCCGCCGGCGATGAAATTCAAAAGATCGCTGCCCGTGATCGCGCCGAGCGTCATGGCCGGCAGCCCGATCGCCGCCGGTGTCGCGAGGAGCGCAAAGACAAAGGCCCGCGGGTCGATCGGCGGCACGACCAAGTCCGCAGGTGCCCGCGGGCGTGCCTTGTCCGGATCGCGAAAACCGATCTCGATCAAATGGTCTTCGACCTCGGCGGTGGATCGGGCGGGCTTGGCGTGATTTTCAGTCATTTCTGTTTCTCCTGAAATTGCCGGGCAAAAAATTTTACCCGGCGGCCTTTGGCAGGTACCGCGCGATGCGCGCCCCGGTCCGCAACAGCGCGATCTGCGTCGAGCGGGGCAGGCGCGCCATCTCGGCATACCAGGCGTCGAAGAGCTCCATGACTTCGAGCGTGTCGCGCATGCGCGCCTGGATCTCGTCCGGAGTGCCGTCGGCGCGGGCGTTCTCCGCGCTATCGCGCACCGCATTCATCGTGGGGGCGAACTCCCGTTCGCGCCGGCCTTCGACCACGCGCCGCACGAGATCGTACATGTCCTCGATGCCGACGAAATGGTCCCGGCGGTCGCCGAGTTCCCGGTGGACGCGGACCAACCCCCAGCCCTGGAGTTCCTTGAGGCCGGTCGAGACGTTGGACCTCGCCATCGCGAGCGTCTCGGCGATCTCGTCTGCGGGCAGCGGCCGGGGCGCCAGATGCAAAAGCGCGTGGATCTGCGCGACCGATCGGTTCGTCCCCCATCGCGCACCCATTTCCCCCCAGTGGAGGATGAAGTTCTGCATCGCCGGCGTCAGGTCCATAGTATCCTCAATTTCTGTCACGCCAGAAATGAGTGAAGGATCGGTCGGATGCAAGGCTCCCCCCATTGCGGAGAATGCGACAATCCGCGCATACTCCACCCGGGGGCGGTTGATCCCAGGCGGGCTCGGGCGACGATCGAGGTGCCTCTCGGGTGTCGCGCAGGGCCGTGAATTCAAGCCTCCCACGGGCGACTTTGTGGAATGGAAAAGGGCTGACGGATGCTCAGGTTATCGCGAAAGACGATGCTCGCCCTCGAAGCCGTGCTCGACGTCGCCTACAATGCCCGACCCGAGCCGGTCCAATCCAAGGACATCACCAAGCGCCAGGGCATCCCGCAGCGGTATCTCGAACAGGTTATGCAAAGCCTCGTGCATAAAAACGTCCTCAAAGGCGTGCGCGGGCCCCGGGGCGGCTACACGCTCGCCCGTGAGCGGCGCAAGATCACCGTGGGCGAGATCGTACGCATCGTCGACCAGCTCGACGGCGAGACCGATACGGATCCGGTGAGCCAGGCCGATCTCGGCGAGCGCGTGATCTCGCCGCTCTGGACCGAGACCCGCGATGCCGTGCTCGAACGCCTCGATGCGATCACCATGGAGGATCTCTGCCGCCGGGCAACGGCGCTCGACATCCCGCACGGGACCAAGGCCACACCCGATTTCAACATCTGAGCGCGCCGTCGGCGCCAGGGAAGGTGCGACATGCAAAATGACGACCACGCAATCACCAGCCGAGACGCGCTCCGCCGGATCGTCGGCGAGGCGGGCAGCATGTCCTCGCAGAAGACGATCGACCATATCGACCCGATCTGTGCGCGCTTCATCGCGGCGTCGCCCTTCGTCGTGCTCGCGACGCGCGGTGCTGACGGGCTGCTCGATCTCTCGCCCAAGGGCGATCCGGCGGGTTTCGTCGCAGTGCTCGATGAAAAGACCCTCGCGGTGCCTGACCGGCTCGGCAACAATCGCTTCGACAGCTACGAAAACCTCTTCGTCCACCCGGAGGCGTCGCTGATTTTTCTGATCCCCGGACACAACGATACGTTACGCGTGGCAGGAGAGGCAGGGATCACAACCGATCCCGCGCTTCTCGGCCGGTTCGAGGTCAACGGTCGGCCGCCCCGCTTCGTGCTTCGGCTGCGGGTCAGGGAGGCCTTTCTGCATTGCGCGAAAAGCATGCTGCGGGCGCGGATGTGGCAGCCAGATGACTGGCCCGATACCTCGAACGTGCCGAGCCTCGCCGAAGCGATGACTGCGCATGGCCGGCTCGTCGAGCAGCGTCTGGTGGGCGATGTCGGCGAAATGCAGGAGATCATCGAGGACGACGCGGCGCGCCGTCTTTATTGACGCGCGTCGCGACGGCCGACCTCAGCGCGTTGCATTCGCCCGAGCGCTCGCCCACACTCTGGCAGAGGTGATTGCCGGCCCGGAGGAGGCGATGGACGACGCGATGGACCGCCCGCGGAACCGCACCGAGCCGAGGGGGCGGATCTACGGCTCGATCACCGAGACGATCGGCGCGACGCCCTTGGTGCGTCTCCCGCGCCTCTCGGCGGCGGCGGGCATCGACGCGGACCTGCTGGCCAAGCTCGAATTCTTCAACCCCATCGCCAGCGTGAAGGACCGGATCGGCGTGGCGATGATCGAGGCGCTCGAGGCGTCCGGCCGGATCGCGCCGGGCGCGACGTTGATCGAGCCGACGTCGGGCAATACCGGCATCGCGCTTGCCTTTGCCGCCGCCGCGAAAGGGTACCGGCTGATCCTCTGCATGCCCGAATCGATGTCCATCGAACGGCGTAAGATGCTTGCGCTCCTCGGCGCCGAGCTCGAGCTGACCGAGGCGCCGCTCGGCATGAAAGGGGCCATTGCTCGGGCCGAAGCGCTGGCGGCCGAGATCGACGGGGCGGTGATCCCGCAGCAATTCGAAAACCCTGCCAACCCCGCGATCCATGTGGAGACGACCGCCGAGGAGATCTGGGCCGATACCGGCGGGCGGGTGGACGTGTTCGTCTCGGGCGTCGGCACGGGTGGCACGATCACCGGCGTCGGCCGGGTGCTGAAGGCCCGTGCGCCCCATGTCCATGTGGTCGCGGTCGAGCCCGAGGACAGCCCGGTGCTCTCGGGCGGCGCGGCCGGGCCGCACAAGATCCAAGGCATTGGAGCGGGCTTCGTGCCCGACATCCTCGAACGGGAGGTCATCGACGAAGTGCTGACGATCGGCAACGAGACCGCTTTCGAGACGGCGCGGAAGCTTGCCAAGCTCGAGGGCGTGCCGGGGGGGATCTCGTCCGGCGCGGCCGTGGCAGCGGGGCTCGAGATCGCCGAACGCAAGGGGATGGCGGGCAAACGCATCGTGATGATCTTGCCTTCCTTTGCCGAGCGGTATCTCTCGACGCCCCTCTTCGACGGGCTCTGAGGGGCGCGGCGTGGTCGAGGTGCTCTATCTGCTGTTGACGGCGCTCGTGCTCGGCGGGGTCTGGTCGATCTGGAAGATCGGCGCCCGGGCCGACGGCGACCGGCGCAATCTGGCAGGCCTCGGGCTTGGACTTGCCGTGGTCCTCGCCTTTCTTTGGCCTTGGCTGGTCGCCGCCGATTGGTGGCGCGTCGCCCAGAGCGTGGCCGTCCTTGCGGTGCTCGGCGTCGTCGTTCGGGGCTATTTTCGGCTCGTCGCTCGGATCCGGGAGGCGGCCGACGCGCGGGACAAGCGATGAGTTTCTCGGAGGAGGAACTCGAGCGGTATGCCCGGCACATCGTGCTGCACGAGATCGGCGGACCTGGGCAGCAGCGGCTGAAGGCCGCGCGGGTCCTGGTGATCGGCGCCGGAGGGCTCGGCGCGCCGGTGCTGCAGTACCTTGCGGCTGCCGGTGTCGGCACCATCGGCATCGTCGACGACGATCGGGTGAGCCTCTCGAACCTGCAGCGCCAGGTGATCCACGCGACCGAGAGCATCGGCGAGCCCAAGGTCGTGAGCGCGGCGCGGGCGATCGGCCGGATCAATCCGAACGTCGTGGTCCGCCGTCACGAGACGCGCCTGACCGAGGCCAATGCCCGCACGATCCTGGAGGACTATACGCTCGCGGTGGACGGGTCGGATAATTTCACGACCCGCTACTTGGTCAACCGGGAAGCGGCCGAAGCGGCGGTGCCCCTCGTCTTCGGCGCGCTCGGGCGCTGGGACGGGCAGGTGAGCCTCTTCGACCCGGCCGCGGGCGGGCCGTGCTATGCGTGCGTCTTCCCCGATGCCCCGGCCGAGGGTCTCGTCGCGCCATGCGCCGAAGCGGGGGTCCTCGGTGCGCTCGCTGGCGTCGTCGGCGCGCTGATGGCGACCGAGGCCGTGAAGCGGGTGACCGGCGCGGGCGAGACGCTGACGGGGCGGCTCCTCCTTCTCGATGCGCTCGGCGCGGAGATGCGCACGATCCGGATCGGGCGCCGGGTGTCGTGCCCCGTTTGTGCTGCGCTCTAAGTCGCCGCCCGGCGAGCGTGGCGGTCTTCGGAGGCGCCGCGACGGCGCGCGCACGGCTTGGAGGGTGGCTCACCCGCGGCGGGTTGCGGATGGCGCACCGCTTGGCGGGAGAGAGCCGGAGGGCCGGAACGCCAAGGCGGCGTTCGGCGCTTGCGCCGAGGCTTTCGGCCGCGACGCAATCGCGTTAGCGAACGAGATCGACCCAGACGAGGCGATGGTCCGAGCTCGCGGGCGACCGGCCCATGCGGACGAGCCGAGCGAGCGGCGCGCCGCGGGCGGGCCAAAAGACGCCTGCCCCGACGACCTCGAGCCGGGCGTCCGGAAGGACGTAGTCGACGCGGAGGTTCCCGGGCTTGCCGCGCCCCTCGGGCCAATCGGCGGTATGGAGCGCCGGATCGCCCGTCTTGGGGGTCTCTTCGAACCGGGCCGCCTCGGCGCCGCCCAGGCTTTCGGGCCGCGGATCCTGGAGCCGGGGATGGCCGAGAAGCGACCGGATCTCGCCCCGGATGCCGTCGCCGTCTTCCGGGTCTGCGTTCAGATCGCCCGCGACCACGACGAGCGCGTCGGCGCCCAGGCCGCCCGCCCCCCCCCCCACCTGGCGGATCCCAGGGCCCAGGGTGGGGGTTGCCCGCGGGCCCCGGGAGGACTCGGGCGGGCCGCGGCGGCGGCGCTGCGGC
>JBHJGX010000080.1:0-31114 GCA_050331395.1 Paracoccaceae bacterium
TGATTGCGCCGATCGCGATGGAGGAAAAGCTGCGCTTTGCAATCCGCGAAGGCGGTCGTACGGTTGGTGCTGGCGTGGTCTCGAAAATCATCGAGTAACGGAACTTCTTCGCGCGGGTCGGAGGAGTAGCGCCTCCGGCCCGGGCGACGGATTGTGATCTCGGCGGCGCGCGAAACGCGCTAATCTCCGCGGCAGTCCAAAGAGTTGAGAGGCTGCCCATGACCCAGATCCGTTTCGCGACCCCCATGGTCGCGCTCGCCCTTCTCGGCGCGTGTGCGGTGCCGAACGAACCTGCAGGATTTGCCCCCCTCGGCCCCGATGCGGTGACGGGCGGAGGGCTCTTCAACACCGGCGGCGGGCTGGTCGTCGCAGCCGAAGCCCGTGAAATCGCTGGAAAGACAGGGGTTTGCGGCGCCTGGGCGCGGTCGCCCCAATCGGTGAACTCAACGATCTACAACGACGACGTCCTGGCGACCGGAAGCATCTATCTGGGCGGCGACCGGCTGGTGCAGGGCCTGGATTACCTGCCTGAAGTGCCGCTCGGTCCTGGCTTTGCCGGTGTCGAGGCCCGCTGCGTCGTGACGGCCCGGCCCTGGACGTCCGGCGACCGCTCCAGCCCCGTCGAGATCCGCCTTCCGCGCCAGGTGCTCGAGACCGATGGCGACGCGCTCACGAGCGGGTCGGCCGGCGGCATCACGGTCAAGTTCCGCCAGGTGCCGGTCTTCGATCCGGATCTGTGAGCGCCGCACCGGCGCTCAGCGGGGCAAGAATTCGGCGATCAGGTGATCGACAACGGCGGTGAGGGCTTCGCGTTCGGTCGCCCCCGCCTCGCGGGCCCGGGCAAAAACCCGGCGCTGGCGTGCGGCGGAGGTTCCCTCGGCCGCGATACGCCGGGCATGAACCAGCTCGCTCCGGCAGCCGAGCGCCTCCGCATCGGCCCCGAGAATATCGATGAGCTCTTCGAGGAGCGCCGCCACTGGCGCGAGGCTCGCCCGGCCGTGGTCGACGAGTTCGCCCTCGGCGCCGTAGCGTTGGGCGCGCCACCGGTTCTCGCGAATGAGAGTGGCCGGATAGATCCGCCAGCGCTGATTGCCCCGCCTCAGCCGGAAGAGATAGGCCAGGAGCGACTGAAAAATCGCCGCCACGGTCACCGCATCCTCGAGCCGCGAGCACACATCGGTCACCCGCTGTTCGATCGTCGGGAAGCGGTCCGACGGCCGGATGTCCCACCAGATCTTGGTTGCATCCTCGACGCAGCCCGCCGCGACCAGATGATCGACCATGCGCCGATACTCCGCATAGGACGAGAGCGCATCCGGCAGACCTGTTCTTGGCAACGCATCGAAAACCGTCAGGCGATAAGAGGCGAGCCCCGTGTCTTGCCCCTCCCAATAGGGCGAGGAGCAGGAGAGTGCCAGCATATGGGGCAGGAAATACGCCGCCTGGTTCATCAGATCGATGCGCAGATCCGGGTCCTCGATGCCCACATGCACATGGCATCCGCAAATGAGGAGCCGCCGGACGGCGAGGCCGAGATCCGCGTGGAGCGCATCGTAGCGGGGCCGGCGCGTATGGGTCTGCCGGCGCCATTCCGCGAAGGGGTGCGTGGAGGCGGCGATCACCCGGTGACCATGCGCCTCTGCCGTCTCGGCGACGGCACGGCGCAGAGCGCGCAGCTCGACCGCGGCCTCGGGCGCGCTTCGGTGGACCGACGTGCCGATCTCGATCTGGCATTGCAGAAACTCCGGGGACACCCGGTCGCCCAAGCGATCCCGGAGCGCTTCGAGGAAGGCCGGCTCGGGCTCGCGGACCAGATCCCGGCTTTCGGCATCGACGACCAGGTATTCTTCTTCGATCCCGAGGGAAAAGCTCGGCCGGTCGAGCATGGGCGCCTCTTCGCTGTGCGCGTGTAGGCTACCGGGGGAGACCGGCGCGGCCGCGCGGGCGGATCGTCGCGCCCTGCTGCCGGGATCGGCGAGGGCGCCAACTGTTCAGGTTGACAGACTGGGGTCGCCTATACCGAATTGTGGAAAACGCGATCAAATCTGGGAGAGACGTTATGACGGAGAGCGGCGCCGAGCTCTTGGTGAATTGCCTGATCGCTCAGGGCGTGCGGACCTGCTTCGGGGTGCCGGGGGAGAGTTATCTTGCCGTGCTCGATGCCCTGCGCGACAGCCCCGTCGAGTTCGTCCTTTGCCGCCAGGAAGGCGGTGCGGCCTTTATGGCCGAGGCCTGGGGCAAGCTGACCGGCGAGGTCGGGATCGCGTTCGTCACCCGGGGCCCCGGCGCAACGAATGCGTCGATCGGCGTGCACACGGCGATGCAGGACAGCTCACCGATGATCCTCTTCGTCGGCCAGATCGAGACCGGAATGCGCGAGCGCGAAGCCTTCCAAGAGGTGGATTACCGCGCCTTCTTCAAGCCGATCGCGAAATGGGCGACCGAGATCGAAAGCGCGGATCGGATCCCCGAGGTGGTCGCGCGGGCGTTCCATACCGCGCTCGCCGGCCGACCGGGGCCTGTGGTGGTGGCGCTGCCCGAGGACGTGCTCGGCGCCGATGCGGATGCCAAGCCCTATGCCCAGCGGATCGCGCCGGCCTGGCCCGGCGTGCACCCGGAGCAGGTGGCCAAAACCGCCGAACTGATCGCCGCCTCGGAGCGGCCAGTGGCGCTCGTCGGCGGCGGCGGCTGGGACGGGGCGGGCCGCGGCGGTCGATCGGCGCTCGCCGTATTCACCCGGTTCTGCGAGCGCACGAACATCCCCCTGGTCGCGACCTTTCGCAGGCACGACCTCGTGGACAATCTTAGCCCCGCCTTCGTGGGCGATGCGGGCTTTGGCATGAGCCCCCATGTGCGCCGGGTCCTCGACGAGAGCGACCTGGTGCTGGCACTCAATATCCGCTTCGGCGAAACGACCACCGACGGCTATACCCTCTTCGAGCCGCCGGAGATGCGCAAACGCCTGATCCAGGTGCACCCGTCGGACGACGAGCTCGGCAAGATCTACCAGACGGATCTCGGCGTGCACGGCTCTCCGGCAAGCTTTGCGGCCATGCTCGCGCGCGAGACGCTGACCCGAAGTGCGAGCCGCGCGGAGTGGATGCAGTCCGGACGGGCGGCGTTTCTGAAGACCCTCGAACTGCCGCCGCAGCCGGGCCGCCTCGATATGGGCCGCGTCATGGCGCATCTGCGGGAAACCTTGCCCGGGGACGCGATCGTGACAAACGGAGCTGGGAATTTCGCCAGCTGGCCGGGGCGGCATTTTCTCTATGGGCCGGGGCACCGGCTGGTGGCGGCCCAGGCCGGCGCTATGGGAGCGGGGCTCGCGGCGGCGATCGCGGCCCGTTTGGCCGAACCCGACCGGCTGGTGCTCTGCTTTTGCGGCGACGGGGATCTGCAGATGACCATGCAAGAGCTCGGCACCGCTATGCAGGCGAGGGCGATGCCGATCGTCCTCGTGCTGAACAACGGCACCTACGGCACGATCCGAATGCACCAGGAACGCGCCTTCCCGGGGCGGGTGAGCGGCACGGATCTCGAGAACCCGGATTTCGTGGCGATCGGCCGGGCTTACGGAATGCAGGCCGAGCGGGTCGAGACGGCCGAGGCATTCGAAGGGGCCTTCGCGCGGGCACGCGTGTCGAATTCCGGGGCGCTTCTCGAACTGATGATCGACAAAGAGGCGCTGACCCCGGCGAAGACCCTCAGCCAGATCCGGGCTGCCGCTTTGGCGGCGACCTGAACGGCCAAGACGGCAGCGCGCCGGTCGACCGCTTCTGAGAAGCGGGCGACCTGAGCGCCGCCGGCCACGGACAGCCGTATTGAGCTCCCCGGGCCGCAGGCGCCTGCTCAGGGCAAGACGAGCTCGACCCGGCGGTTGCGGGCACGCCCTTCGGCTGTCGCATTGCTCGTCAACGGTGCCAGATACGCGACCCCCTCTGCGGCAAGTTGCTCGGCCGGCACTCCCCGGTCGAGAAGCGCGGCCCTCACGGCCCGCGCCCGTTCGCGGGAAAGCGCGAGGTTGGCTTCGAGCCCGCCTTGGCTGTCGGTGTGCCCGACGATCACCACGCTCAGGTCCGCATGCCGGCTCAGCATCCGCGCGAGCAGATCGAGTGCCGGAACAGATGCCTCGGAGAGCCGCGCGCCGCCGGTCTCGAAGACGAGACCCTCGACGGGGACGTGTCCGTCCCGTCGGAGCCGCGCCAGGATGTCCCGGTCGTCTTCGGCAACCCGCACAGCGGGCGCCTGACCGGCGGCCTCAGGCGCTGCTCGGGCGGCCGGTACGTCGGCCCCGCTGGCCCCGTCGGGCTCGACCGGGATCACCAGCACGGTTTGGACGTGGATGCGCCCGAGGACCCGGCTCGCCAGGATCGAGGCATAGGCTTCGGCCGGCACGCCCTTGACCGCGGTCAGTTGCGCGAAATCGCGGCCGCCCAGCAGCATCGCCGGCGGCGCGAGGGTCCTCACGGCGAACCGGAAATCGAGCCCGCCGCAGCCGAGGCCCGCGCAGGCAAAGCGCGGCTCGAAGCCCAGATCCGCGAGGCGCGACCGGTATCCCTCCATCACCGCGGTGGTGCTCGTCCCTTCTGCGGAGAGGCGCCAGGCGGTGTGGCGCACGCGGCCCGAGACGGTCCGAAAGGCGTCCTCCGCGTCGCGATCCGTCACCGGTGCCACGGGGAGCGCATAGCTGTCGAACGGTTGGTCGAGGCGCGCGGTCGGCTCCGCACCCGGCGGGCTGCCGAGATCCGGGTCTTGCGCTTGGGCAAGGCCGGCCGGGAAAAGGGCGGCGAGCAAGATAGGCCAGAGCGCGCGGCGCATCGGTCCTCCGGTCGAGGGCGGTCGAGGCCGCGGGCCGGGTGTCGTCAGGCCCCACCCGCGATACGGTAGTGATAGCGGCCGAGGACAGCCATGCCGAGGCGGTCGTAAAGCGCAGTCGCCGGGCGGTTCGCCTCGGTCACGGCGAGCGCGAGGGTCGACGCGCCAGCCTCGCGGGCCCATGCGGCGGCGCCTCTTAAGAGCCGCGCCCCCGCGCCTTGGCGGCGCGCCGCGGGGACGACTTCGATGGCGTGGATCATCGCGACATCTTCGTCGACTGCGACAAAGGCCACGCCCGCCGGCCGGTCGCCGATCCGTGCGAGGAGCGTCGCCTTGGGACCGCACACACGCGCCATGACTGCCCGCCGTCCCGGTCCGATGCCGCCCGCATCCCAGATCTCCTCGACGATCCGGACGGGGGCCGTCACGCGGATGAGGCGCGCCGTTTCGTCCGCGCCGTCATCGAGTTCGGCGATTGCGGCTTTGTAAAGGAGTACCGGGTCGTTGCGCAGAAATCCCGCCCGGTCGAGGGCCGCATCGAGGGCCCGCTCGTCGCCGCCCACTCGGAAGAGCGGCGGCTGGCCGAATGCCGCCAGCCCCGAGACGGCGGCCGCGATTTCCGGGACCTCTCCCGGGCAGTGCGCCGAGGCGGCCGACACCCGCTGGCCCCCGCCCGCTCCGCGCCGCAGGACCCAGCCCGCAACGATCTGGGTCTCGGCCGCGGGCCATGTCGCATCCATCGCGGACAGCAACCGGGCAAGCGGAGCCTCGCCCGCGAACCTGCGCTCCGGCGCGGCCATCAGCCTTGCTTGAGCAACCGGGCTTTTTCCCGGTTCCAGTCGCGCTTTTTCTCGGTGTCGCGTTTGTCGGCCATCTTCTTGCCCTTAGCGAGACCGAGTTCGAGCTTCGCAATGCCCTTTTCGTTGAAGTAAAGCTTGAGGGGCACGATGGTCATGCCCTCGCGGCCGACGCCTTGGTCGAGGCGCGCGAGCTCGCGCTTATGCACCAGCAGTTTGCGTCGGCGCCGGGTGTCGTGGCTGAAGGCGGCCGCCTTCGCTTGACTGAATTCCGGGATATAGCCGTTGATGAGCCAAAGCTCGCCGCCCTCGACCGAGGCGTAGCTCTCGGCAATGTTCGCCTGACCCTCGCGCAGGGCCTTGACCTCGGAGCCCGCCAGCATGATGCCGGCCTCGAGACTGTCCTCGATAAAATACTGGTGCCGAGCCTTGCGGTTCTCGGCCACGAGTTTGCGGGTTGGATCGGATTTGGGCGCCATGATCGCCGTCACTTAGGCGAGCCGCCGGGACTTGTCCATCGACGCCCACTGCCCAGCGAGACGCGCGCGCGGGCCCAGGCCTCAGAGGAGGCCGAGGCCCTCCAGGGCCGCCCGGATCTCGGCCCGCACAGGCTCGGTCGCTGCGACCAGCGGCGGACGCACCTCGTCCCGGCAGCGCCCGAGAAGCGACAGCGCGTATTTCGCCCCGACGGTCCCGGGCTCGCGGAAGACCGCCAGATGGAGCGGCATCAGCCGGTCGTGGAGCTCGAGCGCCCGGGCGAAATCGCGCACCTGCATCGCCTCCTGAAATTCCGAGCAGAGCGCCGGCGCCACGTTCGACGTCACCGAGATCGCGCCGACCCCGCCATGGGCGTTAAAGCCGATCGCCGAGGCGTCCTCGCCGGAGAGCTGCACGAAGGTATGTCCGCAAAGCTCGCGCTGGCGGCTGACCCGCACCACGTCTCCGGTCGCGTCCTTGACGCCGACAATGCGGGGCAGCCGGGCGAGCTCGGCCATGGTCTCAGGCGTCATGTCCACGACCGACCGGCCGGGAATGTTGTAGATCACGATCGGGATGCCGGTCGCATCGTGCAACAGGGTGAAATGCCGGACGAGCCCCGCCTGCGTCGGCTTGTTGTAATAGGGCGTGACCACGAGCGCCGCATCCGCGCCCACCCGTTCCGCGTGGCGGGTAAAGCGGATCGCCTCCTCGGTATTGTTCGAGCCGGTCCCGGCCACGACCGGCACGCGTTTGGCCGTCTGCGCCACGACGATCTCGATCACCCGCTCGTGCTCCTCGGGGCTGAGCGTCGGGCTCTCGCCCGTGGTGCCGACCGGCACGAGCCCGTGGCTTCCTTCGGCGATCTGCCAATCGACGAGCGCGCGCAGGCTTTCCTCGTCGAGGCGGCCGTCCGCGAAGGGGGTGACGAGCGCGGTGAGTGAACCTTTGAGCATGGCGGAACCTTCGAGGATGCGGGCGTGAGGCGGGCATAAGCGCTGGACGCGGCCCCCGCAAGCCGCCGTGATCTCGCCCCTGTCTCCCCTCGCGGAGAGCGTGCGCCCCTGCTATGGTTGGGTGACACGGCAGGGGCCAGAGGAGCGGGTCGGATGGGACGGATCATGTGGCGGCCGGCGGCACTCGCGGCGCTCGTTCTCGGATGTCTCGCGCCGGTTGCCTGGGCGCTCGATCTGGGGGCGGCCGCGCGGCAGGGAGCGGCGCTTCGCCCGGCCCTTGCGCTCGGCGCGGACGGCGACTGGACGGCGGCCGAGCGCGCCGTGGCCGGTGATCCCTTCCTTTCGGACATCGTCCGCTGGCGAAAGCTGCGAGCGGGCCAGGGCACGGTCGCCGAGTACACCGATCTGATCGCCCGCTGGCCGGGATTGCCCGGGCGCGACGCGCTGGCGACCGCCGTCCTCGGCACCCGTCCCGCCGCCCGGCCCGAGACCCCGCTGGCCGAGGGCCCTGCGCGGGCTTGGGCCGCGTTCTCCCGGCTCTATGGTGCGCGGGAGTATGACGAGGCAGAAGCCTATCTGGCCAGCCTTGCCGGGCCTGCGGCGCTCGGCCGGCCCGCGCTTTGGAGCGACCGGCGCCGGCGTCTCGCCCGCCGCGCGGCGCGAGAGGGGCGGCCCCAGATCGCCTATCGCTTGGCGGCCGGGCACCATCTGACGCCGATGGACGGCTACGACTATGCCGACCTCGAATGGCTCGCTGGCTGGGTCGCGCTGCGCAAGCTCTCGGACCCGGCGGCGGCGGTCGGGCATTTCGAGCGCTTCGAGGCCGCGGTCGAGACCCCGATCAGCCTCGGCCGCGGCGGCTACTGGCTCGGCCGGGCGCTCGAGGCGGCAGGGCGCACCCGCGAGGCCGACGCCGCCTATGCCCGCGCGGCGGGGCATCAGACATCCTACTATGGACAGCTCGCGGCGGCGCGGATCGGCGCGGACGGCGACCCGGCGCTTGCGCGCTCGGCGCCGACCCCGGTTGCAGGCGCCGAAGCCCGGCTCGGGCCCATCGCGCGTCTCGCGGCCGTGCTCCGTTTCGCCGGCGAAGACAGCCTTGCCGCCCAGACGATCCTCGCCGAGGCGCGGCGGCTCGAGGATCGCAGCGCCTTCGAGCATCTGGGCGCGGTCGCCATCGCCGTCGAAGCCCCGTATCTCGCGGTCCGGGTGGCCAAGCAGGCCGCCCGCGACGGCCATGTGATCCCGGAGATCTACTATCCGCTGCACCCGCTCGCGGCCTATGCCCGCGATGTGGAGCCCGCGCTCGCCCTCTCGATCGCGCGGCAGGAAACGGAACTGAACCCGGAGGCGGTGAGCCGGGCCGGCGCGCGCGGTCTGATGCAGCTGATGCCCGGGACGGCGCGTTCGGTCGCACGGGATCTCGGCGAGAGCTACGATCTCGGCCGGCTGACGCGGGATTGGCGATACAATGCGCGGCTCGGCCAGCGGTATCTGTCCGACCGGATCGGCCAGTTCGGCGGCAGCTATGTGCTGGCGGCGGCGGCCTACAATGCGGGACCGCGCCGGGCGGAGGAGTGGACTTTGCGCTTTGGCGATCCCCGCCGGGTCGAAGTCGACACGGTCGACTGGATCGAGACCATCCCCTTCCGCGAGACACGGAACTATGTCCAGCGGGTCATGGAGGGCCTCTATGTCTATCGGGCGCGGCTCTCGGGGACGGTAGGACCGATGACCTTGCCGACAGACCTTGCGCGCGGCCAATTCGTCGGCCGGGCCGCCCGGCGCCCCTGACGCCCACCTCCAGGTCTTCGGCCGACGCGACGGTCAGCCGACGCACTCCGCAGTCGCTCAACCCCCGCTGCCGGCGGCCCTGCAGCTCGTTCGTCCGACCGGTTCCGAGGCCGCTCGATGTGCTCAGGCGGCGAGCGTTGGACGATCTCGACATCGTTGATCGCGACATCGGCCGGACACACCCCGATCAGCGCCGGCTCCGGCTCTTCTAAGAAGAAGGGCGTCACAATCCAGCGGTCCATCACTACACTCTTAGCTTTAGGGTCACGAAGATGCAGAATGCGCGTCGATCGGATTTTGGCGCTTTACGGTAAGCCTCGATCGAGTGCCGAGCCTGCGCTATCGCCTTTGTTGCGTTTGATAATGTCGCTCCGCTGAACAGTGGATCATAATCTGCCTTATGCCGTTGAAGCTGCAAGGTGACAAAGGCATTGCCGAAGACCTTAATCGCCTCGGAAAAATCGCCAAATGTAGATTTCGCGCACATTTGTTTAACCTGGGCATGGTCCAGAGCACGATACGCCTGCTGCCAAGCGGGCAGGCTTCTGTTTGCACCTCTACCTCCCACCAGCAGATCCGCGCAATCGCGGGCGAGCACATGGAATACAGCGTAGTACGCAGTGCTAATCGCGCGTCTCAGATCTGCTTCCCTAGGTTTACCGCGTCCTTGCTCCACTAGTCGTTCGGCCGTGCGGAGCAGGTCTTCAGACTTCAGCATTCCGCTCGCGCAGGGTAGTCTCTTCATCGTACATCACGAGGGGAAAACGCTCCTCACCGATCTCCGACGAGAGCGCATCGCGAAGCTTTCCGATAAGTCCTACCAATCGTTTCGGATCAAGGAGATCAGGCTCAGTCACGAAGAGCGTGATGGCCAGAAACGACCAGCCTTCGCTGTCCTCCTCCTCACCAACATCTACTTTGGCGATCTGAACGTCGCCGAACCACGCGCGCGCTTCACGCTCCACGATTTCACAGACTTTCTGGAGCGGGGTCTGCGGTGTCGTCGTCGCCGTCATGGCAACCCTCCTCAGTTGGCAACCACCGTGTTCATAATGGGGATATGTGACCCAGCTGCGCTTCTGTAAAGAAACCGTCAAAAAGCCACGCTTAGCCGGCTTCAGGAGAGGTTGCGGACATCGGTGAGGCGTCCGGTGATGGCGGCGGCGGCGGCCATGGCGGGCGACATCAGGTGCGTGCGCCCGCCCTTGCCCTGGCGGCCCTCGAAATTGCGGTTCGAGGTGGACGCGCAGCGTTCGCCCGGCGCCAACTGGTCGGGGTTCATGCCGAGACACATGGAGCAGCCGGCCATCCGGAAATCGAACCCCGCCTCGGCGAGCTTGGCCAAAAGTCCTTCCGCCTCGGCCTGGGCGCGCACGAGCCCCGAGCCCGGCACGATCATGGCCCGGAGCCCCGCCTTGACGCGCTTGCCCTCCATGATCCGGGCGACCTCGCGCAGATCCTCGATCCGGCCGTTCGTGCAGGAGCCGATAAAGACCGTGTCGATCTCGATATCCTGGAGCCGCGTGCCGGGCGTCAGGCCCATGTAATCGAGCGCCCGCGCCGCCGCGGCCCGCTTGCCGCCCGCGAAGCTTTCCGGGTCGGGCACGACGCCGTCGATGGGCAGCACGTCCTCGGGGCTCGTGCCCCAGGTCACCACCGGCGCGATATCGCTGGCGTCGAGCACGAGCTCACGGTCCCAGACCGCGTCCGGATCCGACCGCAAGCTCCGCCAATGGGCGACCGCCCGCTCCCAATCGGCGCCTTTGGGCGCCATTGGGCGGCCTTCGAGATAGGCGAAGGTCTTTTCGTCGGGCGCGACCAGCCCCGCGCGGGCGCCGCCCTCGATCGCCATGTTGCAGACGGTCATCCGGCCCTCCATCGAGAGCGCCTCGATCGCCTCGCCGCAGTACTCGATCACATGGCCCGTGCCGCCCGCGGTTCCCGTCCGGCCGATGATCGAGAGCGTGATGTCCTTAGCGGTCACGCCGCGGGGCATGCTGCCGCGCACCTCGACGCGCATATTCTTGGATTTCGTCTGGATGAGCGTCTGGGTCGCAAGCACATGCTCGACCTCCGAGGTGCCGATCCCGTGGGCGAGCGCGCCGAAAGCGCCGTGCGTCGCCGTATGACTGTCGCCGCAAACGATGGTGAGGCCCGGCTGGGTCAGGCCCTGCTCCGGGCCGATCATATGCACGATGCCGTGGCGAACATCGTCGAGATCGAACATCTGGATGCCGAAGTCCCGGGCGTTTTTCCGGAGCGTTTCGACCTGGATGCGGGACTGTTCGTCGGCGATGGTCTCGGCGCGTGCCGCGTCGGTCGGCACGTTGTGATCGGGCACCGCGAGCGTCGCAGCCGGGTGGCGGACCGGGCGGCCGGCCATGCGGAGCCCTTCGAAGGCTTGCGGGCTCGTCACCTCGTGGACGAGATGGCGGTCGATATAGAGGAGGCTCGTGCCGTCCTCGGCCGCATGCACCACATGGGCGTCCCAGATCTTGTCGTAGAGGGTCTTGGCGGTCATCGGGTCCTCCCGGGTTACGGCTCCGATCTTTGCCCCCGTGTTAGTGGGCCGCGCTCGCCTCGGCAAGCGGGCGGGGCGGCAGGTCGCGGGCGAGCATGAGGGCGTCAATGCGGCTGCCGTCCGGACGGACGTAATAATGCGCCCGCCGGCCGATTTGCGCATAGCTGCGGGCCGCATAAAGCGCGAGGGCAGCACCGTTCTCGACCGAGACCTCGAGGATCAACCGCTGGGCGCCGCGGGCGGCTGCCTCGCGCTCGACAGCCGCGAGAAGCGCGGTGCCGAGCCCGGTGCGGCGCCGGTCGGGGACGACGCCAAGATCGAGGAGGTCCGCTTCGGGTCCTGCCGTCTGTACGAGCGCCAGCGCCGCACCGCGCTCCGCGTCGGCGAGCGCGAAGCCGACGGGCGGACAGAGGCGTCGCACATCGCCCGGTGTCCATGGCCCCCCCGCCAGCGCGACAAGGAGCGGGACGAGGGCATCGGCCTCTTCCGGCGCGACGATGGCGAAGCCCTCGCTCACGGGTCGAGAAGCGGCGGCGGTGCCGCGCGTGGCGGGTCGGCGTTCGGCCCTCGAAGGTAATAGGCTCGGGGCGCGGTGAAGGGGTCGGCCGGCGTGCCCCTCGCGTGCCGGGCGATCTGGGCCGGATCGGGCAGCCCTGCCGCCACCGCGGCCCCCGGCCACCCGTCGCCGAGGCGCACGGCTTTCGGCCCGACCAGCGCATCGAGTTCGCCCCGAGGCACCTGCCGGTCCGCCTCGAACCGCGGCTCGATGCTGGCGCATATCCCGTCGAGGATGCGCAGATAGGCCGTCTCCTGAGGGCCGGCGATCGCGATCGCAACGCGCATCTCGGTCGCCGATGGCGGATTTGAGGCGCGCCAGGACCAATATAGCGCCGAGAACCGATCGATGCCGATGACCGCCACGCCGAGGCCGAGCCCCAGCCCCCGCGCCGCCGCGACGCCGACCCTAATCCCCGTGAAGGATCCGGGACCGGTGCAGACACCGATGCGCTCCAAGCGGTCTGCCCCGGCCACCGCCGCGGCGAGGACCGCGTCGATCATCGGAAAGAGGTGGTCGGCATGGCCCCGCTCCATACGTGCGTCCCGACGGGCGCGCACGGTATCGTCGGCGCTGACCAAGGCGACCGCGCATTGCCCGGCGGCGGTGTCGATACCGAGATACACCGACCGCCCTCACGGACCGGTGGCCGACGGGAGAGTGCACCTGCCGCGCGACCGGGCCGATGGGGGGCGGGATCGCGTCGCCGGGAGCGGAGACAACCCGGGTGGGTGGAGCCCGGCCGCGCGGCACGGCACCAAAGGCGCCGCCGCCAGGGTCACAAGCCGACCGGACGGACTTCCACCACCTCAGGAATATAGTGGCGGAGCAGGTTCTCGATCCCGTGTTTCAACGTCAGCGTCGACGACGGGCAGCCGGCGCAAGCGCCTTGCATGTGCAAATAGACAACACCGCGATCGAAGCCGTGGAACGTGATGTCGCCGCCGTCCTGGGCGACCGCCGGGCGCACGCGGGTGTCGAGCAATTCCTTGATCTGGCCGACGATCTCGGCATCGGGGCCGTCATGGGCCGCATGGCCCGTCGCAGGCCCCGCCCCTTCGAGCACCGGATCTCCCGATTGGTAATGCTCCATGATCGCGCCGAGCACGGCAGGCTTGATGTGCTGCCAATCGGTCTCGCCTTTGGTGACCGTCACGAAGTCCCGGCCGAGAAACACCGCCTCGACCCCGTCGACGGCGAAGATGCGCCGGGCAAGCGGCGACACGGCTGCCGCGTCGGGCGTCGGGAAATCGACCGAGCCGTTCTGAGCCACGGTCTGGCCAGGCAGGAATTTCAGCGTTTGCGGGTTTGGGGTCGCTTCGGTCTGGATGAACATGGCTCGCCTCCGTTTGGGATGTCATTTGGCGCGCGGCGCGGCTGAAATCAAGAATCGTTCTAAACCAGCGCCGCGCGCATCTCGCGCAACCGTCCCGAGCGGCACGGCCCGCCGTGCGAAACCTGCCCCGGCCGTGCCATCGCTGCGAGCTTCCTCATGGCGCCAAACCTCCGCGGTGCCGCTCGACAGGGAGACCGCCCATGCAGCCATTTCCCGGGTCCGCGATCGCGCTTGCCGTCGGCCTCATCGCCGCCGGGCCTCCCACAAAAACCGCCGACGACGCCCCACGCCCGGCGGTCTTTCGCGCGATCGCCCGGTCGCCTTCGACAGGCGCCATTGGTTTTGGCACCGGGCCGACGCTCAGCATCGCCAAGGATCGCGCCGTCATCGCTTGCATCGGCCAAGGCGGCGTAGCGCAGGAATGCCGCACCGGCGTCCAGATCAGACGTTGAACGCGCTTCCCGCCGGGACCGGGTCGGGCTATTGAAGCTGCAAAGGAGAGGCGACGATGGCAGACCGTTGGATCGTGACACCGCAATTCTTCGAAAGCCCCGAGCCCACGCTCGCGGCGGTCGCCCCGGCGAGCGCGCAGATCAACCGTGTCGAGATGGCGCACCGCTCACCGCCTGAACTGGCGATCCTGCACGGCGGCATCGCGGCTTTCGTGGAGGAGGCGGTGCGCGACGGCAACCGGCCGGTCAGTCTCGCCGGCGATTGCTGCGCGGCGGTGCCGGTAACGGCGGGCCTCCAGCGGGCGGGGCTCACGCCGAGCCTCGTTTGGATCGACGCGCACGGAGATTTCAACACGCCCGAGACGTCGCCATCGCAATTCCTGGGCGGGATGCCGCTCGCCATGTTGGTGGGCCGGGGACCGCAATGGATGCTGGAGGGCGTGGGCTGCCGGCCGATCGACGAGGCCGAAGTGATGCTCGTCGATGCCCGAGATCTCGATCCGCTCGAAGCCGCGGCCGTCGCCGAGAGCCGGCTCACCCATGTGGGGCTCGGCGAGATCGCCGATTTCGCCTTCGACGGGGCGGTGCATCTGCACCTCGACCTCGACGTGATCGACGCGGCCGATTGCCCAGCCTTTCGCTATCCGGTGGCGGGCGGCCCGGCCCTGGACGACGTCGTGATGGCGCTCGGTGCCTTCGCCGCCCGGGCGCCGATCGTTGCGGTCTCGATTTCCGGCTGGACGGGCGCGCTCGATCGGGACGGGCGCACCGCCGAAGGGGCGAAACGCTGCCTCGACGCCATCCTGGCCTGAGCGCCGCAGTGGCGTGGGGGGCCGCTCAGGTCGCCCGCATCTGGATGCGGTCGACCCGAGCGGCGCACGCCTCGCATCTGACATCACTCCGCACCGCCGCGGATTGCGATTTGCAGCTCTCGCCACTCGCCCGGCGAGAGGCCAGAGGACGCCTCGCTCACCGCCTCGCCCGCCAGCATCCGGCGCAGACACGCCATCGCAGGTCCCGACAACGTCACAGCGTTCAAGCGGTAATCCTCGAACGCCGCCCAAGTCATCGGCACCCAGGCGCGCACAAGACCACCAATCGCCTCGGCATAAGCGCGGATCTCCGCCTGCGCGTGTGGGTCTGCCCGCAGCTGTAAAAAATGTAGGAGATTGTGCAGATCGGTCTTCCAATACCACTGTGTGTATACATTGGTCGGCAAGACCATCCGAGCGAGTTCGCGCGCAAGCCCCTCTCCAGTCTCGCCGTCGAGCAAGGCCTGGTAGCTCGCATAAGTGCGGGTCGCCTCGCCTCTCAGGATGTCAAGCGCGCGGTCGGCCGCCGAGCCTTCGAGTGTCGCGCCTCGGCCTTGGCGGTTCGTCTCGGACTGCGCGGCGAGGGCCTCCGGCGGGGGGACATAGAATTCATTGTCGAGGATCGAATACCGCGCCGAGATTTCGTTGACGTTTGCGGTTCGATGGCGGATCCACTGCCGGGCAACGAAGATCGGCAACTTTATGTGCATCTTGATCTCGCACATCTCGAACGGCGTCGAATGCCAGTGGCGCATCAGATATCTGATCAGGCCGCCGTCCGATCGAGCGGTTTTGGTTCCGCGGCCGTAGGACACGCGCGCCGCCTGAACGATTGCCGCGTCGTCGCCCATATAGTCGACGAGCCGGACAAATCCGTGATCGAGCACCGGGATCGCCTCGCCGAGCCGCGCCTCCAGTGCGGGCGAGGTTGCGCGGCCCGTCGCTGAGACGTCGTCTGCGGGCCCGCTGTTCTGTGTCGGTTCGCCGGGACGTGCTAGGGTCATCAGGGTGCCTCCGCGTTCGGCGGACACTGGATCAGAAAATGCGTTGGCGGGAAACCTTGTCCGCTGCCGTTTGCGTTGCGACATCCGACCCGACCCTGCCCCTACGATCGGAGGACCGATGACAAAATATCTGCACACCATGATCCGCGTGAAGGACCTGGAAAAGACCAAAGCGTTCTTCGAAGAATTCCTCGGCCTCGAGGAGACCCGGCGTATGGAAAATGAGGCGGGAAAATTCACGCTTGTGTTTATGGCGCCGCCCGGACAGCACGACGCGCCGGTGGAGCTCACCTATAATTGGGGATCGAATGAGGACTATGGTCACGGCCGGGCGTTCGGGCATTTGGCTTACGGAGTAGAGGACGTCTACGCGACCTGCCAAAAGATGATGGATGCCGGAATTACCATCAACCGTCCCCCGCGGGACGGGCGCATGGCCTTCGTGAAGACCCCCGATGGGATTTCAATCGAGCTCTTGCAGATCGGCGACGCGCGGGAGCCGGCCGAACCCTGGGCATCGATGGAGAACACGGGGAGCTGGTGAGGCATAGCCCAGCGGGTCGGCGAAGGCGCGATTTGCGCTCGGGTCGCCCGCATCTCGATTCGGTCGACCTGCGCGCAGCCCCAAGCGGCGCGGCCCTCGACAAACGAGGAGCATGCAGCGCAAGGGCGGTCACGGAAGTCCTTTCTTCCAATCCGCCAGCGGGGCAGAGTAGTGCGATGACGACGATCTTTCTCCGCCCATTCGCCGTCGCGCTCCTCGCGGCCACGCTCGTCACCGCTCCGGTATCCGCGCGCGCCTGTGCGGTCTCGCTCGTCTTCGCCCTCGATATCTCGGCCAGCGTCGATGCCGACGAATACCGCCTGCAGCGCGACGGGCTCGCGGCGGCCCTTCTCGATCCCGGTGTGCGGCAGGCGATCGCCGCTCAGGAGGGGGGTGTCGCCTTCCTCGCCTTCGAATGGTCGGGTCGCTATCAGCAGGACATCATGGCGGGGTGGAGCCGGATCCGCTCGGAGGCGGAGCTCGAGGCCTTTGCCGGCGCCATCCGCGCCCATTCCCGTCGATATTCCGAGTTTCCGACGGCGATCGGCTATGCGCTCGGCCATGCCGCGCGGCTGATGCAGGAGGCGCCGCCCTGCGCGCGCCGCGTGATCGACATCTCTGGCGACGGGATCGGCAACGAGGGTTTTCCGCCCGCCGCGGCGTATCGCGAATTTCCTTTCGCCGGGATCACCGTGAACGGGCTCGTCGTTGCCGGTGCCGACCAGGAAGTTGTCCGCTACTATCAGCGCGAAATCCCCCATGGCGAGGATGCATTCGTCGAGGTCGCCGCCGGTTTCGAGGAGTTCGGCGAGGCGATGCGGCGGAAGCTTTTGCGCGAGCTTCTCGGCGGGCAATTCGTGAGCGCCGAATGAGGGCGACGCTTTTTGTTGCGGGGCTTCTGGCAGCACTTGCGGGACCAGGCGCGGCAGAGGCGCCGTGTCGGCTCGCGCTCGTGCTCGGGCTCGATGTTTCCTCGAGCGTCAACGCGCGGGAATACCGGATCCAACTCGGCGGGCTCGTGCGCGCCTTTCGCACGGCCGAGGTGCAGCGCGCGATCCTTAGCCCTGCCGGAACCTCGATCGCAATTCTCGCTTTCGAGTGGTCGGGCGCGGACCATCAACGCCTCATCGTCCCTTGGACACGGCTCGCGGACCGGACCGGGATCGAGGCCTTTGCCGACCGACTGGCCGGGCACCGGCGCACGGCCGATGACGGGTCGACGGCCGTCGGCGAAGCGCTCAAATTCGCCGCCCGGAGCTTTGCCGCGGCCCCGCCTTGCGGCGCGCGCACGGTCGATCTTTCGGGCGATGGGGAGACCAACGAGGGCCCGCATCCCGAGGTTTATCGGGCGGCGGGACTGTTCGACGGGCTGACGATCAACGGGCTCGCGGTCCAGGGCGCCTATCCGAACCCGGGGCTCTATTATCGGAGGCAGGTGATGCAGGGACCCGACGCCTTCGTGGCGCTCGCCCGAGATTTCGACGACTACCCCTCGGTGATCGTCGGCAAGCTCTTGCGCGAGCTCGACGTGGGTCTGGTGGTTGGCCACGCGAAGGCCGGACGATGAGGCGGGTCGGGACCCTGACGCTGGCGGGCGCCTTTGCCATGCTGCCGGGGGCAGCGATCGCCTGCGCGCTCGAGTTGATCCTCGCGATGGACGTCTCCGGCTCGGTCGACGAGCGCGAGTTTCTCCTCCAGATTGGCGGTCTGGCCAACGCTTTCGAGACCGAGGCCCTCGCGAAGGCGGTGGGCAGCCTCGAGGGGGGCATGATCGTGACCCTTACCCAATGGTCGGGCAATTCGCGGCAACGTCAGACGACCGGCTGGCACCGGGTGAGCGATGCCGAGAGCCTAACCGCCTTTGCCGATATCGCACGGGGTTCGCGACGGATCTGGCGGAATTTCTCGACGGCGATCGGCGAGGCGCTCAGCCATGCCGAGGCGGTGAGCGCGACGGCGCCGGTCGCCTGCCGGCGGCGGGTGATCGACGTCTCGGGCGACGGGGTGTCGAACGAAGGTCAACCGCCCCGCCGGGTTGCCGACCGACTGGCGGCAAAGGGCTACGTGGTGAACGGTCTCGCGATCCAAGGGGCGGATCCGGACCCGGTTGTCCATTACGAGGCGGAGGTCATCGCCGGCCCCGGCGCCTTCGTCGAGGTCGCCGCGGATTTCGACGACTATCCGAGGGCGATCTTGCGAAAACTGCTGCGTGAAATCGACGCGCCGCTGATGGTCTCCGAGCGCTAGCGGGCAGCGCGCATCCCGCACATCGCAGGGGTCGGGGCCTGGCTTCGCGATCGGTCGGAGGCGTCTGCCCCCAGGCTCTTTGACAGCCCGCGCGGCCCGTTCGGGCCCCACCCGCCCGGGCTGTCTCCAGACGGCGGGGCAGCGTTCGTGCCCCCCATCGGCCCGATCGGGCCGCGCGGGCCGGAGGCATCTGACAAAAGGGCGAGCGCATGGTTAGGTTTCGGACATCGGCGTCCGGGCAAGATCGGACCCCCAAAACGCAAAGTCCGACCGCCAGCCCGGCAAAGACGCACCGGGGTCGACGCGGGGTCGGCGGACCGCCTTGCGGGACGCCCGGCGAGGAGGGGCTCGATGCCCCTGCGAGCCGTCCCCCCCGCGCCAGGGCGTCGGAGCGGCTGGACACCGGACTTTGCGCCGGTCGGCCTTTCTCTTGCCGCAGACCCGCGATACCACCCGTGTCATGAGTGACGTTTTGAGAAAAATCGCTGCCTATAAGCGAGCGGATGTGACCGCCCGGAAGGCGCTCCGCGACCGCTCCGGCATCGAAGCCGCCGCCCGCATCGCCTCGCCTGTCCGGCCCTTTGCGCGTGCGCTCCGCGACACGGAGACCGCCGGCCGCTATGGGCTGATCGCCGAGATTAAAAAAGCAAGCCCGTCTAAAGGCTTGATCCGCGCGGATTTCGATCCGCCGACGCTCGCCCGCGCCTATGCCGCGGGCGGCGCGACCTGTCTTTCGGTTTTGACCGACGGTCCGTCTTTTCAGGGCGACGACGCCGATTTGACGGCCGCCCGGGCCGCGTCCGCTCTGCCGGCGCTGCGCAAGGATTTTCTCCTCGATCCCTGGCAGGTGGCCGAAAGCCGCGCGCTCGGCGCCGATTGCATCCTCGTCATCCTGGCGATGATCGACGACGCCCTCGCCGGAGAGCTGATTGCCGAGGCCGCCCGATGGGGCATGGACGCCCTCGTCGAGGTGCATGACCGGGCCGAGCTTGACCGGGCTGCGCGCCTGAACGCCACGCTGATCGGCATCAACAACCGCAACCTGCGGACCTTCGAGACCCGCCTCTCCACGGCCGAGACGCTCGCGCCGCACGTCCCTGCAGACGCGCTCCTCGTGGCCGAGAGCGGGCTTGCCACGCCGGCCGATCTTGCCCGCATGGCCCGCGCCGGCGCCCGCACCTTCCTGATCGGCGAGAGCCTGATGCGCGCGCCCGACCTCGCCGCCGCGACCCGCGCGCTTCTGGCCAACCCGCTTGCCGCGCCGCCGCTGGCCGCCGGGGCGGGGCTCGACGCCTCGAAAGCGGCGAGCGCATGACCGGCTTCACGCATTTCGATGCCGCCGGCCGCGCCCGGATGGTCGATGTGGGCGACAAAGACGTGACCGAGCGCACCGCCACCGCCCGCGGCGCGGTTCTCATGCGCCCGGAGACCTTGGCCATGATCGCCGAGGGCCGGACCTCGAAGGGCGACGTGCTCGCAGTCGCGCGGCTCGCCGGCATCATGGCGGCCAAGAAGACCGCCGATCTGATCCCGCTCTGCCATCCGCTTCTGCTCTCGAAGGTCGTCGTCGATCTGACCCCTGCGCCGCCCGACCGGGTCGAGATCGAGGCGACGATCCGCCTCGCCGGGCGGACAGGTGTCGAGATGGAAGCGCTGACCGCCGTATCCGTCGCAGGGCTCACGGTCTACGATATGTGCAAGGCCGTCGATCGCGGGATGCAGCTCGCCGATATCCGATTGGTCCACAAGGACGGCGGAACGTCGGGCGCCTACCGGGCCGAGTGACCGCCGAAGCCGGGGGCCAGACCGCGCCATGTTGATGCCCGTCGCCGAGGCGCTTTCCCGGATCCTGGCGCTCGCACCCCGGATGGGAACCGAGCGGGTGCCGCTTGCCGCTGCCGAAGGGCGGGTTCTTGCCGAGGACGCCATTGCCCGGCGCGCGCAACCGCCCTTCGCCGCCTCGGCGATGGACGGGTATGCGGTCCGCGCGACCGAGGCGAGCCCGGGCGCCGCGTTGCGGCTCGCCGGTGTCTCGCAAGCCGGGCGAGCGCATGGTGAGGCGCTGCCAGAGGGGGCGGCGGTCCGGATCTTCACCGGGGCGCCTTTGCCCGACGGGGCGGATGCGATCCTGATCCAGGAGGACGCCGAGGCGAGCGGCGGCACGGTGAGGGTCCGCGAGGCGCCCGCCGCCGGCGCCCATATCCGGCCCGTGGGCGGCGATTTCCAGCCCGGCGACCGGCTCACTGCGCCGATCCGCCTTGCGCCGCGGCATCTCACCCTGCTAGCGGCCATGAATCTTGCCGATGTCACCGTCTCCCGCCGGCCGCTGATTGCGCTAATTCCTACGGGTGATGAGCTCGTCGAACCCGGCCAGAGCCCGGGCCCAGACCAGATCGTCAGTTCGAACGGGGCGGGGCTCATGGCGCTCGTCCGGGCCGCCGGCGCCGAGGCGCGGCTTTGCCCGATCGCTCGCGACACGCCCGAAAGCCTCCGCGCAGCGCTCGCCGTCGCTCGGGGCGCGGATCTGATCGTCACGATCGGCGGCGCGTCGGTGGGCGAGCACGATCTGGTCGCCGCTGTCCTCGGCAGCGAGGGCCTTGCGCTCGATCTTTACAAGGTCGCGATGCGGCCTGGGAAACCGCTGATGGCCGGCCGGATCGGCGGCGCCGCGATGATCGGCCTGCCGGGCAACCCGGTCTCGGCCATGGTCTGCGGAGAGATTTTCCTGCGTCCCGCCATCGAGGCGGCACTCGGACTGCCGTCTGGTCCGCGCGCCCGGATCCCGGCGAGGCTGGCCCACGATCTCGGTCCCAACGGCCCGCGCGAACACTATATGCGCGCGCAGCGTTTGGACGGGGACCGGGTGCGCGTCTTCGAACGCCAGGACAGCTCGCTGATGGCGGTGCTCGCGGCGGCCGATTGTCTGGTCGTCCGGCCCCCTGGGACGACAGCGCTTGCGGCCGGGGCACCTGTGGATATCGTGCCGCTCACCGGTTGAGCGCGGCGGGCCGGTCGCGTGATTCGCAATTTGGCCGCATTTCCGTTGACACAAAGCAAGAACTTTCGTAGAACGGCGTGTGAGACCGCTTGCCGGGGGAGCCGACACGCCGATGCTGACCAAAAAGCAATACGAACTCCTGATGTTTATCCACAAGCGCGTGCAGCGCGACGGGGTGCCGCCATCCTTCGACGAGATGAAAGAGGCGCTCGATCTGCGCTCGAAATCCGGGATCCATCGGCTGATCACCGCGCTCGAGGAGCGGGGCTATATCCGCCGCATGGCGCACCGGGCCCGCGCGGTGGAGATTATCCGCCTGCCGGAGAATATCGACGAGCCCCGCGCGCGACGCGGCTTTCAGCCTTCGGTGATCGAGGGGGACCTGTCGCGCCGGGCCGAGGCGGCGCAAACGGCGTTGCCCGGACCCCTCCGGACAATCGAGAACCGGCCGAGCGCGGTCGCCGAGGTGCCGTTGATCGGCCGGATCGCCGCCGGTGCGCCGATCGAGGCGATGGAGCAAGGCGGGCACGGCATCGGCGTTCCAGGCAGCATGCTCTCGGCCTCGGGCGAACATTACGCGCTTGAGGTGAAGGGCGACTCGATGATCGAAGCCGGCATCTTCGAAGGCGACATCGTGGTGATCCACCGGCAGCCCTCCGCCGAGACGGGCGATATCATCGTGGCGCTGATCGACGATCATGAGGCGACGCTGAAGCGGCTTCGCCGCAAGGGCGGGGCAATCGCGCTCGAAGCGGCGAACCCGGCCTATGGCACCCGGCTCTACCGGGCCGACCAGGTGAAGATCCAGGGCAAGATGGTCGGACTGATCCGCACCTACTGAGCGCCGAGCCAGGGGCGGGCGCGGCCGGGACGCTCTGAGGTCGCGATCCGCGGCGACCCGTCGGCATCGATATCGACAGCGATCGCGCCCGACCGCAGGAGCCGATTTCGGCCGAAATAGAGACAGGGCCCTGCGATCTCCGGCCCGTTCCGCGCCACAAGGACGGTCCGTGGCCGGCAGAGCCCGGCAAGCGCCTCCGCCTCCGGCTGCCGTGCAGTCTCGACCGCGACCGCCCAGCCGCCGGGAAGCGTTCCCCGTGCGACCGAGCCATCTCGGACGAACCCAGCCCGCGCAAAGGCCTCTTCCTGGGTCGCGGCGTCCCCGTCGCGGCGGAGCCAACGCTCGACCGCGAAGGACTGGTAACGGCGCTCGGTGACCGCGCGGCCGGCAGGCGTGAGAAGGCCCGCAACCTTGGCCTCCGGCGCGACCAGAAGCCCCGGCCGCGCGGGCATCCCGACCCAGAGGGCCAGCGCCGCCGCGACGGGCAGGATCCCAGCCCACCGCCACGACGACCGCCATAGCGCGAGCCAGAGCCCACCGACTGCGAGAAGCGGCAGCACGCCAGGCGGTCCCGCCGGGACGAGCGCGACCGCTCCCGGCAGCGCCGCCACCCAATGCGCCACGGCGAGGATCCAAGCGATGCCCGCCCCCATGACCTCGACCGCTGGGCTTGCGAGCCCGATCGGCGCCAGCACGCCGGCCAGCATCGCCATCGGCGCGATCCAGAGCCCCATCGCCGGCAGCGCAAGCAAGTTGGCCAAAAGCCCGTAAGACGCGCTCCGGTTAAAGTGAAACGCCGCGATCGGCGCCGTCGCGAGGCCGGCGACGAGGCTCGTGAGGAGAAGCGCGCCCAGATAGACTGTCGCGCCGCGGAGCGCCCGCCGGCCGAGGCTTCCGCCCCTAGGACGGCGTCGGCGGCCGAGCGCCTCGTAGACCGCGACGAGTGCGGTTGTGGCGGCGAAGCTCAACTGAAAACCCACGTCATAGAGCGAGGACGGCCGGACTGCGAGGACGACAAGGGCGGCGACGGCGAGGGCGCGGAGCGTGATCGCAGGTCGGTCCAGCAAGACGGCGAGGAGGGCGACGCCGACCATCACGAAGGCCCGCTGGGTGGCGACCGTCGCGCCCGTCAGCGCCAGGTAGCCGGCTCCGGCCGCGAGCGCGGCAACGGCAGCGATCTTTTTGGTCGGCAGGCGCAGCGCCACCGCCGGCACGGCGGCAAGGCCGAACCGGACCGCGGCGAAGACGAGCCCTGTCAGGATCCCCATGTGCAGCCCCGAGATCGCCAGGAGGTGCGAGAGATTGGCAATCCGAAGCGCCTCCTCGTCGGTCTCCATGATCCCGGCGCGGTCGCCAGCGAGGATCGCCGCGGCAAAGGCACCTTCGGGGCCCGGCAACTGCGTGCGGAGCCAGCGCGACAAACCGTCTCGGAGGCGCATGACCGTCAGTGCCAGAGCGTCGGCAGAGCCGGCCGCGCGGTCCGGTCCGAGATCGAGGACGGCGGCACCGCGGACATAGCCGACGCCGCCCAGCCGGTCGAAGAAGGCGCGATAGCGAAAATCGAAACCGCCGGGCTCGACGGGCCCGCCGGGGGGAAAGAGCCGGGCATAGACCCGGATCCGGTGGCCGAGCGGCGGAGCCTCGGCGCCCGGGTCGACGAGGGCGAGGCGGACCCGGGCAGGCGTCGCGGCCGGATCGAAGCCATAGACGGTGAGATCCGTCAGCGTGAGACGCGGCACCCCGGAGGCCGCGCGACCGACAGCGACAACGCGGCCCTCGACGGTCTCGGCGGTCTCACCCGGCACGACCGGCGCGGCGGCGCGGCGGGTCTCGAGCATGGCGGCCGCAAGTCCGAGCGCCATCGCCAGCAAAGCGGAGGCGAGACCGAGCCCGACCGCACCGCCCCTCCGCGCCTGACCGCTCAGGACGAGGGCAGCCGGAAGAAGCGGAAGGGCAAGGAGCACGACAGGCGGCTCCGCATCGAGCCCGGTATAAATCGCGATGCCGACGGCGAAACAGGCCGGAAGCCAGAGCGGGGCCCGCCGGGCTTCGGCCGCGTAAAGGCGCGTGCCAAGGCCGCGCAGGGTCGGCCTTGGCGGCATGGGCCTCAGCGCGTCTCTTGCCCGGTCGAGCATGGGTCGGACCTCCGCGTCGAGAAAGCCCGAGCGGAACGCGTCTGGCAAGTGCGGCGAGAGGCGCGCCCCGACCTAAGGATAGGCAGGCAGCAAGCCGATTGATGGCTAGATCGGGTGCTTGCCGCTCGAGGTGATATCTATCGGTCGGGAGGTGGCCGAGGTCACCGGTTCGCCGTGTTAGCCGAGCGCATGAAACGCACCCCGATGATAGAGAAGCGCCGCTCCGTCATCGACCGAAAAGCCGATGACCCGGCCCATCAGGATATCGTGATCTCCGGCCGCAAAGCGCTGGTGCATGGCACAGTCGAAACGGGCGAGCGACCCGTCGATGAGTGGCGCTCCGCGCGCGCCTTCCTGCCACGGGGTCGGCCCGAACTTATCGGCACCGCGCTGGGCAAAACGCTTGGCGGTGTCCTCTTGCCCGGCCGCGAGCACGTTGACCGCAAAACTGTCGGCGGCGCGGAAGGCCCCGTAGCTCGCCGCGCCATGCGCGAGGCAGACGAGCAAAAGCGGCGGCTCGAGCGACACGCTCGTGAATGAATTCGCTGTAAACCCAACGGGTTGGCCGTCAAACGTCCGCGCCGTCACAATCGTGACGCCGGTCGCGAACTGGCCGAGCGCCCGTCGAAGCGCGGTCTTGTCCGCAGGCGAGATGAGCGCGTCGGGATGCATGGGTCCTCCGAACCGGGGTCTGCCGAGACATCTGGGGCGGGGGGCGCGGGGTCAAGAGCCGGTGCGCCCTCCGCCTTGACGTGGTAGTTCCGACGCGACGCGCGGAGGAGACCGATGGCAACGGAGATCGACGCCCCAAGGGGACCTGGGCCGGCCGAGCGGCTCGCGGCGATCCTTGCGATCGCGGCGGCGCTTCTGGCCGGGTTCTGGGCGCTCTTGCCCGACCTCTTTGCCGATCCCTTCGCGCGGAACGACGATTATCCGGCCCTGCTCGCGCGGCCCGAGCTCTTCGAATGGCGCACGCTCGCCAATGGCCGCTGGCTGAACTGGGTGTGGATGCATCGAGCTTGGCCGACAGGGATCGAGACACAGTGGCTGATGCATATGGGGCTCTGGTGCCTGACCGCGGCCGCGCTCGGGGCGGCGATCTTTCGCAGGGATCGCTGGCCGCTCCGGGCGGCGCTCGCGGCGGCCGCGATTGCGGCAATGCCGCAGATGGCGCTGATGTCTGGCTGGTTCGGACAGACGATCCCGTCGGATGCGATCCTCGCCGCCGTGGCCGTGGGTCTCGCGCTGCGACCGGCCGGCGGCACCGGGATATGGGTCGGCGCGGCAGTGGCGGCCGCGGTGATGACGCATACGACCTGGCCGATGCTGATCGCGGTCGCGGCAGGTCTCTCGGCCGAGCCGAGGCAGGGCGAAGACCACGGGCGCGCGGCGCTCCGGCTGGCGGTCGCGCTGACAGCGGGGTTTTCCATCGGGGTGCTGACGGTCTTTGCGCTCAATTGGGCGGTCTGGGACGTGTTCGGGCTCGTGGTCGCGGACTGGCGGGCGACCGAAACGCCGCGCAGTCTCGCTGAGATCGTGCAGAACCTCGACCGGGCCCGAGCCTGGCTCTGGGAGACGCTGGTGACGCAAGCGGTGACGCCGGTCTTCGCAGCGCTGTCGCTCGGCTTTGCCGGGCTCGCCGCCGTCGTCGTCGCGGGCCGGGCGCCCGGGCGGTTCCTCCTCGCGGCGACCGGGATCGGCTGGGCGGTGGCGCTCGGCAGCGCGCTCGTCGTCTACAGCGGAACGCCGGTGCCCTTCCGCGCGGCCGGGGCGATTTGGCTCGGCATTGTCGGTCTCTGGGCGGTGGCGGCTGCGCGGGCGCCGGGGCCTATCGGTGTGCTGTTCCTGGTGTTGGCGGCTGGCGCCACGGTCGGCGGGGCCGCCATCTGGCGGGGCTACACGGCGTACAGTTTCCTGCCGCCGCAGGCCGCGACCCGCGCACTGGCCGAGCGGATCGCCGCTGCAGGGCCGGCAGACGAGGTGCTGATCCGGGGCCAGGTGCACGGGCTTTCGGGGCTCGAGAACGTGCAATCGGCCGTCGGGGTCGAGTTCCGCCTTGAGGGGCTGCTCGATACCGAGGTCCGGCTCTGCACGCAGCAGACGGTCGATGCCCTCCATTTCGGCGTGATCGATCCGACGATATTGGCCGGGACGAACGAGCGGGCGAACGGCATGGAGGGCTGGATTGCGAAAGCGCGGGCCGATCATCGCCGCTGCGAGGCGGCATCTGGAGCGCTCGACCGGCTTGCGCCCTGGCCGTCCGAAGGTGCACTGGGACGGATCGGCCCGTCCAGGCTTGGCGTCAGACTGCCTGAGCGGCGTCTCGGCGACGAACCCCCATGAAAACTCGGGCGGCGAAGATCCAGGCGCCGACCGCTCGGGTCGCCCGCATCACGATGCGGTCGACCTGAGCGGCCCGACCCCCTTAGGCCCCGAGCCACTCAGGCGAAGTCAGAGGCGATCCCGTTTTTCTCCCAATCGCCGAACCGGGTGGGCTCGGGGCCGTCTCTCCCGCCGATTTCGGTGGGACGCGTCTCGAGCTCGCAGTCCCGGCTCTGACGACGATCCTCCGCTTCGGCCAAGGCCCGCGCGGCGGCCGCACGGATACGCTCTTCTCGGGTCATGATTCCCACCTTATATCGCCTGGAAACCTTCTCGTTGAAATAACTCTGCGCGCATCCGGGTCCAACGGGACCGAACCGCACCCTGCTCTGGAGGGATCCATGGCCTATGCCAAGACCGCGCTTCTGCTTGCGGCTTTGACCGCACTCTTTCTCGGGGTGGGTTGGCTGATCGGCGGCCCGACCGGGGCCACAATCGCCTTCGTCGTGGCGCTCGGCATGAACGCCTATGCCTGGTGGAATTCGGACACGCTCGCGCTTCGGATGCACAATGCGCGCGAAGTCGATGCCCGAACCGCGCCCGAGTTCGCCCGTATGGTCGCCGAGCTCGCGCAGAACGCCCAATTGCCGATGCCAAAGGTCTTCATCATCGACAGCGACCAGCCGAACGCCTTTGCCACCGGCCGCAATCCTGAGAACTCCGCCGTCGCCGCGACCACGGGGCTCATGCGCATGCTCTCACGCGAAGAACTCGCCGGCGTGATGGCGCACGAACTCGCGCATATCAAGAACCGCGACACGCTGATCATGACGGTGGCCGCGACCGTCGGCGGCGCGATTTCGATGCTGGCGCAGTTCGGTTTCCTCTTCGGCTCGGATCGGGAGCGCAACCCGCTCGGCATCGTCGGTGTGCTGCTCGCGATGATCCTGGCGCCGCTTCTGGCGATGATGATCCAGATGCTGATCAGCCGGACCCGCGAATACGTAGCCGACCGGGAGGGCGGGGCGATCTGCCGGAACCCGCTCTGGCTCGCCTCCGCGCTCGAGAAAATCTCCGGCCGGGCGGCGCGCATCGAAATGCCCTCGGCCGAGGCGCATCCCGAGACCGCGCATCTCTTCATCGTGAGCCCGCTGTCCGGCCGCGGGGTCGACGGGCTTTTTTCCACCCATCCGAACCCGGCAAACCGGATTGCCGCCCTTCGCGCGCAGGCACGCGATTTGGGTCAGCGGCCCCAATCCGCGCCGGATCGGGGGGTGGAGGCCTTCGGTCGGGGCCGTGGCGGAGCGGGCCCCGGGCTCGGGTCCCGATCGGGAGAGCGGACCAGCCGCATTCCCCGCACCCGTCGTCGCGGCCCCTGGCAGTGAGCGGCGCCACGCCGAAGCGCAGGCCCGCCTCCTCGACAATCGAAGGAGAGCCCCGCGGCCTCGCCCCGCGACGCGGGGCGGTGGCGTTGCTTGCGGCCGTGCTCGACCGGGGTCGGATGCTGGACGAGGCCGATGCGCCTCGGCTCACGGCAGGGCCCGAACGGGCGGAGGCGCGAGCGCTTGCGGACACGGCCCTTCGCCGCCTCGGCCAGATCGACGCCGTCCTCGCCGAGTTCGTGCCCCGGCCGCCACCCGGACGTCTGCCCCATGTGCTGCGGCTGATGGCGGCCGAGGTCCTTTTTGCCGGCCGGGCTGCCCATGCAGCCGTCGATATGGGCGTGCGGCTCGCCAAAGAAGAGCAGCGCGGGCGGTTCGCAGCCCTCGCAAACGCAGTCGGACGGCGGCTGGTCGCCGAAGGGCACGCGCGGGTCGCCGAGCAGGACGCGCCCTGGTTCGCCACGCCGCCCTGGCTCTGGCGGCGGCTCTCTGCCGACTGGGGCGCGGAGACCACGCGTGCGATCGCCGAGGCGCATCTGACGCCGGCGCCGCACGATCTTACCCCGCGCGCCCCGGCCGAAGCCAAGACGCTCGCCCACGCGCTCGACGCGACGCTTTTGCCCTCGGGCACGCTGCGGCTCGACGGCCGTCCGCAGCTCTCGGCGCTCACCGGCTATGCGGAGGGACACTGGTGGGCGCAGGACGCCGCCGCCGCCTTGCCGGTGCAGCTTTTGGGGGAAATCCGCGGGCGGCGGGTTCTCGATCTCTGTGCGGCCCCAGGGGGCAAGACCCTGCAACTCGCCGCCGCGGGCGCGGATGTCACCGCCCTCGATGTCTCGGAGCGGCGGCTCGCCCGGCTGCGCGAGAATTTACAGCGGACCGGGCTCACGGCCCGGATCGTGACCGCGGACGCGCTCGACTGGCGCCCGGAGGCGGCCTTCGACGCGGTCCTCCTCGATGCGCCCTGTTCGGCGACGGGCACGATCCGCCGGCACCCGGATCTGCCGCACCGGCTCGTGGAGACCGCGCTCGCCGATCTGGTCGCCCTCCAGGGCCGGCTCCTCGCCCGCGCCGCCGAGTGGGTCGCACCGGGCGGGCGCCTTGTCTATTGCACGTGCTCGCTCCTTTCAGCCGAGGGCGAAGACCGGGCCCGCACCGGCGCCGGCGATCTGTCGGCCGAGCCGCTGGCCGCCGACGGCCCCCTCGCCCCCTTCGTGACGCCCGAAGGCTGGCTCCGGACCCGCCCGGACATGGCCGCGGGCGCCGGCGGGCTCGACGGCTTTTTCGCCGCCCGGTTTCGCCGGACCTGAGCCGGCCCTTTCGCGGGTGGCCGATCCGGGCTATGCCCGCGGCGCCGCAACCGGAGGCCCGCGATGGACCCGAGCCCTGACCAAGATCCCGGCCACCGCTCCGTGCGGACCGCCCTTCTCTCGGTCTCGGACAAGACCGGCCTCGTCGCCTTTGCCGAAGGCCTGTCGCGGCTCGGCATCGCGCTCGTCTCGACGGGCGGCACGGCACGGGTGCTCCGTGAGGCAGGGCTCGGCGTGCGCGACGTCTCGGATCTCACGGATTTCCCGGAGATGATGGACGGCCGGGTCAAGACACTCCATCCGGGCGTGCATGCCGGGCTCCTCGCGGTCCGGGATGATCCCGCCCATATGGCGGCGCTGGCCGAACACGGCTTCGGCCCCATCGACCTCGTGGCGGTCAATCTCTACCCGTTCGAGGCGGCCCTCGCGCGGGGCGCAGGGTTCGCCGACTGCGTCGAGACCGTCGATATCGGCGGGCCGGCGATGATCCGGGCGGCCGCCAAGAACCACGACGGCGTCGCCGTGCTCGTCGATCCGCAAGACTACGACCGCGTGTTGCGCGAATTGACCGAGACCGGCGGCACCGGACGCACGACCCGGCGCCGGCTGGCGGCCATCGCCTTTGCCCGGACCGCGGCCTATGACGCGGCGATCGCCGGCTGGCTCGAGGCCGAAACCGCGGATGAGGAGACCCCTCCGCCCAGACGCCTGGTGCTCGCAGGGCGCCTGCTGGACCGGCTCCGTTATGGCGAGAACCCCCATCAAAGCGCCGCGCTCTACTCGGACGGCAGCGCCCGGGCCGGCGTAACCACCGCGACCCAGCTCCAGGGCAAGGCCCTCAGCTATAACAATATCAACGACACCGACGCTGCACTCGGCCTCGTCGCGGAGTTTCCGCCCGACGACGGCCCCGCCTGCGTGCTCGTCAAGCATGCGAACCCCTGCGGCGTGGCACGGGGGGCGACGCTCGCCGCGGCCTACCGCAAAGCCTATGACGGCGACCGGACCTCGGCCTTCGGCGGGATCGTCGCGCTCAACGGCACCCTCGACGGTCCGACCGCTGAGGCGATCGCCGGGGTTTTCACCGAAGTCGTCGTCGCCCCGGACGCGGACGATGCAGCCCGCGCAGTCTTCGCCGCCAAGCCAAATCTGCGGCTTTTGCTCACGGGACCGCTGGCGGATCCGACCGCGCCCAGACGCGCGATCCGACAGGTCGGCGGCGGGTTCCTGGTGCAGGACGCCGACACACTGGCGCTCGATCCGGATGCGCTCAAGGTGGTCACAGCCCGCGCCCCGACCGATGGGGAGCGGGCCGATCTCCTCTTTGCCTGGCGCGTGGCGAAACACGTCGCCTCGAACGCCATCGTCTTCGCGAGGGGCGGAGCGACCGTCGGCATCGGCGCAGGCCAGATGAGCCGGGGCGACGCGACCCGTATCGCCGCGCGGAAAGCCGAAGACATGGCCGCGGCCCTCGGTCTTGCCGAGCCGCCGACCCGCGGCGCCGTGGTCGCGTCGGATGCGTTTTTCCCCTTTGCCGACGGGCTCGAGACCGCCGCCGAGGCAGGCGCGACCGCGGTTATCCAGCCGGGCGGCTCGGTCCGCGATGCCGAGGTGATCGCCGCTGCCGATGCCCGCGGGCTGGCGATGGTCTTCACGGCCAGGCGGCATTTCCGCCATTGACCGGCCACCTCAACGCCCTGCCGAGACCGAACGCGAGGCGCGATCGCGACGCCCGCGCGGCCCGGCCGGGGGCCGATGGGGGGCGCCGCCGCTTGCCCCGGGCGCCGCTGACAGCCCGGGCGGGTGGGGCCCGGC
>JBHJGX010000081.1:0-14409 GCA_050331395.1 Paracoccaceae bacterium
GGTGGGAGCCCGCCGACCCCGCGCGAAGACCTCAGGCCGCGCGGTCCCGGTTCAGCCGCGCCATCTCCTCGGCGACGATCCGCTCGTGATGCTCCTCCGCCGGGCGCGCCGCCGACAGATCGATCTCCGGCGCCATCGGTCCTGAGGTTTTCAATCCCCGCATCGCCAGCGTCAGCATCTTCAACGGATTGGCAAACGCGATGTTCGCAGCCGTCGGCTCATAGCCGCAGTGGGCCATGCAGTCGGCGCATTTCTCGTAGTTCCCGGTGCCGTATTTCTCCCACTCGGTGGTCTCCATCAGCTCCGCGAACGTCTTGGCGTATCCTTCGCTCAGGAGATAACAGGGCTTTTGCCAGCCGAAGACGTTGCGTGTCGGCATGCCCCACGGCGTACAGAGCATCTCTTGATTGCCGAGCAGGAAATCGAGGAAAATCGGGCTGTGGCTGAGCGACCAGCGCTTGGCCGTGCCGCGCGCCTCGCCGATGCGCCAGACTTCGCGGAAGAAGCTTTTGGTGCGCTGGCGGTTCAGGAAGCTCTGCTGGTCGGGCGCCCGCTCGTAGGCGAAGCCGGGCGAGATCGAAATCCCAACGCCCATCTCGGTGCAATAATCCAGATAGTCGGCCAGTTCTTCGGCCGGATAGCCCTCGAATATGGTCGCGTTCACATTGACGCGGAAGCCGCGGTCTTGCGCGGCCTTGATCGCGCGCACGGCTTTTTCAAAAACGCCTTTCTGGTCCACCGCCTTGTCGTGGTGATCCTTGAGCCCATCGAGATGAACCGAGAAGAAAAGATAAGGTGACGGCTCGAAGAGGTGCAGCTTCTTTTCGAGCAGGAGCGCGTTGGTGCAGAGCGAGACGTATTTGCGCCGCGCTACGAGGCCGCGGACGATCTCGCCGATCTCCTTATGGATCAGCGGCTCGCCGCCCGGGATCGCGACCATGGGCGCGCCGCATTCCTCGGCCGCCTGCCAGCATTCCTCGGGGCTGAGGCGGCGGTTCAGGATCAGCTCCGGATAATCGATCTTGCCGCAACCGGGACAGGCGAGATTGCAGCGAAAAAGCGGCTCGAGCATCAGCACCAACGGATAGCGTTTGCGACCGCGCAGTTTCTGTTTGGCGATATAGAGGCCGACGGTGAGCTGCTGACGAAACGGAACGCCCAAAGCCTTCTCCTTTATTCGTTTTGTCCGACCGTGCGATCAGAGGAACGCGCTCGGCCGAAGCGTCTTGATTTTGGCAAGCCCGGGCGGCAGTTTGAACGCCACCTCTTCGGCCAGCCCGGGAAGCGTGACGGTCTCGACCCGGAAATGCCGCCCGAGCCGGGCGACGGTCTCGTGCACGGTGACCTCGGGTGCCGAGGCTCCGGCGGTGATCCCGACCCGGTCCGCATCCGCGAGCCAGCCGAGATCGAGTTCCCCCGCTTCGGCGATCAGCACCGCCGGACGCCCCTCCGCCTCGGCAATCTCCCGAAGCCGGTTCGAATTCGACGAGTTCTGCGCGCCGACGACGATGATCCGGTCCACATCGCTCGCCAGACGGCGCACGGCCTCCTGCCGGTTCTGCGTGGCATAACAGATATCGCGGGTGTCCGGCCCCTCGGCGCCCGGCCAACGGCGGTGGATCGCGGCGATGATCTCGCGGGTGTCCGTCACCGAAAGCGTGGTTTGCGTCACATAGGCCACCGCCGCATCTGCGGGGATCGGCAGGGCGTCGATCTCGTCCGCGCTCGCCGCCAGATGGACAGGGCCCTCGATCTGACCGAGCGTGCCCACCACCTCGGGATGCCCGGCATGCCCGATGAGGATGAGCGTCCGCCCCTGCGCGGCGTACCGACGGCCTTCGTGGTGAACCTTGGCGACCAGCGGGCAGGTCGCGTCGATGACCTCAAGCCCGCGGCCGGCCGCGTCGTTCTCGACCCGGCGCGCCACGCCATGCGCCGAGAAGATCGTGACCGCGCCTTCGGGGATCTCGTCGACCTCGCGCACAAAGACCGCACCCCGCGCCCGCAATTCGGCCACGACCCGGGGGTTATGGACGATTTCGTGACGGACATAGACCGGCGCGCCGTGCTTTGCGAGCGCCCGCTCGACGATCTCGATGGCGCGCTCCACGCCCGCGCAAAAGCCGCGCGGCGTGGCCAGCACAACGGTCATGCGGCGAGGAGCGCTCGCACTCCGGCGGGGACCGGGCGCGGCGTCTCCCGGATGCGGTTTGTCCATCGTCCCCGGTCCCTGTTCTGCGTCGTCACGGCGTTTTACGCTCAGGAGTGAGATACCAGGGAAAAACACTCAAGCAACAGGTCGGCGCCCGCTCGACGCCAGATTTGGGGTCGACCCCCGGGGATTTGCCGGCGCCGCGGCAGAAATGCCGCTGTCCGCTGGGTCTATTCGTCGAGAAAGCGGCGTACCGCGGCGGTGAATGCCTTGGGCTCTTCGGCGTGCAGCCAGTGACCGGCGCCCTCGATGGTCTCGAGACGGGCCCGTGGAAAGAGTGCACGGATCGGGATCTCGGCACCTGGAGGCACGTAATCCGACGCTCCGCCCCGAAGAAAGAGCGCCGGCCCCTCGTACCGCGTGGGCCAATCCGGCGGCCAGCCGAGAAGCTCGGGCATCCCCGCCGCCAGCCCGTCGAGATTGATCCGCCAACGCGCCCGGCCGTCCTCGATGACGAGGTTCTGGAGAAGAAACGCCCGGAGGCCCGCATCTGGAACAGCGTCGGCAAGGTGCGGGTCGGCCTCGCCGCGGCGGCCGATCTGCTCGAGAGGCACGGCCCGCATCGCCTCGAGATAGCCAAGGTGGCTGTGGGCGTAGGCGACCGGCGCGATATCGGCGACGACGAGGCCTGCGAGCAAATCCGGGCGGGTAAGCGCGAGCGCCATCGCCGCTTTGCCGCCCATCGAATGGCCGAGGACAACCGCCCGCGGCCCCGCCAGCCGCTCGACCGTATGGGCCAGATCCTCGGCCATAGCCGGATAGCTGCAATCTTCGTCCCAGGGCGAGGCGCCGTGATTGCGCATATCGACCGCGATCACGCGGCGGTCGGCGGCGAGCGCCTTGGCGATGGCGTTGAAGTTCCGCCTCGCCCCATAGAGCCCGTGTGCGATCACAAGCGGCGGCGCGGTCTCGGCTCCCGCTGCGGGCCGATGTTCGAGATGGGCGAGCGCGCGGGCCACGGACATCAGGCCCGCCTTGGGACGATCTCGGCGCCCGGCTCTTCGGGTTCGTCGTCGACCAGGATCTCAGGGAAGCCCGGCGCGGTGATCGAGAGGCCGGTCGCCTCCTCGATCCGGCGCATGATCTCGTCGGATTGCGCGCGGGCGCCATAGCGGCGGGCGGCGTCCTCGAAGATCGCGATCGAGACCGGGTTGAGCTCGAGCGGCACGCCCGCACGCTCGGCGAGCGTCTGGAAGAGGCCGATATCCTTCAGCACGAGGTCCATGGTGAAATCGATCTGCCGGCTGCCCGAGAGGATGACCTGGGATTCGGTTTCGTGCACGAACGAGGTGCCAGAGGAGATCCGGATCGCCTCATAGGCGGTGGAAAGATCCTGGCCGGTGGCCTTGGCGACCGCGAGCGCCTCGGTGACGGCGACGAGATTGGCCGTGGCGAGATAGTTGGTGATCACCTTGAGCACGGATGCCGAGCCGAGCGGTCCGGTGTGCAGGATCCTGCGCCCGAGGCTCGACAGAAGCGGCAGGAGGCGCTCAAAGACCCGCCGTTCGCAGCCCGCGAAGATCGAGATATTGCCCGTGGCCGCCCGGTGGCAGCCGCCCGAGACCGGGCAATCGGCGGGGTCGGCACCCCGCTCGGCGACGGCGGCCCCGAGGCGGCGGACCTCTTCGGCGTCGGTTGTGGACATCTCGGCCCAGATCGCGCCGGGCGCGAGGGTCTCGAGCAGGCCGGAGGGCCCCTCGAGCACGGCCGCAGAAGCGGCGGGCGAAGGCAGACAGGTGATCACCACATCCGCCCCGTCGGCGAGGGCGGCGGGGCTCGGCGCCCAGCCCGCGCCTTGGGCGATCAGCGGATCGGCTGCGGCGCGGTCGAGATCGTGGACCGTCAGATCCCAGCCATTCCGCACGGCGCTGCCCGCCAGTTTTGCCCCCGCATTGCCGAGACCGATAAAGCCGATGCGCATGATCCCCCCTGTCGCCGCGTTCTGCAGCCTTGGACCTAGCGGCGGGGCGGCGCAAGGCCCTCCGCCTTGCCGCGCCAGATCTCGAAGCTTCGCCGGTCCGCTTCGTCGAGGGGCGGCGCGGCCTCGATCCGCAACCGAGCGCCGGCGAGCCGGGCCGAGAGTTTCGGATCCTCGCGCAGTTCGAGCCAGGTCCAGAGCGCCCGGGTTCCCGCCGCCGGATCCCGGGCAAAGGCAGCCACCTCGACCTGTCGAGCCGATCGGGCGCATTGTTCCGCCGCCAACTCGGCCGCCATCGCTCGGCGGAGCGCTTCGCCCTCGGCGGTGGCGATCGCGACCGGATCGCCCGTCCGCTCGGCCGCGGCCAAATAGGGGCCGAGGAAGTCCGGAATGTCCTTGGTCCAGGTGAGCTGGGGCCGGCCCTTGCGGAGAGCGGCGACGCGCAGACCCACCTCCTCTTCGGGCTCGCGCACGACCTGAACGAAGCGGGCCCGGGGAAAGAGCGCGCGCAGATAGGCGATCCGGGGCGGGCCGGTCATCCGGGCGGCGAAGACCGCGGCCCGCCGGCGGGTGCAAAACCGCTCGACGAGGCGGCGGATTTCGATGTTCGTCTCGGGATCGGGTCGGCTCAGCCATGTGTAGGAATGCTCGAAACGGTCCCCGAGCAGCTTGCGCCAGAACCGCGCCCCGTCCGAGAGCTCGCCCGGCCGCGTTCGGCGCCGGCCGCCCAAACGCCCGAAAAGGGGCGTGCGCATCAGCCGCTCGTCGAGACGGGTGAGGGCGGCGAGCTCCGGATGCTGGGCGAGGAGCGCGAAGACCTGGCCCGCACCGCTCCGCCCGGCGCCGAGCACGAAGACCGAGGGAACGGACGGGCTGCGGGCGACGCCGGCGATGCTCTCGGCAAGCGGCGCGTCAGTCATGGGGGACCCGCCCGTCCTTGGACAGGATGATCGCGATCGGCCGGGTCGGCTCGAACCGGGCGCAGACGAGCGTGAGGATCACGGTGATCGGGATCGCGAGGAACATCCCGGCCGGCCCCCACATCGCCCCCCAGACGACGAGCACGACGAGGATCGCCACGCTCGAGAGGTTGAGCCGGTCGCCCATCACCCGCGGCAGCACCACCTCGCCCGCGACGAATTGTGTGGCGGCCAAAAGGCCGATCAGGATTGCGACGGCAATCGGATCCTCGAGCGTCAGGAGACCGTAGACCGCGGGCAACACCACCGCCGTGATCGAGCCGATCGTCGGGATGAAATTGAGCGCGAAGGCGACGAAGCCCCAAAAGCCGGCGCCCGACAGCCCAACGCCGCGCGCCACCGCATAGGTCATGAGCGCCACGCCGAGCGAGATGAGCGACATCAGCCAGAGATAGGCCCGCGTCTCGCCGGCAATCCGGGCGAGCGTGATGCGCAACGCCTGGCGTTTGGCGTCATCCGGCACCAAGAGTTGCAGCTTTTGCGCGTAGTAGCGTTCGTCGACGAGGAGAAACATCACGTAAAGAAACACGAGGCTAGCATCGCTTACGAGACCCTGGGCGAGCCCGAGCACCTCCCGAAGGAGGGTGTCGAACCCAAAGAAGTCGTAGAGTTGTTCCGGCGTCAGGTCGAGAGGAAACCCGAAGCTCTGGCCGATCGCCTCGATCTTCGCAAACGCGACCTCCTGACTGCCCGACAGACCGATGCCGAGCTCGCCCACCGTCTGCACGAAGGCCCGGATCGCGAAGACGATGGCGATGAACGAGCCGACCACCGCGAGGCCTTTGGCGAGCCGGCGGGGTACGGCCGGGCCGATCACGGGGAACCGGGTGATGGCGTCGGCGAGGGCATTGATCAGGAACCAGATGAGCACGGCCACGGCGACCGGGACCGCATAGTCCCGCGCAAAGCTGAGACTGGCGACGACCAACACCAGAAAGCCGAGCGCAAAAAACGGGTCGCGGCTCTGGCGCAACATCTCTGACATCTGACGGCCAACACCTCGCCCGCACCCCACCCGAGCGTCATATAGGCAAGAACGCGCGCGCCGTCAGGCGGCCCGCCGAAGCAGAACGCGCAATCTCAGAAATCGGTCGGCGCGCCGCCCTCGGCCTTCCGCCGCTCGACAAAGGCGCGAAGCTCGTCCTCGATCGCCGCATCGATCGGCGGGGGCTCGAATTCGGCCAGGATCGCTTTCCAGACCCGGTTCGCGCGCTCGGGCGTGCGGACCGCCCCGGTCTCGGCCCAGGTTTCGAAATTCCGCCAATCCGACAGGAAAGGTTTGTAGAACGCCGTCTCATAACGGGCCTGGGTGTGCTCGGCGCCGAAGAAATGCCCGTGCGGGCCGACCGCGGCGATCGCCTCGACCGCGAGCGCGTCGTCGTCCCAGGCCACCTGCTTGTGGTAGGCGATCATCTGCTGCAACGTCTCGCAGTCCATGACGAATTTCTCGTAGGACGCCACCAGCCCGCCTTCGAGCCAGCCTGCCGCGTGGTAAACGAGGTTCGCCCCGCCCGACACGCAGGCCCAGAGCGAGAATGCGCTCTCCCAGGCCGCCTGGGCGTCGGGGCAATTGGCGGCGCATGCGTTCGAGGCCCGGAGCGGCAGACCGTAGAACCGCGCCATCTGACCGGACATCTGCGTTGCGCGCATGTATTCCGGCGTTCCGAAGGCGGGGGCGCCCGATCGCATATCCACGTTCGAGGTAAAGGACCCCATGACGACCGGCGTGCCCGGGCGGATATGCTGGAGGAGCACGACCGCTGCCAGCGCCTCGGCCGTCTGCTGCACGACCGCACCGGCGAGCGTCACCGGCGCCATGGCCCCTGCGAGCGTAAAGGGCGTGATCGACACCATCTGGCCCCGCCGGGCGAGGCGCATCGCCCCGTCGAGCATCGGCCAGTCGTGCTTGAGCGGCGAGGACGAATTGATGTTCGTGAACATCCGCGGCGCGGCGTCGAACTCGGCGTGGCTGAGCCCGGCCGCGATCCGCACCATCTCCATCGCGTCCTCGATCCGCTCGGTCCCGAGGGCGTAGGCGTGGCAGACCTTGTCGGTCAGCGTGAGCTTGTCGAAAAGGCAGTCGAGATGCCGCGTGGAGGCGTGCAGATCCACCGGCTCGACCGGATAGCCGCCGATCACGTGAATGCAATTGAAGTACTGGCTGAGCTTCACGAGTTCGCGATAGCTCGCATGGTCGCCGGCGCGTCGGCCCCGGTCGAGATCCGAGCAGTTCGGTGGGCTCGAGACGTTGCCGTAGAGCTGGTGGCGGCCGCCGACGATCACGCGGCGCTCGGGGTTTCTCGGCGTGACGGTGAACGACCCGGGCGCCTTGGCCACCATCTCGCGGACGAGCGCGGGATCGAAGCGCACCCGCGGCCCGTCGGGATCGACCTCGGCACCGGCCCGCGCAAGCTCGGCCCGCGCGTCTTCGTGGAGGAAATCGATCCCGATCTCCGAGAGCACCCGCAGGGCCGCCGCATCGACGGCCCGCACGCCTTCCTCGGAGAGCGGCTCGGTCGGGCGGTCCGAGATCTCCGGCAACTCCCAGGGCAATTGCGCGACGGCGCTCGTGTCGCTCCGTCTCGCATTTCCGCCGCGCCCGCCGCTCCGGCGCCGTCTGACCGCCTCGTTCATGCCGTTCCTCCCTTTCGCCATGCAACCCTGCCAGCCGATATGCGGGCGGAGCGCGCCTCTGAACGTCGCCGAATGTCGCTTTCGCGTCGCCTTCGGCCTCTGCCCCCCTCCCGCGAGCCCCATCGGGCGCAACAGGGCCGCCAGCCTCGCGCCACGGTTGAGCGGACCGGCGCGCTCGGGTATGACAACGCGGTCTTGTGGAGCGTCAGGGAGCGGGCGAATGCGCGCAATTATGGTTCTGGTTTTGCTCGGCGGCCTTGGGGTGGCGGGCTATGCGCTTCTGCAAGTGCCCGAGGTGCGCGACGAAGTCGAACAGCACGTCGATCTCGCGGCCATCGAAGAGGCGATCGATCTCGAGGCGGTGCGCCTGGCGATCCGCGGCGAAGTGCGCGACGTGGCCGGCGCAGACGACCCTCCGCCCAAGATGAAACCGATTTACGACGCGCTTTTCGGCTTTGGCATCCTGATCCCCGGCCGGGAACGGGGGCGCTATACCCTCGAAGATGTCGACGGCCGATTGTTGTTGGCGCGGGAAAACCGCGGTCAGATCGAGATCGCCATCCCGGAGGGTTATCAACTCGATCCCGAAATGCCGATGTACCGGGGCAACGTGATCGGCATGCGGCTGTGGCGGGGCGAGCCGGATCCGGATTGGCAGGACCCGGTGCCCCCGGTCATCGCGCTCATCTCCGAATACCGCGGTGCCCCGGCACGGACCTTCCGGGACAATCGCGAGATCATGGGCAAAGTCGCCGCCATCGTCCAACAGACGGGTCGACCGAGCGGCTTTCCCAAACTGCGGGCCACGAACGCCCGGGCCCAGGCGAGCGGTATCTACTTTTGCGTAGAAGCGGCCGAGAGCACCGAGCCCGCGGTCGCGTTCACCTTTCTGCAGGAGCGCTATTTGCTCACGCTGATCCTGCGACCCGGTTGCGACCCGCTCACCGAAGCCGACTATGAGGAACTCGAGGCGCTCAGACGGTTGCTCCGACCGGTCTGAGGCCCTCGCCCTCGCCGAGAGCGCGTGCTAAGGCCGTTTGGAAGGTCCTAGGTCCAGGAGGCACCCATGCGCACCCGCACCGTCATCGGTCTCGCTGCGGCCGTCGTGATCTGCGGGGTGGCCGCTCTCCTCGTCCTTGCCCCGGGCGTCCTGCGCGGGCTGCTCGGCGAGGTCGGGGCCGGGGGGCCGCCCAATTCGGCCGAACTCGAGAGCCTTCTCGAAGGGCTCGAACGCCACGGCTTCGGGCAAGCCCCCCACGGGATCGTCATCGAAGAACGCGGCGAAGGCGGCGCCGTCTTTACTCTCCAGAGCGGGCGCACCGTGACCATCGCTCCCCCGCCCGAGACCCGCCTCGTGCCCGAATTCATCGTTCTCGGCCCGCGGCAGATCGGCTTTCTCCTCGAGCAGCAGGACGGCACCCAGGTCTATGTGAACTCCATCGATCTGAGCTTCGCCGCCCTTGCGCAACAAGAACAGGAAGGCGACGCGTTTTACGCGAACCGCGCCGAACAGATCGAACAGGCCGGCCAACTTCCGTTCCTCGACGGTATGGCCCAGGTGGTGTCCGTCGAGACGGGCGCGGACCATGTGCGGTTCTGCCTCTCGCGGGCGGACGGCGCAGCCTTTGAGGGTGGGGTCACCTACGTTGGCGCGGTCACCGCCATGGTGATGCGCGCCGGCAGCTGCGCCGAGGACGGGGTTGTGGCCGCGCGGCTCTCATTGGCCGCCGAAGCGCTCGAACTCAACCGGTGATCGTTGACAGGGCGTGACCGGGGCGCCAATCCTATGTATGGCTTGCGAGAGCGAGGGAGGGTGCGCTGGCCAGGGGTACGACCATCGGCGTTGCGGTCGCGTGTGCCGTATGCGTGCTTGCAGTTGGATCGGAGGCGCGGGCGAACGCGCTCCTCGAGCTCGTGCGCGTGCTCGGCGGGGTGGAGCTCGTCACCTATGACGAGACACGTGAGAGCGCCTTTGTCCGCAAGATCGACGATCGGCGCGCTCAGTTCCGGCTGGCCAACGGGCGGAATGTCCGGATCACGGCGCCCGCAGATCACTGGCTTGCCGAATATTTCGTAATCAACAGCGGCGTGTCGGGCGGCTTCTTTCTGTTCGAAGACAAAGGCGGCCCGCTCTATTTCAACTTTGTCGATGCCGGACGGCAGGTCGAGCCGAGCGCAGACGACACCGCCGCATTCTACGCGGAAAGCGCGGCCGAGATGGAAGCGCTCGGCACCGCGCCCTTCATGCAAGGCATCCAGACCGTGACCAACGTGTCCGCGTCCGAGACCGCCATATTTTTCTGTATGGAACGCTCTGACGGCACCCGCTTCGACGGCGCCACGCGGTATCGCGGCCGGCTTGCGGTCACTGCGATCTCGGCCACGCCTTGCGACGCCTCTGCCGAAGAGCTGACGCGCCGCCTCGAGCTTGCCGAAGACGCGCTCAACTGAGCGCGATGCCAAACGCCGGGTCTGTGACGCTTAGCGATCTGACACGGGGAAGAGATCCAAAAAGACGAGCTTATCCGCCCGGGACCCGCTTCCGGAAACGTCGACCGTCGTGCCGTCGGCCAGCACGGTCCGCAGCCCGCCTGACGCCACGTCGCGATAGGCATGCCCCCGCGGCGAGGTGCGCGTGCCGAGGGCGGCGCCGAGCGTATCGTTGGTAAGGCCCGCCTTCAGACCCTCGGCCTCCGGCGAGCCCGCCCGAAGCCGCACCCGGATCGCTGCCTCTCCGCGTGCGTAATCCGCCCAGGTGACCGTCGGGTTCGCGACCGCGTCCTTGCCCGACGGCTTCCGCGTCCAGCCATTCGGCGCGTCGGGCAGAAGAGCGAAAAGGCTTCCCTCGCCGATCGATGGGCGCGCCGCACCGATTTCGGTCCCGAAGATATCGCCCTCGAAGATCGAGCCGGAGCCGAGGCCGAGACCGGCGCCGCCGCGCGTCGCGAACGGATCGGGGATCGTGGTGACGAGCGGGTTCGTCTGCTCCTGCGCCGGGGTGCTGCCTGCGCCCACCGCCACGCCGAGCAGGAAACCAAGGCAAATCCGGCGCATCGGGCTCCTCCGCTTTCGTGCGGCGAGACATTCGCCGACCGCCCGTGAGCGGTCAACCGGAAAGGCCGCTCAAAAGCTCCGCGGCAAGCCGAGCACCTTTTCGGCGAGGAACGAGAGGATCAGATTCGTCGAAACCGGTGCGATCTGATAAAGTCGGGTCTCCCGAAATTTGCGCTCGAGATGGTATTCGCGGGCGAAGGCGAAGCCGCCATGGGTCTGCATCGCCGTATCGCCGGCCTTCCAAGACACCTCGGATGCCAGCAGCTTGGCCATATTCGCCTCGGCCCCGCAGGACGCCTCCGCATCGAAGAGCGCCGCCGCCCGCGCGACCATAAGCGCGGCCGCCTCGGTCTCCGCATAGGCGCGCGCGATCGGAAAGCTCACGCCCTGGTTCGCGCCGATCGGCCGGCCGAAGACCTCGCGGCCTGCCGCATACCCCACCGCCTTGTCGATGAAATAGCGCGCATCGCCCACGCATTCGGCGGCGATCAGTATCCGCTCGGCGTTCATCCCGTCGAGGATCACCCGCCAGCCGTCTCCCTCGCCCCCGAGCAGGTTCTCCGCCGGCACCGCGAGATCGTCGAAAAAGAGCTCGCAGGCGTGATGGTTGATCATCGCATCGATCGGCGTGACGGTCAGGCCCTGCCCCCGCGCCGCCCGCAAATCGACCAGAAAGGCCGAGAGCCCCTCGGTCTTCTTCGAAACCTCGGCGCGCGGCGTCGTCCGCGCGAGGAGCACCATCCAGTCCGAATGCTCGACCCGACTGATCCAGACCTTTTGGCCGCGGATGCGATAGACATCCCCGTCGCGGGTCGCCGTGGTCTTGAGCGAGGTGGTGTCGGTGCCGGTCGTCGGCTCGGTCACCGCGAAGGATTGGAGCCGAAGCCGCCCAGCCGCGATCCCCGGCAAGAGCGCGTCCTTCTGCGCCGCCGAGCCGTGCCGGAGCACCGATCCCATCACATACATCTGAGCATGGCAGGCCCCCGCATGGGCGCCGCGGCGGGAGATCTCCTCGAGGATCGCCGCCGCCTCGGTGAGCCCAAGCCCCGCGCCGCCATAGGCCTCTGGGATCAGCACGTTGAGGTACCCCGCCGCCGTCATCTCGGCCACGAATTCCGTCGGATAGCCGCGCGTCTCGTCGAGCCGGCGCCAGTAGTCCTCGCCATACCGCGCACAGAGCGCCGCGACGGCGGCACGGATCTCCCGGATTTCGTCGGTTTGGTCGAGCATCGGCGGCCTCCTCGGTCTCAGCGCGCAAGGCGTTCGTAGAGCGTCACCAGATTGCCGTCCGGGTCGAGAGTGGCGAACTCGCGCGTGCCCCAGGGCTTCTCCGCGAGCGGGCCGTTCGGGTGGATGACCCCGGCGTCAGCACAGGCATCATGGAGCGCATCGAGCCCCTCTACGGCAATGCGACAGGAGGCGGTGCCGGCGATGAAGGTCTCTGCCCCGGTCTCGACCGGCTGCGCGTGAAAGCCCGGCCGCCCGCGCCAGTCCCCGTCGGTCGCGCCCCAGAGATGGAGCTCCACCCGGTCGCGGGTGAGGATCGCGAACCGCGCCTCGCGATGCGCGACCGTCATTCCGAGCGCACCCGTATAGAATGCCGTCGCCCGGTCCATGTCCGACACGGGCATGGCCGGCACGGCAGCGAGAAAGCGGGGCGGGACAGCGCCGTCGGACATGGATGATCCTCTCGTCTCCGGAAAGCTCATGGGGCGTCGCAGCGCTCGGACCCGATCCGCCGGCGCATCAACGGGCGGTCGGGCGTGCGACGCGCGACCACCTCGAAGCCGAGGCGCAGAAAGGTCGAGCTGACGCCCGTGTAGATCGCCGAGGCAGGCCGTCGCGCGGCCGCCCGGTCGATCTCGGTCGGATAGACCTCAAGCGCGGTCGCGCCTCCCTCGGCTGCGAAGGCGAGCGCGGCGCGGGGCAGCGCCTCAGTCAGCCCGGTCCCCCGCCCGCGGGGGCGGGCGACAAAGCAGGAGAGCGACCAGATGCCCTCGCCCGCCCCCTCGATCCGGAAGTTTCGCGACCGGGCGAGCCCCGGAAGGTCCGCTCGCGGCGTCACCCGCGCCCACGCCACCGGCTCGCCACCCTGATAGGCCAAGAGCCCCGGCGGCGGTCCCTCCTCGACCCGCGCCCGGAACGCGTCCCGGTTGGCGGCCTCCGCCCCGCCCTCTGCGCCCGCGCGAAAGGCAGCCGAGGTGGCATGCCGCCAATACATGCACCAGCAGCCGCTCTTGCCGCTCGCCCCGAGGACGGTCTCGAAATCCGCCCACCGCGCGGCGCTGAGCGGGCAAATGTCCGCGGCCGCGCTCACGCGCGGATCTGCCGGGCGATCAACAACTTTTGAATGTCGTTCGTGCCCTCGTAGATCTGGCAGACCTTCTGATCGCGATAGATCCGCTCGACCTCATAGTCCGCCAAATAGCCGTACCCGCCGAGAACCTGGATCGCCTCGGACGCGACGCGCTCGGCCGCCTGCGCGGCAAAGAGCTTGGCCATGCAAGCCTCTTTGAGGCAGGGCTCGCCCCGGTCTTTCATGGCGGCCGCGTTCAGCGTCAGCTGCCGGGCGGCCTCGAGATCGGTGGCCATCTCGGCGAGCCGGAACTGCACGGCCTGCAAGTCGAAGATTGGCCCGCCGAAGGCCGTGCGGTCCTGTGCATAGGCGAGCGCCCGCTCATGGGCAGCCTGGGCGAGACCGACCGCCTGGGCGGCGATGCCGATCCGGCCAGCCTCGAGCGAAGAGAGCGCGATCGCATAGCCCTGCCCCTCGGCGCCGATCAACTGATCCGCAGGCACTTTGAGGTCGGTGAAAGCGAGCGCGCAGCTGTCCGATGCCTTCTGCCCGAGCTTGGCCTCGACGCGGACGATCTCGAAGCCGGGCGCGGCGTTCTCGGTGACGAAGCACGAAATGCCTTTCTTGCCTTTCTCGGGATCGGTCACGGCGAAGAGCACGGTCGCCTGGCCGATCCGCGCCGAGGAGATGAACTGCTTCGCCCCGTTCACCACCCAGCCTTCGTTGTCGCGCACCGCCCGGGTTCGAAGATTGGCCGCGTCCGAGCCCGCCTGTGGCTCGGTGAGCGCGAACGAGCCCACCCAACGCCCCTCGGCGAGCGGGCGGAGCCACCGGTCTTTCTGACCCGCATCGCCGAACCGGTCGATCACGGCGCAAACCGGTGCGTTGTGGACCGAAACGAGGGTCGAGACCGAGCCGTCCCCGGCCGCGATCTCGATGAGTGCCAGCGCATAGGACACGTAATCGGCCCCGGCGCCGCCCCAGTCGGGGGAAATCGTCATGCCGAGAAAGCCGAGCTCGCCGAGTTCCGAAACCACCTCGGGCTCGATACGGGCGGCTTTCTCGCGGGCCTGCGCGGTGGGCGCGAGCCGGCTCTGCGCATAATCCCGCGCCGCGTCCCGGATCATGATCTGCTCTTCGGTGAGCATGGTCTCCTCCCAATTTGCAAAGACCTCTGAGCGGCCTTTGCCCGGGAGATAGCGGCGCGCATCGCCGCTGTCACGGGAGCGTCACCCCTTCCCCGTGGGAGACACCGACGACCGAGGTGCGGGGGTGCGGGTCGCCCGGGCGATCCGGGTGGCCCGCGATCGTCGCG
>JBHJGX010000082.1:0-7219 GCA_050331395.1 Paracoccaceae bacterium
CGCCCGCGGCGCACGGCAGGCTTCGGGCGCTCCGGGGCCGGGCAAACCCGGCGATTTGTCAAATGGTCGGCGGAGGGGCGCCTTGCGATGCGGGCCACGGGCGCAGCAGGTGGCCATTGGGGCGGTGCGGCCATCGGCGCGTCGCAGACGCGCAGCGGAGAGCGACCGCTCTCCGGGCGCGGGGCCGCATGGCCCGCGCATGGCCGCTCGGATCGACAGGCGGGATCAGTCGCGGTCACTCCCCGGGCAGGTCGACGCGCAGCACCGCCAGATCGCCGTCGCCGTCGCCTTCGCGCCACGCCGCCAGATAGAGCCGGCCGGCCGCGTCCTTTGCCCCATAGCCGCCGAGAGCGACATTGCGGCCCTCAAGCACCGCATCGAGCGGCAAAATCCGTTGGCAGCGCCGGCGGGAGAGGCTGATCGCCCAAAGCGCCGCGTCAGGCCCGGCAGTGACCACGAAGAGATGACGCTCGTCGGCCGACAGGGTCAGGTTCATCGCCCGCCATTCGGCGCGGGCGGGGCCCCGACCGCAGCGCCGGCGGAAGGCCGGCAGCAGCTTCTCGCGCCGGGTGTCGAGGCCCCAGATCTCGCTCGTCGTGCCGAGGAGCCCGTAGACGATCCGCCCGTCGCGGCGCGGCGCGAGTGCGGTCAGGCCGCCGGGCGGCAGACCTCGGGCGAGGGGCTCGGCGGTCGCGCCCCGCAGGCGGCTGAGTGTGGAGCCCCCATCTTCGGGGCTCGTGAAGTAGAGATCGCCCTCGACATCCAGATGGGCGAGCGGATGGCCGGCGCGGAGTTCCGGCAGGACCTGGAGCCGTCCCGCCTCGGGTTCGATCCGCAGGATCCGGCCCGAGGGATAGGCGAGCGCATAGAGCGTGTCGGGCACGGCGGCGTTGTAGGCGAGCCCTGCGATGCCTTCGCCGGCGGCGACGATCCCGCTCCGGGGCCCCGGCCGGCCGGGATTGCGCAGGAGCGCACCGTCCCGGGTGAGGGCGTAGGGCAACCGCGCGGTGACGTCCTCGAGCCGGTCGGCGCGCGGGGCGCGGGCGTAGAGATGGCCGCCCCGTCCGGCACCGGGGGCGGCGACGCCCGGGCCCGCGCCCCGCGTGTCGGCGAAGCTGCCAAGCCAGACGGTGCCGCCCGGCCCCGGATGCAGGAACGCGTTCACCTGGGTTTGCCGTTCGCCCTCGAGCCAGTTGCCCACCCGGTTCGAGGCCGCACGGAGCGTGTCGAGGACGACGGGGCGGGCGGTCTCCGGGTCGATCGCCAGGAGCGCGGCGGTGTCGGTCGTCCCGTCGCGGGCGCTGACGGCAAGGAGGACCCGGCCGTCCGCGACGCCGACCGCCTGCCAGACCGCGGGCCGGCCGAACCCGCGGAGGAGCGGGGTGCCCGCGGGCGTGCCGTCATCGGTCAGATGGATGAGCCGGGCCTCGGCCGCAGCCGGGCTCGCGAGGAGACCGCCCGCAAGGCCCGCTGCAAGGCCACCCACGAGCCCCGCCAGTAGCCCCCCGAGCGCCGCGACCGTCCCGCTAGCCCGCATCGCTGCCGCCATCGGGCCCGTGATCGGGGGCCCTCCGGGCTGCCGCCGCCCAAGGGCGTGTCAGATCGTCGAGGGACGCTTCGAGGCATTCCACCTCGGCAAGCACCTCGCCATCGCCGGCCAGCATGATCCGGACACGGCCCGTGGGGTCATCCGGGTCTTCGCCGCTTTCGAAGCCCACCGTCAGGATGGAGTAGACCGTCTCGGCGTCGCCCGGCGCGATGCCGCGGGCGCGCACCCGCGCCACCCGGTCGAGGGTGAGGGCCGCGCGCACCCGCTCGAAGGGCCGGCCGGCGCGTTCCGCAGCGGTGCGGTCCTCCCAGCGAAACCGGTTCACCAGCAGCACGAGCCGTTTGCGCGCGCGGGCATAGAGGATCTCGCCCGCCTGTCCGACCGCGTCCTGGAGAAGGGCCGAGATCACCGCCAGGTCTTCCGCCCCCTCGGCACGCAACCGCACGGGGCGGTCGCTCAGCGGCGCCTCCTCAAAGCGGGCATCCCCCGTCTGGTCCTCGGTCATGCGCGTCTCCCGTTTCTGCCCGGCCGTTCCGTCATGCCCGTCGGCCTTGCCGGCCGGCCAGCGCGCGTCAGTCGCGAACCCGCTCGATCCGCGCCCCGCAGGCGGCGAGCTTCTCCTCGAGCCGTTCGTAGCCCCGATCGAGGTGATACACGCGGCTGACCACCGTCTCGCCCTCGGCGGCGAGACCGGCGAGGATCAGGCTGACGGACGCGCGCAGATCGGTCGCCATCACGGGCGCGCCGCGCAACCGCTCGACACCGCTGACCCGGGCGGTGCCGCCGGTCACGGCGATTTGCGCGCCCATCCGGCCGAGCTCGGGCACATGCATGAACCGGTTCTCGAAGATCCGCTCCTCGATCACGCTTTCGCCGTCGGCGAGCGTCAGGAGCGCCATCATCTGGGCCTGGAGATCGGTGGGGAAGCCCGGGAAGGGTGCAGTCTCGATCGCGAGCGGACGGAGAGGGCGGCTGCCCGAGACCTCGATCCCGCCCACGGGCCCGTCGACATCCGCGATCGTAAGCCCGGCGCGTTCCAGATGCTCGATCAGCGCGCCGACGAGCTCGCGCCGCCCGCCGGTGAGGACGACCCGACCGCCGGCAATGCCGGGCGCGATCATGTAGGTGCCGAGTTCGACCCGGTCGGGCAGGACCGCGTGGGTGGCCCCGCCGAGCCGCGACACGCCCTCGATCGTGATCTCCGAGCTGCCGGCGCCGTCGATCCGTGCGCCCATCGCCTGGAGACAGCGGGCCAAATCCACGATCTCGGGCTCGCGGGCGGCGTTCTTGAGCACCGTGGTGCCGCGGGCGAGCGTCGCGGCCATCATAAGGTTTTCGGTCGCGCCGACCGAGACCAAGGGAAAGACGATCTCGGCGCCCCGGAGGCCGTGCGGCGCGGCGGCAAACACATACCCGTCGCGGAGCTCCATCTCCGCGCCCATGCGCTCGAGCCCCGCCAGGTGCAGATCGACCGGCCGCGCGCCGATGGCGCATCCGCCCGGCAGCGAGACCTGCGCCTGCCCGACGCGCGCCAAGAGCGGGCCGAGCACCAGGATCGACGCCCGCATCTTCCGCACGATGTCGTAATGGGCGAGATGCCCCGCGAGCGCATGGGCCGAGAGCGCGAGGACCCCGCCGCCTGCGAGCGGCGCGATCTCGCAGCCGAGGCTCTGGAGCAGGTCGGCCATGGTTCGGATATCGGCGAGCCGCGGGGCATTCGTCAGCGTGAGCGGTTCCTCGGTCAGAAGCGCCGCCGGCATCAGCGTGAGGCAGGCATTCTTGGCGCCCGAAATCGGGATCGTCCCGTCGAGCGGGCGGCCGCCCTCGATGCGGATCCTGTCCATCTGTCTCTCCCGATCGGGGCGCCTTCGATCCCCCTCACCTGTCGCCGGAACCGGGGTCGGGGTCAATGGCCGTGGGGTCCCCGCTGGACGGGTCCCCGCCGGACGGGTCCCCGCCGGACGGGTCTCGGGCGTCGGTCTCGCCAGGGTCGGCGGCGGGGGCAGCCCGTTGATCGGACACCGCCGCGTCGGGGAGCACGGTCGGATCGCCGCCTGCAAGGGGCCGGGAGCGTTGGCGGGCCCGCCCCTGAGCCTTGCGGCGATGAAGATTCGCCCGGAGCGCCGCGGCAAGCCGGTCCGCCCGCCCCGCGCCGGAAGACCCGTCCGATCCGCCCGACTGTCCCATGTCATGGGTCTAGCCCGCCGCCCCGCCTCCGGTCCAGTTCGCCCTTGCATTCGCGGGCTCATTCGGTATCCCTCGCGGGGTTCCGGCGCTGCTGTGGCTCAGGGGTAGAGCACTCCCTTGGTAAGGGAGAGGTCGTGAGTTCGAATCTCACCAGCAGCACCATCAGAATTTGGTTCGGAATTTGAGCTGAAAATCCGGCGGATAACTTCACGCGCCGGAGGTGCCCAGATCGAAACGCTGGCCCATCGAAGGGCCGCCACCGCAGCGAGCCGAGTCACGCATTCCCACAGCGCTGCAGACGAATTGCATTATCGGCCAAGGGGCTGCAAGCCAGCGCGTGGCGAGCTTAACGCACGTGGCTTCCTTGCCCCTGTCCCAAATTATCCTCTGGGCCGGGATGCAAGACCCTCGTCCGCTCAAACCACCCGAGGCACGCGAAGACCCGGCAAGCCGGTCGCGGGGCTTACCCGTCCTTTCACCTGCAATCGCCAGCGAAACCGTCGTTACCGCAGCCGGCCGTCTCTAAAATTCTTGGACGACGCCCGCGGCAAGGCGTTTGTTCATTTTTTGTTCCGATCTATCTTCCCAAACTGACGTGGGTGGGCCGGGGCAGAGAGGCCGAACCAAAAGGCAGAGCCAAAACAGGCGAGCGACTGCGCTCGTCGCCGCCTCCCACCGGGCGCGCTCCGCAGGAACGGACCCGGCTGCGGGCCCCATCGCATGCGGCGCATCTGGGTACCCGCAAAAACCCCGGATCGGGCGCTCCTGCTCTCACTGCAATCAACGGCTTGGCGGCTCTGCTCCTGGGGCAATCCCGGGTTTTTGCGGGCGCCCATCTGGACCCCCGCGGAGCCCATCCAAACCGGGGATGCGCCCCCCGTCTATCCGAGGCGATCCGCCAGGCAGCGTCGGGCGAGCCCCGGCGACGGCATCTCGCCGAGGACCCGCCGGCCCGCATCGGCGAGGAGGCCGTCCCGGGCATCCTGCGCATAGGCGGCAGCGACCCGGAGGAGCCCGTCCGCATAGCGCTCCGGGCGATGGCGCGCGTCGAGCCGGGCACGGCCCGCCTCCCCGACGGCGGCCCCCCTCCCCCGGTCCCGGTCGAGCCGGACGAGCACCTCCGCAAGCGCGGCCGCCTCGCCCTCGGCCGGTACCTTGAAAACCGTCTCGTCCGGCAGACCCGCATACCAGCCGAGATCGCTGACGACCGCCGCAGCGGCGGCGTTCCAGATCCGCAGCTGGCTCCCTGAGGCCTCGCCCATGCTTGGGTTGCGCAAGTTGAAGACCAAATGCGCGCGAGCGAGCGCGGCGTCGAGCTCGTCCTCTGAAACGAAACCGCGGACCACGACACGCTCGCCGAGGCCGAGCGCCCGGATCCGGGCCTCGACAAATGGTCTGTCCCAGAGCGTGCCGAAGATATCGAGCCGGGCATCCACCCGAGGCTCGACCGCAGCAATCGCATCGAGCACCGCTTCGAGCCGCCGGTTCTGGCCGATATAGCCGAATTGCACCAGGCGAAGCGGGCCCGAACTCGCCCGCGTCGCGCCCGGGTGGGGCCCCGGCTCGAACGGCAAATCGAGCCCGTAAACGGGAAGCCGGGCGCGCGCCGCAAGCGCAGCGACGCCGGCCCGCGTATGGGTCATCGCCGCGACGGCCGACCGGAAGGCGATCTCGAAGCCCGGCATCCGCGCCGCCGCCCTGTGCGGTCGGATCCCGTCGCCCACCACCTGCTCGGCGAGAACCCGCCCCTCGGACCCGTACCAACGGCCCATCTCCTCGAGATAGACGGGCGCGTCGAAATGGCCGTGCTCGAGACAGCCACGGAGCAAATCCTGCAGCCCCAGATCGTGAAAGACCACGATGCCCGGCACCCGGCGCGCCAGATTGAGCGGTCCCGCGTGGTAAAGCCACGAATTCCCGATGTGAAAGACTGCGATTTCGGCGCCGCGCGCCATCGGCGCGAGCCCGTCGAGCGGCATCGGGAAATGCGCTCCCGCGTCATAACGGCGAACCGGCGCGAGACGCTCGATCGCCGGGTCCCAGCGCTCCGCATCTGTCCAGAGCACAACTTCCGCCCGCGCCCGAAGCGCCGGCAACACCCGCAATGTATAGGCGGCGATATCGGTCTCGGCCGGCGGCAAGGGCGAGACCCAGTGGATCCGCGGCAGCGCCTGGTCCCCCGCCATGGGCTTCAACCCTGTGACAGCGAGAGGAAATCCGCCTCGCTCGCCGGAAGGCTGACCGGATCGGCGCGCCCTGCCCCCCGGAATGGACCCGCCGCGTCCTGAAAGAGCTGTACGGTCAGCGTGCCGTCTCCACCCGGGCCGATCGCGAGCGCGATGTCCACCGCCCCGCCGGCGGGCACAGGCGCCGGCAGCGCGCGCCGGCCGCCCCGGTGGACGAGACGCCCCCGCGCATCCGACCATTCGAGCCAAAGGCTCGTCGCAAACACCCCCTCGACGGGCCAATCCGCGCGGCTCGTGTTCTCCGCCCGGATCACCGCGCCGTCGGCTCCGCGAGAGCGCACCGAGAGCCGCCCGGCCAGCCGTTCGGGCACACCGTGATAGATCCCGTCGGGCGGCGGCCCAGGCGGCCCGGCCTTGCGGCCGAGATAAAAGATCGTCTCGCCCCGGAGCGCCAGATCCTCGCCCCGCGCCGCCAGAAGCCGCGCGACATCGGGCTCGATCGCATCGTCATAGGGGTCGGCCGTGAAAAGCCGCAGCGTCTCGAACCCTGCCGCCTCGGCGAGCGCCCGCACTTCGCCGGGCGCGTACTCCCGGCAATGCCGGCCATGCGCGCCGCCCACTGGCACGAAGAGACCAAAGGATTGGGGCGCCGCCCCCCGCAGGATCTTCGCGACCCCCCGGTGGCTCGCCGCATTCGGCGTGCTCAGGATCAGATGACCGCCATCCACCAGCACCCGAGCGGCCTCGACGAGCGCATGCGCCGGATCGACCGCCAGATGCTCGAGGATCTCCATGGCGAGGACCAGATCCGCAGACCCGTCGGCAAACGGCAGAGGGTCCCGCTCCACATCCGCCGGATGCAGCGTGATCGGCAGATCCTGGTGCCCCGGCACGCGGGCCCGCACCAGCTGCGACACCGCCCGCGCCTCCGCCCAGACCCCGTCGATCGCGATCCCCGGGAGCTCGGCCGCCAGCAAAGCCTGGAAGACCAAGGGCGGGACCACACCGAGATCGATTGCCCGTCGCGGCGCCAGCGGCCGGGCGAGCGCAAGTGTGGCCAGATAGCGCCGCCAATGCACCGCAAGATATGGCCGGTGGAGCGGCGCCTGCGTCTCCCAATCGCCGGGATAGGTGCCCAGATCATAGGCCGCGAGGACCGCATCGAGATCGGCGAGCGCGAGATCCTCGGGCAGAGGCGGCGCCAGCGCCCGCTTGAGCGCGGCCAGATCCGGGCCGGGATCGGGGTCAAGGCTGGGGCCCGGGCTCGGAGGCTCGGGGGGCGAGACCGATGCCGGCC
>JBHJGX010000083.1:0-25395 GCA_050331395.1 Paracoccaceae bacterium
GGCGGGCGACCGCGGTCCGGGGGCGCGGTCTCGACGCGGGGTCCGGGCTCGCCTATGACACGCGCCATGCATGAGCTGCTGCGCACCACCGACCCGACCCTGATCCCGTTCGCCCAGGCGCTCTTGTCGGGCGAGGATATAGAGTGCTTCGTCTTAGACGTAAACATGAGCGTCCTCGAGGGCAGCCTCGGCATTTTGCCCCGCCGTCTCATGGTCGCCGAGCGCGATCTCGTGCGCGCTCAGCAGGTGCTCCGCGACAACGGCGTCGAGCCCTACGAGGGGGAAGACTGGTTCTGAGCGTCGGGCCGGAGGATGTCCGCGAGGACCGTTTGCTCGGCGGTCGGGTGCGGCTCTTGCAGCCGCGCGAGGGCTACCGGGCGGCGACGGATCCGGTCCTGCTGGCGGCGGCGGTGGCGGCGCGTCCGGGCGATCGGGCGCTCGATCTCGGCTGCGGTGTGGGCGCGGCCGCGCTGTGTTTGGCTGCGCGGGTGCCGGGCCTCACGCTTATGGGTCTCGAACGCGAGCCCGCCTATGTCGCGCTCGCCCGGCGGAATGCCGCGCTGAACGCGTCGGCCTTCGAGGTGATCGAAGGCGACGTCGCCGCGCCGCCGCCGGCCCTCCGGGCGCGGGTGTTCGACCATGTGCTCATGAACCCGCCTTGGTTTGCGGCCGAGGCGGCACTCCCGTCGCCTGTCGCGCTCAAGGACGCGGCCCATCGCGAGCAAGGTGCCCCGCTCGCCGTCTGGATCGACACAGGGCTCCGTCGGCTCGTCTCCCGCGGGCGGATTACCGTGATCCAGCGGACCGAGCGCCTGCCGGAGATCCTCGCCGCGCTCGCCGGGCGGGCGGGCGCTATCACGGTCAAGCCACTCGCGGCGCGCCACGGCCGGGCAGCGAAACGTGTGATCGTCGAGGCTCGAAAGGACGTCCGCGGGCCGCTCACCCTTGCGGCGCCGATCATCCTCCACGGCGGGCCCGAACACGTGGCCGATGGGGAGGATTTCACACCCGAAGCGGCGGCGATCCTTCGCGAGGGCGGGGCGCTTTCCTGGTGATTTGTCGTTGCAAAAGTGGCCGCCTTCGAATACGTTTTCCGAATGTTAAACCGCGCTTCAACCGCTGTGCTGATCGTGATTGGGTCGCTTGTCGCCGCGCCCGACGCGTCTGCAGGCGCCAAATTCTGCTCGGTCGCTGACCGGGCCAACGGAAACTGCGCCGTCCGCACGGCGCGCACCCAGTGCGGGGGTCGCGTAGGCCGCGTGGCCGTTCGTCAGGCCCCAGATAAGTCCCCGTCGCTTGCCCTCACGGTCGCGACCGCCGCCGGGGACGCGGCGTCGAGCATCCTCATCACGCTTTCCGATTTGGTCTTTGCCGACTGACCGATCCGCTTGACGTCTCGGCGTGCATGCCGTCCGATCGGGGCTGACCGCCCGACCGGAGACCGCACATGATCCCCCTGCCCAATTCGATTGCCGCGCTTGCCGAGGAGCTCACCGCCTGGCGTCGCGACTTTCACGCCCATCCCGAGCTCGGCTATGGCGAGCACCGAACCGCCGCCAAGGTCGCCGAGCGCCTTGCCGCGTTCGGGTTCGACCATGTCGAGACCGGCATCGGCGGCACCGGGGTCCTCGGCGTCTTGCACGGGAGCGACGGCGCCGGCGGGCCCGCCATCATGCTCCGGGCCGACATGGATGCGCTGCCGATCCTCGAGGCGACGGGGCTGCCCCACGCGTCCACCGCCGAGGGGGTCATGCATGCCTGCGGGCATGACGGGCACACGACCATGCTGCTCGGGGCGGCCAAGCACCTCGCCGAGACGCGCGCCTTCCGGGGCACGGTTTATTTCTGCTTTCAGCCGGCCGAGGAGGGCGGTGCAGGCGCCAAGGCGATGCTCGACGACGGGCTCTTCGAGCGGTACCGACCGCGCGCCGTCTACGGCCTGCACAACTGGCCCGGCCTTCCGGTCGGTCAGATGGCGGTCAAGGAGGGCCCCGTTCTCGCCGCCGCCGACGAGTTCGCGATCGTGATCACAGGGCGCGGGGGTCATGCGGCCGAGCCCCACGGGACCCGTGACCCGATCCCGGCCGCCTGCGCCCTCGTCGGCGCGCTCCAGACCGTGGTCAGCCGGGTTGTCGACCCGCGCCAGCCCGCGGTGGTCTCGGTGACCCAGATCGAGGCTGGCTCGACGCACAACATCATCCCCAACGAAGCCCGGCTCCGCGGAACGACGCGCTCGTTCGACCAGGGCGTGCACGATCTCATCGTCGCCGAGATGGACCGGATCGTCGCGAAGACGGCCGAGAGTTTCGGTGTCGAGGCGCGCGTCGAACGGGACGCGATCCCCTATCCGCCCACCATCAACGATGCGGCCGAAGCGCGCTTCGTGCACGGGGTGATGCGCGAGCTCGTGGGCGAGGACGCGGCCCGGTTCGGGCATCCGCCGACCATGGCCGGAGAGGACTTCAGCTTTTTCGCGAACGAGGTTCCCGGGGCCTACGCGATCATCGGCAACGGCGAAGGCGCGCCGCTCCACCATCCGGAATACGATTTCGACGATGCGGCGCTCCCGCTTGGCGTCGCCTACTGGACCCGCTTGGTACAAACGGCACTTCCGACAAGCCGTTAACCACATATTAACTTGTGGATAAGGTGTGGATTGCGGGGAATGTCGGAATCGCGACGCTCCATTAAAACTTGGGTGACAATTTCGCCCGACGGTGGTGGGATGATCGGGTAGACCCGAAGCAAGAAGGAGACGTCCCATGACAGCCGAGCCCCGCATCGGACAGTTGCGCCGCAAGCACGAGGATCTCGAAAAGCGGATTGCCGCCGAAGAGAAGCGCCCGAGCGCGGATGCGCGAACCGTGGCCACGCTCAAGCGGGAAAAGCTCCAGATCAAGGATGAAATCGCACGTCTGTCGGGCGCGCCCTGACCGCTCTGGCGCGGTCGCCGAGACGGCCGCGCACATCGTTGTCATTGCGGATCTCCTCTGGCCGATTGATCGCACAACCCCGATGCCGGATACCGGAGGGGTATCGCTGAGTGAGGAGACCGCCGATGACCGTCCTCCGCATCGTGCCGCTCGTGCCGCTCGTGGCACTCTGGTTCGCCGTCGCCCCCGCATCGTCGGTCGGGACGGTCGCCGCATTGGCCCAGACCGCGGCGGATCGCTCGGCGCTCGAGACGCTTCTTCTCGACACCCAAGAGCTTGCGCCCGCGGGCGCCGCGCGCTCCGAGATCGCCGACCGGATCGCTCTTCTTGAGGAATTCGCGGCCGGTGACCTGGTGCGGCTCGAGAGCCCGCATTCGGTCGCAACGACCATCGACCGGCTCGCCGCGCTCGCCGAGCGGGCGGGTGCGACGGTCTTTGCGCGGATCGACCATGCCGCCGGCGGCGCGGAGATCGACCAGCCGATCCCGCCGAACCAGGTCCTGATCTTCGGAAATCCGGCGATCGGCACGCCGGTGATGGCCGAGGCGCCCGAAGCGGGGCTCGATCTGCCGCTCCGCGTCCAGGCTTATGAGCTGGGCGGGGTCGTCACCGTCGCCTACCACGCGCCGGCCGCGCTCGCGAGGGCGCATGGGGTGCCCCGGGATCACCCGGCCGTTCTTCGGATCGCCGATGCGCTCGGGAAGTTGACGGCAGCGGCGGTGGCGCCCTGAGCGTCAGGCCGCGGCCCGCGCAAATAGCCCGAGATACCCGGCGACCGCCGTCGCATAGGCCGCGTTGGCGACCGGCCGACCGAAGCTCTGCCGGGCGGTCTGAGCGCGATCCTCCGGCACCGCCACGCCCGATCGCAGCTCCACGAGCGCGCGGGCAAAGGGGGCCTCGAATTCGGGATGGGGCTGGATCGAGATCGCATCCGGCCGCTCCGGATCACCATAGGCGAGCGCCGCATAAGGCGTGAACGCGCTCTCGGCGAGAACAGAGGCGTCGGTGGGGATCGCAGTCACTTGGTCCTGGTGCATGGCGTGAAAGGCCGGCGCTTCGGGCAGCGCTTCCATCCAGCCCGGACGACGCACGAGGCGATAGTCGTGCACGCCGACGCCCCAGCCGCGCTCGGATTTCTCCGCCCGGCCGCCGAACGCCTGGGCGAGGATCTGGTGCCCGAAGCAAATCCCGACGATCGGCCGACCGGCGTCGCGGATCTCGCGGAGCGAGGCTTCGAGCGGCGCGATCCACGGCTCGGGATCGTAGACGCCGAACTTCGAGCCGGTGACGATCCACGCATCGGCGGCCTCGGGATCGCGAACCCGTTCGCCATCGAGCACGCCGACCGTGTGGAACCGCGCGCCGGGGAGCGCCGGGGCGAACAGCCGCTCGATCATCGCCGGATAAAAGCCGAACTCTTCGGAGAGGGCCGCGTTCACCTTGCCTGTTTCCAGAATACCGATGCGCATGTCTGCCTCCCTGTCGCCCTGGGCGGCGATATAGGGCGCAGGACGGTCCGGCCTCAAGGTGCCGTCGGCAGTCGGAGGCGGAGGCGGAGCCCCGCATGGTCCGAGCCGGGGAGGGCGAAAGGGGCAATCTCCTCGACGGCGATGCCTTCGGGGATGAGCGCGTGGTCGATCTGTTGGCCGATTGGATCGTAGAGCCGTCCGAGCGCGGTCGGGTAGCCGCCCCGCCAGGTGATGCGAAAGCCGCCATTCGGCTGGGTCCGGCTGGCCCGGGCGGCGAGCGCGAGGGCGTGGCTCCAGGGCGTCGCGTTGAAGTCCCCGATCACGAGGCTCCGGGCGTGACCGGCGGTGATCCGCGCGAGCGCGCGCGCCTGGCGGTACTGGAGCCCTTCATCCGGGCGCGACAGGTGGACGCCGACCAGATGCAGTGGCGCGGCACCGGGCACGCGGAGGACCGCGTCGGCGCCCGTCGGCGCGATTGTGTTATTGAGATGGAGCCGGCCCTCCGTCAGCGGAAAGCGCGAGAAAATCGCCGTCCTGAGCGCGTCCTCGGCGCGATGCAGCACCCGGTGGGGATAGCGGGCGTCAAGCTCGGGCGGGGCGGCTGCAAGCTGGCGGACCGTGGTCTCGACGGTGACGATGACATCCGGGGCGTCGGCCAGGAGCGCAGGCCAGAGCGCGGCCGGCGTCGGGTTGTCGATATAGAGATTGGCTGCGACGAGGGTGAGCGCCGGGCCGTCCCTCGCCTCGGGTGCCTCCGGATCGGTGGGCGCCTGCCAGACGGGCCCGAGGCTCGCCACCGCCACCGCCGTCGCCGCACCCGCAAGGAGGGCGGTCCTCACGTCCCGCAGCCCGAGCGCCACAAGGGTCAGGACGGCGCCTGCCACCGCCAGATGCAGGCGAAAGGCGCCGATCGCGTCGAAGCTCTCGTCCAGAGGGGCCAGGAACCCCGCGGCGACGGCGAGCGCGCCCGCGCCCGCCAGCACCCGGATCCGTGGCGGCCCCATCGGCTCAGCCGAAGAACTGCGCGCCGTTCGCGGAGATCGTCGAGCCGTTGATGAAGCCCGCCGCGTCCGAGGCGAGGAAGACCACGCAGCGGGCGATTTCCTCGGGCTCGCCGAGCCGGCCGGCCGGGATCCCGGCGATGATCTTGTTCCGCGCGTCCTCGGGCACGGCCATCACCATCTCGGTCGCGATATAGCCCGGGCAGATCGCGTTCGCGGTGATGTTGTTGCGCGCGCCTTCCTGGGCGAGGCTGCGCACGATGCCGATATCGCCGGCCTTGGTCGCCGCATAGTTCACCTGGGCGAACTGGCCCTTCTGGCCGTTGACCGAGGAGATCACGATCACGCGGCCGAATTTGCGCTCGCGCATGCCCGGCCAGACCGGGTGGATCGTGTTGAAGACGCCGGTGAGGTTGGTGTCGATCACCTCTTTCCACTGCTCGGGGGTCATGCGGTGAAACGGCGCGTCGCGGGTGATGCCCGCATTGGCGACGACGACGTCGATCGGGCCAAGATCCGCCTCGACCTGGGCGAGCCCTGCCTTCGAGGCCTCATAATCGGCGACGTTCCATTTATAGGTCTTGATGCCCGTCTCGGCGGTGAAGGCGGCGGCCTTCTCGTCGTTACCGGCATAGGTGGCGGCGACCGTGTAGCCCTCGGCCTTGAGCGCCTTCGAGATCGCCTCGCCGATGCCGCGTGAGCCGCCGGTGACCAATGCAACCCGTCCCATAGCTGTCCTCCTCAGTTTTTCTGTGTTTGGGGTCGTTCGGGAATAGGGGCGGCGGATCCGCCCCTCGTCTCGGCCCGTCTGCGCCAAGGAGGCGCTTGCCGCGGCCAAAACCCCCAATTCTCCCGAGGGGGGCGAGCCGCGGCCCGGGCGGATCCGGGATCAGGGGCGCTCGATGCACATGGCGACGCCCATGCCCCCGCCGATGCACAGCGTGGCGAGACCTTTCTTGGCATCGCGGCGCTTCATCTCGAAGAGAAGGGTGTTGAGCACGCGCGCGCCCGAGGCGCCGATCGGATGGCCGATGGCGATTGCGCCGCCGTTCACGTTCACTTTGTCCGTGTCCCAGCCCATGTCCTTGTTCACCGCGCAGGCCTGGGCGGCGAAGGCCTCGTTCGCTTCGACGAGATCCAGGTCTTCGGCCTTCCAGCCGGCCTTCTCCAGCGCCTTGCGCGAGGCCGGGATCGGGCCCGTGCCCATGATCGACGGATCGACGCCGGCGGTCGCATAGGAGACGATCCGCGCCAGCGGCTCGATGCCCCGGCGCTCGGCCTCCTCCGCGGTCATCAAGAGCGCAACCGCCGCGCCGTCATTGATGCCCGACGCGTTGCCCGCGGTCACCGAGCCCTCTTTGTCGAAGGCCGGACGGAGCTTCTGCATGCCCTCGAGCGTCGCACCGTGGCGGATATACTCGTCATGTTCGACGACCGTGTCGCCCTTGCGGCCCTTGACCGTAACGGGTGTGATCTCGTCGGCGAATTTGCCGGCCTTCTGCGCGGCCTCGGCCTTGTTCTGGCTGGCCAGCGCGAATTCGTCCTGTTGGTCGCGGCCGATTTGCCACTGTTTCGCGACGTTCTCGGCGGTGTTGCCCATGTGATAGCCGTTGAAGGCGTCCCAGAGCCCGTCGCGGATCATCGTATCGATGAAACTGAGATCGCCCATCTTTTGACCCGCACGCAAATGCGCCGCGTGGGTCGAGCGGGACATGCTCTCTTGGCCGCCCGCGATCACGATCTGGGCGTCGCCGAGCTGGATGTGCTGCGCGCCGAGGGCGACCGCGCGGAGGCCGGAGCCGCAGACCTGGTTGATGCCCCAAGCGGCCGCGGCGATCGGCAGACCGGCGGCGATATGCGCCTGGCGGGCCGGGTTTTGCCCCTGCGCGGCGGTGAGCACCTGACCGAGGATGGTCTCGGAGACCTCGTCGGCGGAGACGCCCGCGCGCTCGAGGGCCGCCTTGATCGCGGTCGCGCCGAGCTCGTGCGCGGAGACGCTCGCGAATGCGCCATTGAAGCTGCCGACCGGCGTGCGAGCCGCCGATGCGATGACGATATTGGTCATGCGGTGTCCTTTCTCCGTGACGCCCTTCTGACCGGCCGCGGGCTCGCGTACCGGGGGCGGAGTGGGTGCTCCGAACGGAGCGCGCCGGTCGCTTGTTCCACGCAGCGGTAAGAGCGGGGAATGCGACCAATCCGCTCCGACAGGGGGCCGGTCACGAACGCGTTCGGACAATATGGTTGCGGTGTCCGGCACGGACTGCCAATGTCCCGGTGAGTTAGCCGACTACCGGATAGGAGACGCACTTTGGTCCAGGCGGAGACGACGCCGGTCGACCCGGTCGTAATCAAGAAATACGCCAACCGACGTCTCTACAACACGGCGAAGAGCAGCTATGTCACGCTCGAGGATCTGAGCAAAATGGTCCGCGAGGGCCATGATTTCCGGGTCTTCGACGCGAAGACCGGCGATGAGATCACCCGCTCGGTGCTGACCCAGATTATCTTCGAGGAAGAGGGCAAGGGCCATGCGCTGTTGCCGACGAGTTTTCTGCGGCAGTTGATCCGGCTCTATGGCGATGCGTTGCAGAGCGTCGTGCCCGGCTATCTCGAGGCGTCGATGGAGACGTTCTCCCGCAATCAAGAGCGGATGCGGGCGGCGTTCGGCAGCGAGAAGGCGATGCAGACCTTCGAGGCGATGGCGCGCTCGAACATGGAGTGGTTCGAACAGACCATGCGGATGTTCGCGCCCTTTGCGGCCGCGCGGGCGGGCGCCGAGGGCGGGCGGACGGATCCGGAGGCGGGCGGTGCCAAGCCCTCGGTTCCTGCGATGCCTCCGGGGCTGACGGCCGATCTCGATGCGCTCCAACAGCAGATCCGCGAGATGCAGGCGCAGCTCGAGAGTTTGTCGCAAGATAAGACCGGAGCGCCGACCGAGGCGGGCAAGTCCGCCGCTGCGCCCGGTGACGACGCCTCCGGCGACGCGCCTGGGAACGGGGAGGGGTCCGGCTCAGCCGAAGGCGGCGGAAGCCAAGGGGTCGCCGGCTCCTGAGGCGAAGGGGCCGATCTCGGCCCGGGCGGCGTCCGGACGTGTCGGCCGCATCCGCGGTTGAATGAGGTCGATGCCGAGCCCGGTAAGGATTTCGGCCTCGGCAACGGCCTCGATCCCGCCGCACACGGTGACGATGCCGGCATGCTCGCCGATCCGGGCGACGAGCCCGAGAAACGAGCGGTTGTCCGGGTTGATCTCGATCGCTCGAACGAAGGATGGGTGGATCTTGATCAGGTCGAGCCGGAGCCCGATCAGGTCCCTCAGCGACCCTTGCAGCGACGCGAAGCCGTCGATCGCGATCGCGACCCCGAGCGCCCGGAGCCGGGCCAGCCGCCGGCGCGTGCGCACCGGATCGGCCATCATCGCGGCTTCTGGCACCTCGAGGATGAGCCGCTCGGCGGTTTCGGGACGTTCGTCGAGGCGATGGGCGAGCGCGGCGAGCAGCTCCATATCCTCGAGATCAGCGGGCGTCAGATCGACCGACAGCCGGAGTTCGGGCCGTGCCGAGAGCCGATCGAGCACGGCCGCGAGCAGGCCAGAGCCGCGAACGCATTGCTGTCGGGCGGGAAAGACCTCACGGAAGGCCGGGGAGCCGTCGGACCGCAGGATCGGTAGATATCCGAGGGCGATGGTCGGTCCGGCCGCCGCGGCCGACGCATCCCTGCGCCGCCTGGGCTTTCGCCTCTCGATCGTGCTGCTAGCGGTCATCGCGCGCCTTCTCGAGACAAGCCTCGCCCCCGCTCGGGGCTCGGCATTAGTTAGGCTACACCAAGGGAAAGAACTCGTTAACGGTATCTCGGAAGGGAGCGGCGCGATGGCGCAGGGGACAGGGCGATGCGCGTGGTGCGGGACCGACCCGCTTTACGTCGCCTACCACGACGAGGAATGGGGGCGGCCCACCCGCGACGGGCGGGCGCTCTGGGAGAAGTTGGTGCTCGACGGGTTCCAGGCGGGGCTCGCCTGGATCACCATCCTGCGCAAACGCGAGGGGTTTCGCCGGGCCTTCGAGGGGTTCGAGCCCGAGGTGATCGCCAATTGGGGCGCGCCAGAGGTGGAGCGGCTCTTGGGCGACGCGGGGATCGTCCGCTCGCGGGCGAAGATCGAGGCGACAATCGGCAATGCCCGCGCCTTCCTCGAGATCGAGGCGCGGGAGGGGTTCTCCGACTTCCTTTGGGGGTTCGTCGGCCACCGGGTCGCGCAGAACCGCCCCGCCGGCATGGCCGAGGTGCCGACCGAGACCGCCGAAAGCCGGGCGATGTCGAAGGCGCTGAAGGCGGCGGGGTTCAAATTCTGCGGGCCGGTGATCATCTATGCGTTCATGCAGGCGTCGGGGCTCGTCAACGACCATCTCGCCGAGTGTCCGACAGGGGCGGCGTGCCGGGACGAGGCGGACGGGCTCAAGCTTCTTTAGGGGCGGATCAGTTCTCTTCGCCGAAACGGCCGGCAAGAAGCCGCTCGAGGGCGTCCATCAGCGCCTCCGCCTCGGGGCCTTCGGTGGTAACGCCGAGCTCGGTGCCCTCGGCGGCGGCGAGCATCAGGAGCCCCATGATCGAGTCGCCCGCCACCGTATGGCCGTCTTTGCTGACCCGGGCGTGGGCGTCGAACCGTTCGACGGTCTCGACAAATTTGGCCGAGGCGCGGGCGTGCAGCCCTTTGCGGTTGACGATCGACAGGCGCCGACTGTGGGTCGCGCTCATTCGCCGACCCGACGCGCGCGCTCGGGGTCGAGGATCCGCGACGCGCTGTCGATATAGCGGTGTCCCGCTTCGATGGCGGCCTGCACGGCCTCGGCGAGCGGGCGGTCGCGCAGCTTTGCCAATTTGACCAGGAGCGGCAGGTTCGCGCCCCAGATCACTTCGATCCGGTCGGTGCGCATGGATCCGAGCGCCAGATTGGCGGGCGATCCGCCAAACAGATCGGTGATGAGGACCACGCCGTCGCCCTCGTCGATCTCGGCGACGAGCCGGTCGATCTCGGCCTGGCGCTCCATCGGGTCGTCGGTCGGGGCGATGGCGACCGAACGCGCGTTTCGCTGGGGTCCGACGACATGTTCGGTGGCGGCGAGAAGGGCGGGCGCGAGATCCCCATGGGCGACGATGAGGAGACCGATCACGGGGCGAGATCCATGCGCCGCACCCTTTAGCGGCCGGCCGGGCGGTTGCCGCCGCGTCCGAGCTCGCGATGGCGGATTGCCACGGACCAGCCCGCCTGCGCGATCCGGTCGGCGAGGCGCTCAGCCACGGTCACCGAGCGATGCCGCCCGCCGGTGCAACCGAGGGCGACCGAGAAATAGGCCTTTCCCTCGGCCTGGTAGGCGGGCAGCAGCATCAGGGTGAGATCCGCAAGCTTCTCGAAAAACGCCGCAAAGAGGGGGTCGCTCGCGACAAAGTGTTGGATGCGGGCGTCACCGCCGTCAAGGGCGCGCAGGGTTTCATCCCAATAAGGATTTCTGAGGAACCGGCAGTCGAGGACCATATCCGCCTCGTGCGGGGTGCCGCGTTTGTAGGAGAACGATTGCACGGAGACGACGAGGCCCGTGCTGGCGGCGTGGCCGAAGCGGATGCCGAGCTCGGCCTTGAACTCGTGCGGCGTCAGACGGGTGGTGTCGATCACCACATCGGCGCGGGCCCGAACATCGCTGAGGATATCGCGCTCGCGCCCGACGCCGGTCGCGGCATCTTCGGCCGGGGCAAGCGGGTGGCGCCGGCGGGTCTGGCTGAACCGGCTGACGAGGGTGTCGTCGTCGCAGTCGAGAAAGAGCAGAAGCGCCGGCACGCCGAGCCGCGTGCGGAGCATGTCGACCGTCTCCATGAGCGCCCGCGTCGAGAAGCCGCGGGTGCGGGTCTCGATGCCGACGGCGATCGGTTGCGCCCGGCCCGAGGACGGGGCGACCACGGCTTCGAGGAGCGAAAGCGGCAGGTTGTTGAGCGGCTCGAAGCCCAGGTCCTCGAGCACGCTGATCGCCGTCGTGCGGCCCGCGCCGGAGAGGCCCGTGACGATGACCACGCGGGGGCGCGGGGGCTCGGCGCCGCCCGTCTCGGCCGCGCCGGCGTCGCTCTCGGCTCCGGTCGCTGCGGGCATACCGCCTCTCCTGGCACGGCGCGCACGGGCCGTCAGACCGTGGCGAAGACATCGGGATCGAGGAGCCCGCCGGCGCGGAGGACGGCCATCATCGCCGCCGCGAGCCCCGGACGCTCCGCTCCGGAGACTACCGGACAGGCGACGCCGAGCAAAGTGCGCCGATGCGGCATCGGCAGCCGGTCGCGGGTGCTGCGGTTCATGTCGACGATGCAGGTGAGCGGCGCCTGATCCATATGCGGCAGCCGAATGAGGCCGATGCCGCGCAATTCGACGAGACCGGCGATCGGCTTCGGCGCGCTGATGACGAGGCCGACCGCGCGGCCGCGTTCGATCTGTACCCAGTCGTCAGCGATCAGTTCGGCGCCAAGCGCCATCATCTCGACCGCGAGCGACGTCTTGCCCGCGCCCGGCTCGCCGGTGATCAGCAACCCTTGGTCGCGGAGCGCAACCGCGCTGCCATGCATGGTTATGCCGTCGGGCCCCGCGCTCTCGGTGATTTCCTCGCTCATGGCGAGAGGCATATCAGGCGGGCAGCTCAAAGGTGAAGCGGGCACCGAGCACGATATCGGGGTCGTCCGGGTCGGGGCAGTTCTCGACCCAGATCCGCCCGTCATGCGCCTCGACGATCTGTTTCGAGATGCTGAGCCCGAGCCCCGAATGCTGTCCGAAGTCCTCGCTGTCCGGACGTTCCGTATAGAACCGCGTAAAGATCGTCTCGAGGTTCTCGGGCGGGACGCCGGGCCCCTCGTCGAGAACGCTCACCCGCACCACGGCGCTCTCATGCTCGACCGTGACGGTGATCGTCGCGCCGGGGGGCGAGAACGAGAGCGCGTTGTCGAGGAGATTGGTGATCACCTGCGCGATCCGGCTCTCGAGCCCGCGCACTTCGACCGGGCGCCGCGGCAAGCGGGTCTCGACGCGCACCTCCCGGTCCTCGCCCTGCGCTGCGGTCACCGATGCGAGCATGGTGACGAGATCCGAGATCCTAAACGTCTGCATCCGTTCGCGCACGAGCTCCGCATCGAGACGCGAGGCATTCGAGATGTCGGTCACCAGCCGGTCCATGCGGCCCACATCGTTCTGAATGATGTCGACGAGGCGCTGGCGCTGCTCCGGGGTCTTCGCATAGGCCATCGTCTCGACGGCGGATCTGAGCGAGGTGAGGGGGTTCTTGATCTCGTGCGCGACGTCCGAGGCAAAGCTCTCGATGGCGTCGATGCGTCGATAAAGCGCTTCGGTCATGCGAATGAGCGCGGCGGACAATTCGCCGATCTCGTCCGAACGCCGGGTCATATCCGGGATCTCGATCCGGTCTGGATTGAGCGGGCGGGCGGCATTTTTGCCGAGCGTATCCGCCGCGGTCGCGAGTTTGCGGATCGGCCGGGCGATGGTGTTGGCGAGGATGATCGACAGCGCCATGGAGACGATCGCCGCAAAGATGAAGACCTGCAGGATGATCGCCCGTTCGCGGCGCACCACGCGGGTGATGTCCCCGCCTTCGGTCGAGAGCACGACCACCCCCATGACCGCGCCGAGGCGCACGAGCGGCACGGCGACCGAGACGATGATCTCGCCCTGACTGTTGATGCGGATGGCGTGCTGCATCACGCCGGCGGCCGCCTGTAGCACCTCGCTGTCCCGGCTGATGCCGCCGTCCGAACTTTCGTTCGCGACCGTGGGCGTGCCGTCGAACATGCTATGAAAGCGGTCATAGGCACGTTCGACCTGGCGGAAGAACGTGCCGATGGTCTCGTCGCCGATCGGATCGAGGGGGGTGGCCGCGATCGGCGCGCGATCGGGGGCGAGCGACCGCGTGTCGCCGGTCATCCGAAGGCGGGTGTCGAAGATCCGCGCGCGGGTGCCCGTCGGTACGACGAGCCGGGAGAGCACGTGGTTCGCGCGGACCGGGTCGTAGGCGGTGGCGTCACCCTCGACCCAGGCGCTTTCGGCGACGGTGATCGCGATGATCTCGGCCTGAGTGCGCAGCGCATCGACCCGTTGGTCGATCAGGCCAGATCGGAATTGCGTGAGGTAGAGAATGCCGAGGACGAGAAAGGCGAGACCGGCCAGATTGAAGAAGATGATCCGCCGCTGCAGCGACGAGAATGGGGCAGACTGCTTGAGCCCTTGGACCATTCGATCCCGGGTCGATGCCGGCCGCGGCCGGTCGTCGAGCCCGACGAGCGGCGGCTCGATCCGTTTTGTGTCGGCGCCGTCCACGTTGGGGCCTCAGACTTCATTGTACCGATACCCCACCCCGTAAAGAGTTTCGATGGAGTTGAATTCCGGGTCAACCTTTCGGAATTTTTTCCGGATCCGTTTGATATGGCTGTCGATGGTGCGGTCGTCCACATAGACCTGATCGTCATAGGCCGCGTCCATCAGCTGGTCCCGGCTTTTGACGAAGCCCGGGCGCTGGGCGAGCGCGTTCAGGATCAGGAATTCGGTGACGGTGAGGGTCACTTGCTGGCCATCCCAGATCGAGGCGTGCCGCAGCGGGTCCATCTCGAGCTTCCCGCGGCGGAGCACTTTCTCGGCCTCGGCGCGTTCGATTGGGGTCTCCTCCGAAATCTCCCGGCGGCGGAGCACGGCGCGGATCCGCTCGATCAGAAGCCGCTGCGAAAAGGGCTTTCGGATATAGTCGTCGGCCCCCATCCGGAGCCCGATCACCTCGTCGATCTCCTCGTCCTTTGAGGTGAGAAAGATCACTGGCAGATCGGATTTAAGCCGCAGCCGACGCAAGAGCTCCATCCCGTCCATGCGCGGCATCTTGATGTCAAAGACCGCGAGATCCGGCGGCGTGGCGGTCAGCGCATTGAGAGCGGTGGCGCCGTCCGTATAGGTCGCTACCGAATAGCCTTCGGATTCCAACAGCATGGACACCGAGGTCAGGATGTTGCGGTCATCATCGACCAGGACGATTTTTGTCATGTGCCTGCGGTCAATCCTTCGGAAAGCGGACAGATGTGCTTAATGCATCAGCATACCCTCATTCTTGGCGGTTGCGCGACGGCTTTCGGGTCTCTTTTGGACGGGATCGCGTCGGATCGGCCAGCAGCGCCCCGGCGCGCGGGGAATTTGCGGTGCACGCGCAAGAATTTTTCGCAACGGGTCTCGGAAAATACCGGTTATGTCCCGCCCTGAGGCTGGACGCGGCCGCCCGCCCTGCGCTAGGCACGCCGCATCGATCAAGACAGCGGCAGGGCGCGGGGCGCCGCCGCCCTTTTTTCGGAGGATCTCGGGGATGCGGAGCGGGGTCTTTAACCCGGAGTGCGGCGTGGAGGCGATGGGGCTCGAGGGCCTCGGCTCGGTGCATTACAACTTGCGCGAGCCGGCGCTCGTGGAGACGGCGCTCCGCCGCGGCGAAGGCAGCCTCGGGCAGGGCGGCGCACTTCTGGTCGCGACGGGCAAGCACACCGGCCGCAGCCCCAAAGACAAATTCGTCGTGCGCGAGCCTTCGGTCGAAGCGGATATCTGGTGGGACAACAACGCCGCCATGGCGCCTGACGCCTTCGAGCGGCTGCGTGCGGACATGTTCGCCCACATGCAAGGCGGCGAGTATTTTGTGCAGGATCTCTATGCGGGCGCCGATGTCGCGCACCGGCTGAACGTTCGGCTGGTGAACGAGCTCGCCTGGCATGGGCTCTTTATCCGGCACATGCTCCGGCGCCCGGCGCTGAGGGAACTCGCAAGCTTTACGCCCGAATTCACCATTGTGAATTGCCCGAGCTTCAAGGCCGACCCGGACCGCCACGGCTGCCGCTCCGAGACAGTGATCGCCGTCAGCTTCGAGCGGCGCCTCGTCTTGATCGCCGATACCTCCTATGCCGGCGAAAACAAGAAATGCATCTTTTCGATCCTCAACTATCTTCTCCCGGCCAAAGGCGTGATGCCGATGCATTGCTCGGCGAACCACGCGATCGGCGATAGCAGCGACAGCGCAGTCTTCTTCGGGTTGTCAGGCACCGGCAAGACGACACTCTCCGCCGATCCCGAGCGTACGCTGATCGGCGACGACGAACACGGCTGGACCGATACCGGCGTCTTCAATTTCGAAGGCGGCTGCTACGAGAAGACGATCAATCTCTCGCGCGAGGCGGAACCCGAGATCTACGCCACGACGACCAAATTCGCGAGCGTGGTCGAGAACATGGTCTTCGATCCGGTGACCCGTGCGCTCGATTTCGAAGATGATAGCCTGACGGCGAACATGCGCTGCGCCTACCCGCTGCATTATATCTCCAACGCGTCGGCGACGGGGCTCGGCGGCGTGCCGCGAACCATCGTCATGCTGACCTGCGATGCGTTCGGCGTCTTGCCGCCCATCGCGCGGCTGTCGCCGGCGCAGGCGATGTATCACTTCCTGTCGGGTTTCACCGCCAAGGTCGCGGGAACCGAGAAAGGGCTCGACGGGGCGGTGCCGACCTTCTCGACTTGCTTCGGCGCACCCTTCATGACCCGGCGGCCCGAGGTCTACGGCAATCTCCTGCGCGAGAAGATCGCCCAGCACGGTGCGAGTTGCTGGTTGGTGAATACCGGCTGGACGGGCGGCGCCTATGGCACGGGCAGCCGGATGCCGATCAAGGCGACCCGGACGCTCCTGCGCGCTGCGCTCGACGGCACGCTTTCGGGCGCCGCGTTCCGGGTGGACCCGAATTTCGGCTTCGACGTGCCGGTCAAGGTGCCGGGCGTGCCGGATCTGTTGCTCACACCCCGGCAGACCTGGCCCGACCCGTCCGCCTATGACGACCAGGCGGCGCGGCTCGTGCAGATGTTCGTCGACAATTTCGCTCAGTACGAGCCTCATGTGGGCGAGGACGTGAAGGCCGCCGCCCCCCACGCCGCCTGATCTCGACGCCGCCTGCACGCCGCGGGTCTGGCCTGCGCCCGGGCTGCCGTCAGATGCCAGGGTCGACCACCGAGGAGCGCGGGCACAGAGGAGCGCGGGCGATGCGCAAGGGGTTCGCGATCGCGGCCGGGCACCGGTTGACGGCCGAGGCGGGGGCGGATGTGCTCCGTGCCGGGGGGTCCGCCGTCGATGCTGGCGTGGCGGCGGCGCTCATGGCCATGGTGGCCGAGCCCGTGCTCGCTGGGCTCATGGGCGGGGGCGTCGCGATGATCCGGCCCGCGGCGGGGAGCCCGCGGTTTCTCGACGCCTTCGTCGCCGGGCCGCGGGTGAAACGCCCACCCTCCGAGCTCGATTTTCGCGCCATATCGGCGGATTTCGGTCCCGCGACCCAAGCCTTTCGGATCGGTGCCGGGACCATCGCGGTCTCGGGGCTCGCCGCAGGTCTCGCCGAGGCACATGCCCGGTTCGGCCGGATGCCCTTTCGCGATCTGGTGCGCCCTGCCGCGGACGCGGCGCGCCGAGGGGTACCGCTCACGCCCTTTCAGGCGCGGCTCGCGGAGATCGTGGCCCCGATCCTGACGGCAAGCCCCGCCGCCCGCGCGCTCCATGCCGACGGGGATAAGCTCCGCGGCGCGGGCGGGGTCTTTCGAAACTCGGATTTCGCCGATCTGCTCGACGAGTTCGGCGCGGCCGGCCCCAGGTTCGTGCAGGAGGGAGAAGTTGCCGCGGCCGTCCTCGCGCTCGCACGCGACGGCGGACATCTGACACCTGACGACTTTGCCGTGTACCGGCCCGAATGGCGCGCGCCCGTCCGTCGTCACCGCGGCGCGGATCTTGCGCTCGCGCCTGTGCCGAGCCTCGGCGGCGCGCTCATCGGCTTCTCGCTGGCGCTCGCGGGCAACCTACCCTCCCCGGTCGAGGCTGCACGGATCTTCCTGGCGACGGCCCGCGCGCGTCTCGAGACGGGCCTCGACCGGGAGCCCGAAGCGGGAGCGCTGGCGCTGGCCGATCCGGAGCTTGTTGCGCGGGTCCGAGCGGGCTTCCGGGGGCGGGCGCCGGCCCACCGCGGCACCACACAGATCAGCGCGATCGACGGCGAGGGCCTCGGCATCGCGCTCACGCTCTCGAACGGGGAGGGCTGCGGTCTGATTGCCCCGGGCACCGGGATCATGCCGAACAACATGCTCGGCGAAGCGGATTTGATGCCGGACGGCTGGCACTCCTGGGCGCCCGGGCGACGGCTGTCGACGATGATGGCACCGCTCTCGGTCGAATGGCCGGACGGGCGGGTGGCGCTCATGGGCTCGGGCGGGTCGAACCGCATCCGCACCGCGCTCGCCCAAACGCTCTGGCAACTTCTTGACGGCGGCGCGGATCTTGCAGATGCGATTGCGGCGTCCAGGCTCCATGCGGAGCCGTCTGACAACTCCGAGGAACCCCCCGAAGCGGTGGATTTCGAGGAGGCGGGTCTCGGCGAGGCCGACCGGGCGGCGCTCCTCCGGGCCTATCCGGACGCGCGCGCCTGGCCCGAGCCGTCGATGTTTTTCGGCGGGGTCCATGCCGTCCTCCGCGAGGCGAAAGGCGGCCTCCGCGCGGTCGGCGACCCGCGCCGGGACGGCCATGCGATCACCGGCTGAGCCATCCGCAAGGATATTCCGCCGCATATAGACCGCAGGACACTATCTTGCGCGACTGCTTGACCCTCTCTCCGCCCCGACCTACACCCATGCTTGCAGTGCAATAGACGGCGAGGAAGGAAAGCCCATGAACGTCCAGACCGCGCCCCTCGAGGCCCCGCGTCCGATCGAGGCCGATGCCCTTCTCGCCCTCACCGGTCCCGCGGTCGCGGCGGCGGAAGGGCTGCTCGCCACCGCCAAGGCCCGTCTCGCGCCGCGGGTGACCCTGGACGGCCGCGTCTCGGGCAGCCTCCTCGAGGCCGAGCAATACGCCGCCCACGGGCTCGCCTGGATGGCGACCTATGTCGAAAGCCTTCGCCAGCTTCACGGGTGGGCGACGCGGCTCGTCGCCGAAGATCGGTTCGGCGAGATCGAGGGGCTCATCCTGCAGATCGGCTTCGGCGAGTATCTCTGGCAGCTCTACGGCGGCATCCCCATGAGCCAGGGCGAGATCGTCCGGCCTCAGGATATCGGCCTTTCCCAAGACGATCAGCGCGGCCTGATGATCGCCGAGGTGCAAACGCTCACACAGACCGGCAATTCCGATGCGGCGCGCCTTCGCCTCGCTGGTTTGCTTGCCGAGCGCGAGGGAGCGGCGACTTTCGGCGATTGCGGGCTCGACGAAGAATACGAGATGATCCGCGAGCAGTTCCGCCGCTTCGTGGTCGACCGGGTCCTGCCGGACGCGCATGGTTGGCACCTTCGGGACGAGCTCGTGCCCATGGAGATCGTCTCGGAAATGGCGGAGATGGGCGTGTTCGGCCTCACCATCCCCGAGGCGCATGGCGGCTTCGGCATGGGCAAGACGGCGATGTGCGTCGTCTCCGAAGAGCTGTCGCGGGGCTATATCGGCGTCGGCTCGCTCGGCACTCGGTCTGAGATCGCGGCCGAGCTGATCATCTGCGGCGGCACCGATGCGCAAAAGGCCGATCTCTTGCCCAAGCTCGCGAGCGGCGAGATCTTGCCGACTGCCGTCTTCACCGAGCCCAACACCGGCTCGGACCTCGGCGCGCTCAAGACCCGGGCCGTGCGCGACGGCGAGGACTGGGTGATTACCGGCAACAAAACCTGGATCACCCATGCGGCGCGCACGGATTTGATGACGGTGCTGGCGCGGACGAAGCCGGAGACCGAGGATTACTCCGGGCTGTCGATGTTCTTGGCGCCCAAGACCCGCGGCGACTGTGCGACCCCGTTCCCGGACGCGACGCTCGCGGGCGGCGAGATCGAGGTGCTCGGCTATCGGGGCATGAAGGAGTACACCCTCGCCCTCGACGGCCACCGGGTGCCCGGCGCGGCACTTCTCGGCGGGGTCGAGGGGCAGGGCTTCAAGCAGCTCATGCGCACCTTCGAAAGCGCGCGCATCCAGACCGCGGCCCGGGCCGTCGGCGTCGCGCAATCTGCGCTCGATATCTCGCTGCGCTATGCGCAAGACCGGATCGCCTTTGGCAAGCCGCTTGCCGCTTTCCCGCGGGTCGCGTCGAAACTCGCGATGATGGCCGTCGAGATCATGATTGCCCGGCAGCTCACCTATTTCTCGGCGCGCGAGAAGGATGAGGACCGGCGCTGCGACCTCGAAGCCGGGATGGCCAAGCTCCTCGGCGCGCGCATCGCCTGGGCGGCGGCGGACAACGGGCTGCAGATCCATGGCGGCAACGGTTTCGCGCTCGAATATCCGATCAGCCGTGTGCTTTGCGATGCGCGGATCCTCAACATCTTCGAGGGGGCGGCGGAGATCCAGGCCCAGGTGATCGCCCGGCGGCTGTTGTCGTCGGGCTGAGCGGTGGCGGCCTTGCGTGAGAGGCCGGCGGCCAGATCTTGTGGCCGTCGGCAGATCACGCCGCCTGACTGGATGCAGCGGCTTATGACCCATGCAATCGGCGCATGGCAGCTATGCGTGCAGGGGGCTTACCTTTACAAATTTGTAACGCTAACTCTCCCCCCACGCCGCTCGGGTTCGCCGGGCGGATTTTGTTAATCGGAACCCTGAAACAAAGAGGAGGCGTGTCGTGCCCTACGACATGACCCATCAGGCTTCGTTGGACGAGCAGGGCCGGCGCGCGCGTAAGCTCTTCTCTGCGGTGGTTTTGGCCGCCCTCGACGATGCCATCATGGAAGAGAAGAAGAGCGGCAGCGGCGTCGCGAGCATTGCGCATTGGGCCCGCTCCAAAGACGGCAAGCTCATCTTGAGCTCGGCCGGCATCGATCCGTGCGAGCGGACGGTCGAGAACATGAAGGCGTTCGTGTCCCGTGGAATCAAATCCACCGTGGCCTAAAGGCTGTTGACCGCACCCGCTTTCTTGTGTACCAGCCGAACTAGCACTCTCTCGATACCCGACTTCTGCCTGTCTTCTGATACGCAGCCTCGAGTACGATCGGACTGCGTCAGGGCGCGCATCCCGCGCGGCCCATATATCAGGAGGCGCCCATGGCGACCGGAACGGTAAAGTGGTTTAATTCCACCAAAGGCTTCGGCTTCATTCAGCCCGAGACTGGCGGCAAGGACGTGTTTGTCCACATCTCGAGCGTAGAGCGCTCGGGACTGACGACCCTGCCCGAGGGCAGCAAAGTGTCCTACGAGCTCGAAACGGATCGGCAGGGCCGCACGGCCGCTGCTCAACTCGAGCTTCTCGACTAAGTTTCGGACACGTCCGATGAAATTAAGGTCTCCCGGCGCAGGTCGGGGGGTTTGCACTTTGTGAGCTTGGCCTGCCAAACCGAGGTCTCGCCGCGCAGCGACCTCGACTTGAGCGCGCATCCGGTCGCCCGTTGGATGGCAACCCCGACGAGCCGCGCGAGATCCTCGCCCGGCCAACCGAGGGTGCTGCTGAGCACGATCGCCTGTGCCTCCGCCTCCCGCCGATAGACGTCGATATCGACCTCGGCGAGGACGATCCGGATGGGCGCTGTCCCCTGGAACTTCAGGGACGGCGACGAACAGGCGACCAACGCCGTGAGGGCCAGACCGAAAAGACGTGACATCTCAAGGCGCACTTTCTGGGGGGAGGAGGGGCCGAGCGCGGGTATCCCGCCCTGCTATTCGCCAGCAGATTGGTAAACTTTGTCTTAATCCGTCCGCGGCGCTTCATTCCCGCCCGCGCCAGTCCCGCCCGCGCCATTCCCATCCGTCCCGCCAATCACGGCCTCGAACGCAATCTCTTGGATCCGCCGTTGCAGATTGGCAGTCGCGCGACGGACCTCGGCCATGGCGGCGCGGATCCGGGACGGGTTGCGCACCGGCGCGGTCAATTCGGCGATGAGCGCGGCGCGGCGGATATCGACCTCGTCGCGCAGCGTGGCGATCTCGTCCCCGCGATTGCGAATTGCAGCGACGATGCGCCGCCGCTCCTCCCGCGGCAATTCGGACATCAGCACCATGGCGCCGCCGGCCGGCAAGAGCCCGGCCCTATAGGCGCGGACGGCGAGCCCGATCACCGCCGCGTTTGCCAGAAACGACAGGCACGCCGCGACGACGAAGACAATGCGAAGGCCGCGACCCCAGCTCATCCGGGCCGGCCTCCGATCGCGGGAGCCTGCGGCCGGAAGCCCCCGTGCGCGGGCCCCGTCGCGAGATCCAAAAGCGCGATGACCTCGGCCCCGCCGAGCAGCTCGGGCAGCGCGTATCCGCCGAGCCCCGCCGCAAACAGGAGCGCGATCGCAGCCGCGGCGACGAGGGGCCCCTCGAGACGAGGGTTCGATCCGAGACCGGCGCGCTCGCCCCGCGCGATCCGAGACAAGACCGCCCGGGCCGTTGCGGCGGTGTCGGCCTCGGACAGATCGGCTGCAGCGGCCGCGCGGATCAGCGCATCGAGCTCCGGGTCGGGCTCCAGGCCGGGGGGCGGGTCGCGCTCAGGGTCCGGGCGGCGTCGGTCATCGGTCATTCGCTCAGATCCTCGATTGCGCCCGCATCCCGGGCCTCGATGAGGGCGCGCAACCGTTTGCGGCCGCGCACCAAGAGCTGTTCCGCCGCGCCCCGACTGGTACCGAGGACGTCGGCGATCTCCGCCGTGGCCATCTCGCCGACCGCGCCGAGGAGAAGCGCCACGCGCTGGCGCTCGGGCAGGTCGAGAAGCGCCTGGCGGACGTGCGCGAGCCGGTCTTTCCCCGCGAGGATCCGCTCGGCTGCAGGGGCGGGATCGATCGGGTCGATCGACGCCTCCTCGAGGCCGACGAACCGGCGGAGCGCCCGGCGCCGCTGACGGTCGATCGCAAGGCGGACGCCGATCCGGTAGAGCCAGGTCGTGACGGCGCCTCGGGCCGGATCGTACCGGTCCGCGTGACGCCAGGCCCGGAGAAAAGTATCCTGCACCACCTCCTCGGCATCTTGGGCGCTGCCGAGCGTGCGGGCGGCCACGGCTTTGATCCCTCGAGCGTGGCGATGCATGAGCCGGCCGAGCGCCGCCCGATCGCCGTCGGCGACCGCGGCCATATCGAGCGCGTCGCGGCTACGGGCATCGGCAGGGGCGGGGTCGGCCACACGGGTCCTCGCGCGGTTCGGGATGCCCTCGCCTCCGTCAGGGGGATCGGCGGCGGGGCGTGGGCAGGGGCGAGACGCGACGGGGGGCTCAGCGCTGGCCGCGCCCGAGGAGCCGGCGGGCCTCGGCGATCTCGGTCGCGCTGACGGTGCCGTCGCGGTTCCGGTCGACCAGGTCGAAGATCCGTCCGCCGGCGGCGAATTCGGCCGCGCTGACGGCGCCGTCGCCATCCCGGTCGAGCCGCCGCGCCCGAAGCGCGATCGTGGCATCGAGGAGTTGAGCAATCTGCCGGACGGTGGTCCTCGCCGCGTCGAGTTCTCCGCTCGAGACCCGCCCGTCCCCGTCGAGGTCGATCCGGTCGAAGACCCGCGTCCGGGCGGAATTGGCCTCGTCCCGGCTGACGGCGCCGTCGCCATTTATATCGATAAACGCAAAGAACGGTCCGGGATCGGCCGGCTGCGCGGCGGCAGGAGCGCCGAGGGCGATGAGGGCGACGGCGATGGCGCGGAGCATCGAGCGGGTCATGGGGTATCCTTTTCACCGGGGCGGGCCTTCGTGGGCTCAACAGACGTACGGTCGGCTGAGCCCGATCCTACGCCGGGACATGCCGAGACGGGATGACCCGCGGCATGGGCCCGCCGGGACCGGCCCCGCCGCCGCCGATCGCGCCAAATCGACCGGTAGGCGCGGACAGTGCTCGGACGGTGCGACCCTTGCGGGCTCGCGCAGTCACGGCGGGAAATAGTTCGCCCAAGACCACGGGTTCGAAAGCATTTTTTCGCGTTAAGGGATTGCCCGTCTGGGTGTACCATCTCGACCTGCGAATCGGAGTGGTGGTCTCGACGCGCCGACCCTCCGCAACGGCCGGTTTAAACAGTCGATCCGCATATTGCGGTCGGAAATAGGGGAAGTTTTCGATGCGAACCTACGGAAGCGCGACGAGCTATCTTGGCCAAGACAGGGTTTATCCCACGACGGCGTTTTTTGATCTCGGTCGGCCGGGCTTGTCCGAGCTGCCAGGCCGTCCCGGCTTTGCGGGGCTCCCCAGCCTGCCAGAAGGTCCCGGCATGCTGCCCGGTTTCCCTGAGCTGCCAGGTCTTCCGGGTTTGCCCGGTTCGCCCGAAGCTCCCGGCATGCTGCCCGGCTTCCCTGAGCTGCCCGGTCTTCCAGGGCTGCCCGGTATGCCGGGCCTCCCGGTTCCCTTCCCGGTCGGCCCCGGTGGTCCCGGCGGCTTCGACATCGATCTCGGCGAGATCCTCGCCTTCTTACGCGAGCCCGAGACGATCTTTGCCCTCGACGCGATTTTCGATGTCATCGATATCGATCCCCTGGACGATCTCTTCACCAATGAGGGGCTCACTGGCCTGCTCGCGCTCGGTGCTGTTTTTGAGATCCTGTTCGAGCTCGGGATCAAAATCGGTGTTTCGGTTGAGCGGGACGCGTTCGGCATCGACGGCACTTTCCTCGACCAATTGACCGAGGAGACGGCCAATGGCTTCGGGCCCGAAGCGGCCGCGGTCCTCATCGGGCTCGTCGAAGCAATCATCCCGGACATCGGTGAAGGTCTTCTCGGCGAGGACGTGGTGCCGATCACGCTCCCGCCCGAATTCGATGTGAGCAACGGCGTTGCCGACATCGCCAAGGTCGAGATCCCGACCGGGTTTTACGCGGTCGATATCGGCGACCCGACCGAGGTCGGCGATCTGCCCACGATCATCCTGGGCTTGGTGGACGAGGATGCCGACGACAGTGATGTCTTCCAGCTCATCTCGAAGATCGTGACCGGTGTGAGCGGCGCCAATCTCGATCTGAACACTGAGCCCGGCATCGACGGGGTGACGCTCCTCGATATCGACAAGGATCGTTACACGCTCGGCATCGAAGACTCGGGTGGCGACGTGACCGACATCATCACGTTCTTCGGCGAGGGCGTCGCAGAAGACTTGGCCGCCTTGGCGACGCCGCTCGATCTTACCGACGCGGATAACGCGCTCAGCTTCGTCGATGTCGATGGCGGGGCGGTCAACCTCGGTGTCGACAATCCGCTCTCCGACTTGGTCGGCGAGAGCATCAACTCGGTGGCCGAGCTTGAAGTCGTCGTAAATGCCGTGGTCACCGGCTCTTCCCCTGCGGTCGAACTGATCGGCTATGACGAAGATACGCTGTCGTTTATCGTGACGAACGCACAGACGGGCGGCCAGGACTGGGTTGTGCTGCACGGGGATCGGCTGGCGGAAATTCTCGAAACGCTCGATCTGCCGCCGCTCGACTTCCATCCCGAGGAGCCGGACGCTTACGTCTGACACGACAGACCGAATTTCGGTCGGCCCCGAGGGGGCCGGCCCCGCTCTAACTCGGGCCTCCGGGACGCGGGCGGCCTCCCCCTGCCGGGACTGCACCGGGTCGGTCGCGTCGATCGGTTCGCCGGATCGATTGGCGCGAATTCCGGTGCAACCCCCACCCAGATATGATGCAAGCGGGCCACGGTCGCTTCCCCCCGCGGCCGAATGGTGAACGCGGCCGCTCGGACGCTTCAGCGATGCACCGGGATTCTCGTGTGTCCCGAGCGCATTACGCGAATGTCCTAGCTTGGGTCAGGTTAAAAATCACGCTTGATGGGGTATAGCAAACTGTATATAAGCCCATCGGCAGGCCTGTTGCCATGACAGCAACCCTCCGTGGGTCAGTCAGGTCCGGAAACAAAGGATGGGACAGTAAAGATGCTAGACGAGATCGAGCTTCGCGACGGTTTGGGCCGGATTTTCCGTCAGGATCCGGCGGCGATCGACCAGTCGATTGTGGACATGTTTATCGACTTTCCGTCGCTGGACGCGGCCTTCGAGGCGGCGGCGGTCTCGG
>JBHJGX010000084.1:0-43491 GCA_050331395.1 Paracoccaceae bacterium
GCCATGCCCGCGCGGCGGTGGTGGGGGTGGTGGCGGGCCAGAGCGGCAAAGGCGGTGCGGCGCAAGCCGCAGCGTCCGTGTCGCAACCCCTCACGCCATTGCCGAGACGCGCGCCTTCGGTCTCAAAGCTCGCCCATGAGCCGCGGCAGCGCATTCCCGTGGGCGGCCGCCAGATCGCCGAGCCCGACGCTCGAGCCCCCGAGCCGCAGGTCCGGTCCGCCAACCCGCCCGACCGGACGCGCAGGCACCCCGGCGGCGGCGGACATGCGAAGCACCGCGTCGAGACGCGGCTCGCCGACCGCGATCAGATACCGTCCCTGGTCTTCGCCAAAGAACCAGCCCGTGGACGAGACCGCCTCGTCGGCCTCCACGGCGATCCCGGTCCCGGCGGCCAGCGCCATTTCGGCGGCGGCGAGCGCGAGCCCGCCATCGGAGAGGTCGTGCGCCGCGCTCACGAGCCCCTTCGCCCCGAGCCGGCGGACGAGGTCTCCCGCCGCCTTCTCCGCGCTCAAGTCCACGGGCGGCGCATCGCCTTCCGCACGCCCGAAGAGCTCGGCGAGATAGGCCGACTGGCCGAGATGCCCCCGGGTCGTCCCGAGGAGCACCAGCCGATCGCCCTCGGCGGGTGCCATCCGAAGCATCCCGTCCAGATCCGCGAGGAGCCCCACCGCGGCGATCGTCGGGGTCGGCAGGATCGCCCGCCCGTCGGTTTCGTTGTAGAGGCTGACATTGCCCGAGACGATCGGCAGGTCGAGGGCTCGGCACGCCTCAGCGATGCCGCGGATGCAGCCGACGAACTGGCCCATGATCTCGGGGCGCTCCGGGTTGCCGAAATTGAGATTGTCGGTCGCCGCAAGCGGCTGGGCCCCGGTGGCCGAGAGGTTGCGATACGCCTCGGCGACCGCCTGTTTGCCGCCCTCGACCGGGTTTGCGGCGCAATATCGCGGCGTCACGTCCGAGGTGAAGGCGAGCGCTTTGCGGCTCCCGTGCACCCGCACGACGGCTGCATCCGCGCCGGGCCGGCCCACCGTGTCGGCCATCACCATATGGTCGTATTGCTCCCACACCCAGGCGCGCGAGCCGTAATTCGGCCCTGAGACCAGCCGCAGGAGCGCCGCGACCGGGTCCATGTCCGGCACGTCGCCGAGGGCTGCGGGCGCCTCCGCCTCGATCCAGGGTCGGTCGTAGACGGGCGCCTCTCCAGAGAGCGCGCGGAGCGGCAAATCCGCCTTCACCACGCCCCTGTGGCGGACGAGAAACCGGTCCTCGCCGGTGGTCTCGCCGACAATCGCGAAATCCAGGTCCCACTTCTCGAAGATCGCCCGTGCCTCCGCCTCCATCTCCGGCCGGAGCACCATCAGCATGCGTTCCTGGCTTTCGGAAAGCATCATCTCATAGGCGGTCATCGCCCGCTCGCGGCAGGGGACTGCATCGAGATCGAGCGTGATGCCGAGCCCGCCTTTGTCGCCCATCTCGACCGCCGAGCAGGTGAGCCCGGCGGCGCCCATGTCCTGGATCGAGACGACCGCGCCGGTGGCCATCAGTTCGAGACAGGCTTCGAGGAGCCGCTTTTCGGTAAAAGGATCGCCGACTTGTACGGTCGGACGTTTGGCGGCGGTGTCCGCGTCGAACGCGGCCGAGGCCATGGTCGCGCCGCCCACGCCGTCGCGTCCGGTCTTCGCGCCGAGATAGACGACCGGACGGCCGGTGCCGGAGGCGGCGGAATAAAAGATCCGGTCGGTCTCGACCAAGCCGGCCGCGAAGGCGTTCACCAGACAGTTTCCGTTATAGGCTGGGTGGAAGCGGAGCTCGCCGCCCACCGTCGGCACGCCGAAGGAGTTGCCGTAGCTTCCGATGCCCGCCACCGCGCCGGCCAGCAGCGCCCGTGTCTTCGGGTGATCGGGTGCGCCGAAGGAGAGGCTGTTCATCGCCGCGATCGGCCGTGCCCCCATGGTGAAGACGTCGCGGAGGATCCCGCCCACGCCTGTCGCCGCCCCCTGGAACGGCTCGATATAGGACGGGTGGTTGTGGCTCTCCATCTTGAAGACGACCGCCTGCCCGTCGCCGATATCGACGATGCCGGCGTTCTCGCCCGGGCCGCAGATCACCTGCGGACCCTCGGTAAAGAGCGTGCGCAAGTGGATCCGGGAGGACTTGTAGGAACAATGCTCGTTCCACATGGCCGAGAAAATACCGAGTTCCGTGAAGGTGGGCGGCCGGCCGAGAAGCGCGAGGATCCGGGCGTATTCGTCGGGATTGAGGCCGTGTTCGGCGGCGAGGGCCTGGGTCACTTCGGGCTCGGGCGGGAGCGGGTCTGGCGCGGACTGGGTGTGATCGGACATGGGTGGCGTCCTCTGTTGCGGCAGCTGTCCCTCGCCCATCTTGGTCGCGGGGGCAAGCGGTCGCAGACGCGCGCCGCCCGCTCCCAGGCCGACAGTGCGCAGGGGGCGCGGGTCCGGGCAGGCCCGCCCACCCGCGTGCGGCGCGGGCAGCATCGTGCCCTTGGCAACTGGCGTGGGGGAACCGAGCCGCGCGGCTTCGGTTCGTTTGACGGGTCGTCGGCACGTGCCGGCCAAGCCGTCGCGCCGTGCGCGGGTGCGTGGGCCGCCCGGGGCCCCGCCGCTGGGTCGAAACTCGCCTGGGAGCGCGCGGCGCGGCGGCGACGGCGTTTCAGCAGGCGGGGTCGGTCCCCTCCAGAACTCTGTCGAGGGCGGCCGTCATCCGCCCGGCCCGATCCGGATCGGCAAGCGCCGGTCCCGAGAGCGTGACAAGGGTCGTCTGCGCCGCCCCGGGTCGAAAGGCGATTTGCAGGAGTTCCTCGGTTTCGCCGACCGCGATCATGGTTCCCCCGCGGCGATCGACGAGCAGCATCTCGGCCGCGAGTTCCGCATCGAGCCAGCAGCGTGCGGCCAGGATCTCGACCCGCTCGCGGGCGGTCTCGAGCGGCGCCGGCACGCGGACTAAGCGCTCCGGCCCGGCAAGCGGCGTGGGACCGGCAGGCTGGGCTGGCGGTGCGACCGGGGTCGACCGTGCCGCCGGCCCCGGCTCCGGCCCCGGATTGGGCGGGTCCGCGCAGCCGGCAACGACCCCTGCCGCCGCGATCGCGACGGCGGGCCGGAGCCCGATCACGCCGCCACCGCGAGCCGCTCGACCACGCTCCGGAAAAGCACCGCCCCGTCGGTCCCGCCGAGCGCCGGGTCCGCCAACCGTTCCGGATGGGGCATGAGCCCGAGCACGCGGCCCGTCTCGGAGAGAACCCCGGCGATGTCCGCGACCGACCCGTTCGGGTTCGCGCCCGCCCTGCGCGCGCCCGAGCCGTCCACATAGCGAAACGCGACCCGCCCCTCGCCCTCGAGGCGCGCGATCAGATCCGCCTCGGCGACGAACGCGCCGTCGTGATGCGCGACCGGAAAGCGCACCACCTGCCCGGCCGCGTCTCCCGCAGTGAAGGGGCTCTCGAGGGTCTCGACCCGGAGATGCACGTCGCGACAGACGAATCTGAGCCCGGCGTTTCGCATGAGCGCGCCCGGTAGATGCCCCGCTTCGATCAGCACCTGCCAGCCGTTGCAGATCCCGAGCACGAGCCCCCCCGCCGCCACATGATCCTTCACCGCGGCCATGATCGGCGCGCGCGCCGCGATCGCACCCGATCTCAGATAGTCACCGAAGGAAAACCCTCCCGGGATCGCCACGAGCCGCGTGCCAGCGGGCAGCGCGGCTTCCTTGTGCCAGACCATCGCCGGCGGCCGGCCCATGGCGGTCTCGAGCGCGACCTTCAGATCGCGGTCGCAATTCGAACCGGGAAATACGACGACGGCAGCGGTCATGGGGCCCTCCCACGCTCAGGCGGTCTCGATGCGATAGTCCTCGATCACCGTGTTGGCGAGGAGCGCCTCGCACATCTGCGTGGCTTGCGCCTCGGCCTCCCCGGCCGCCGCATCCAGATCGATCTCGAAGACTTTGCCCTGGCGCACGCCCGCGACGCCCTCGAAGCCGAGGCTGCCGAGCGCGTGGCGGATCGCCTCGCCCTGGGGGTCGAGGACGCCGGGCTTGAGCGTGACGAAGACGCGGAGTTTCATGGGGCCTCCCTCGCTTGGTTCTCCCCTAACGCCCGGCCGCCGGCGCGGCAAGGGCGCGCGGCGCCGGCACCCGGCCTTCGCGGATCACCGCAAAGAGGAGCGTGCCAAGGACGCTCGCATTGAAGAGGTGCCAGAGGAAATGCGTGCCGAGGGGGAATTCGCGGCAGATCGGCCCGTCGATCGCGCGGAAAAAGAGCGAGATCGCAAAGAGATTGGCTGCGATCAGCAGATACCCGGCGCCCGGGTGGCCCTGCCGCCAAAGGTGATAGCCAACGCCAAGGATGCCGAAGAACGCGGGGAAATAGCTTTGCGACCCCCCGACGATAAAGCCGACGCTAACCCTCAGCCCGTAAGAGACGGCGAGGAAGGCGCCGAGGAAAAGGATCATGACGCCGAGCGATTTTAGCCAGGACAGCCCGACCAGCCGGTTCATGGCGATGGCGAAATAGCCGAGGATGAAGGCGAGGATCGGCCCCGTGTCGAGGGCGAGCGCCCAGGGCGTCGCGAAGGTGTGAAAGAGGAAAGAGCCCGTGCCGATCACGCAGACGAGGAGCGCGAGGAGGACGGCCGGCCAGTCCCACCGCGCGGTGCGCGCCATGAGGACGAGCCCCGCGATCCCCGCGATCCAGAACCCGCCGTTCGAAATCGCGTTCATCGGCTCTGCCCAGAACTCGGGGCCCATGCGCTCGCAATAGAAATCGAACCGACGGCCCCAGGCCTCGGCGACGGTGGTGGGGGTGTCGGTCATCGGATCCTCCTCGCTAGCACCGCGGAAGATCGGTGCCAATCGCGTGAGGACAAGGGGGGCCCGCTTGAACGCAGCCTGCCTGCCGCGTAACACGAATGCGAGAGGAAAGGGGACACCGGCATGTCGGATACGGCGATCAGATCCGCGACCCCATCGGCGCTCTTCCGACCGGGAGGGCTCGCCGGTCCCGCGCTTCTCAGCGCGCATTTCGTTTCGGGGGGCGTCTTCTTCGCATTCGGCCTCGCCGCCGTGGTCGAGGCATGGGCGCGGCCCGAATACGGCCACGGGCCGGTCATCCCGTTACTCTCTGCTTACATGTTCTTGCGCGAGTTGAAGCAGGTCCCGCCGAGCGCGCGACCCGTGACGGACAGGTGGCCGGGTCTCCTCGTCATCGTCGCCGCCCTTCTGATCGCGCTGGTCGGTCACGTGGCGACAATTGCAGACCTGGTTGCCTACGGCTTTATCCTTTGGCTTTTCGGAACGCTCCTCGTCCTCTTCGGCGCCCGGCGGGGCTGGTATTTCTGGCCATCGGTCCTGCATCTCGTCTTTATGCTGCCGCTGCCACAGTTCGTCTATTGGCCCGTGTCGCTTTGGCTACAGGGCGTCTCGTCCGAACTGGGCGTCTCGATGATCCAGGCCGTCGGCGTACCGGTGATCCTCGAAGGCAATATTATCGATCTGGGCATTTACGAGCTTCAGGTCGAGGAAGCGTGTTCGGGCCTGCGGTATCTCTTTCCGGTTATGAGCTTTTCTTATGTTTTCAGCGTCCTCTACACCGGACCCGTTTGGCACAAGGCCGTGCTGCTCCTCGCCGCCGCGCCGCTCACCGTGCTGATGAACGCATTCCGGATCGCGGTGATCGGTGTGCTTGTGGATAACTTCGGGACCGAGCACGCGGAGGGGTTCCTGCACGCCTTTGAGGGCTGGGTGATCTTCGTCGCCTGCATCACGCTCTTGTTCCTGCTCGCGGTGCTGCTCCGTCGGCTGCAGGGGCAGCGGGAGCATTTGGCGGATGCGATCGATCTCGACTTCTCGAACCTCCGGCCTCAGTTTGCCCGGTTCCTCGCGGTGCCGGCGACCGCGGCGCTCGGGGTCGCTGTGGGGCTGACGGCCCTCGCCGCGGCCGGCCAGACGGCGATCCGGACCGTCGAGGCGCAGATCCCCGAACGACGGCCCCTGGCGCTTTTGCCGGGCGACATCGACGGCTGGCGGGCGTGGGAGCGGCGGGTGCATCCCCGGATCGCCAAGGCGCTCGATCCGGACGACATGCTGCACCGCACTTACCACCATGCCGCCGAACGCACCCATGTGGCGCTGTTCATCGCTTATTATGCGGACCAGTCCCGGGGAAAAGGCATCCACAGCCCGGAGGTGTGTCTGCCGGCGATGGGCTGGGAGGTGGCGGATTTCTCGCTTCGGGAGGTGACGACGGCCGCGGGGCAGAGCGTCCCGCTCGTCCGGGCCATCGTGCGGCGCGAACATGTGCATCATCTCGTCTATTACTGGTTCGAGCAGCGCGGCCGGCGAACCGGCAGCGATTACGAGGCCAAGGCGCTGGCGGTCTGGGATAAAGTGACGCGGGGGCGCACCGATGGGGCCCTTGTTCGCCTGATCACCGAAATCGGCCCGGGAGAACCTGTGGCCGCCGCAGATGCGCGCTTGCAACGGTTCGTGGACCGCCTTGTGCCGCGGCTTGGGGTGCACATGCCCGAGTGATCGGCGGATCAGACGCGAGGTCCCCCGCCAGCCCGGGTCGCGGACGACGCCTGTCCCAAACGAGGTCTACCCTTGAGAAGAATTTCCGCGTAAGTATGGCTTTCGCGGCGGTGCACTAGAGCCGCAGCACGCGTGCTGTGCGGATATGCGCCCAAGGACGCGCGCCCGAAACGGCGACACACACCGGATTTTTGTGCTATCGCAAGAAGAAGGGTTCAGACTTGGGAGTTCTGACGATGCGACATGCGCTCACAGCCGGGGCGACCGGCCAACCTTCCCACGCCCGGCTCGGCGGTCGCCGCGCCCTGCGGCTTGCGGCCGCCGGTCTTTTGGCGCTCGGGCTCGCGGCCTGCGACAGCGCCGAGGAACGTGCCGAGGGGCATTATCAGAACGGGGTCGAACTGCTCGAGGCCGGCGAGACCGCCAAGGCCATGGTCGAGTTCCGCAACGCGACCAAGCTTAACCGCGAACATGCGGGCGCGATCCTCGAGATCGGCAAACTCACCCAGGCCGACGGCAATTTCGGCGCCGCCGTGAACCGCTTCCGCCGGGTGATCGAGCTCGATGGCACGCTCTGGGAGGCGCATCTCCGGCTCGGCCAAATCATGCTGGCGGCAGGCGAGCTTGACGATGCGCTCAAGGCGAGCAATGCGGCCTTTGCGATGGCACCCGAGGATGTGGACGTGCTAACGCTCAAGGCGTCGACCGCGCTGCAACTTGACAACGACGAGGTGGCCGGCGAGACCGCGCGGACTGCTATCGCGCTCGATCCGACCGAGGACGGGCCTTGGGTCGTTCTCGCCGCCTATGAGCGCAAGACCAAGGACGACAAATCCGCGCTTGACGTGGTGGACGAGGCGTTGTCCCAGCGCACGGACAGCGTTGCCTTGCGGCTTTATCGGATCGACCTTCTGACCGCCCTCGAGCGCACCGACGAGATCGGCGACGAACTGCGCGGGCTCATCGCGCTCGAGCCGGACACGGTCGGCTTCCGCCAGGCGCTCGTGCGTTGGAACCTGCGCGAGGGTCAGTTCGAAGAGGCCGAAGAAAACATGCGCGCGATGGCCGAGCTTGAGCCGGACAACACCGCACGCGCGCTCGATGTCGCCCGGCTGCTGCTCCGCCTGAAGGGCATCGACGCGGCCAAGGCCGAGCTCGAAGGCCTGATCGAGACGGCCGCGGACGATTTCGAACGGCTCGATTTCGGCCTGGCCCTGGTCGAGATCGAGATGGCGCAGGGCTTCCAGGCCGAAGCCAAGCAGCGCATGAAAGACATGATCGACAATCTCTCGGATGAGGATGCGGTCAACAGTGCGCGCGTCGCCCTCGCCCGTGTGCGCTTTGCCGAAGAAGATATCGAAAACGGCGTGCTGCTGTTGAACGCGGTCCTCGCGACTGACGAGAAGCACGCCAAGGCGCTGACCATGATGGCCCGCGTCGACATTCAAGAAGAACAATACGAGCGGGCGATCCGCCGGCTTCGCCAGTCGCTGAACGAGCAGCCGGACGATGTGGAAACCCTGCTTGTGCTGGCGCTTGCCCATCAGCGGAACGGCTCCAACGATTTGGCCGGGGAGCGGCTGGCGACCGCGGTCGAGGTGTCGGGCTACGACGTCCGTCCCGTGATCGCTTATGCGCAATTCCTGATCGGCGAGGGTAAGATCGACTTTGCCGACGGGCTCCTCTCCGACGCGCTGCGCCGCCGTCCTTCGAGCCGGATGCTGCTCGAGGCCTTTGCGCGGGTCAAACTTCGGCAACAAGACTATGCGGGGGCCGAAGACGTCGCGCGCCGGATGAAAGAACTTGGTGACGAAACGCCGTTGACCGACCAAATTCTTGCCGCAGCGTATTCGGGGCAAGAGCGCTTCGACGAAAGCGTTGAGCTGTTGAAGAGTGCGCCGACAACATCGAGCAACACGGCAGTCACGAATATCTCGGCAATCGTCGCGACCTACATGCGCGCGAATAAGCTCGATGAGGCACGCGCGTTCATCGAGAATATCCTCTCAGACAATCCCGAGAATGCCGAAGCGCTCCGTATGCAGGGGGTGATTGCCCTCGCAGCGGATCAGGATCTCGTCGCGGCGGGCGAAAAGTTCGCGGCTGCCGTCGCGGCCGACCCGTCGGTGCCGGCGAGCTATGCGGCCCATGCCCGGTTTCTCGCCGGCACGGGGCGCGCGGCGGAGGCGTTGCCGGTGTTGCGCGACGGGATCGAGCAGACCGACAGTGCGTCGCTCCGGCTAAATCTCGCGATGCTTTTGGAGCAAACCGGCGACGTCGACAGCGCGATCGAAGAGTATCGGACGCTTTTCGAGCAGCAACCGGGCTCAATGGTCGTGGCCAACAACTTGGCTTCGTTGCTCAGTGATCATAAGCCGACGCCGGAGAATATCGAACGCGCGTACGTCATTGCCAAGCGACTTCGCGACAGCGACGTGCCGCATTTCCAGGATACGTATGGCTGGGTCTTGCATCTACGTGGCGACAACGAACAGGCGCTTCAGGCGATCTCGCGGGCGGCCGAAGCGCTGCCGAACAATGCGCTCGTGCGGTATCATCACGGCGTGGTGCTGGCCGAGCTCGGGCAGCGACCTCAAGCGCGTGCCGAACTCGAGGCGGCGATCGAGTTGATGCAAAATCAACCGCTTCCGGTGCTCGATGCCGCTAAGGCACGGCTCGCCACGCTCGAAACGGCGGCTCCGGCTACAGGTTCGCAGAACTGACCGACCCGCAAAGGCGGCCTGATCCTTACCTTGGAGTAGGGTCGGGTCGCCAAAAAACAAAGGCGGATCCCACGCGGAGGGATCGCCGAAAGGATCGAGCGAGGCGAAATGTACGAGGCGTTTTACGGGCTAAAGCACCGTCCATTCCTAATGACGGCGGACCCGGACTACCTCTACTGGTCGAATGCACACACGCTCGCCTTCACCATGTTGCGATATGGCGTGATGAGCCGCGCGCCACTGACTGTTATTACTGGCGAGATCGGTACCGGTAAGACCACGCTGATCCGGCATTTGATGAACGAATTGCCCGAAGACGTCATCGTCGGGCTTGTGTCCAATATGCAGGAAGGCCGGGGCGAGCTGTTACAATGGGTGATGATGGCCCTCGGAGAGCCATTTCATGAAGGATCCTACGTTGGCAACTTCCAGGCGTTTCAGGACTTCATCATTGAGAATTATGCCCATGGTCGCCGCACAATCCTGATCTTCGACGAAGCGCAGAACATGTCGCCCGGCTCGCTCGAAGAGTTGCGGATGTTGTCAAACATCAATGCGGACAAAGACGAACTGCTGCAAATCATCTTGGTCGGGCAACCTCAGCTTCGGGATCTACTCCGGCGACCCGAACTTGCGCAGGTGGTGCAGCGGATTGCTGCCGATTTTCATATCGATCCGCTCACGGCGGAAGAGACGGTTCAATACATCAACCACAGGCTTGAAATCGCTGGCGCTTCTTGGCAAGTTTTCCCCGAGAGAACATGCGAGCTCGTCTTCGAAGCGACGTCCGGCTTACCGCGCCTGGTCAATTCGTTATGCGATTTGTGTCTGGTCTACGGATTTTCCGACGACAAAAAGACGATCGACGAGCAGACCCTTCGGGATTTCTTGGCGGGCGTCGAGAAACACGGAATATTCGCAAAGTTCAAACCACTTAGCCGTTCTCCGCAGCTTGTGCGGCAGAATTCGTGAGAGGGATCGTGCAAGGCGGCTGACCGGCTGAGGCGGCGCCCCGAAAAGGAGAGTGCGACATGTCCTACTCGATCGGTGACTTCTATCGGATCTTAAAGCGCCGAGCATTCATGATACTTGCCATTGTTAGCGTGGCAAGCGCCATATCGTTCCTGGTTGCCTATGTGGTTCCGCCGGTTTACGAAGCGGAAGCGACCATCTTGGTCGAGAGTCAGCAGATCCCGACGGACTTGGCGTCTTCAACTGTTCGCTCTAGTGCGGCGCAGCGGCTGCGACTCATCGAACAGCGGCTGATGACACGCGATAATCTTCTGGACCTGATTGAACGGCTGGAGATCTACGAAGAGCGGAAGGACCTTAATCGTACCGGCAAGATTGACCTCGTGCGGTCGAGCACCCGGTTTCGACCGCTGGCCTTGGGCGGAGGTCGAGCGCGTCGGGGCGGTGGCCAAGTATCGGCATTTACGATCTCCTACAGCGATAGTAACCCGCGCCGCGCCGCTCGTATCACCAACGAATTCGTGACGCTTGTTTTAGAGCAAAACTTACAAGACCGAAGCGAACGGGCCACTGAGACGCTTGCGTTTTTCAAGCAAGAAGCTGACGTCTTGCGGGATGAACTCGAGTCATTGGAAGCTGAGATGGCTCAATATCGCCAGCAAAACCAGCTTTCTGTGCCAGAACAGGTCGGCGCGCGCACCGCAGAACTTCGGGGGATCGAGGGCCGTCTTTTCGACATCCAACGACGAGATCTTTCTCTTCGGGAGGAAAAGCGGCGGCTTGAGCTCGCTTTACAAACCGGTCACTTCACCGACGAAGGCGCAACCCCCGAAGAGCGACAACTCAACAGCTTACGTGCGGAGCTAAGTCAAGCACGGACGGTCTATGCCGACAGCCACCCCCGCATACGCGCGTTACAAACCAGGATCGATCTTGTAGAGCGAAAGATCCAGATCCTCGGAAGCGAGAGTGGCTCGGATGGGCAACGCGTGAGCCTTCCCGAAGAGCGGGCGCGCAGCCGGCTGAAGATCGTGACGAGCGAACTCGACCTCCTCGGCCAGCAGGTGGCTTCGTTCACCGCACGCCAAAAAGAGCTGACCGAAGCGCTGGAGAAAGCGCCCGAAGTTCAGCTTCGCCTAGCGACGCTCAATCGGCGCAAGGCGGAAATTGCAGCCGAGTACCAGGTTGCGATACGAAAAGAAAATCAAGCTGAGACTGGTGAGAAACTGGAGATAAACCGGAAAGCAGAGCGCTTTGAGGTCATCGAACAAGCGCAGGTCCCTGGACGACCGACGAGCCCCAACCGTCCGGTCATCGCGCTCGGTGGCTTTGCGGGTAGCGTGGGCTTTGCGCTTGCATTGGCTTTGCTTCTGGATCTCATGAACAAAAGCATTCGCAGCGTCGCGGATCTTGAGCGGCGTCTTGAAGTGCGCCCGCTCATGACAATTCCCTACATCGCCACTCAAAGAGAGCGGCGGAGACGGGTGCTGTTCAGGCGACTCATTGCCGCCTTGGTGGTGGTGATTGTGCCGTTAAGCCTCTATGCGATCGATCAGTTCTATCTTCCGCTTGAGCTTATCTTCAATCAACTGATTGAGCGGACCAACCTCGACAAGATTATCTTCATGATCGAGAGCCGGCTCGGCATTTGACCTGCAGAGCCGGACCGTCCGGCCCTGCCCTCCCACATCGCACAAGGAGCGCCCGCCCGTGGTTGAACGTCTCAAAGTTGCCATCGCCAAGGCTCGTGAGAAACGTGCCAACGTCATTGAGCGCGGCCTCGCCGCTGGCAGCATGCGTCGTGGCGGCCGGGAGCCCGATGAAAAGCTCTGGCAGGGGCTCGAAGAACTCGACGCGGATCCAGCAGCCCTCGCCCGCGAACGTGTCGTAACCCACAAGAAGTCCGATCAAGCCTATGTCGCCTTCGACATGCTGCGCACGCGCCTCTTCAAACTTGCTCTTGAACGCGGCTGGTATCGAATTGGCGTTACTTCGGCAACCAAAGGTTGCGGCAAGACCGTCGTCAGCGCAAATCTCGGTTTCAGTTTCGCGCGCCATCCGGAAACGCGGACCATCTTGATGGATCTCGATCTGCGATCACCACGGCTCTCCCGTTGTCTTGGGGTCACCGAGCGACGCTCGATTACTTGGCTGTTGAATGGTTCGGCGACCCCGGAGCAGTATATGCAGCGGATCGGCTCAAGATTTGCAGTTGCGCTTAATACTCAACGTGTGCGCGACAGCGCCGAGGTCATCCAGAGCGCGAACACTGCCGAAGTTCTTTCGGACATCAACCGGCGCTACACTCCAGATGTTGTGATCTATGATCTTCCTCCGCTGTTGATCGGTGATGATGCGGTGTCGTTCATGCCCAATCTTGACGCGGTTATTTTGGTTGCGGCGGCCGGCGAAACGCGCCCGGACGAAATCGAGGAGTGCGAGACGCTCCTTGCCGACGAAACCAACCTTCTCGGCATTCTCCTGAATAAGACTGAGAAGGGTGAGGGGGCTGCTTACTACTACGGCTACGGCTACGGCTACGGCTCTTACTGACGCGATCCTGCCGGCAAACCCGCAGAGCGGTCTTGCTGTCCAAAAACGATTAGACCTTGCCGCGCACTTCGGGTAAAACCAAAGAAAAATACGGGCAAGGTTTAACCATCGGGACAGGAGTGAGCCATGCGGATGCGCATGTTCGGCTTGATGTTGTTGTCTGCGGCGATGATCGCCAGCAGCGCGCAATCGCAGAATTTCGTCTTTGAACCGCCATTGCCAGAGGTCACTGGCGGGCCTTCGGCCGACGAGCAACAGGCGGACGACGGCTCGGCCGCCGACGCCGCGCTTGACGGCGCCGACGGGGTCGCGGCGCCGGAGGACCTCGGCCCGTATATTCTCAAGCCGGGCGACGTCATTTCGATCAATGTTCTCGAAGATGCGGCATTGAACCAGAACGCCCTCATCCGCCCAGATGGACGTATTTCCTTGCCGCTCGCCGGTACAATCCTCGCGGCTGGCAAGACACCGGAAGATCTCGCGACAGAACTCCAAGTCGCGTTGGCCGACGCATTTCTCGAGCCGCCGAGCGTTACCGTCGCGCTCAATCGGATTGCGCCCGAATTCCAAGAAGACGATCTGCCCGAGTTCTTCATCCTCGGTCAAGTCGGCCGACAGGGACGCTTTACTAGCCGCGAACCGATATCCATCATTCAAGCCCTATCAATTGCCGGCGGCCCAGGTCTTTTCGCAGCTGTAGAGCGTATTCAGGTGCGCAAACGTGACGAAGAGGGTATCGAGACTGTATTGCTTTTCGACTATGATGCGGTCGAAGACGGGGAAGCGATTCAAGAAATCATCATGATCGAAGATGGCGATGTCATCTTTGTTCCGGAACGCGGCATCTTCGAATAAGGAGCCGTGGGCATGTGCTTGTCTGGCCGCACGGCAAGAGTACTGGCGCTCGCCTGTATTCTTGCCACGTCACCGTTGACGGCCGCAGAGTGGTCGCTTAACGGGCGAATTACTGAGCGACTGACGGGTGAGAGCAATCTCGCGCTAGACGACGGCGAAGAGGCCAACCCCACCTTTCGGTCGACGACCAACCTCCGGCTTACCTTGACTGGTCGCACGCCGCGAACGAACTTGCGCCTTTCTTCTGGCTTCAATCTCAATTATCTTGAGGGCCCTGGCGCTGAAAATTTCGATTTCGGTGGGAACAATCGGGTCAATCCGAACCTAACTGGGAACGTAGGTTTTCGTGGAAAGGGCTGGAACTCGGGTCTGAATTTTAATGTTGTGCGGACCCCGACTGCATTCAATGACTTCATTGAGAATTTCGAGTTCTTTCAGGATATTGACGATATTGATGACGATGGTGACACGGAAGAAATTATCGTAGTGGACGACAGCTTTACCGCACGAGTCGACTCTACGCAGACCCGAATTCGCATAGGTGGAAACTTTGGGTTTCCGCTTACGTCGAATGACCAGCTTACCTTTGCGGTGAATTCGCAGCTTCGGCGCTTTGATGACGAAACTGAGAATTTGGTTCCTACCACAAGCTTGACTTTGAGCGTCGGGTGGGGGCGGCGTCTTACTGCGGAACGCCGAATTGGTCTACGCGCCTCGTACACACGCTTTACATCTGACGACGTAGATGATCGATTGACCGAAACATTCAGTTTCGGAGCGAATTACGGGACAGTACTGTCGCCAAGGTCGCGGGTTGGAGGGTCCATCGGCGTCACGCATCAGCGGAGCCAACGTGATGTATTCAACGGCATCGCAGGCGTCGTTGAAGAGGAGACGACGAGCACGACCGGACTGAATGGAGCCTTCAACTTCACCCATTTGCTACCGACCGGGCAGTTGACTTTTAATGCACAACAAAACCTGAATGCGACTGCGGCTGGGGATTTGCGTACTGTAACGACGTTCACGGCTGGTTACGCTCAGCCGATCGTCCGGCGATTAAATTTTAATATTCGGGTCGGCTATAGCTTGCGACCCGTCGATGGCGCTTTTCTGATTGGCTCAGATGGACTTGAGCAATTCTTCAATGTGTCGCCTACCCTGCGATATAGATTGTCGCGAAATTGGAACTCGACCCTTGGTTACCGTTTTCGCTTCTCTGATGAGGATGACGGGTTTGCATCCTCGAACGCCGTTTTCGTGAGTTTTAGCCGCGGGTTCAGTGTGTTTTGAACCTGAAAAGACGTTGGAATGGTTTCGGCCTTTCGGTAAGGTCACCGAGCGACGGAGACCGGCAACACGAGTGAGGCGATGCAGCTCGACGACATTACGCTCGACGAGAAACAACGCCTGGATGGGTCCATCCGAGATTATCGGTATAACTCCTCGCTCGTCCCCGACGTTCTAGTAATATTTGACTTGGCTTTGATCGCTGGGTCGGCTGCTTTATGTTATTTCATATTAGTGCCCTTCAATTGGATCACCGTAGAATACTATATCTTTGGCACCGCATTTATTTCCTTTGCAAGCTACATAATGCTGCGCAGATCCGGGCTTTATGAAATCAACGCAATAATGCGGCCCATTGGCAAGTCAGATTTGGCGATTGTGTCGATCGGTTCGGCATTTTTATTTTTTCTTACTATTGCGTTCTCGTTGAAAGTCTCGGATATATTCAGTCGCCTTTGGCTTTATGGCTTTTTCTTTTCTTCGGTCGTAAGTATCGTCTCCGGGCGTGTGTTGGTTTGTCAGCTTTTGCAGCGATGGTCGCGGCAGCGCGTGATCGGCCGCACGGTCATTGTTCTCGGGACCGGTGAGCAGGCAGCTCGGTTTTTGCAGCGCCTCGATAATGTGCAACCGTTTTTCACGGATGTTCGCGGCGTTTTCGCGACGGCCGAGACGTCTCAAACACGCGTCGAAGGACATCCGGTACTCGGCGGTCCAGAAGAACTGTTGCGGTTTGCTCGGTCACACAAGGTTGATGACGTCATCGTTGCAATGCCTTGGAATGCAGATCGGCAGCTTGCGTTATTGGTTGAGAAACTGAAAGAGTTGCCCATTAATGTGTATATCAGCACCGATTTGATTGGGTATCAGCTGAAGTTTCGGCCAGTATTTGGGCAATTTACAGAATTGCCACTTTTCGAAGTTGTGCAACGGCCTATTTCTGGTTGGTCGTCGCTGCTGAAGTCATTGGAAGATTACATCATTGCGTCTGCGTTGCTGTTGATTTTGTCGCCATTGCTGATTTTGGTCGCCATTGCGATCAAGCTCGACAGTCCTGGACCAGTGTTTTTCATGCAAAGGCGCCTCGGCTTCAACAACGAAACCTTTGAGATCTTTAAGTTCCGGTCGATGTATCATCGCGACGTGCCGGAGACCGATGTTCCCCAGGCGCGCAAAGAGGACCCTCGCGTCACCCGCGTCGGTCGCTTCATCCGCAAGACGTCAATCGATGAATTGCCACAGCTCTTAAACGTTTTGAATGGAACCATGTCGTTGGTCGGGCCGCGGCCGCACGCGATCCGTCACAACGAAGATTTTGGCGCCCAAATCCGCGGTTACTTTGCTCGACACAAAGTCAAACCTGGGATTACCGGTTGGGCGCAAGTCAACGGTCTCCGCGGAGAGACCGATACGCTGTCGAAGATGGAAGCCCGCGTCGCGCATGATATTTACTATGCTGAGAATTGGTCACTTCTGTTCGACCTGCGGATCTTGGTTATGACGGTGTTTGTCGTCTTCTTTCAGAAAGCGGCATACTAAACGCGACGTTTAACTCATCATGGAAGCGGGATTTTACGCTTTCGCGGCAGGTTGGGCGCATGACACCGCATCCGCTTCGCCTCCTCATTTCGGGCTATGCCCTCGCCGCATTAACGGGCGGCCTCTTCCTAGCGCCCCATGCGGGCCTTTTGTGGACCGGGATCGCCGTTTGGCTCGGCGGTCCGTTCTTTGTTGTTGCCCTCGGGCTCTTGCCCGGGCCGCTTTTTAACGCGGCCGAGCGCCCTGCCCCGTCCGAGCTCGATCTTGCCGCCTGGGATGCGGATCTGGCCGAGGAATGCCGGGCGCGGAATGCCGCTCGGCCGATGCGGCGTCTCACCGTGGTCGGAGGCTGAGCGTCATGTCTCACGGCTGAGTGCGGGTTCGGGGCGCGCGGGCACAGGTGTAGCGATCCGCGGGATGCGGAGCCGAAAAAAGCTCGTCTGGTCCGAATTGAAGACGATCGTCAGGTCGCCCCCCATCCGTCGCATGACCGCGCGGCTGATCGGCAAGCCGAGACCCGCACCCTGAGCGGCGCTCGAGCGACTGCCGCGAACGAATTTGGCGAAACATCGTTCGGCCTCTTCGCGGGTCACGCCGCCGCCATTGTCGATCACGTCGATACAGAGGGTCCGCCCGTCGACCATCCAGCGAAAGGCCACATGCGGATGCTCGGCGCCGTTGTATTTGATGGCATTCGAGATGAGGTTGATGAGCACTTGCCGCAGTCGGTCCGGGTTGGCGAGGATCTGGCTCTCGACCGGGCGGTGCGGGAGGATCTCGACGCCGGCTTCCCGGGCCACCGGGCGGAGCGTTTCGATGGCGGCGGTGACCGCGGCTTCGGCCGCGATGGGCTCGAGCGGAAGTTCTGCCGCGCCCGACTCGAGCCGGTTGATGTCGAGGATTTCGTCGAGCAACCGGGTGAGCCGCAAGCTCTCGTCGTGGATGATCCCGACAAAGCGCCGGAAGGTCGCGCGGTCCAAATCCTCGCTGAGCAAGAGTTCGGAAAACGACCGGATCGAGGTCATCGGCGTCCGCAACTCATGGCTGACTTGGCTGAGGAAATCGTCTTTCTGCGCATCGAGGGCCCGCAGGCGCGTGTTCGCTTCGCGCAACTCCGCGGCGGTTCGTTCGAGCTCGGCGGTCTTGTCGGCGAGCCGCGCAGAGGTCGCCATCAGGCGCTGGGTTTCGTCGGCGATGTCGATCAGCTCGCTCAGCCCGACGCTCTCGAGCCCCGCGGCGCGCCCGACCATGGCATGCGCCGAGGCGGCGCCGACCGAACCCGCCAGTTCCCGTTCGAGCCGCGAGATCACCTCGTCGGTCGGCCGCGGGAGAGCGGTCGTGAGGCCTTGGGCCCGGGCCATGTCAGCAAAGAGCTCGCGGGCGGTGTCGGCGCCGAGGATCCGCTGGGCGAGGATGAAGAGTTCCTCCGACGTCGCGGAATGGCGCAAATAGGGCTGCATCTCGGGCCCGTGGCCGCGAAAGACGTCGACGAAGAGCGAGGCTTGCAGCCGCTCCAGCGGGCCTGGCCGGGAGGCCTGGCTGACGGCGAGAAAGACGATGAGGTTGGCGCCGAGGGACCAGACAAGAGCGTGGATCAGCGGATCGAGGCCGGTGAGGCCGAGGAGCGCCTGGGGCCGGAGCGCCGCGATCCCCCAAGGGCCGTCCGCGATCGTCTCGGCGGAAAGGAGCGCATGGCCGCCGAAACTCGGCAGAAAAAGCGTATAGGCCCAAAAGACGAGGCCTGTCGCGAGGCCCGCGAGGGCGCCGTCCCGCGTCGCGCCCCGCCAATAGAGCCCGAAGAGAAAGCTCGGGAAGATTTGCGCGATCCCGGCGAAGGCGAAGAGGCCGACCCCCGCGAGCCCCGCCGTCCCGGCCGTCAGCATATAGTAGAGAAACCCGAGCCCGAGCACGCCACAAATGCTCGCCCGGCGCGCGATCAACAGCAGTTCGCGCACATCGCCCGAATGCACGGTGCCGGACTGCCAACGGAGCGCGAGCGGCATGACGATATGGTTCGACACCATGGTTGCAAGCGCGATGGTCGCAACGATTACCATGGAGGTCGCCGAGGAGAAGCCGCCGAGGAAGGCGAGGAGCGCGAGCTCTTCCTGACCGAGCGAAAGCGGGAGGCTGATCATGAACATGTCCGGGTTGCTGCCGGCGGGCAACGTGGTCAGCCCGGCGATCGCGATCGGGATCACGAAGAGGCACATGAGGAACAGGTAGAGCGGGAAGAGCCAGGAGGCGGTGGCCAGGTGGTTCTCGTCCACGTTCTCGACCACGGTCACCTGGAATTGCCGCGGCAGGCAGAGGATCGCGGTCGCGGCCAGGAAGGTGAGCGCGGCCCAGCGGGCGGAGAATACCTCGCTCGCCTCGATCATGCCCTCCGGCATCTGCCGGAAGGTGGGGCCGAGGCCCCCCATTACGCCCCAGACGACGAAGACGCCGAGGGCGAGCAGGGCGAAGAGCTTGACGAGGGCCTCGAGCGCGATGGCCGCGACCACGCCGTGATGGCGCTCGTTCGCATCGATGGTGCGGGTGCCGAAGAGGATGGCGAAGGCGGCCATGCCGGTGGCGACCCAAAAGGCGGTGCGCAGCTGGTTCTCTTCGCCGACGAGGATCGCATAGCTGAGCGCGACCGATTGCAGTTGGAGTGCGATGTAAGGCGTGGTGGCCACGACGGCGACGATGGTGACGAGGACTGCGAGGCTCGGGCTCTTGCCGTAGCGCGAGGAGATGAGATCGGCGATCGAGGTAATCCGGTGCACCCGGCCGAGACGGACGAGCCGGCGCAAGAGCCACCACCAGCCGATGAAGACGATGGTCGGCCCGAGATAGATGGTGATGAATTCGAGCCCGTTTCGCGCGGCCGAGCCGACCGCTCCGTAAAACGTCCACGAGGTGCAATAGACCGAGATCGAGAGCGTATAGACAACCGGCGAGCGCAGCCACGCCATTTTGCCGGCGGCGGCGCGGCGCTCGCAGACCCAGGCCACGAGGAAGAGCACGGCGACATAGCCGAGCCCGATCCCGAGGAGCCAGTTGCCGCCCGGCATCAGCCCGGCCGCTCGGCCTCGTCCTCCGGCGCGCCCGCATCTCTCAGCCGGCCGGCGAGCCGGGCCGCGAGCAGGATGAGCGCCCCCCAAACGACGAAGACATAGAGGATCACGATCGGCACCCCGAACAGGCGGCCCTCGACGGCGAAGGCCTGCGCGACGGGCGGCATCAGGAGCAGGGTCCCGAGGACGGGCAGGATCGCGGCGCGGTCGGCCAGCCGGCGGGCGCGGAACTGGCGCTCGCGGTCGTCGGGCGCGCCGTCGCTCATCGGGCCGGGTCCCGGGCTGCAGTCAGCCGGGTCACCTTCTCAAGAAGCTCCGCATTCGAAAACGGCTTGGTGATGAACGCGTCGACGGCGAGCCGGGCGGCCGTCTCCCGGTCTTCGCGCTGGCCCTTGGCGGTCAGCATGATCACCGGCAGGCCGCGGCCGGTCGGGTTCGCCCGCAAGCGACGCAAAAGCTCGAACCCGTTCAGCTCCGGCAACATCACGTCGAGGATCATCGCATCGGGCGGCTCGGCAAGGGCGCGTTCGAGGGCCGCGGCGCCGGTCGTGGCGGTTTGCACCTCATAGCCCGCACGGCCGAGCATGAAACTCAGTAGTTCGACGATATGCGGTTCGTCCTCCGCAATCAGGATCCGACAGGCCATCGGCGTTTCCCCAACCCTGAAAACTCGGCCCCCGTCTCCGCAGGGGTTGACACATCAGCCTAACGTGATCGGCAGGGTCTGTCTTCCCCCCAAGGACCTAGGTCGCCCCGGATTTCAGCCGCCGAGCGGGTCCTCAACCCGTTCGGGACAGGCCTTTCGCGCGCAAAGGCGGCAGGTGATCCCGGCTTCTTCGACCGGCAGCGCGTCGAGCCCGGCGCCATAGACCGTCTCGGGCGCATCGAACTCGGCGACGGCCAGCAGATCGGTCTTGTAGTGGCGCGGGCGGTCAAAGCCGGGAGCGCTCTCGCTCCGGGCCCGTGCGACGAGGACGAAGCGCTTGCCGGTCGGCAGGGCCGCGAGCTGCCGATGCGTGCGGTCGGGCGCAGCGATCGCCCGGGCGAGAACGAGGATCGGACAGAGCGGCGCATAGCGCACCGGGTGAAAGCCCGGGATGCCGCGCAGTTCCAGGATCGCGCCGGCGGCATTGGCGGCCACATGGCCAAAGCTCGGGTGGCCCTGCCCGGGCGGGAGGGTCGTGAGGCGGCGGCAGACCAGATCCTGCGGCAGCTCCAGCAGGTGGCCGATGCGCTCGATATCATAGCGGGTCTCGCGCGCGGTGGCAGCGAAGGGGACAAGCGGCGCCCGGACGGCGTCGATCGCATAGGCGAGGAGCGCGCCCCGGGCCCGGTCGCGGGCGGGCGCGGTCTCGAGCGCGGTCGCCTCGGCAATGAGCCGGTCGATGACGGGGCCGGCGCGCAGTTCGGCCTCGGCCCGGGCGCGGCGGTCCTCGCGCTCGTTGGGCGTCGTGGCGAGCGCCTCTTCCAGTGCGGGGAACCGGTGTCCGCGCTCCTCGAAGAAGGCCTCCACTTCGTCGACCGGGGTCACGCGCCGGGCGGCGGCGGCGGTCCGGTCGAAATAGGCGGCCAAGGTCTCGGCAACGGTGCTGAGCGCGCGGCTTTCCTCGGCCAGGATCGCATGGAAGCGGGCGGCTTGATCGGGCGCGATATCCGAAAAGGTTTCGAGGATTTCGGATGTCGACCGGATCGCCGCGATCCGGGTGTTTATCCGGTGAACGGTCTCCCCCAGAAACGGGTCGTGGGTGAGCCGGTCCGAGACGATCCGCAGCTTCTCGGCCGTCTCCTGTTCCGCCCGGGCCAGTGCCCCGATTGCGCGCGCCCAGCCGGGATAGCGGCCGAGCAATTCGCTGACCGCTTCGGCTTCGATCCCGAGCCCGTCGAGCCGCGGGTCCTCGGCGATCGTCGAGAGCGCCTCGTGCAAGCGCCGTTCGGCCGCCCCGTCGAGATCCGCCGCCCGGAGCCCGAGCGCGCGGGCGATGTCGCCGAGGCGCTTGCCCGCGATCCCCCGGCGGTTCCGCTCGATCAGGTTGAGATAGGAGGCCGAGATCCCGACGCGCCGCGCCAGATCTGCCTGACTGATGCCGAGGGCTCGGCGCCGCTCGCGGATCCGGGCGCCGACGATGCTCTGAGGTGCGGTCAATTTTCTAACCCAGCCGGGAACTTGCTGCGGCGCAGTGTAAATCCTTGACGACTTTGCCGTCGAGCTTGAAAATTCGCTTACAGAAAATTCGCCAGTTTTCAATGGGTTGTTGAGTTTTTGACACGCGCCGGCGACACTTCTGTGTCCGGTCTTGCCGGCACAGCAGCGCGGGACGCGAGACGCCCGCCAGTAAATCTCCGGGAGGTACTCCATGCGCGACCACACGATTTCCCGCCGCGGCCTGCTCAAAGGCTCTGCCGCGCTCGGCGCCGGCCTTGCGACCCCGCTGATCCTGCCGAGCTACGCCCGCGCGGCGAGCTACCGCAACGAGCCGACCGGCTCGACGGTCACGCTCGGCTTCAACGTGCCCCAGACCGGGCCCTATGCCGACGAAGGCGCCGACGAGCTTCGCGCCTATCAGCTCGCCGTCAAACACCTGAACGGCGAAGGCGACGGCGGTATGCTCAACACCTTCACCTATGGCGGCGGCGAGAAAACCGCGCTCAAAGGCAACGGCATCCTCGGCAAAAAGGTCGAGTTCGTCACCGGCGACACGCAGACCAAATCGGACGCGGCCCGCTCGTCGGCGCGGCGCATGATCGAGGCGGACGGTGTGGTCATGGTCACCGGCGGCTCGTCCTCGGGTGTTGCGGTCGCTGTGCAGGGGCTCTGCCAGGATCTCGGCATCATCTTCATGTCCGGCCTCACCCACTCAAACGACACGACCGGAAAAGACAAGCGCGCCAACGGCTTCCGCCACTTCTTTAATAGCTACATGTCGGGCGCGGCGCTTGGTCCGGTGCTGAAGAACGCCTACGGCACAGACCGCAAGGCCTATCACCTGACCGCCGACTATAACTGGGGCTGGACCACGGAAGAGTCGGTCAAGGACTTCACCGAGAAAGAAGGTTGGGAGACCGTCGCGGCCGTCCGTACGCCGCTCGGCGCCGGCGATTTCTCGCAGTATTTGACGCCGGTTCTAAATTCGGGCGCCGACGTTCTGATCCTCAACCACTACGGCAAGGACATGGTGAACTCGCTCACCCAAGCGGTGCAGTTCGGTATGCGCGACCGTCAGGTCAACGGCAAAGACTTCGTCATCGTCGTGCCGCTCTATTCGCGTCTGATGGCGCAAGGTGCGGGCGAGAACGTCAAGGGCATCTTCGGTTCGACCAACTGGCACTGGTCGCTGCAGGACGAGGGCTCGAAGGCGTTCGTCAAATCCTTTGGCCAGGAATACGGCTTCCCGCCGAGCCAGGCGGCGCATACCTGCTATTGCCAGGCGCTCCTTTACGCCGACGCCGCCGAGCGTGCAGGCACATTCCGCCCCTCGGCGCTCGGTCCGCAGCTCGAGGACTTCAGCTTCGACGGCCTCGGCAACGGTCCGACCCTCTACCGCGCCGGCGACCACCAGTGCTTCAAGGACGTGCTCGTGGTGAAGGGTAAAGAGAACCCGACCTCGAAATTCGACGTCCTCGAAGTGGTCGAGGTCACGCCCGTCGAGCAGGTCACCTACGACGTCGGCATCTTCGGCGGCGAGCTCGGCCCGTACAACGACGGCGCCTGAGCCCACCCTTGGGGCCGGTCCCGCACGGGGGCCGGCCTCTCGCCCGCGGCCCGTCCGGGTCTGCGCGCACAGCCACGAGGACCCGGACGCATGGACGTCATCCTGCTTCAGCTTTTGAACGGGCTCGACAAAGGCGGCGCATACGCGCTCATCGCCTTGGGGCTCACGCTCATCTTCGGCACGCTCGGCGTCGTGAATTTCGCCCACGGGGCGCTCTTCATGCTCGGCGCGTTCTGCGCGGTCACCCTGAACGCGCTGATGAGCGTCGAACAAGTCGTCTTAGACCCGACGCAAACAACCGCATGGGGCACCCCGCTCGAAATTCGAACGCCTTACATCGAGGTCTGGTTCGGAGATTTCGGTGCGGCGCTCCTCGATTTCTCGGTGCCGCTGTCGATCGTGTTTGCGATCCCGATCATGCTGTTGATCGGCCTCGCCATGGAGCGCGGGCTGATCAAGCATTTCTATAAACGCCCGCATGCGGAGCAGATCCTCGTCACTTTCGGCCTCGCCATCGTGCTGCAAGAGATCGTCAAGGCGATCTTCGGCGCCAACCCGATCCAACAGCCGGCGCCCGATCTGGTCTCGGGATCGCTCGACATCGGCGCGGCGCTCGGTCTCGATCCGGGCACGCTGATCTATCCTTGGTGGCGGCTGATTTACCTGGCGTTTTCGATCTTGGTCATCTGCGCCGTCTTCGCCTTTCTGCAGTTCACGACCTTCGGCATGGTGGTGCGCGCAGGGATGGCAGACCGGGAGACCGTCGGGCTCCTCGGCATCGATATCGACCGGCGTTTCACCGTGGTCTTCGGCATCGCCGCCATCGTCGCAGGGCTCGCGGGGGTCATGTACACACCGATTCTTGCGCCCGACTATCACATGGGGATGGATTTCTTGGTTCTGTCCTTTGTCGTGGTCGTCGTCGGCGGGATGGGCAGCCTCGGCGGCGCGGTCGCGGCGGGCTTCTTGCTCGGCGTCCTGCAAAGCTTCGCGTCGATGACCCAGGTCACCAGCATCCTGCCCGGCATCGACCAGATCATCATTTAACTCGTCGCCGTCGTGATCCTGCTCGTCAGGCCGCGCGGGCTGATGGGGCGCAAAGGCGTGATGGAGACCTGAGATGGCACTTGCTTCGACCTCCCGTGCCGATACCGGCCTCCTCCTTGGCGTCATTGCCGTCGTCGCGCTCGGTCCGGTGCTGCTCGCGCCGTTCGGAGCCGGGTATCCGGACCTGCTGCAAAAATTCGCGATTTTCGGCATCTTCGCGATCGGCTTTAACATCCTCTTCGGGCTGACCGGATACCTCTCGTTCGGGCACGCGGCCTTCCTCGGCGTCGGGTCCTACACGGCGGTCTGGACGTTCAAACTTTTTAGCATGAACCCGGTCCCGGCCGTTTTGACGGCGACCCTCATCGGCGGGATCTTCTCGCTGGTTATCGGCTATATGTGCTTGCGGCGCGCGGGGATCTACTTCTCGATCCTAACGCTCGCCTTCGCGCAGATGTCCTATAATCTCGCCTATTCGGTGCTCACGCCGATCACAAACGGTGAGACCGGGCTCCAGCTCGAACAAAGCGACCCGCGCGTGCTCGACAGCGCATTCGGCATCGACTACGGCGCCGCTCTGCCCACGTCTCATCTGTTCGGCCTGGACATGAACCAGACATGGGAATGGTCCGGGTATCAGTTCAACGTCGGCTATTACTTCTGCGGCGTCATCCTGATCCTGGCATTCTGGTTGGCGTTACGCATATTCCGATCGCCCTTCGGCATGATGCTCAAGGCGGTCAAGTCCAACCAGAACCGAATGAACTACACCGGCCTCAACACCCGTCCTTACACGCTCGCCGCCTTCGTGATCTCGGGCTGCTATGCGGGTCTTGCGGGCGGGTTGATGGCCGTGACCGACCCGCTTGCGGGCGCCGAGCGGATGCAGTGGACAGCCTCGGGTGAAGTGGTGCTGATGACCATTCTTGGCGGCACGGGCACGCTTCTCGGACCGATCCTCGGGGCCGGTGCGATCAAATACATGGAGCAGATCTTCTCCTCCTTTAACGATCAGACCCTCGCGGAGGCCGTCTCCTTCCTGCCCGAGGGCGCCATCGACCCGGTCGTCTCCGTGCTCGGCCTCTTCGTCGGCGAAGGCTGGCACCTCACGCTCGGCGTGATGTTCATGGCCGTCGTGATCTTCCTCCCGGGCGGCATGATGGAGGGCTTCGCCCGGATTGCCCGGCACTTCCGTCGCAAACCTGCCGATGCGGGGCGCCGCGGCGAAGCCGCCACGCCGGCCGAATGAGGGGATCCGCCATGGGCATTCTCGAGGTTCAGAACGTCAACAAACGCTTCGGCGGGCTCAAAGCGCTCAACGAAGTCAATCTCTCGATCGAACAAGGCTCGGTCCACGCAATCATTGGGCCGAACGGTGCGGGCAAATCCACGCTGCTCAACTGCTTCATCGGCCGGTTAAAGCCGGATACGGGCAGCGTGACCTTCGCGGGTCGCTCGCTTTTGGGGCTGAAGCCGCACGAGATCAACCAAAGCGGCGTGGCCCGTGTCTTCCAGACGCCGGAGATCTTCGGCGACCTCACCTGCTTCGAGAACGTGATGATCCCGGCCTTTGCCAAGCGCGACGGAGCCTTCACGATGAACGCGGTCGCCCGGCTGGAAGGCGAACGGTCGATGCAGGAGCGGGCGATGGCCATGCTCGAGGATTTGCAGATGGCCGATAAGGCCGATCTGCACGCAAACCAGCTCTCCCGCGGCGACAAACGCCGGCTCGAGCTCGCCATGTGCCTCGTGCAAGAGCCGAAACTGCTGCTGCTCGACGAGCCGACTGCCGGCATGTCGCGGGGCGACACCAACAACACGGTCGAACTGTTGGCGACCATCGCGACCCGCGGGATCACCATGGTCGTCATCGAACACGATATGCATGTCGTCTTCTCGCTCGCCCAAAAGATCAGCGTCCTCGCCCAAGGCACCGTGATCGCCGAGGGCCGGCCGCAGGAGATCAAGGGCGATGCGCGCGTCCAGGAAGCCTATTTGGGAGGGGCCCACCTATGAGCGTGACCCGAACCGCCGCCAGCCCGAAGCTCTCGCCCGAAGCCTGGTGGGAGGCGGCCCGTCGAACCCCCGGCGACGCCGCACCCGGCCGTTCCGGAGAAAAATCTGCGCAGGATGCGCTTGCCCTCCTCCTCGCCCGAGCGCCACGGCTCAGCCGCATCCATGAGGGCCTCACCCCCGACCGCGGAGATCGCGCATGACCGCCTCTGACACGAGCATCCTCGGCCCGGACCAATGGCGCGCAGCCGCCGCGCCGGGGGCCCCGGTGACCAAAGCGATGGGCGGGGCGCCGGCCTTCTTCTCGGCGTGGGAACTCCACGCCTATTACGGCGAGAGCTATATCGTGCAGGGCGTGAGCTTCGATGTGCGCGAGGGCGAGATCCTGGCGCTGCTCGGCCGGAACGGCGCAGGCAAGACCTCGACGCTCCGGACGCTGGCGCGTCTCGACAACCCGTCGCTGCTGCAGGGAGAGATCTGGCTCGATCACCAGCCGCTCCATAAGATGCGGGCGCATGATGCGGCGCGGTCGGGGATCGGGCTCGTCGTTGAGGATCGCCGGATCATCCCCGGGCTGACGGTGGAGGAAAACCTTGACCTCGCCCAAATCGCGCCGCCGGCCGGCTGGTCTAAGGAGCGGATCTACGAGCTTTTCCCGCGGCTCGGCGAACGCCGGCGCCAGGAGGGGACGACGCTCTCGGGCGGCGAGCAACAGATGCTGGCGATTGGCCGGGCGCTCGCCCGCGATATTAAGCTCCTGCTCCTCGACGAACCCTACGAGGGACTGGCGCCGGTCATCGTTCAGGAGATCGAGAAGACACTCGAAGCGATCAAAGACCTGGGCATGACGACGATTATCGTCGAACAGAACGCGATCGCCGCCCTGCATCTGGCCGATCGGGCCATCATTCTCGATATGGGGCAAGTGGTCTTCGATGGGACGGCCCAAGCGGTGCTCGATGACGAGCAACTTCGGCAGGAATACCTCTCAATCTGACGGGCGTCGACCACAGGGGCAGCAGTTTGGGGCCCGGGCGCCTGGGCGGGTCGACCGGATCACGATCCGGGCGACCTGCCCGGCGCGAACCACAGCTCACGGCCAGTCAGACCCGCCGGGCGATGACCAAGTGTCCGGGCACGGCGCGTCCGCTTTCGTGGCGCACGGTGATCGGCTCCAGATGGTCGATCGAAAACCCCGCCTCCGTGAGCGCCTTGCGCAAATATCCCTCCGCATGGGCGAACCGGTGGTTCGGACCGACCCGCCAGTCCCGGCCAGCGAACCCCTCGGCCGGCAGCGTTTCGGAAGACACCGCCAGCCGCCCGTCGGGGGCGAGCACGCGCGCCACGCCGGCGAACAGCCGCTCAACCGCTCCGAGATAGGGGAGCACGTCGCAGGCGACCACCGTATCGAACGGGTCCTCGCCCGGCTCCTCGCCCCAGGCGCCGAGGAACGCGACCGCCTCGCCCACGTAGAGATCCGCATAAACGCCGCGCTCGTGGGCCTCGGCCACCATCTCTTCGGAGAGATCGCAGCCGATGATCGGGCCGGAGAGATCCGCAAGGCTGAGCCCCGCGAGCCCCGTCCCGCAGCCGAGATCGAGCACCCGGCCGAGGTTGCGCACGCCCAGATCGCCGAGCCGCTCGCGCAGCAACATCGGCACCGCATAGCCGAGCCGCTCCACCAGGATCTCGTCGAAATCCGGAGCGGTCTGATCGAAGAGCGTCGCCACATAGGCAGGCGGCGCGCCGTCCGGGTCCGGTGCCGCACCGAGCGCCGCGAGCCTGACCGATACGCCGCCCCGGTCGTGCGGGTCGATCGCGAGCGCCCGCGCATAGGCTTCGGCCGCACCGGCCCTGTCGCCCGCGCGCTCTGCAGCGAGGCCCGCATTATAGGCCTCGGCCAGCGCGTCGAAATCGATCTCGTCCGGGGGCGCCTCACTCATCGCCGGCGCTATAGCCGCCGCCCCGCGGTTTGGCCAGAGCCCCTTAGCGCTGCTCGTTGAGCGCCCAATCGTAGTCGTAACGATCGACCTCCGTTCGGCCCGCGAGCGCCTCGGCCGCCCGGCCGGTCGCGACCCGGCGCAGCCGCTCCAGCACCTCGGTCTCGGTCTCGCCAAAGTCCTCGCGGAACCAGAACCAGATCTTCGAGAGCACCAGATCGCCCTCCTCGATACGCACCCCGCGCGGATCGTTGACGAAAGCGCGCTCGGCGGCGGCGAAGCGGGCCTCGAGCGCGTCGGGCTCCCAGGCGGAGGGCGCAAGGTTCGGACACCCGATGGCTGCGCAATTCACCGCGTAATGGATGCGCGGCTCGTTCCAGACCGCGCGGATGATCCCGTGCTCGATGTCGTTGAGCGAGAGCTTGCGGCCGAGGACCGTCACGATCTCCTCGCCCCAGGGCCCGGTGTCGAAGAGCCCGCCCTCGATCTCGCGGATCGTCTCGACGGGGTAGTGGGCGAGCACGATGTCCACCGTCGCGGCGTTGTAGAGATTGATCCAGTAGGCGAGCTGGGCCGGGCCCGAGAGCGTCCGCGGGTCCACCGCTTCGAGGCGGTCGAGATAGGCGCGGAGCCCCGCCCGGTCCTCCGCGGTCACCCCCGCATAGTCGAGCCGGTTCACCCCGTCGGCGCCGGCTGTGAGATAGCGGCCGAGGAACTCGGTCCAGGCGGCGTTCTCCACCTTTACCTCTGAGCCTGGGCTGCGCTCCCGCCAGACCGGGTCGTGCAGCTCCACATCCGGGATTGCCAGACGCTCGAGGGCGCCGAAGACGGCAGGCACGAGGGCGACGAGGGCGAGCATGAGGCGCATGGGGTCTCCTATCCGGGGCGGGCGGCGCGGGCGCGGCCCTTCTGTCGTTTCGGGGGAATGTGGACGGGGCCGGGCTCGGCGCCGCCGGTTTCGGGGTGCCATCGCTGGCCATCGGGAAGCGTGAGCGGCGCGAGCACATGGGCGTCGCGGCGGGCATTGTGGAGGCACATGGAGATCGGCCCCCTCGCGGTCATGGTCATGAAGACGCAGGCCTCGCAGCGCGCCCGGTCGAGCGCGCCCGCATCCATGAAGTTGTGGATCATGAAGGAGAGCCGGGCGGGCCGGTGGCCGATCCCGGGCGCGAGCCGGGCAGCGAGGCGGAGAGCGGCGGAGACCGCGCGGAAGGCGAGCCTCGGGCGGCCAAGCGCGGCCCGGATGCCGGCGCGCAAGGTCCGGGCCCCGTCGTTCCAGTCCTGGTCTCCCTTGGCAGCGGCGAGCGCCGGGACGAGTTCCGACATCAGCGCCCGATCGTGAAGGGGCGCCGTGGCGGATCCCATGACCGCGATCGCCGCCGCCCGATTGCACTCCGAATGCCCCGCTTCGAGCGCGCCGAAATCGAGGGCGACCCCGAGACCCGCCTGGATCGCCTCGGCCACGTCTGTGGGACCGAACGGGGTCTCTCGGCCGCCCGCGACGCCGCGCCCGGTCTCGGCCTGGAGCTGGAAGGAGGCCATCGTGATCTCCGCCGCCCGGTCGCGGAACCAGCGGGCGAGCGCCGGGATCTCGGCCCGATTTCCGTCGAAGATCGTGGTGTTGAAGATCACCCGGAGGCCGAGCCCCCGGGCCCGCGCGAGATAATCCGCGCGGATCTCCGCGAGCGCCATCTCGGTCGGAAAGCCCGCGCGCTCCTGGGTCAGATCCACATGGAAGGCGACGTCCTGAAGCCCCGCCGCCGCGAGGCGCACAAGGAGCGGCCGGGTCGCGCGAATGCCATTTGTGAAGAGCGCCGCCCGGAGCCCTTCGGCCCGGACCGATCGGACGATCTCGACGAGGTCGTCGGCCTTGCGCAGGGTCGGATCGCCACCCGTGACCTGGACCGTGGTGCCAGGGCCGTAGAAGGCGCGGATTCGGGCGATCCGGCGGCGGATCTCGGCCAGGGGCAGGTCATGCACCGCCTCGGCGCGCTCGGAGAGATAGCAGAGCGTACAGTCGAGATTGCAGCGCTGCGTGATCTCGAGCGCGACGCAGGCCATGGCAAAGGCCCGGCCCGCAAGCTGACGCGGCCCGAATTGCCCGTGGCGCGCGAGGCTCTCGCATAGGGGCGCCCGCGGGTCTCCCGAAGCCGGCAGGTGCTCGGGAGGCCAGGCGTCGATCTCGGCGTCGGTCAAATGCATCGGTCGGCTCCTCAGGGGGCAAATGGCGGCTTGGCGCCGGACCGGCAACGCCGCCCGATACGCCCTCGACAAAGCGTCAGCGCCCGTGAGCGTCCGGTCAATCGACAGTCCTGTGACGGGACGACGGGCCGCGGCCCGGGTGGGATCTTGCGGCTGTTGCGCACGATGGCGCTGGCTTCACGGTCGGCGATGGCGCGCGCTGGCGAAAACAGTGTGGGCAGCGCTGGGATCTTTCGCTCAATCGCATTGCGGATCCCCGTTGGCGCATCAATGGTCGATGACCGATTTCGCTGCGCCTTCGAACCTATGCGCGCGGGTCAAGCTGCCAAACTTCTGCCGCGGTCGCCTGTCACACAAGCGAAAGATGATTCGTCGCTCAACGAGCACGTTTATGGAGAAAGCGGGCGATTGAGGCTTGGTGTCCGACCCGTTTCCGGTCCAACATAGACGACAAATCCCGAGCGCAGCCAAGAGAGGTCGGCACGATGAACGTTCAGCTCGACAGTGCGGTCACCGGCACCCGGCACACCCCGCATCCGCGGCCGCCAAAGTCGCTCGAAGACACTGGTCTCGATCGCGAATTTCTTCTCGATCTGCTTATCAAGACAGTTTACCGGTTGAATTTGCAGTTGCCCTCCCAAATGGCAGTCGAGGTCAAACTACCGGTTCCCCTAGTCGAAGACCTCTTGGTCGATGCGAACGAGAAACGGCTGATCGAAACGCTCGGCCAGCGGGGGGCAAGTCTGATCGCCGAGATGCGGTATCAGCTTACAACCCGCGGGCGCGAATGGGCTCTTCAAGCTCTTCAACAAAGCGAGTGGGTCGGCCCCGCACCGGTTCCGGTGGAGCAATACACCAAGCAGGCCAAGGCGCAGTCGATCCGCTCCGAGGTCTTGACCCGGCCGATGCTCGATCGCGTCTTCTCGAACCTGACACTGGACCAGAGCTTGATGGACCAGATTGGACCGGCGGTAAACTCGGGGCAGTCGATCTTGCTCTATGGACCGCCGGGTAACGGGAAGACCTCGATCGCCGTCGCTGTGTGCGCCGCCTATCAGGATTATATCTTTCTGCCTTACGCGATCGAAGTCGACAAACAAGTCATCACGCTTTTCGATCCGACCGTGCATTCTTTTCTTGAAGACAGCCGCGGCAGCGATGGCTCCATCCGGCATGACGTGCAGTTCGACCCGCGCTATGTAAAGTGCAAGAGACCGATCGTGATTACCGGCGGTGAGTTGACGCTTGACATGCTCGACCTTTCTTACTCACCGGTCAGCCGCGTCTACGAGGCGCCACTTCAATTGAAAGCGTCTGGTGGGATTATCGTTATCGATGACTTTGGTCGGCAAAGACAGAGCCCGCAGGCGTTGGTCAACCGATTGATTATTCCACTTGAGAACAATATTGACTACCTGTCGCTGCAAACCGGCCGAAAGTTCCAAGTCCCCTATGACGCGCTGACGCTTCTTTCGACAAATATCAATCCGCGGGACTTGGTCGATGGCGCGGCTCTTCGGCGTTTGCGCTATAAAATTCTTGTCGACAGCCCAGACTTGGAGATCTATGTCGAGATTTTCAATCGAACCGCCGAGAAATTTGGGCTCAAGTTAACGGAAGAGGTTCTCTCTTTTATCCTCTTCGACCTGTATGAGAACCAAGAAGGCGCGAAGTTCCAGGCGTTCCATCCGCGGTTCTTGATCGAACAAACGCTTGCTATCTGTACGTTCGAAGGGACCGAGCCGCAGTTGCGGCCCGACTATCTGCGTCGGGCCTGGCGGAACCTGTTTACAGAGCACTGAGATTATCGGCCGGGGAAAGACCCCCGGCCAATGGCGGCTCAAATCAGCGTGTCGGTCATCAAATCCCAATTGCCGTCGGGGAGCCGCTCGATTGTCGAGACTTCCGGATTATTGTCGGCATTTTCGGGACTGCAGGCAAAGCCGATTAACAGGTCGGCCGAGGTGACACCCGGGGTCTGCGCAACACTTAGCCAAAACTCGAGACCCGGCTCATCGGCTTCCCGGTCGAGCACATTCTCGTAGAGCCCGGTGACGAGTTCTAGATCCGTCAACTCGTTCACATCGCCCACGGTTGCGAGGAATTCGGGGCTCTCGATGAATGCTTGGGAGATCTGCCGCAGCGTCGCCGCCTGTCCGATATCGCCTTCGAAGCGATCGATCCAAAAGTTGAGCCCCGAAAAATCTGGATCGCGGTTAAGGCCCGCTTCGTAAAGGAGTGCGATCTTTTGTGCATCCAGCGTCGAAGCGATAAAGCTGTTCGCCGTGGTTACAATCAATTCGTAGGCGCCGACCGAAGCACCATCGCCGCCAACTTCGATAAAGAACGGTCCCGACTGATCTTTGGCAACCTCGAAATTGAAGAGCACGTCACCAAGCACACCGCCCGGATCAAAGAACAGCTCGTTCCCATTCGCATCGAGTAGCGCTACGCCGAGGTTTAAGTCGGCATCGCCCACAACGTCGATCGTATAGGTATTGCCGCCAAGGAAGTTGTATTCGAAGACATCGAGATCGTCCGGCGTATCGACCAAGCTCTCGAAGGGGATATCAACTTCGGCGAAGGCGGCCGTGACCGCCGTATCGCCGATCGGATCGCCGGTTGCGAGCGCCGTTCCCCGGCCGAGCTCGACAGCCGAAATCTGATAAATCCCAGGCGCGGCATTCGGATTTCCTTGACCCAAATCCGGGTCATAGGTCGCGAGAAAGAAAAGCCCGGAACGCAGAGCCGTATAGGTGATCGACGCCTCAAGATCCGTGAGCTCTTCGGCGCTGTTGATACTGTCACTTATCTGGATGAGCGTATCCTGCCCATCGACCACTTCGCGAAGCTCAAGGATCGGCGCGAGGCCGCCATTGAGCGGATCGTTGCCACCCGCATTCGCGACAGTAAACCGATACCGCTGCCCGGCCTCGAGATAAATCGCGTAATAGTCGAAATCGTCCGGGTCTTCAGATTGTTCGACAATCGTCGTGCCGGGCGCGATTTCGGCCGCCGTCGACGGACCGTTGCCGATGATATCGGTCCCCACCGGCGGCAGATCGCCGTTCGGCCCAAGATCCGTGATGAAAAGCGTATAATCCGCCGGCAACCGGGTCTCGAACGGGTCTTCCGGCTCGGGCCCAACGGCGAAATCGACCTGGATCAGGATGACCTGGGGCGCGTTTCCGGTACCGAAGATCACCCGCGGATTGGCGCCCTCGCCCGAGTCGTCGTCGGCCGCATCGAGCTCAAAGGTTTGATAATCGTAGATACCGATAGACGTGTCGAACGCGCTGTCCACTGTGATCGAGTAATCGCGCCGTTGGTCTGGGGAAAAGAAGTAGTAATCCTCGTCGTTTCCGAAATCGAGGGTACCGAAGGTCGGACCGGTTTGGTTCGGACGGCTGAAGATCTCGGCGTCGAAGATACCTTCGCGCGTCGCATCGGCGATGGTCAATTGCGGCTGAAGCGTCATCGGGGGTCCCTATTGCGGTCTGGATGCCGGAGCCGGGCCCCGGTGCTCGCGAGCGTTATAGCCGATGGCTTGAACGTGACCACGCCGAACTCCGTTCCGGCGCAGATTGTGATCGGGCGCGCGGGCGCTCAGCCCTCGATCAACCGGCGAGAAAGTGTCTCGATCCGCTCGGCGAGAGCCGTCACGCGGCCGGCCCGCTCGGCGTCGAGCTGCTCCTGGAAGAAGTCCTTGCTCGGACCACGGGCGGGTTTTGGAGCCTCCGCCTCCCGTTGCCGGAGCTTGGTCTCGGCCTCGTCCGCCCGGTCGGCCATTACGAGGGCGACCATGAGCATGAGGCGGCTGTCCTCGATCGGGGTGACGAATTTGTCCTGGAGGGTGTCGGCTTCCTGGCCGATTTGACCGATCAGCCGGATGAGGTGCGGTTCCTCCCCGTCCTCGCAAGACAGCAGGTAGCTGCGCCCGGCGACCTCCACAGTCACGTCAGCCATGGCGCTCCTCCTCGGGCATCAACGCGCGCAAATCTCGAAGGGCGGCCTTCACCGCTTCGGCTGCCTCGGCGCGAAGTTCGGCGTCTTTGACCGACTGAGCCCGCAGCTGCGCGACCTCGGCCGCCAGACGATCGCGCTCGGCGGCAACGACAGGGTCGCCGCCCTCCCCCGCTGCCGGCTCCCCGGGCACGGTCCCCTCCGATGCCCCATCATGCGCGGCGCTCTCGGACGCAGACCGCTCCAGCACCTTGGCGACGGCGATGTCGAGCGCCCCGACGGCTGTCTCGAGCCGCTCGAGCGCCGCGTCGAGCTCGGTCATCTTATCACCTCGGGCGACCGGTGCCGCCGGTCGAATCGCGTCCACAAACTTCCTGCCACGCTATCGCTTCGGCGCCCCCGGACGCAATTCCGCGAAACCTTCACGCGCCTCGGTTGTGGATAGGGCCAGCTTTGCACGCAAACCGGCCTCCGACCCGCGGTTTTGCCGCAGGCGCCGCATGGGAAAGCCTGCGCGAGCCTGCTGCCCTTGGCTTGACCCCGGCCGGGAGCCGCGAGCATTCTCCGCGCTCCCATCGGACACCCGTCCTCCCGCTGCCAAGAGGTCCCCGCCGTGCAGATCGACGCGATGCGACAGGCCGATCCGCGACGCTTCGAAATGGCAAATGCGCTCCGTGTGCTCGCGCTCGATGCCGTCGCCGCCGCCAAGTCCGGACATTCCGGCATGCCGATGGGCATGGCCGACGTGGCCACGGTTCTCTACGACCGCCATCTGCGCTTTGACCCGGCCGCACCCGATTGGCCGGACCGCGACCGCTTCGTGCTCTCGGCTGGGCACGGCTCGATGCTGCTCTATGGGCTTCTGCATCTGACGGGTTATCCGGGCATGGACGAGGACCAAATCCGCGCCTTCCGCCAGCTCGGCAGCCCGACGGCCGGCCACCCGGAGTTCGGCCATGCGCCCGGGATCGAAACGACGACGGGCCCCCTCGGACAGGGCCTCGCCACCGCCGTCGGCATGGCGATCGCGGAAGAAAGCCTCCGCGCGCGGTTCGGCAAAAAAATCGTCGACCACCGCACCTGGGTGATCGCCGGCGACGGCTGCCTGATGGAGGGCGTGTCGCAAGAAGCGATCTCGCTCGCGGGTCACCTGGCGCTCTCGCGGCTCATCGTGCTTTGGGACGACAACGGCATTTCGATCGACGGGCCGGTGGCGCTCGCCGACCGGACCGATCAGATGGCGCGGTTCGAGGCGTCGGGCTGGGCAGTGCGGGCAGTCGATGGCCATGACACGGCCGCGATCGACGCGGCGATGACCTGGGCGGCCGAGCAGGAGCGGCCGGTGATGCTCGCCTGCAAGACGCATATCGGTTTTGGCGCACCTACGCTCCAAGACACCGCCAAAGCCCATGGTGCGATCACCGGGGCCGACGAAATCGCCGGCGCCAAAGCGGCGATCGGCTGGGAGGGACATGCGCCCTTTGCGGTGCCGGCCGGGGTACGGACCGATTGGGCGGCCACGGCCGAGCGCGGGCGCCGCGACCGGGAGGCGTGGGAGCTCCGGCTCGGCGCCTTGACGGCCGCGCGGCGGAGCGAGTTCGAGCGGGTGATGGCAGGTCTCGCGCCCAAGAAGCTCACCACCGCCATCCGGTCGCTGAAGAAGGAATTGTCGGCCGAAGCGCCCTCTGTCGCGACCCGGAAGGCGTCAGAGCGCGTGCTCGGCGAGGTCAACCGGGTCATGCCCGAGACGCTCGGCGGCTCGGCCGACCTGACCGGCTCGAACAACACCAAGACCGCGGATCTGGGCGTTTTCACCGCTGAGGACCGGAAGGGCCGCTATCTGCATTTCGGCATCCGCGAGCACGGGATGGCGGCTGCGATGAACGGGATGGCGGTGCATGGCGGGGTCGCACCCTATGGCGGGACGTTCCTCGTCTTCTCGGATTACGCGCGCCCGGCGATGCGGCTCTCGGCCCTCATGGGTCAGCGGGTCGTCTATGTGATGACGCATGATTCGATCGGTCTCGGCGAGGACGGGCCCACCCACCAGCCGGTCGAACATCTTGCGATGCTGCGCGCAACGCCGGGACTTGCCGTCTACCGGCCGGCCGATGCGGTCGAAACGGCGGAAGCATGGGAGCTCGCGCTCTCGGGCGAGGGGCCGTCGGTCCTCGCGCTGACCCGGCAGAACCTGCCCACGATCCGGACCGAGCACAAGCAGAAGAACCTCACGGCCCAAGGCGCCTATGTGGTTGCCGAAGCCGATGGGAAACGCCAGGCGATCGTGCTTGCGACCGGGTCCGAGGTCGCGATCGCGATCGCTGCGCGGGACCGGCTTCAGGCCGACGGCATCGGCACGCGGGTGGTCTCGATGCCGTGCTGGGAGCTTTTCGAGGAGCAAGACGAAACCTACCGGCGCCGTGTGCTTCCGCCCGGGCCCGTCCGCGTCGGCGTCGAGGCGGCGGTGCGCCAAGGCTGGGACCGGTGGCTCTGCGGCGAGCGCGGCGCGGCCCGAAAGGCGGGCTTCGTCGGCATGGCGGGCTTTGGCGCGTCGGCGCCCTATCAAGCGCTGTACGAGCATTTCGGCATCACGGCCGAGGCCGTCGCGTCCGAAGTGAAGGGCCTGCTTTAGTCGCGCGGGGGTCGGGACGGCGGGCAGATCGCCGGCCGAGCGCTCGCGAAAAGGCTAGTCAGCCCCGCGCCGGCGCCAGGCCCAGAGCCCGCCGAGCCCCGCCAACAGAAGTGGAAGCGTCGCCGGCACCGGCACCTCAGCGGCACGCGCGTATCTCAGCGAGGCGATGCCGCCACTGATGTCGAGGAACGTCACCTGCAACTCGGCAACGCGGTCGACGCCTGAAAAACTGTAGGTGCGGTGCGCATTATCGCCGAGCGGCGAGCCGAGGGCGAGTTGGACGCCGATCTCGGGCACGTCCGCATCCTTGGCATCGGCGCCCGTGAGGATCACCTCTCCGCCGCCCGAAAGCTTGAAATCGAAACGGATCGCGTCCGAGACCGAGGCGCGCTCATCCAGGTCGATCAGCACGAGATCGTCGACACGGACGCCGCCCGGATCGGTGAAATCGAAAACGATCGTCCCGCCGGCAGCGCTGTCGTCGGGCGCCGTGGTGCGGCCGACCGCCGGACTGGGGCGTTCGTTGATAATCAGGATCCGGCCTTCCTCGGGCGTGCCATATGCAGACCCGGTAGCCAGGTCCGGATCGCCGCCCGTGCAGGCGGGCCGACCGGGGGCGTTGCACGCGCTGTCGAACAGCGCGAGCGGATTGCGCGCCCGGATGTTGCGGCCATTTTCGTCGTCGAGCACATCGAGGACCACACCGAAATCCCGTTGGAATTGCCGATAGGGATCAACGCCCGAATAGATCCCGCCATCCCAGGCCTCATCGAAGAGGCCCGCTTCGGTCGGCAGACCGCGCGCGCCCGTCTCGAAATCGAGGAGCGTCGAAGCGGCCACCGGCATCGCTGCCGCCCCCAAAGAGAACGCCAAGACCAAACACCACCGTCTGAAAAAATACGCCATGAGGACACTCTCCACCACAAGGAAACCGCCCCCTCATGTCGCCGAAGAGATCATAGTCAGCAAGTTATTTCTGCAAATAATTTTAGTATCATATAAGTAAAATTGAAAAGATTTACCCATTCATCCAACAGGCCCGGACCATGCGCGTCAAAAGATGGCGACAAGCGCGGCCAGACCATGCGGACGCCGCGGCGCGTCGGCGGAACACATGGGACCCAAGTCGCCGCGGCGGCGAAGCCCGGAACAGGCATCGGTCTCGGCTGACGCCCCGACCGCGGACCGCTCGGCCAACCAATCGGCGGCCAATTCGGCGTAACGGCCCGGCCCCGCGAAGGCGAGCGCAGTTGCGTAGGATGTCGTCAGCATCGGTTATCCCCAGAATTTCGGGGCGCCGCGCCCCTCTTTGGCATCCGCGATAGACCCGAAAGGCCCGCATTCGCGCGCCGCTCGCGGAATTGAATTCGCCGGTCGCGCGGGCTAAGCCGAGGCCAAGCGAGCGTCCTCGCTTTCACAGCCATCAGCGGAGGAGACGGTTCCATGGGCGTCAAGGTCGGGATCAACGGGTTCGGGCGCATCGGCCGCAACGTGCTGCGCGCTATGGTCGAAGCGGGGCGCACGGATATCCAAGTGGTCGCGATCAACGATCTCGGCCCCGTCGAGACCAATGCCCATTTGCTGCGCTATGACAGCGTGCACGGCCGCTTTCCGGGCGAGGTGACCGTCGAAGGCGACACGATCGATGTGGGCCAGGGCCCGATCCGCGTGACGGCGATCCGCAATCCGGCCGAACTTCCCTGGACGGATGTGGACATCGCGCTCGAATGCACCGGCATCTTCACGTCGAAGGAGAAAGCGGCGGCGCATCTCGAGAACGGTTCCAAACGGGTGCTCGTCTCGGCGCCCGCCGCGGGCGCGGACAAGACGGTGGTCTACGGCGTCAACCACCAAGGGCTGACTGCGGACGACGTGATCGTCTCGAACGCCTCCTGCACGACGAACTGCCTCGCGCCGGTTGCCCATGTGCTGAACAAGGCGATCGGCATCGAGAAGGGGTTCATGACCACGATCCACAGCTATACAGGCGACCAGCCGACGCTCGACACGATGCATAAGGATCTCTACCGAGCGCGGGCGGCGGGGATGAGTATGATCCCCACATCGACCGGTGCGGCCAAGGCGGTCGGCCTCGTCCTGCCCGAGTTGAACGGCAAACTCGACGGCGTGGCGATCCGGGTGCCGACGCCGAACGTCTCGGTGGTCGATTTCAAGTTCGTGCCGTCACGCGACACGTCGGTCGAGGAGATCAATGACGCGGTCCGGGCAGCGGCAGGGCAGGAGCTTAAGGGTATCCTCGGCTTCACGGACGAAAAGCTCGTCTCGATGGACTTCAACCACGACAGCCATTCCTCGGTGTTCCACACCGACCAGACCAAGGTGATGGAAGGGTCCCTCGTGCGCGTGCTCTCCTGGTACGACAACGAGTGGGGCTTCTCGAACCGGATGGCGGATACGGCCGTCGCGATGGGCACCACGCTCTGAGCGCCGCCGGTGATCGGCCGATCCGGCGCAGCCCGAGGGTCGTGGAATTGATCGCAAAAGCGCGAGGGTGACCGCGTGGACTGGTCGTTTCGCATTCTGATGGTCTTCGCGGTCGTCTTGGGGATCTTGGCGCTCGACCACTATGTCCTCGGCGAGGCGCTGACGGGCGTGCTCGGCGCCCTCGGGCGCAGCGTCGCCGACGCTTTTTGACGCCGAGGCCGCCTCAATCCGTTGGACAAATCGAGTTTCACGAGTATTCTGTCGGTTGGGTGCGAGGGCAACCACGGAGGTTGCCGATGTCGTTCGATGTTCCGACCGGCGTTATGATCGCCGGGCTTTTGTTCGGTGTCCTGCTGGTGGCCGATCGTTTGGCCGCCACATATCCCGCGCTCGGAGAATTGGCCCGCGTTCTGGGCAGCTGAGCGTGATTGCCAAGGCGGCCGGGAGGCGCGAGCGCATCGCACCCTCCCGGCTCTCAAGCGAGCCACGGTTTTCGCTCGTCCCAAAGGATTGACCGCCCCGGCGGGCTCGCCCAAAAGAGGGCACCCGCGCAACCGGAGCGTTCGTCTTGCCTTTCAAAACACTCGACGATCTCGACCCTGCCGGCCGGAGCGTGCTCACCCGCGTTGACTTGAACGTGCCGCTCAAAGACGGACGGGTCACGGACGCCACCCGGCTCGACGCCCACGCGCCCACCATCCGCGAGTTGGGCGACAAAGGCGCGAGGGTGGTCCTCCTCGCCCATCTCGGCCGACCCAAAGGCAAACCGGCACCGGAGCTGTCCCTCGCTCAGATCCTGCCTGCGCTCGAGACCGCGCTCGGCCGCCCAGTCGGCTTTGCGGACGCACCGGAGCCCGAGACCGTCGCCGCCCGGGTCGCCGAGATGGCAGACGGCGAGATCCTCCTCGTCGAGAATATCCGCATGCATCCGGGCGAAGAGGCGAACGCCCCCGACTTCGCCCGCGCCCTCGCCGAGCTCGCCGATGCCTATGTCAACGACGCCTTTTCGGCCGCGCACCGGGCCCATGCCTCGACCGAGGGCGTGGCGCGCCACCTGCCCGCCTATGCCGGGCGGCTGATGGAGGCCGAACTCGACGCCCTCGCCCGCGCCCTCGGACAGCCGGCCCGCCCGGTGATTGCCGTCGTCGGCGGCGCAAAGGTCTCCACCAAGATTGACCTCCTCGCAAATCTCGTGCGCCGGGTGGACCAGCTTGTGATCGGCGGGGGCATGGCGAACACCTTCCTCGCCGCCCAGGGCCACGGCGTCGGGAAATCCCTCTGCGAACACGACCTCGCCGAGACCGCTCGGGCGATCCTGGCGACCGCGCAAGAGGCGGGTTGTGAGATCCTGCTGCCCGCGGATGTGGTGATCGCCCGCGATTTCGCCGCCCACGCGCCGCACGAGACGGTGCCCGCCACCGGCTGCCCGGACGACGCGATGATCCTCGATGCGGGTCCGGCTGCGGTCGCGGCGCTCGAGGACCGGTTTGCGAAAGCGAAGACACTCGTCTGGAACGGCCCCCTCGGGGCTTTCGAACTCCCGCCCTTCGACGCGGCGACGAACGCCGCCGCCCTCGCCGCCGCCGATCTGTCCGAGGCGGGACAGCTGCTCTCGGTCGCCGGCGGCGGAGACACTGTCGCCGCGCTCAATGCCTCCGGGGCGGCCGCGCGGTTCTCCTATGTCTCGACCGCGGGCGGGGCGTTCCTCGAATGGCTCGAAGGCAAGACGTTGCCGGGCGTCGCAGCGCTCGAACGCGCATAAGCTTTTTTCCCGGGGACCGCGGATCCGGCACAGTTCTGTCGCAGCATCTGTGCTAATTGAAGGCCGGTTCCCAACGAGGAGGCTTTCCATGACCGTCAAACCGTCCTTCTGCCTTGCGGCCGTCCTGTCGACCGCCATTGCCGCCACCCCACCCGCGGCGCCGGCGCAGCCGGCCCAGTCCACAACCGATATCATCAATTTCTTCAATCAGTTGCTCACGACCTATGTCGTCCTCGCGGTGCGGACCGGCGTCAATTTCACCTATGACAGCCTGACCGTCGACGCCGTCGCGAACGAGGCGACGATCACCGGCATCACCGTCCGTCCCGATGTTGCGTGGGACGCGGAGGGCACCTGCGAGATCACCATCGAGCGGATGGCCACCTCGGGCAGCACGCTCCTCGAGCTCGTGAACCTCTCCTCGCTGATCGAGGTCTCGGGCGTCGATGTCGCGCCGTCCTGCCTCGAGCCGCAGGTCGCCGGCACGCTCCTCAGCTTCGGCTACGACACCATCCGTCTCGAGACCGCGGCGATCGAGATCGAGTACAACGTCCCGAGCTCGAGCGCAGAGCTTCGCGTGGATGCGGCCCTCGCCGATGCTGCCACCGTGAACCTGGTTGCCGATTTCGAGTATGTCTGGGTCATCGGCTTCGATCCCGACGCCCCCGACGGGTTCCGCCCGGTCGCGATCCTCGATACCGCCGAGGTGGTGATTGAAAACGGCGGGCTTTGGGACCGGGTCTCGCCGATGCTCGAAGCCCAGCTCGGCGATCTCGCCGCCGCGCCCGAGATGATCGGCGCCATCATGATGCAGGGCATGGTCCAGCCAGGCAGCGCGCCGAGCGAGGCCGAGATCGCGCTCGTCGACAACGTCAAGGCCGAGGTCACCCGCTTCATCGAGGATGGCGACCGGCTCGTGCTGACGGTCGCACCGGAAGGCGGCGTGGATCTGGCCGAGGACGGGCTTTTCCAGACGCCGACGGCGCTCATCGCCGCGTTGCAACCGACGCTGTCGGCCGCCCCCGCTTCGATCCGCGCGATGGTGTCCCCGAGCGAACTCTCGGCCGCACTCGGCGGCGGCGACGGTCTCTCAGATGACGACCGGCTGCGCATCGGTCGGGCGCTCGTCTCGGGCGTCGGTGCGCCGCGGGCCGTTGATGCGGGTGTCGAGCTTCTCGCGCCCCTCGCGCGCGACTGGAACGCTGAGGCCGCCCTGCCGGTCGCCGAGGTTCTCGCCGAGACCGGACGCATGGACGAGGCCTACCAGGCCGCGCTCGTCGCCATGGCCGGCGGAACGCACGGCGCCCTCGGCCTCGCCGACCGGCTCGAGCGTGATCTGCCGGTCGCCCGGGTGCTCGAGCTTCAGGAAGACGCGCTCCTCAACTGGCCGGGCCTCGACGGCTGGCGGGCCGCCAAAACCGCCGCGCAGGAGAGCGCCGATATCGCCGAGCTTCGCCGCCTCGCCATGAGCGCCGCCATGGGTCGCGACATGCCGCGGATCTATGCCGAGGCCTATTTCGCCGCCTCGCTCGCCGCGGCCGCCGGCGATCCCTCGGCCGCCACGCTCCGCGATCGCCTCGACCGGCGCTTCACCGACGCCTCGGGCACCCGGAACGAAGACTGGACCGAAGTGAGCTCGGGCGCGGCGCAATCCGCGCTCACCGCCTGGACCGAGGGCGGGCTCGCCGGCCGGGTGATGGAGCGTTACGGCCTGACGGGCAACGCGGCCGAGTGAGCCGCCCGGGCGCCGCCCTCGCGCCCCCTCCGCACGCCCCCGCGCGTGCCCCGACCGGAGCCTCCGCGCTCCGGCCTTGACCCCCCCTCGCCGCTTGGCTACCCGAAACGCGCAGCAACGATAACCCTCGGGGGATGAACGCGATGAAGGCGACGCGGGCCGTACAACGAATTCTCGCCTGTTACGAGGGCGATACGCCCGGCGTAAAAGGCAATCTCTGCCGAATGCTGATGACCGGAAAGCTCGGCGGCACGGGCAAGATGATCATCCTGCCCGTCGATCAGGGCTTCGAGCACGGTCCCGCCCGCAGCTTTGCGCCGAACCCCGAGGCCTACGACCCGCATTACCACTATTCCCTCGCGATCGAGGCCGGGCTAAACGCCTACGCCGCGCCGCTCGGCATGCTCGAGGCGGGCGCCGACACCTTTGCCGGCCAGATCCCGACGATCCTCAAGGCGAACTCGGCCAACTCGCTGATCCCCAAGGACGCGGCCAAAGACCAGGCGATCAC
>JBHJGX010000085.1:0-23348 GCA_050331395.1 Paracoccaceae bacterium
CGCCCGCCCCACACCGCGGGGGGGGCGGGGCGCGCGGGCCCCCCGGGGCGGTCCCCGCGCGCATGGGGGGGGCGCGGCCGGGGGGCGGGGCGGGGGGGCCCCCCCCCCCCCCTCGCCCGGGGCCGGACCCCGTTGGGCTCCGGCCCAGCCCGGCCGCAGTCTTGCGCGCCGTGACGTCGGGCAAAAGCCCCCGAGGACGAGGCGGACCCTTCGAGGTCGGCAAAGTTGGCATAGCCCTCGCATATTGCCTGGCCCTGCGCCCGGCCGTCGCCCCAGCCCCGACCGAGAGCGGCGATCGGGACGCCATCGCGCGCGGTCAGCGCCAAAGGGTGCTGGTCGCCCCGGCGCGCGCTGCTATGCTTATCGCGGAGGTCAACAGGAGGTTTCGATGCGCGCTCGTCTCTGGCCGGTTTTCGCCGTGGTCCTGGCCCTGCTCGTCCCGCTCGAGGCAATGGCGAGCCGCTGCTACGCCTTCGTCGACCGCGAGGCCGGCATCCGCTTTGCCTCGCTGGGCCCGCTCCATCTGGCAGAGGCGGCCGCCGGCGAGATCCGGATCCTCTACGTCGGGCACTCGACCTATCGGATCGAGACGCCGGCGGGGGTGTCGATCAACACGGATTACTACGGGCTGAACGGGCCGGGCGGCATCCCGCGGGTCGTCACCATGAACCGGGCGCACGAGACCCACTATACCGATTACCCGGATCCCGCGATCGAGCATGTGCTCCGGGGTTGGAACCCGGTCGGCGACGGCCCGGCCGTCCACCAACTCGAGGTCGAGGACGTGGTTATCCGGAACGTGACCACGGATATCCGCGGCTTCGGCGGCAATATGATGGACGGCAATTCGATCTTTGTCTTCGAGGTCGCCGATCTTTGCATCGCCCATCTCGGTCACCTGCATCACCCCCTGAGCGAGGAGCAATATGCGCTTCTCGGCCGGATCGACATCTTGATGATCCCGGTCGACGGGACTTGGACCATGGCGGTGCCGCGGATGGTCGAGCTCGCCCAGCGGCTGAAATCGCAGATCGTGTTGCCGATGCATTATTGGGGCGCGGCGTCATTGCAGCGCTTCGTGGCCGGCATGGGAGACGATTTCGCCGTGCGTGTGGCTGAGGAGCCGGTGCTGCGGATCTCGGTCGAGACGCTGCCGTCCGAGCCGACAGTGGTAGTCTTGCCGCGCGCGAGCTTTCGCGGCGTCGACTGAAGGCGACCGGGAGAGCGTGCGCCGCGCCCCTGCGCGCACGCCGACCTCTGCTCCGTGTCTTCGCCGGCCGCGATGGCTGGTCGCCGTTGGCTGCCCCGCTTCGCCGCCCGCGCTCACCCCCGGTCCGCAAGCCGCGGTTTGGCATCTCGGGCGGGCGCCGTCTTGCCGCCCGGCATCCCCGGCGCATAGGCTCGGACAAGGGCAAAGGAGGGCAGTGTGGACGAGTTTCTGTTGGGCATGGTCGGGTCGAGCCGGCTCGAATGGATCGGCGCCTTTACCGGCTTCGTAGCTGTGGTGCTGACGATCCGGCGGTCGGTCTGGAGCTATCTCTTCGGTATCCCCTGCGTGATTATTTATGCGCATCTCTTCATCGAGTGGCAACTCTATAGTCAGGCGATTCTATACGCCTACTACATTGTGATGCTTTTCCTCGGCTTTCACTGGTGGCGGACGCATCAGGACAGCGAGGGTCTGGTCATCCTCGAGCGAACAAAGTTCGCGGCCCTCGCGCCGCTCGTGATCGTGACCGGCGGCCTCGTCTATGGCCTCGGCTGGGTGATGGACACCCAAACCGACGCGCGGCTGCCTTACCTCGACGCGGCGACCACAGTGATCGCGGGCTTTGCGCAATATCTGCAATCGCGGCGCCGAGTGGAGACCTATTACGTCTGGACCGTGGTGAACCTGCTCTCGATCGCCTTGTTCTATTTCTCCGGCAACCCGCCGACGATGGCGCTTTATGCGATCTATCTCGCGCTCTCGGTTTGGGGGATCGCCGCCTGGACGCGCGCCTGGCGGGAGAAATCGGGCGCGGAGGCGCTGCTGTGACCGCGATCGACCGGGCCCTCCTCGACCGCGCCGCCGACATCGTCGCCGCCCGCGTCCCGCCGACGCCGCAATACGCCTGGCCGCAGCTTTCCGCGCGGGCCGGCCACGAGGTTTGGATCAAGCACGAGAACCACACGCCGATCGGCGCTTTCAAGGTGCGGGGCGGGCTCGTCTATCTCGACGATCTGGCGCGCCGCGGCTCCTGCCCCGGAATCGTGACGGCGACCCGCGGCAATCACGGCCAGTCGATCCCCTTCGCAGCGCGCGCGCATGGCATTCCAGTCACTGTTTTTGTGCCCCACGGCAATTCCGAGGAGAAGAACCGGGCCATGGAGGCCTGGGGCGCCCGGCTCGTGGTCGAGGGACACGATTTCGAGGCCGCGCGGCTCGCCTCGGTCGCCCATGCGGACGCGGAGGGTCTGCATTTGGTGCCGTCCTTTCACCCGCTCCTGGTGGCGGGAGTTGCGAGCTATGCGGGCGAGCTCTTCGCCGCCGTCGCCGATCTCGACCGGGTCTACGTGCCGATCGGGCTCGGCTCGGGGATCTGCGGCGTGATCGCCATGCGCGATGCGCTCGGCCTCCGGACCGAGGTGGTGGGCGTCGTCGCAGAGGGCGCGGATGCCTATGCGCGCTCTTTCGAGGCGGGCCGTCCCGTGGCGACGGAGAAGGCGCAGACCTTTGCCGATGGAATGGCCTGCCGCGCGCCGGTTGCCGAGGCCGTCGAGATCATCAACCGCGGCGCGGCCCGCGTTATCCGCGTAAGCGATCCGGAGATCGCCGACGCCGTAAGGATCCTGCTGAGCGATACCCACAATCTCGCCGAAGGCGCCGGGGCTGCGGCCCTCGCCGCGCTCCTTTCCGAACGGGCGCTCGGCGGGCGGGCGGCGGCAATCCTCTGCGGCGGGAACATCGACGCGCGGCTCGTCGCGGAAATCCTGGCGGGCGGCACGCCCGCGCCCTGAGACCCGGCGTTGCCAGCCGAAATCGCGACCCCTAAGCTCGGGACGCACGCGCGAGGGGCCGATGACCAGACCGATCGAGAGCTATATCCGCACGATCCCGGATTTTCCGGTACCGGGCATCCAATTCCGGGACGTCACTACGCTCTTCAACGACGCCGAAGGGTTCCAGAGGGCGGTCGACGCGCTCTCGGACCCCTATCTCGACCGGCATGTGGACCTAATCGCGGCGATGGACGCGCGCGGTTTCATCCTGGGCGGAGCCATGGCCTATAAGCTCAATTTGCCGTTCGTGCCGATCCGGAAGAAGGGCAAGCTGCCGGGGACGACCCTGATGGAGGCCTATTCGCTCGAATACGGCGAGGCGGTCGTCGAGATCCACGACGATGCCTTCGCCGCTGGCGCGCGGGTTGCCCTCATCGACGATCTGATCGCCACCGGCGGCACCGCGGTCGCCGGTGTCAAGCTGCTCGAGCGGATGGGCGCGGAGATCGTCGCCGCGAGTTTCGTCGTCGATCTGCCGGCCCTCGGCGGGCGCAAACGATTGACGGATATGGGACTAGAGACCCACGCGCTCTGCGCTTTCGAGGGAGACTGAGCCATGCCCGACACCGCCGGGACGGGGGCGCTGAGCGCCGCCGACGTGATCGCGACGACCCTCTATCGGGCTGGGGTCCGGCACGCCTTCGGCATCCCCGGCGGCGAGGTGCTGACGCTCGTCGATGCGCTGGAGCGCGCGGGTATCCGCTTTCGCCTGGCCAAGCACGAGAATGCCGCCGGTTTCATGGCGGAAGGGACCTGGCATGCGACCGGCGCGCCGGCGGTCCTCGTCGCGACCGTGGGCCCGGGAGTGGCGAATGCCTTCAATGTGGTCGCAAATGCCGAGCAGGACCGGGTGCCGCTCATCGTGCTGTCCGGTATGGTCGACCCGGCGGAGGCGCTCAGCTATACCCATCAGGTCTTCGACCACGGCGCGGTCTTTCAGCGGGTGTGCAAGGCGTCGATACAGGTGCCCGAGGGCGCGGCCGATCTGGCGATCGCCAAGGCGCTGCGCATCGCCATGAGCCCGCGAAAGGGTCCGGTGCATCTCGATTTGCCGATCGCGGTGGCGGCATCGACCCATGCAGCGCCGCGCCCGATCCCCTTTGAGCCGGCCGCTCCCTCGGGTCCGGGGGGCGAGTTTCTAAAGGCCGCGCGGATTTTCGAGACCGCCGAACGGCCGGTGATACTCGCCGGGCTCGATCTCCTCGAAGAACCCGACGGACCGACTGCGCTCCGCGTCTTCGCCGAAGAGAACCGGGTTCCGGTCCTCACGACCTACAAAGCCAAGGGGGTGATCCCCGAGGACCACCCGCTCAGCCTCGGCGGGCACGGGCTCAGCCCCAAATCGGACGCGCTCGTGCTGCCCATCCTCGCCGAGGCGGATTGCGTGATCGCGGCCGGCTACGACCCGATCGAGATGCGCGCCGGCTGGCGCGCGCCGTGGGACCCGGCGAAATGCCTCGAATTCGGCCATGCGGAGAACCGCCACGACATGCACCATGCGGCGCACGCCTCGGTCTGCAGCGTGAGCGAGGCGTTGGCGACCCTGATGGCGGTCTCGCCGCCCCGTGACCGCTGGCCGGAGGACGCGCTCGCCGAGGCGCGTGGGCGGATCGAGGCGGCCTTCGCTCCGGGCACGCAATGGGGGCCGGATGTGGCAATGGCCGAGCTCCTCGCCGCGCTGCCCGAGGACGCGGTGACGACGGCCGATTCGGGCGCGCATCGGATCCTCCTCAGCCAGCAATTCTATGCCCGGCGGCCGCGGACCCTCCTGCATTCGTCGGGGCTCTGCACGATGGGCTGCGCGCTGCCCCTCGGCATCGGGCACAAGATCGCCGCGCCCGACCGGCCGGTGGTGACGTTTCAGGGGGATGCGGGGCTCGAGATGGTACTCGGCGAGCTCGCGACGCTCCGGGACAGCGGCCTCAACGTGGTCGTGGTGGTGATCTGCGACCGGAGCCTCGCGCTCATCGAGCTCAAGCAGCGGCGCATGGGGCTGCAAAGCGCCGGCGTCGATTTCGGCGGCACCGCCTTCGCCGAAGTGGCTCGCGCCATGGGCGGGCTCGGGCTCCGGGTAGACGGCCCCGGACAGGCGGGCCAGGCGCTGGCCGAAGCGCTTGCAGCCGACCGGTTTGCGCTCATCGAGGTGCATGTGCCCCGGCGGAGCTACGACGGCCTTTTCTGAGCGCCGCTCGGACCGAGGGCCTGTCAGAGGCCGCGCGTCGGGCCCCGTCCGGCTTGGCGATATCTGGCCCGCGCGGGGCGTCGACGCCGGTCTGCTTGGCGGGCGGACCAGGGACCCGGCGCTCGCTCCCTAGACCGGTTGCCGAGCGTCGTTCATCGTTTTTGGATCCCCAGGACGGCGCAGGCGCGCTTCTGTCTACCCGGAGCAGATGTTGGGGTTTGAGATGGGCAAACCGCTTTCCATGGATCTCCGCGCGCGCCCTGGCGGCCGTGGATGCAGGCATGAGCCGTCGTGCGGTGTCGAAACGCTTCGGCGTCGGGGTGTCGTCGGTCATTTGCTGGCACGCAGCCCGGCGCACGACCGGCAGTTTCGCGCCGACGGCGCAGGGCGGGAACGTGCGGTCCCGCCGCCTCGAGGCGCGCGGCGACGAGGTGATGGCGGCCTTCGAGGAAGAGCGCGATCAAACGCTGGTGGAGCTGGGCGACCGGCTGGCGGCGCGCGGGGTCGCCACGTCGAAGTCCGCGCTGGCGCGGTTCTTCCTTCGTCGTGGCATCACGAGGAAACGTCGCAAAGCGGCGCGCGCGAAGCGTGGACTGGCCACGCAGTAGAGCAGGACCGCCCGGACATCCTGAAGAGACGCTGCGCCTGGTGCGACACGCAACCCGATCTCGACCCGTAACGCCTCCACGCTTCGCGCGCGCCGCTTCGCAACGTCATCGACGAAACCTTGACTGCGACTAACATGGCCCGCAGCCACGGACGGTGCCGGCGCGGCGACCGCCTGCGCTTGGGCTTCCCGCACGGCCACCGCAGAACCACCATCCTGGGCGCCGGCCTCCGGCTGAGCGGCATGGTCGCACCGATGGTTCTCGACGGTCCAATCACATCGCGAAGCGATGCGCGCGGAGCGTGAAGACTGGTTCGAGGCCTATGTCCACCACGCCCTCGCGCCGACGCTGCGTCCCGGCGACATCGTGGTCGTAGACAACCTCTCCAGCCACAAGTGCGCAGCGGCCCGCGCGCTGATCGAGGCGGCGGGAGCCGAACTCCGCTTCCTCCCGCCTTAAAGCCCAGACTTCAATCCCATCGAGATGGCCTTCTCAAAGCTAAAGGCCCTCCTGCGAAAGGCCGCTGAACGCACCGTCGACGGCCTCTGGGACGCGATTGGCCGCCTCATCGATCTCATCACGCCAACCGAGAGCGCCAACTTCTTCACCGCCGCCGGGTACCAGCCAGACTGATCGGGAAACGCTCCAGATCATCGCTTTCGTCTCGGGATCGCTCTTGGCAGCGGCAGGCGGCCATGCCGACAGGGTTGGCGGGGGCCTTCGTGGCGCGCAAGGCCGGTTCGAATTCCTCAAATTGTCCGATGGCGCGGCTTTCGTCGTGCCGGCTGATCAGGGTCGGCTCGGCTCATCTGCCCGGACCGCGCGGCGTTAGGGATTGGGTTCTGCGCCCGATGGCCTTCCCACTGGACAACTTGTTTCGGACCCCGCCCGGCGTGACGCGCGCGCGTCAACCCCGCCCCCCGCCGAGGCTTCGGGCCGTCGCCCGTCCACCGACCCCTCGTCCGCGGTCAGGGTCGACCGCGCATGCCGGCCCCGCGGCCTCCGCCAAGCCGCGCGATGACGGCACCCCGCCGCGTGCGAGCGGCAATCCACACCGTGCGCGGGTCGTCGCGGCGGAATGGGCCCGGCGCTCAGCCGGGCACGTAAATCGCACGGAAATCGTTCACATTCGTCAGCGTCGGGCCGGTGACGACCTGAAGCCCCAGCCGCTCGAACACCGCATGGGCGTTGTTGCGGGCGAGCTCGGCGCCCGGGTCGATCCCGGCTGCGGCGGCGGCCGCGAGAAAATCCGGGCCGATCACCGCCCCCGCCACGTCTTCGGCGCCGTCGATCCCGTCCGTATCGCCCGCCAGCGCATGGACGGGCCGGCCCTCGAGCGCGATGCCGAGCGCGAGCAAAAATTCGACATTGCGTCCGCCCCGCCCGTTTCCCTTGACGGTCACCGTCGTCTCCCCGCCCGAGAGAAGCACGCAGGGCGCCCCGACCGGCTGGCCGTGTGCGAGCACCTGCGCGGCGATCCCGGCCATCGCCCGGCCGAGCTCGCGCGCTTCGCCTTCGAGACTGTCGCCGAGGATGAGCGGCGCGACCCCGGCGTCCCGCGCGACGGCGGCCGCGGCTTCGAGCGAGCGCTGCGGGGCGGCGATCACCTGGGTCTCGGTCGCGGCGAGGCGCGGGTCCTCAGGCGCAGGGCAAGGCGCGGCCCCGGCCAGATGGCGCGCGACACTTTCGGGCGGCTCGATGCCGTAGGCGGCGAGGATCCGCGCGGCCTCTGCTGGCTGGCTCCGTTCGCCGACCGTCGGCCCCGAAGCGATGGTGCCCGGATCGTCGCCGGGCACGTCGGAGATGAGGAGCGCCGTGACCGGTGCCGGCCAGGCCGCCGCGGCGAGACGGCCGCCTTTCACCCGGCTCAGATGTTTTCGCACCACGTTCATCTCGCCGATCCGCGCCCCCGAGGCGAGAAGCGCCCGGTTCACCGCCTGTTTCTCCGCGAGCGTGATGCCGTCAGCCGGGGCCGTGAGAAGCGCCGAGCCGCCGCCGGAGACGAGCGCGATCACCCGGTCGTCCGGCCCGAGCCCAGCGAGCAGGCCGAGCACCCGCTCGGTCGCGGCGACGCCGGCTGTATCGGGAACCGGATGCGCCGCTTCGACGATCTCGATTCGCTCGCAGGGCCGCGCATGGCCGTAACGCGTGACGACGAGCCCCGAGATCCGGTCTGCCGGGCCCATCCAGGCCGCTTCGAGCGCCTCGGCCATGCGGGCAGACGCTTTGCCGGCTCCGACGACGACGGTGCGCCCTTTGGGCGGCGGCGGAAGATGGGCGGCCAACACTCGCATCGGGTCGGCTGCCTCGACGGCGCTCGCGAAGAGACGGCGAAGAAATGCGGGTGCATCGGTCATCGGTCGCTCTTGCCAGCCGCTCTGCGGCCTGTCCAGCACCGGCGTGCCAACCGCCAAAAGAGGCTCGACCGCTGGCAGGAGCGCCGATTTGACGGCCGTGTCCGAGCCGCCGGCGACGGCAACCGTCCGAAGGTGCTGCGCGGGGCCTCCGGCCCCGACCGTCGCGGTGAGCAGCGGTCGCTTTGGCAAGTGCCAGGCCCGCGACGGCCTACCGGCGCCCGGATCCGTGGCGGGCCGTCGCGGGGCGCGGGGCCACGTCTCGCGTTATGCTTAGGTCACTATTTTCGCTATCGCCCCGCCATAATGCGGCGAACGGGGCCATACGACGCGCGGGACAATTCGACCGCAGAGGCGGGCGCGCTTGTGAGGATTGGGCCTAAGCTGGGGTCCTGAGCGTGTTGGCATTCGGGCTGCGACCAGCATCGCGACTGCTGCTTACCAGACGGTCATTGGACCCTCGTCGATAAGCGACCGGATCTCGACGAGCTTCGTATCGCGCAAAAGCCATGGCTGGCTTTTCCCCGCGTCCATCGAACCGACGGATCGATGTTCGAAAAATCGGGCAGCTAGCCGAGGCTCGTGTCGGTCGGGTCGCCCGGATCGAGATCCGGTCGACCTGACCGACATGGGCGGCATCTCACAGCCGGCTTGGCACTTACGCGGCTGCGGTCTCGGCGTCGCTTTCTGCCGGGTAAGTTGGGTAAAGCCCGTTGTTCATACCGAGTTGCTGGACAAGACCGAGCACCACGTCGAGCGTCGGCGTCGGCCGACCGACCACTCGCCCCATTTCCTGCACGGCCGTGACGAGCGCGTCGATCTCCATCTTTTTGCCCGCCTCGAGATCCTGAAGCATCGAGGTCCGGTGAGCACCCACTTTGGCCGCGCCGTTGATCCGCCGCTCGACATCGACACGGAAGGATGCACCGAGGCTTTCGGCGATCTCTTGCGCCTCGAGCATCATTGCCCGAGCGGTTCCGCGGGTGGTCGGGTCCGTCGCCACGACGTCGAGCGTGCCCCGGGTGAGCGCAGAAATCGGGTTGAAGCAGAGATTGCCCCAGAGTTTCAGCCAGAGCTCGGATCGGATGTCTTCGAGCACCGGCGCGCGAAAGCCCGCCCGTTCCAGCACCTCCGAGATCCGGGTGACGCGGTCCGAGGCCAAGCCGTCCGGCTCGCCGAGGGCAAATTTATCGCCGTAGACATGGCGGATCCGTCCGGGGGCCTCGATCTCCGCGGCCGGGTAGACCGAACAGCCGATGGCACGCTCGGGACCGATCAGATCCCATTGCCGGTTGCCGCGGTCGACGCTGTCAAGCCGCTTGCCCTCATGCGCGCCGCCGAGTTTGTGGAAATACCACCAAGGCACGCCGTTCTGACAACAGACAACTGGCGTCTCCGGGCCGAGAAGGGGGGTCACGAAATGCGCCGACTCCCAGGCCTGGTGCGCCTTGAGCGCGTTGAAGACCACGTCGACCGGACCGATTTCGGCCGGGTCGAGCGCCGCCGTGACCGGCACAGTATAGTCCTCGCCGTCTTTCGAGAGCGTGAGACCGTTCTCTTGGATCGCCTTCAAATGGGCGCCGCGGGCAATGACCGAAACCTCGACGTCTTCGAGCCGCGCGAGCCCCGCCGCCAAATAACCGCCGATCGCGCCGGCGCCGAATACGCAGATCTTCATGCTCGGTCTCCTTCCGTTCGGGTGGTCCGGCCGGGGGATCCCGACCGGCTCCGGTGTCGCTTTATTCGGCCGCCTGGGCAAGCCGTGCGGTTTCGGCCGTGCGCCAGTATTCGCAGGCCGCTCCCGAGCCCGCCCCCGGCTCGACCATGATGCCGCTGTCGCGCATGGCCATTTCGGCGCCGGCGAGCGCTTGGGCGACCATCACTTCGTTCAGCCAGCCGAGATGGCCGATCCGGAAGACGCGGCCCATGACCTTGGCGAGACCTGCGCCGAGGGAGAGGTTGTAGCGGTGATAAGCGCGGCTGATCACCGGACGGGCGTCCGCATCGTCGGGCACCACGATCGCCGAGACCGTGTCCGAGTACCATTCGGGCGCCGCGGCGCAGAGCCGGAGCTTCCAACCGTCGAGCACGGCGCGGCGGACACCTTCGGCCAGGTGCCGATGCCGGGCGATGACATTGTCGAGCCCCTCTTCCTCGATCATGTCGAGGGAGGCCCGGAGGCCCTTCATCAGCGTGGTCGCCGGGGTGTAGGGGAAGTAGCCGTCCTTGTTCATTCGGATCATGTCTTCCCAGGAGAAGAACGTCCGCGGCAGCGTGGCGGTCTTGTGGGCCTCGAGCGCCTTTTGACTGACGCAGATGATCGCGAGGCCCGTCGGCAGCATAAAGCCTTTCTGCGAGCCAGAGACGGCGACATCGACGCCCCACTCGTCCATCTTGAACTCGATCGAGCCGATCGAGGACACGCCGTCGACCATCAGCAGCGCGGGGTGGTTATGGGCGTCGAGGACCTCGCGGACGCGGCCCACATCCGAGGTCACGCCGGTCGCGGTCTCGTTCTGGCAGACGAAGACGGCTTTGATATTGTGCGCGGTGTCTTTCTCCAGGTGCTCGGCATAGGTTTCATAGGGTACGCCCTTGCCCCACTCCTGGTCGATGGCGACGACCTCGAGGCCGAAGCGCTCGCACATATCGACCCATAGATGGGAGAACTGGCCGAAGCGGCTCATCAGCACCCGGTCGCCGGGCGAGAGGGTATTGGCAATGGCCGACTCCCACCCGCCGGTGCCCGAGCCTGGAAAGATAAAGACCTGGCCCGCAGTGCTTTTGAAGACCTTCTTTGTGTCCTCGAGGAGCGGCATCACGAAGTCCGGAAAATCGGGCGCACGCATGTCTTCGAGGGCGACATCCATCGCCTGACGGATACGGAAGGGCATGTTGGTCGGGCCTGGGATGAACAGGGCAGTATAGCCGGTCTTCATGGGGCGGATCCTCTCCACGTGTTTCGTTGATGCGGGCGCGCAGCCGGTCGCCCGAGCGCCTTGGGTGGGCGGTATCGGGGACGGGCCGGGGGGCCAACTTAAATTTTCTTTTGCCGCGCCGCCGGTTCGGTTCACGCTTCAGGAAACGCGGTTTCCGATCGGCGAAATGCGCTCTCAATCAGGGAGCCGGCCAGTCAGATTGCCGCAGGGTGGAAATTTTCGGACAAGCTTTCCGCGTTTTGGAAAGACGGCGGCCGCCCCTGGGAGACAAAGCGCCAATTTGCGGCAAATTGACGCAGGTTGCTTTGTCCCTGAGCCCAAAGCCGGGGCCATCTCACCGGCAGTCGCCGTGCCCCCTGCCCCGTGCCCTTTGCCCTGTGCCGTCCGGGCCTCGGGTCATGATGGCCTCAGGGCGTCAGCAGGATCTTGCCGCGCAGGCCGCCGGCCTCCATGGCGCGGTGGGCCTCGGACGCCTCGGCGAAGGGAAAGACCGCATGGGTGACCGGATGCACGCTGCCTTTGGCAAAGTGGGGCCAGATCTCCGCCTCGAGTTCGGCCGCCACGGCGGCTTTGAACGCGTCCGGCCGGGGACGGAGCGTCGAGCCGGTGAGCGTTAGCCGCTTCAGCATCACCGGGAGAAGATCCACTTCGATCTTCGAGCCGTTGCGGAAGGCCAGTTGGATCAACCGGGCATCCATGGCCGCGGCCTTGAGGTTTCGCGCCACATACTCCCCGCCCATAATGTCGAGGATCACGTTGGCGCCGCCCGCCTCTTTGACCACGGTGACGAAGTCTTCGGAGCGATAGTCGATGGCCCGCTCCGCACCGAGCTGCCGGCAAAAGGCGAGCCCATCGCCGGAGGCGGTCGCAAAGACCCGGAGCCCGCGCGCCCTACCGAGCTGGATCGCCGTCGAGCCGATGCCGCCCGCCCCGCCATGGACGAGGAACACCGCGCCCTCGGGCACTTCGTGGCGATGGAAGACGTTCGACCAGACAGTGAAGTACGTCTCGCAGAGACCGCCCGCATCGACCTCCGCCACCCCCTCGGGCACCGGCAGACAATGCGCCGCGTCGACGGCGCAATACTCCGCATAGGCCCCGCCCTTGGTAAGCGCCGTGATCCGGTCGCCGATCATCCAACGCCGAGCCCCCGCCCCGAGGGCGACGATCTCGCCCGAGAGCTCGAGCCCGAGCAGGTCGGACGCCCCGGGCGGTGGCGGGTAGAGGCCTTTGCGCTGCATGATATCCGGGCCGTTCACGCCGGCCGCGGTCACCCGCACGAGCACCTGGCCCGGCCCCGGCTCCGGAACCGGGCGCGTACCGAGGCCGAGCACCTCGGGCCCGCCGCCGCTGCCGTGTTCGATCACCCGCATCTCTGCCATCGCCCGCCTCCGTTGGTGCGCTCTCCTCCCTCTAGTCGTGGGCCGCGGCGAGCGCAAATGCCCGCCGCTTGCCGTGGCGCCGTCCACGGGCTAGGCCGCCCTCAGGCGGGCGTCCGGACGCCCGGCCGCAAGGGGAGGGCCTCGGACATGCCGACGGGTCACAGCTTTCCGCCCTATCTCGTCGAACGCTTTCGCACCTGGCGCGAGCGGCGGTTCCTACCCGACCGGATCTGGCATGCGCGCCTCGCCGAGGAGGGCCAGCGGCCGCGCGCCATGGTCGTGAGTTGTTGCGACAGCCGGATCGACACCGTGCAGATGTTCGGCGCCGAGCCGGGCGATCTCTTCGTCGTGCGCAATGTGGCGAACCTCGTCCCGCCGTTCGATCCGGACCACAATCACCACGGCACGTCAGCGGCGGTCGAGTACGCGGTGAACGTGCTCCGGGTCGCGCATATCGTCGTGGTGGGGCACTCGAATTGCGGGGGCGTCGCCGCCTGCCGGGCGATGTGTTCGGGCGCGGATCCGTCGCTCGGCGAAGGGTCGAGCTTTATCGGCCGGTGGATGGAGATCCTGCGGCCGGGCTATGAGCGGGTGGCGCGGGCCGATCCGCCTCCCGCCGATCCTCAACGGGCTCTCGAGCAGGAGGCGGTACGGACCTCGCTCGACAATCTGGCGGGCTTCCCGTTCGTCGCGGAGGCGATTGCCGAGGGACGGATCAGTTTGCACGGCGCTTGGGTCGATCTGGGGGCGGGCACGCTCTATCGCCTCGACGGGCGCGGTGGACCCTTCGTCCCCGTCTGAGCGGCGGCGGGGGCGGCAGTCGGGGACGGCGGTCTGGGCGACAGTCGGGACGGCGGCCGGATCCGCGGTCGGGAGACGCATGGACCTGCCGCCCTATGTCACGGCGCGAACGCCCCTCGCGCAGCTCCGGAGACGCCGCATGTCCTATCTCCTCGCCTGGTTCGCCATCGTCGTCGTTTTCCTCGTGATCGATGCGATCTGGCTCACCCGCGTGATGAAGCCGATCTTCCTGCGCTATGTGGGCGAATTGATGCGCGAGAGCCCGAAACTCGGCGTCGCCGGGGCGTTCTACGCGGTCTATTGCGCGGGGATCCTCTATTTTGCGGCGATCCCGGCGGCCGAGGCGGGCGATCCGCTGATCGCGCTGCGCGACGGGGCGATCTTGGGGCTGATGGCCTACGGCACCTACGAGGCGACCAATATGGCGACGCTGCGGGGCTGGTCGTGGCCGATGGTGGCGATCGACACGGCGTGGGGCACGGCACTGACGGCGGTCTCGGCGTTGGCGGGCTATGCGGCCCTCGCACTCTGAAGACGACGGGTGCAGGCCCTCGGCAGAGCGGATGCTTGACACGCGCCCGGCATGAACGAAGTATGAACATATGGATCTGAAGAACGCGACTCACCTGGCGCTCGTCCGCTACGGCGCCCCCGGCGATGGTGCCGCAAATGCGGTGGACCCGCTCGAACTCGTCGCCCGTATGGGCCGCTCGGGCGTGCACGAGCTCGTCGAGACGGCCTTCGGCGATGCCCCGGCCGCCACCGGTCTCGCGCTCGCAGCACTCGCCTCGGCGCGGGCGGGGGCGATCCTCTGGGTGGCACAGACCCGCGGGCGCGGCGGAGAGGCCGAGCACGGCCGCCTCCTCGGCCACGGGGCGCGGGCCGTCGGCCTCGACCCGGGACGGCTCCTGAGCGTGCGCGCAGGCAAGCGGCTCGAGGCGCTTTGGACCGTCGAGGAAGGCCTCCGCTCGGGCGCCGTCTCGGCGGTCGTTGCCGAGATCGACGGGGCGGATTTCACCGCAAGCCGCAGGCTTTCCCTCGCCGCCGAGGCGCATGGGGTGCCGCTCCTCCTCTTGATGCCCCATGACCGCCAGGGCACCTCGGCGGCGCAGTCGCGCTGGCGCGTCGCCGCCCGGCCCTCGGCCGCCAACGCCTATGACCCGCGCGCGCCCGGGTGCCCCCGCTGGCAGGCCCGGCTCGAGCGCAGCCGCCTCGCGCCCGAGGCCGCGGGCCGCGCCTTCGAGCTGGAGTTCGACGATGCGACGCTTTCTCTCCGTCTGGTGCCCGGACTGGCCGCTCGACCGGCTGCGACGCGAACGCCGGGCAGCGCGGACCGGCACGCCCGACCCCTCGCCAAAGCGGGGTGAACGCCCGCGCGCGCCCTTTGCGCTGACCGAGGCGGGGGCCGACGGCATCCGGATCGCCGCCGCGAACCCGCCCGCCCGGGCCGACGGCATCGACGCCGGCCTCGCGCTTGCCGAGGCGCGCGCCCGGCTCCCCGATCTCGGCACCGAGGAGATCGACCGCAGCGCGGATGCGGCCGCGCTCCGCGGCCTCGCCGGCTGGATGATCCGCTGGAGCCCGCTTGCGGCCGTCGACGGGACCGACGGCGTGATGCTCGAGACCACGGGCTGTGCGCATCTTTGGGGGGGCGAGAGCGCGATGATGGCGGCGATCTCGGCCGCGCTCGACGGCGCGGGGATCTGCCACCGCCTCGGGCTTGCGGCCACCCCCGGCGCGGCCTGGGCGCTCGCCCATGCGGCCGACGGCCCGCTGACCCGGATCGCGGAGGGAACGCCCCGGGCGCTCGAAGCCGGCCTCGCCGATCTGCCGGTCGCAGGGCTCCGGCTCGGACGCGAGGCCTCGACGCTCCTCCGCCGTTTCGGCCTCGTCCGGATCGGCCAGCTCTACGGCCTCGACCGCCGCGCGCTTGCCCGGCGCTTTCAGTCGGCCGAGACCGCCGATCGGGTGGTGCTCCGCCTCGATCAGGCGCTCGGACGCCGGGCCGAGCCGCTCGACGTGCTCCGTCCCCGGCCCGATTTCGCCCGCCGCCTCGCCTGCCCCGAGCCGCTTCTCGATCTCGAGGGGCTGCGCACGGGCCTCACGCGCCTTCTCGACGCGCTTTGCGGCGATCTCTGCGAGGCGGGGCTGGGGGCCCGGCGGCTCCGGCTCGCGGCCTTCCGGAGCGATGGCGGGGTCTCGGAGGCAGAGATCGCCACCGCCCGGCCAAGCCGCGATCCCACGCATCTCGCCCGGCTCTTCGCCGAGCGCCTCGAGGGCATCGATCCGGGCTTCGGCGTCGATCTCCTGCTCCTCGAGGCGCCGAGGGCCGAACCGATCGCGACCGCGCCCCGTCCGCTTGCGCGCAACCTTGCCGCCGACCCCGTCGATCTCGATGCGCTCGCCGCGCTCGCCGACCGGATCACCGCGCGCCTCGGTCCGGGCGCAGTGACGGTCGCGGCCCCGGTCGAGAGCCATATCCCCGAGCGGGCCGTGGCCGAACGGGGCTTCGAGGGCCGGCTGCCCGACTGGCCGACAGCGCTCCCTGCGGGCCCGCGTCCGCTGCGCATGCTGGCCGCGCCCGAGGCGGTCGAGGTGGTCGCCGAGATCCCCGACGGCCCGCCCGCGCAATTCGTCTGGCGACGCCTCGTGCGCCGGGTCGTGCGCGCCGACGGACCCGAACGGATCGCGCCGGAATGGTGGCGGGTCGAGGAAAGCCTGCCGCGGGCGCGGGATTATTATCGGGTCGAGGACGCGGACGGCCGGCGTTACTGGCTCTATCGCGAGGGGCTTTACGGCGACGGACGCGGCGGCGCGCCCCGATGGTTCCTGCACGGCCTCTTCGCCTGAGCCCGACGGACGCCCCATGCACACCGCCCCAGGCTTCGCGGAGCTGCTCGCGACGACCAATTTCTCGTTCCTCCGTGGCGCCTCGCACCCCGAAGAGCTGGTCGACCGCGCCCATCTCCTCGGCCAGACCGCGATCGGCATCGCCGACCGGAACACGCTCGCCGGTGTCGTGCGGGCCCATCAGGCGGCCAAGACCCTCGGCATGCGCCTCGTCGTCGGCTGCCGTCTCGCGCTCGAAGACGGGCCCGAGCTCGCCTGTTTTCCCACGGACCGGGCGGCCTATGGCCGGCTGTCGCGGCTTCTGAGCGGAGGCAAACTCGCCGCCGAGAAGGGCCAGTGCCGCCTCCTTCTCGATGACGTCATCGCCCATTCCGAGGGCCAGCTCTTTGTCGCCATCGCGCCCGAGGCGCCGGGCCTGCCCTTCGCCCGGCTGCTCGAACGCCTCGCCCGGCTCTGGCGCGGGCGCCTCTGGCTCGCCGCCTGCCACGGCTATCGCGGCCGGGATCGCGAGCGCATCGCCCGCCTCGAAGAACTCGGCCGCACCGCCGGCGCCCCGATCGTCGCGAGCCAGGACGCGCTTTATCACATCCCGAACCGCCGCCCGCTTCAGGACGTGCTCACCTGCATCCGCGAGCACACCACCGTCGCCCGCGCGGGCTATTTGCTCGAAGCGAATGCCGAGCGGCATCTGAAATCGCCCTCGGAGATGGCGCGGCTCTTCCGCGGGCACGAAGCGGCGGTCGCCCGCAGCCTCGAGATCGTCGAACGGGCGCGCTTCTCCCTCGACGAGCTGGCATATGAGTATCCCGAAGAGCCTGTGCCCCCCGACACGACGCCCCAGGCCCATCTCGAGGCACTCACCTGGCAGGGCGCGGCGTGGCGCTATCCGGGCGGGGTGCCCGAGAAGGTCCGCGCCGCTATCGTCAAGGAACTGAAGCTGATCCGCGAGCTCGACTACGCGCCCTATTTTCTGACAGTCCACGACATCGTCGCCTGGGCCCGCCGCCAGGGCATCCTCTGTCAGGGCCGCGGGTCGGCCGCGAACTCCGCGGCCTGCTTCTGCCTCGGCATCACCTCGGTCGACCCGGAGAAATCCGATCTTCTCTTCGAGCGCTTCATCTCAAAGGAGCGTCGCGAGCCGCCCGATATCGACGTCGATTTCGAGCACGAGCGCCGCGAGGAGGTGATCCAATACGTCTACGCCCGCTATGGCCGCAGCCGGGCCGCGCTGACGGCGACGGTGATCTGCTATCGCCCGCGCTCGGCCGTCCGCGAGGTCTGCAAAGCGCTCGGGCTCAGCCAAGACACGGCGACTGCCCTCGCCGGGACCGTGTGGGGTTCCTGGGGCAAGGACATCGAGGACGGCCATATCCGCGCCGCCGGTCTCGACCCGGAAACCCCGGTGCTCCGCCAGGCGCTGGTGCTCACCCGACAGCTGATCGGCTTCCCGCGGCACCTCAGCCAGCATGTGGGCGGCTTCGTGCTGACCCGGGGACCGCTCACCGAGACGGTGCCGATCGGCAATGCGGCGATGCCCGACCGGACCTTCATCGAGTGGGACAAGGACGATATCGGCGCCCTCGGCATCATGAAGGTCGATGTGCTCGCCCTCGGGATGCTCACCTGCATCCGGAAGGCCTTCGATCTGATGCGCCGGCAGAAAGCCATCGACTACGATCTCGCAACTCTGCCCGCGGAATGCCCGGCGGTTTACGACATGCTCTGCCGGGCGGACAGCCTCGGCGTCTTTCAGGTCGAGAGCCGGGCACAGATGAACATGCTGCCCCGGATGAAGCCCCGGTGCTTCTACGACCTGGTGATCGAAGTCGCGATCGTCCGCCCGGGCCCGATCCAAGGCGAGATGGTACACCCCTATCTCCGCCGCCGGGCGGGCAAGGAGCGCGCCGTCTTCCCCCAGCCTGCGCCCGAGCACGGCCCCCCGGACGAGCTCGAACGCATTCTCGGCCGCACCCTCGGCGTGCCGCTCTTCCAGGAACAGGCCATGCAGATCGCCATAGAGGCCGCCCGGTTCACCCCGGACGAGGCGAACGGCCTTCGCCGCGCGATGGCCACCTTCCGCAAGGTCGGCACCATCCAGCATTATCAGGACAAGATGGTCGACGGAATGATCGCCCGCGGCTACGACCCGGACTTCGCGGCCCGCTGCTTCGACCAGATTAAGGGCTTCGGCGAATACGGCTTCCCCGAAAGCCACGCGGCGAGCTTCGCGCTCCTCGTCTATGTCTCGTCGTGGATCAAATGCCACCACCCGGAGGTCTTCTGCGCCGCCCTCCTGAATTCCCAGCCCATGGGCTTTTACGCGCCCGCGCAGATTGTCCGCGATGCCCGCGATCACGGCGTCGAGGTGCGCCAGCCGGACGTGAACCGGTCCGACTGGGACACCACGCTCGAAGCCGCAGGGACCGGCCTCGCGGTCCGCCTCGGGCTGCGCATGGTCGACGGGCTCCGCGAGGACGAGGCCGAGCGGCTGATCGCCGCCCGCGAGGCCGAATTTCCAAGCCCGGGCGAGGTCATGGCCCGCGCCGGGCTCATGCGGGCGAGCCTCGAGCGACTTGCGGCCGCGGATGCCTACCGCTCCATGGGGCTCGACCGGCGCCGGGCGCTCTGGGCGGTCCGGGCCTTGCCGGCGACCCGGGCTTTGCCGCTCTTCGCCGCAACCGGCACCGACGAACGCGGCGACGAGCCCGCGGCGGCGCTCCCCGAGATGCCGGGCTCGGAGCATGTGGTCCAGGACTACCAGACGCTCCGGCTCTCGCTCAAAGCCCACCCGATGGCGTATCTTCGCGCCCGCTACGCAACCCGCGGGATCCTGACGACCGCCGAAGCGGTCGCCGCGCCGAACGGCCGGCTCCTGCGCACCGCAGGCGTCGTTCTCGTGCGCCAGAAACCGGGCTCGGCCAAGGGCGTCGTCTTCGTCACCCTCGAGGACGAGACCGGCATCGCCAACATCGTCGTCTGGAAACGCATCGCCACCCGGTTTCGGCCGGTCGTCATGGGCGCGCGCGTGCTGCTCGTCCGCGGCCGCATCCAGCGCGCCGAGGGCGTGACCCATGTGGTCGCGGAAGAACTCGTCGACCGCACCGGTGATCTGGCCCTCCTTTCCGAAGACGCCGTCGCAGCCATGGGGGACAAAGGCCTCGCGCATGCCGACGAAGTCGCGCGTCCGGTGGACGAAGACGCCCGCACCAAGGCGAAGCGCCACCAGGGCCGCCCGGGCGGACAAGACCAGAACCCGCGGATCCACCCGCGCGACGTGCGGATCATTCCCAAGAGCCGCGATTTCCACTGACCGGCGGCGGGGCCCGGGTGGCGCGGCGGACATCGGGCGCCCGGCGCGGACGCACCGTCCGACGAGAACCGCGCTTTTCGTCAATCGGCCGCGACAGGTTCCGGAACCCGCGGAGCCGCGACGCCCACGCGTTTCCTCGGGCTGCGGGGTAGATGTTCTTTATATGTTCACATGTGGCTGCAAAACCTGTCGCGGGTGGGCGCGGGCGCTCCCCCTCCGATGCGCGGCAAGGGCGCACCCGCCGGCGCACCGGCGCAGCGGCGGACGAGAGGCGTCGGCTCAGGCGTGGGGCCGCGCCCGTCCCGCCGCCGCGTCCTCAGCGCCGAGGTCTTCGTCCTCGACAGCGAAATTGATCGCGTGCAGCAGGTAACCCGCGATCAGCGGTCGCAATCGTACGGCCGTATAGGTCCCCGTGCCATCCATCGGAAAGGCGAGCACGCAGCGGTCCCGGAAGGTCGCGACCTCGCAGCCCCGCGGCACGCCCACATGAGGGCTCGCCGTCCGCCAGTCCGCCTCGCTGTGGTGGGGCTGGCGGGCGAACATCTGCCGATCCTCGGGCAATTCGGTCAGCGAGGGCGCGGCGCGGAGGGTCTCGCGCAGCCGATCCCGGATATGGAGCGCGATCGGCGCGGCCAGGATCAGTACCTCGGTCTTTCCGCCGGGAAAGGCGAGTTTTAGGTTCAGAAATCGCCCTGTCGCATCCACGGCTGTTCGGAACGATACCGCTTCGCGCTCGGCCGGCACTTTGGCGAACTCGTCGATATCGCTTGCATCATCGCTCATCCCCGCTCTCCAAGATCGCTATCTGCCGAATTGCGCGGCGATAGCGCGGACACGGGGGCGTCGTCAAAGCGTTTCCGTCCCATCCTGCCAGCCCCTGGCCAGATGTTCTTTGTTTGTTTACTATAAGGGCTCAGGTCCCGCCGACTCGCATTTCCGGCCACGGATGCTATCTCGCGCAGGCGATCCAACGCCCGATCGGGCAGGCCTAGACGGGGCGTGAGGGTATGGCCGAGCTGAAATTCATCTCCGTCCGCGGCGCGCGGGAGCACAATCTCAAAGGCGTCGATGCCGACATTCCGCGCAACGCGCTGACGGTGATGACCGGGCTTTCGGGCTCTGGTAAATCGTCTCTGGCTTTCGATACGATCTATGCCGAGGGCCAACGACGCTATGTCGAAAGTCTCTCGGCCTATGCTCGGCAGTTTTTGCAAATGATGCAGAAGCCGGACGTCGACCATATAGACGGGCTTTCGCCGGCGATTTCCATCGAGCAGAAGACGACATCGCGGAACCCGCGCTCTACGGTCGGAACGGTCACCGAAATCTATGACTATTTGCGGCTCTTATTCGCCAGAGCCGGCACGCCCTATTCGCCCGCAACCGGTCTGCCGATAGAGGCGCAGCAGGTCTCGGAGATGGTCGATCGGGTAATGGCGCTGCCCGAGGCCACGCGGGCCTATCTGCTCGCCCCAATGATCCGCGACCGCAAAGGCGAGTACCGCAAAGAATTTCTCGATCTCCGCAAGCAAGGATTTCAACGGGTCAAGGTCGACGGCGCATTCCACGAGCTCGCCGACCCGACCAAACTCGACAAGAAGCTGCGCCACGACATCGACGTCGTCGTCGACCGCATCGTCGTGAAAGAGGGGATCGAGACGCGCCTCGCCGACAGCTTCACCACGGCGCTCGGTCTGGCCGACGGTATCGCAATCGTCGAGACCGCGCCCCAGGACGGCGAGCCGGAGCGGATCACTTTCTCGGAGAATTTCGCTTGCCCGGTTTCGGGTTTTACCATTGCCGAGATCGAGCCGCGGCTCTTCTCGTTCAATGCGCCTTTCGGGGCGTGTCCCGCGTGCGGCGGCCTCGGGGTCGAGCTCTATTTCGATGAAAACCTGGTCGTCCCGGACCATAGTTTATCGCTGATCGACGGGGCGCTGGCGCCTTGGGCGAAGTCGAAAACGCCACATTTCCGCCAAACCATTGCGGCACTCGCCGAGCATTACGGCTTTTCGACCACCGATCCCTGGGAAAAGCTACCCGAATTCGCCCGGCAGATCATGCTTCATGGTACCGGCGACGAGGAGATTCAGTTCCGCTTCGACGACGGCGGCCGGGTTTATCAGGTCAAGCGAGTGTTCGAAGGCGTCGTGCCCAATATGGAGCGGCGCTATCGCGAAACCGACAGCGCCATGATCCGCGAGGAATTTGAGCGCTATCAGGCGAACCGGGCCTGCGGCGCCTGCGGCGGCTATCGCCTGCGCGAGGAGGCGCTCGCGGTCAAGATCGACGGCCGGCATATCGGCCATGTGACGGCGATGTCGATCCGCGAGGCGCTGGCCTGGGTCGACCGGGTGCCCGATGCGATGTCGGCCCAGAAACGCACGATTTCGGCAGCGATCCTGAAAGAGATTCGGGAACGGCTCGGCTTTCTTGTGGATGTGGGCCTCGACTACCTCACGCTCAGCCGGAACGCGGGCACGCTGTCGGGCGGCGAAAGCCAGCGGATCCGGCTCGCGAGCCAGATCGGCTCGGGTCTGACCGGTGTCCTCTATGTGCTCGACGAGCCGTCCATCGGCCTTCACCAACGCGACAACGACCGACTTTTAGCCTCGCTCAAAGGGCTCCGGGATCAGGGCAACACCGTGATTGTCGTCGAGCATGACGAGGAGGCGATCCGGACGGCGGATTATGTCGTCGATATCGGCCCGGGCGCCGGGGTGCATGGGGGCCGGATCATCGCCTCGGGCACCCCCGAGGAGGTGGCGGCGACGCCTGCTTCCGTCACCGGACAGTATCTGATCGGCCAGCGCGAGATCGCGATCCCCGCCCGCCGGCGCAAAGGCAACGGCAAGACCATCGCGGTCGAAGAGGCGACGGGCAACAATCTGAAGGGCGTGACCGGGGAGATCCCGCTCGGCACGCTCACCTGCATCACCGGCGTCTCGGGCGGCGGGAAATCCACCTTTACCATCGAGACGCTCTTCAAGACGGCAGCGAACCGGTTGAACGGCGCACGCATGCAGCCGGCGCCCTGCCGGAGGGTCCGCGGGCTCGACCAACTCGACAAAGTGATCGATATCGACCAGTCGCCGATCGGGCGGACACCGCGCTCGAACCCGGCGACCTATACGGGCGCCTTCACGCCGATCCGCGACTGGTTCGCCGGGCTGCCGGAGGCGAAAGCGCGGGGGTATAAGCCCGGCCGGTTCAGCTTCAACGTGAAGGGGGGGCGCTGCGAGGCCTGCCAGGGCGACGGGGTCATCAAGATCGAGATGCATTTCCTTCCCGACGTCTATGTGGAATGCGAGACCTGCAAGGGCGCGCGCTACAATCGCGAGACGCTGGAGATCAAATATCGGGATCATTCGATTGCCGATGTGCTCGACATGACCGTTGAGAAAGGCGTCGGGTTCTTCGAGGCGATCCCGATGATCCGCGAGAAGATGGAGACGCTCGAGCGGGTCGGTCTCGGCTATATCCGGATCGGCCAGCAGGCGACGACGCTCTCGGGCGGCGAGGCGCAGCGGGTGAAGCTCTCGAAAGAACTGGCGCGAAGGGCAACGGGGCGCACGCTCTACATCCTCGACGAGCCGACGACGGGGCTCCATTTCGAGGACGTGAAAAAGCTTCTCGAGGTGCTGCAGGAGCTGGTCGATGCCGGGAACACCGTGGTGGTCATCGAGCACAATCTCGACGTGATCAAATGCGCCGACTGGATCTTGGACCTGGGGCCCGAAGGCGGCGATGGCGGCGGCGAGCTGGTGGCGGCTGGCACGCCCGAGGCGATCGCCGAGATCGAGGTCAGCCATACGGGGCGCTATCTGCGGCCGATGCTTGTGAAGGCCGGCCGGATGGCTGCGGAATAGGCGGGGCGCCC
>JBHJGX010000086.1:0-54401 GCA_050331395.1 Paracoccaceae bacterium
TCCCCGGGTCCCACGCCCCCTCGCACCCCTCGGCCCTCCGCGCCATGTTGGTGTATGTAAAAAGCCCGATGGCCGGGACCCCCAGCGCCGGGGCTTCGGTCGCCCGGACCGCGATCCGGTCGACCGTGAGCCGCTCCACCCCCGGCATCGAGGCGAGGGGTTCGGCTCGGTCGTCCCCTTCGATGACAAAGCACGGCCAGATCAGGTCCGACGCCGCCAGCCGGGTCTCCGCAACCAGCGCGCGCATCCAAGGGGCCTGGCGCAGACGCCGCGGACGGTTAAGCGGAAAGGGAGCAGGTTGCAGCATTTCGGACCTTCCTTTTTAGTCATCGGAGCATGCACAGGCAGGGAGACAGCGGCAATGGCCGACGTCGAGTTCGAACACCGGGGCCGTCTCGGTCAGATTACGCTCAACCGTCCGGAGGCGCTGAATGCCTTGACCCACGCCATGGTGCGCGAGATCCATGCCCAACTCGAAGCCTGGGCCGGGGACACCCGGGTCGCGGCGGTTGCGATCCGCGGGGCCGGCGGGAAGGCGTTCTCTGCGGGCGGCGACATCCGGGCGCTATACGAAGCGGGACGGCCGGGCGGAGAGCGTGGCCGGGCCAATTTCGGGTTCTATGCCGACGAATACCGCCTGAACCACCGCATCAAGACCTTTCCGAAACCCTATGTGGCGGTGATGGACGGGATCGTGATGGGCGGCGGGGTCGGGGTCTCGGTCCATGGCAGCCACCGCATCGCGACCGAGCGAACCGTGTTCGCCATGCCGGAGACCGGGATCGGCCTCTTCCCGGATGTGGGCGCGACCTGGGTGCTGCCGCGGCTGCCGGGCGAGACGGGGATGTGGCTCGCGCTCACCGGGGACCGTTTGAAGGGGCGCGCGGCCGTCGAGGCGGGCGTTGCCGACGTCTTTCTCACCCATCGAGCCGCCGAGGCGCTGATCGAGGCACTGGCCGACGGCTTTGATCTGCCCACCGATGCTCGTGCCCTTCCCGAAGCGCTCGCCGACGCGGCGCGGGACATCGCCTCGGATCTTTTCGAGGACAGCGCCGGTGCCGCGCCCCCAGACCGCGTCCGGACCCGCGAACGGGACGCCCTCTTCGCCGGGGCGGATCTCGGCGACATTCTCGCCCGCCTCGAGGCGTCAGGGTCCGACACCGCCCGCGCGATCCACCGCACGATCCTCAGCAAATCGCCGACCTCGACGACGATCGCCTTTCGCCAAATGCGTGAGGGGGCGCGTCTCGTCCGGTTCGAGGATGCCATGCGCCTCGAATACCGGCTCGCGCGGTACTGTATGGAGCATACGGATTTCTACGAAGGCGTCCGGGCTCTCATCATCGACAAGGACGGCGCGCCGGCCTGGTCGCCGTCGACCCTCGATAAGGTCGACCCGGCCGAGATCGACCGGGCCTTCGCATCGCTCGGGGCGGAGGAGCTCAGCCTCTGAGCCCGCCTGCAACCCGCGCGCGGTCTGCCGCCCCGTCGCGGGCGAGATCCTCCAAAGCGGTGCGGTCTCTGCGCGACGGGACCTGGGCGACCGGCCCACGCTCAGCGGTTGATCCGAAACCCCGCGATCGGCGGGATCTCCGCAAGGCGCTCCACCTCGACGGCCGCGACCTCCGCGTCGCGCGGGCCCTGCCAGAGCGCCGCCAGCATTGCCTCGACCGCCGCCTCGGGGCCGGCGAACTGCGCTTTCACGGAGCCGTCCGGCATGTTCTGCACCCAGCCTGCGAGCCCGCGTCGGTTGGCCTCTTCCTCGGTCCAACCCCGGTAATAGACCCCCTGCACCCGGCCCCGGATCACCGCGCGCACCGCACTCCGCCCCGCCCCGCTCATCCGCCGATCTCGAAGATCAGGCAGGCGGCCGAGCCTGTCGCGCAGACGCGCCCCTCTGCGTCAAGGATCCGCCCCTCGGAGATGCCCGTCCGCCGGCCGACCCGTACTGCCTCGCCGACCGCCCGAACCGGCGCGCCGAGCGGCACCGCCCGCAGCATCCGCACCGAATAGTCGAGGGTCGTGTAGGCCTGACCGGCCGGCAGCCGCGTCTGCACCGCGCAGGAGAGCGCGCTGTCGAGCATTATCCCGTACCAGCCGCCATGCACACCGCCCATCGGATTGAGATGGTCGAAGGCCGGCACGCCCTCGAAGACGACCCGCCCCTCGCCTACCTCGACGAGGGTCATACCGGCGAACTTCGCGATGGGCGGCGCCGCATAGCGCCCGGTCCGGATGCCTTCGATGAATTCCAAACCGGAGACCGCCGCGAGCGCGTCGGGGTCGGTCAGGTCCTCGGGCGTGGTCGCGAAACGGTTCGCAGCGCTCATCCCTCGATCGCCTCCCACCGCGCGACGGGCCGCATCGCCTGCACGACACGCGTCAGGAGGCAGAGCCGGTTCCGCCGCACGATCTGGTTCTCGGCATTGACCAAGACGTCCTGGAAAAACGCGTCGACGGCCGGGCGGAGTTTCGCCATCTCGACCATGGCCGCGGCGAAGTCCTCGGCCCCGAGCGCGGCGGCGATCGCGGGTTCAGCCGTATCGAGCCCGGCGAAGAGCGCCCGTTCCGCATCGTGCTCGGCGAATTTCACCTGCGGTTCGCCCTCATAGGCGACGCCGTCCTTCTTTTCTTCGGAGGCGACAATGTTCGCGGCGCGCCGATAACCGGCCAGCAGGTTCGCCCCGTCCTCGGTCTCGAGGAAGCCTTGGAGCGCCCGAACCCGGGCAACCAGCAACACGAGATCGTCCTGTCCGCCGAGGCCGAAGCAAGCATCGATCACGTCGTGGCGGACCCCGTCCTCGCGCAGCACCACCTTGAGCCGATCCGCGAAAAAGCCGAGCAGATCCGCCGTCACGGCCGTGGGTTCGGCAGGATCCGCCGCCCTCAGCGCCCGACGGATGAGCGCATCGAGCCCGAGGCGGTGCCGCCCCTCGAGGAGCAGCCGGATCACGCCGAGGGCCGCGCGGCGGAGCGCAAACGGGTCCCGCGAGCCCGTCGGCTTCTCGTCGATCGCCCAGAACCCCGCCAGCATGTCGATCTTGTCGGCCAGGGCCACGGCGACGGATACGGGCGCGGTCGGGACGGCATCCGACGGTCCGAGCGGGCGGTAATGCGCCTCGCACGCTTCCGGCACCCCGTCGTCATGGCCCGCCGCCTCGGCATAATACCGGCCCATCACGCCTTGGAGTTCCGGAAACTCATAGACCATTTCTGAGGCCAGGTCGGCCTTTGCGATCCGGGCCGCTTCGGCGGCGAGATCGGGCTTCGCGCCGACGTCCGGCGCGATCTCCGCCGCAAGCGCTGCGATCCGGGCGACCCGGTCGGCCTGGCTGCCGAGTTGGGCGTGGAAGGTCACCGCGCCGAGGCGCGCGGCCATTCCCTCAAGCCCAATCTCACGAACCGTCCGCAAGTCATTCTCCCAGAAGAACTTTGCGTCTGAGAGCCGCGCCGCCAGCACGCGGCGGTTGCCCGCGAGAATCGCCGCCCCGCCATCGGCCGCCGCCAGGTTCGCGACGGTGACGAAATGCTCGATCCGGCCAGTCCCCGGGTTCCGGACCGAAAAGAACTTCTGGTGTTCGCGCATGGAGGTCTGAAGCACCTCGGGCGGCAGGTCGAGAAAGTCGGGTCCAATCTCGCCGATAAGGACCACCGGCCATTCGACGAGCCCCGACACCTCGGCCAAGAGCCCCTTGTCCTCGATCAGCTCGAGCCCGCGGGCAAAGGCCGCCTGGGTCGCGTCGTGCCAGATCCGCTCGGCGCGCGCCTCTGCATCGAGGATCACATGGGCGTCGAGGAGTGCTTCCCGATAGGCCTCGAAGTTCGCGACCCGGATCGCCTCGGGGGCATGGACCCGGTGCCCGCGCGTCTCATCGGACGCGCGAATGCCATCGATCTCGAGCGGCACGATCTCTGTGCCCGCCTCATCGGTCAGGATGCAGAGGATCGCCCGGAGCGGGCGGACCGAGCGCTGGCTCCCGGTCGCCGCACGCATGGATTGCGGCCAGGGAAAGCCTCGCACGGTCTCCTGAACCGCGGCCGCGACGGTCTCCGCCGCGCTCCGCCCGGGTCTCTCGAGCACGGCGAAATAGACCTGACCCTTCTTATCGTCGCGGATCTCGAGCGCCTCCTTGGCAAGCCCCGTGGAGCGGAGAAACCCGTCGAGCGCCTTCTCGGGCGCGTCCGTGCGGGGGCCTTTGCGTTCTTCGCGCCGGTCGGGCGAGCGCGCGGGGAGCCCCGTCACCGTGAGCGTGAGCCGCCGAGGCCCTGCAAAGGCGCCCGCGCCCTCATAGACGAGACCGGCCTCCACCAGGCGATCGGTTATCATTGCGCGCAAATCCTCGGCCGCGCGGGCCTGCATGCGTGCGGGGATCTCCTCGGAGAAAAGCTCTAAGAGCAGATCGGGCATGGCGGGCTCCCTCGGCGCTCGGGCCGGCTTGTCTTAGAGGCTCGCGTCCGACGCTCCAAGGGGGGATTTGGGCCAACGCGGGAGATGCATCCGCCGGTGCGTCTCGATCCGGTCGATAAGCGCGTCGGGCTCGAAGCCGTAGAGCGAGGGCAGCGTCGCGGCGACGCCGGGCACGGGTTCCGGCACGATCCCGGCGCGCGAGACCGGCGCCCGCGGGACGATCGCGACAAAGCGGGCACGCCCGTGGCGGACGATCCGGTAGCGGCCGATCTCGGACCAGGCGAGCCGCAGCGTCCCGGTGAAGAGATTGTGCGACACGAGGCCGTCGGGCCCGATCTCCAGGCGAAAGCGCGTGGGCAAAAGCGTGGGCGCGAGCGGCACGAAGAGCGCGGCCGCGACGATCGCAGAGAGCGCGGCGGCGAGGCTGTCAGCCCCGTGCACGGCGAGGACCGCAAGTCCGGCGGCCAGCCCCGCGATGACGAAGAGCGCGAGGGTGTGCTCGAAAGCCGGCGGCAGAAAGGTCTCCGGAGAAAGCGTGTGGCTCGCCGCATCATAGCGCAAGCGCGGGGGCGTACGCCGGGTGGCCCGCACGCAGCTCACTGATCGGCGAATTCAGGGGTGAGCTGGCGCCACATGAAGGCGCGGCCGTCCGGGAATATCGCCACCATCCGGTCGGCACCGTGGCGCTCCTCGGCGGCAGCCAGATAGGCGGTCGCCTCGCCCGCATCAATCGCCCGGGCGATCATCTCGGCATCGAAGCAGTCGAACCAAGGTGGCGGCACGAGCGGTGTCGGATCGGCGGCCACTGGCGCGTCGACGGCGGCCTCGATCCGGAAACAGGCCCTCAGCTTGAGCGGCGATGAGCCCGCATCGATCCCTGTCCAATCCGACACCTGATAACTCTGACCCGCGATGTCCACGGAGGTCTGCACGGTCTCTTCGTAGAACGCGTAGACCTGCATGTAATAGAGCCCGGCCGCAAAGACGGCGGTAAAGCCCAGAAGTCCGATCACCAACGCCCGCCCGGTCATGCGTGGCCTCCCGCTCGGGTCTCGAGGAACGCATCGGCGCAGGCGCGCGCCAAGGCCCGGACGCGCCCGATATAGGCCTGCCGCTCGGTCGGCGAGATCACCCCGCGCGCGTCCAAGAGGTTGAAGAGATGCGAGGCCTTTATGCACTGGTCGTAGGCGGGCTGGGCCATCACGATCCGCCGACCGGTCTTCGGATCTTCGGCCGGAGCGGCCAGGATCGCGGCGCATTCGGCCTCGGCATCCTCGAAATGTCGCATCAGCAGCCGTGTGTCGGCCGTGTCGAAATTGTGCCGGCTGTACTGCTCCTCGGCCTCGCGAAAGACGTCCCCGTAGCTGAGCGGGATCCCTGTCTCCGGGTCGTTGAACGGCATCTCCATCACGTGCTCGACGCCGAGGACGTACATGGCAAGCCGCTCGAGCCCGTAGGTGAGCTCGCCCGAGACCGGATGGCAGTCATGCCCGCCGACCTGCTGAAAATAGGTGAATTGGGAGACCTCCATACCGTCGCACCAGACCTCCCAGCCGAGACCCCAGGCACCGAGCGTCGGGCTCTCCCAATCGTCCTCGACAAAGCGGATGTCGTGGGTGCCCATGTCGAGGCCGATCGCTGCCAACGAGCCGAGATAGAGTTCCTGCAGATCGGGCGGCGAGGGTTTGATGATCACTTGATACTGATAATAGTGCTGGAGGCGGTTCGGGTTCTCGCCATAGCGCCCGTCGGTCGGCCGCCGCGAAGGCTGGACATAGGCCGCCGCCCAGGGCCGGGGTCCGAGCGCGCGGAGCGTGGTCGCCGGGTGAAACGTGCCCGCACCCACTTCCATGTCGTAAGGCTGCATTACCGCACAGCCCTGCCCCGCCCAATAGCCCGAGAGACGGAGCAGGATCTCTTGAAACGACCGCGGTTTACCTCGGTTCAAAGGAGCCTCCCAGTGCTTTGCCACCGGATAGGACGGGGGCGCATCCGGGTCAATCCGTGGCCGCGGGCAGAAGGGCGCGGCGGGAGGCGGAGAAAAACTCGCGGCGCACCAGCATAGCCGTCGTCAAGAAAACCGCGACGGCGAAGGGCACCGGGCCGAGGAACCAGGCGAGCGTCGCGATCGCGAAGTAGATCGCCCGCAGCCCCCGGTTGAAGCTCCGCGCGGCGGCCCGGTCGACCGCATTCGCCCGCGCCACGGCGGCCGCGCAGCCGCCGTCCCCGGCGGGCGGGATCGCGCCCATGAGCACGGCCGTGTAACCGAAGAGCCGGTGCGACCAGACGAATTTGAGGAAGGCATTCACCATGATGAGGAGGATGACGAGCAGCTTCGCCTCCCAGACGGGCACGCGGCCAGCGTCCTCGGCGCCGAGATCCGCGACCAAACCAACGAGAAGATCGGCCTCGCCGATGAGCGCGGCGACCCCGCCGATGGCGATGAGGCAGGTGGAGGCGAAAAACGCCGCCCCGGCGCGCAGGAGGGTGAGGAGCTGCGTGTCCATGATCCGCACTTCGCGGCCCGCGATCTGCTCGAACCAGGCCCGTCGATAGCCGTCCATCAGGCGGCTCATGGAGGGGTGGCGGGCGTGGCTCCGCTCGATGGCGAGGGTGAGCCCGGTCCAGGCGACGGCCAGACACGCGAGCGCGGCCAGGTCGCCCGGCCCGAAGAGCGCCGGCACGCTCTCGATCAACGCGAGGACGGCGTCCAAGGGCGATCAGCCCCCGCCCGAGCCAGAGACCGGCATTTCGGACTGTTGGGGGGTTGCGCCCTCGGGCTGCTGCACCACGATCCGATAGGCGCGGCTGTCGTCGAGATCGCGCCAGAAGGCCATGTTCGCATAGCGTTGGAAGAGATCGGGCGGCAGGATGGTTTCCCGCGGCCGGGGGCGCACCTCGCGATGGACCCGGTGAAGGCCGTCGAGGCCGAGTTGGCTATCGAATTCCGGCGCGTCGTACTCCACCTCCGAAAAATCGTGCTCGAAAGGCTCCTCCTCGAGGAACTGATAGAGGAGCGCAAAGACCTCGTCCGGGCGCGCGCTCAAGAGGTCGTAATCGACGAGCACCAGCCGCTCCGCGTGGTCGCCGTAACAGGCCTCACGAAGCGCGTGATAGCCGTAACCGACGAGCCGGTTCGCCCCGGCGAGCGCCTCGACGCGGGTATAGACCGTCGCGCGTTCGCCCGGCGTGTTGAAAAGGCGGGTATGCTCGAAGGCGTTCGTCCGGTACTGGCGTTCGAGACTGTCCATCACCCAAGAGACGTCGCGGACGCAGCAGATGATCTTCGCCTCGGGAAAGAGCGTCATCAGCGCGGGCAGTTGCGCAGTCCAGCTGCGATTGGTGTCGAAGATCACGGGCTCCTCGCGGTCGGCGTAATAGCTCTCGAAGAGGCCGCGGAGGAGCCGCGCACGCTGTTCGGTCGAGACCATGCTCGCCATCTCGGTGCCGGCCGAGACCTGGGCGATCACCCCGTCGAAAAGCCCGGCGATCGGGCTCGACATGCCCGCATGGAAGCGCGGGTTCTGCCGCAGGATCGCCGCCGTCAATGTGGAGCCCGAGCGCGGAAGCCCGGAGATAAAATGCACCCGGCGGTCGATCATGCATAGGACCCGAGGCGCTCCACGACCTCGCCATGATTGTTGACGCCGCGCGCCCAGCGGTCCTCGGCGGCCGCCAGAACCTCGCCCTTCGCATGCTCGCGGATGAGCGCCATGGTCGCGGTCTCGATCCGGGTCTCGACCTCCTTCATGAACGCGTCCTTGTCGAGCCCGGGTGGGATCGGCGGCAGGATTTCCACGGCCGCCTGCTGTCCGCTGCGCTTCTGCCAGAGCCGGCGCGGCCAGATCACCCCGAGGGAGGCGGCTATTGGCACAGCCTCGACCCCGAGTGCCGCATAGAGATGGGCGACGCCGCTGCGATAGCGCTCCTTGGCGCCGAGCGCCATCAGCTCGCCCTCGGGATAGATCAGCATCGGTCGGCCGAGCTCCTTCATCCGAAGCGCGCCCTCCACGGCCTGCTGGGTGCGTCCCTGGGGGCCGCCCTCGACCGAGACAAGCACCACGTCGAGGCCGCGCAGGATCGCCCCGAAGAACGGATACTTCGTCAACTCCTGCATGGCGATCGCCGAGGCCTCGGGGAAGAGGACGGCAATCATCACGACGTCCAACTCGCTCTGATGCTTTGAGACCAAGAGCCGCGGCCCGCCCTCGGGCAGGTTCTCGAGCCCGCGGACCTCGATCCGGCTGCCGAGGATCGCATGCACCCCGGCCCGGACGCCGCGGCCCCAGAAATTGACGATCCGGTGCATGCGTCGCTGGCTGCCGAGCTTGGCGACACCGTAGAGCGTCATCGCGACGAAAGTCGTGAAGGCGTAAAAGTAGAGGTTGAGCGCGAGGCTGCGCATGGGCGTCTCCGTCAGCCGGGCGAGGGGGCGGCCAGGGCCGCGCGGGCGTCTGCGCTGTCCCGGTCCATCTGGGCGATCAGCGCGTCGGCGCCGTCGAAGCGGACCTCGCCGCGCAGGAACGCCACGAGGCCGGTCGAGATCTCGGCGCCGTAGAGGTCGCCTGCGAAATCGAAGAGATGCACCTCGAAATTGGGCGCATTGATGCCGAAGGTCGGGCGCTCGCCGATGCTGGCGACCCCAGGATAGCGTCCCGCATGGGGGCCGTCATGGACCGTGACCTCGGCGGCATAGACGCCGTAGGCCGGCACGATTTGATCGCCGAAGGCGAGGTTCGCCGTCGGATAGCCGAGGGTGCGGCCGCGCTGGTCGCCCTGGAGCACGGGACCAGAGACCGTGTGCCAGCGGCCGAGGAGGCGGGCGGCGGCGTCGGGCCGACCTTCGCGGATATGCGTGCGGATCATCGAGGACGAGACCGGGGTGCCCTCACCTTCGAGCGCGATGGCCGTCACGGCGATGCCATGGGCGGCGCCGGCGCGGGCGAGGATTTGCACATCTCCTGCGCGCGCCTTTCCAAAGCGGAAATCCTCTCCGACTGCCACATGGGACAGGCCGAGGCCGTCGGCGAGCACCTCGGCGACGAACCGCTCCGGGCTCATCTCGGCGAGCGCCTCGTCGAAGGCGAGTTCGAACAGCGCATCCAGTCCGAGGCTCGCGAGGATCCGGGCCCGCTCGTCGGCGGTCGCAAGGCGAAAAGGCGGCATCGCAGGGCGGAAATAGCGCCGCGGATGGGGTTCGAAGGTGACCACGGCGTGGCGGCCGGCGGGGCGCGCACGGCGGGCGGCGGAGATCAGCGCCCGATGGCCGAGATGCACGCCATCGAAATTTCCGAGCGCGGCCGTCGCGCCGCGCAACGCCTCGGGGAGGTCGCGATAGCCTTTGATGCGCTCCATGCCCGCCCCTCGGATCGAGGGGCGCGGCCCGCCCCCGTCAGTGCTCCGTCCGCGACGGCGCGAGGACCATGGCCTCGCCCTTCAGCACGGCCTTGTCGCCCACCCGGCACAGGCAATCAAGGGTGACGCGCCGCTTCGAACGGTCAATGGCCGAGACGGTGACTTCCGCCGTCACCTCGTCGCCCGGACGCACGGGCGCGAGGAATTTAAGGCTCTGCGCCAGATAGATGGTCCCGTGGCCGGGCAACTGCTCGCCGATCACCGCGGAGATCAGCGAGGCGGTCAGCATTCCATGGGCGATGCGGCCGCCGAACCGGGTGTCCCGCGCATAATCCTCCGAGAGGTGCACGGGGTTATGGTCGGTCGAGACCTCGGCAAAAAGCTCGATATCCCGGTCGCCGATCGGCTTTGTGACCGCGCGGGCCATGCCGATCTCGAGATCTTCGATGCAGATCGTGCCGCGTGGGAGGCTGTCGAACATGGCTGTCTCCGGACCCGGGGGCTGATTTGACTTGCCTCAGCTTGGTACGCGGGCCGCATCGGTTGCGCAAGATAATTGCGCAATAAAATTCTGAAAGGCCGGCGAAAACCACCCACATGTTGCGCGTGCGCCGCAGCGGACCGCGGCTGGCACCTATCGGAGCCGGCCGATCGCATAAGGCGGGCTCACGCCCTCGTCCTCGAGAAACGCGTGAAGCCGCGCCGGGTCGGGCCGGTCGGGATCGGGCTGCGCCGGATCGGCAGCGGTCTCCTTGAGCGCGATGCCGCCGGTCACGAAAAGCGTGTCGAGACCCGCCGCCCGACCGCCGGCGATATCGGTCTGGATCCCGTCGCCGATTGCGAGGATGCGGGCACGTTCGACCGGACGCCCCGCCAAGCTCTCGAGGAGCGCCAGGGTCTCCGCATAGACGGGCCCGTGGGGCTTGCCGAACCAGACGACCTCGCCGCCGAGCGCGGCATAGTCCCGGCCGAGCGCGCCCGCGCACCAGAGCCGCTCGTCACCCCGGTCGACGACGATGTCCGGATTTGCGCAGACGAACCGAAGCCCGGCCGCGCGCCAATCGGCCATCTCGCCCGCATAGTCGGACGGATGCTCGCGCACCTCGTCGCGGAGACCCGTGCAAAGGATCGTATCCGCCTCGGCGACCGAAACCGGCGCGCGCCCGGTATCCGTCAAAAGGTGGACGTCCCGCTCCGGTCCGAGATAGGCGAACGCGGATCCTAGGCTGCCGTCGCGGAGTTGGCGCTGACAGGCCTCGCCCGAGGACATAATACCGTCATAGCTCTCGGGCGGGGCGCCCATGGCATCGAGGAAGCTCCGGACCGTGGCCGCCGGCCGTGGGGCGTTCGTCAGCAGCACGACCGTGCCGCCGCGGGCCTTATAGCGCAGGAGCGCCTCGACCGCGGGCATGAGCGGCGTGAGCCCATCGTGATAGCAGCCCCAAAGGTCGCAGACGAGCGCGTTATAGGCGCCGGCGATCTCGTCGAGGCTCTCGATTATGCGTGTCATGGGTCGACCCTCCCCTTGGCGTGGCCGGGGCCGGATACCGTGCTGCAGTGCGAAAATCCAGCGGCCGCGTCAGGGCGCGGCCCGATCGCCGAGCGGGCTCTCGGGTCTCGACATCATGTAGCGGGTCACCCAAACGAGGCGCTCCTCGGCGCGGGTGATCGCCACATAGGCGAGGCGCTTCCAAAGCGCGATGCCCGCCTCGGTTTGGCCAGCGCGGGCGGCGGCGAAGAGATCGGGGGCAAAGACCTGCACGGTCGGCCACTGGCTGCCCTGAGCCTTGTGGATCGTGCAGGCCGCGCCGTGAAGGAAGACCGCTCCCATGCGTGCGGCGGCGATCAGGCGCGGCTCCTCCGCGTCGGGGCTCTCGATCTGGATGATCGTGGCGATGGAGATCCCGGGCGCGTCGCTGCCCGCCAGATGCACCTTGTTGAAACCGGGCTTTTTGCCGGGGCCGAGATAGGTCGCCTGCGCACCCTTCACGAGGCCGCGGCTCTCCAGCTCGATCCGCGATTTGCGGTGTTTGAGCGGGATCTCGAGCCCGTCGCAGATCAGCGGCTCCCCGGGGGCGAGCGCATCGTCCGGGCAGCCATGGGACTGGCGAAAGGCCCGAATGAGCCGCACGCGGGTCTTGTTCCGCCAGACGAGCATCGGGCTCTCGGCCATCAGCTCCGCATCGGCGCGCGGCGAGATCCGCACCCGGTCGTCGCTGCGGGCGGCCTCACGGACGCGGTCCTCAAAATCCTCGAAGCCGAGCGCGGGGTCCCCGAGCGCGTGGGCGAGATCGAGGATCGGATTGTCCGCCGCCTGGCGGTGCACGCGGGCGAGCGCGAGCAGTCGCGTCTTGGGCAAGCTGTCGAAGACCATCCCCCCTTTCGACTGGACGGGCGCGAGCTGGGCCGGATCGCCGAAAAGCACGATCATCCCGAAGATTTCCCGCAGATCGTCGAGCTGGCGCGCTTCGATCATCGAGGCCTCGTCGACGAGGGCGATGTCGAGCGGGTCTTCGCGGCGTTTCCAGCCGGTGATGAAATCCGCGCCTCGGACGCCCGCGGCGGCGAGGGCTCCGGGGACGCTATCATGCGCGCGATAGGCGGCCTCGGCCCGATCGAGCGCCTCCTCCGACAGCGCATCGATCTGCGGACGGGCGCGTCCGCCGAGATCCTCGAGCCATTCCGCGACCTTCTCGAACTCCGGATCGTAGACCGGCGTGTAGATGATCCGGTGGATCGTCGTCGCCGGCACTCCCTTGGCGCGGAGGACGCCTGCCGCCTTGTTGGTGGGCGCGAGCACCGCAAAAGATCGCCGCCCGCGATAGCGCCGGCTCTCCCAATCGGGCGTCACTGGGGTCAGTTTCGCGCCTTTGAGCGCCTCGGCGAGGGCGGCGAGCAGCACGGTCTTGCCCGAGCCCGCCTTGCCGAGCACGGCAAGAAGATCGGTGCCCGCCTTCGTCTCGGGCCGCTTGCTGTGGGTCTGTGCCCCGATATCCACCCCGTGCCCGGCGAGCGCCGCCGCCACCCGGTCCCACGCCGCACGCTGCTCGTCGGAGAAGGCGACCGTCTCGGGGCTCTTGCGGCTTTCGAACATCGCCCCGTTCTAGGCGCCCGCGACCCGCGAAGCCACTCCCGCCCGTGCCGTTTGGTGCAGGGCCCGGGACGTGATATTCTGACGCAGCCGTCCATGAGAGACCGGACCCAAAGGGAGAGCGCCCATGTCAGATACCCTCGCCGCCGGCCCCGTCCTGACCGCCTATGGCGTCAACCGGATCGGCGTCGCCGATCTTCGCGCCGCGCTTGCCGCGGGCTGGGACGATTTCCTCGCGAAGCCCACGCATCACCTGGTGCTATTCCTGCTTTACCCGATCGTCGGCGCGGTGCTGAGCTTCGCCGCGTTCGACTATAACCTCATGCCCCTCGTCTTCCCGCTGATCGCGGGCTTCGCGATCCTCGCCCCGGTCACCGCGGTCGGGCTTTACGAGCTCAGCCGGCGGCGCGAGGCGGGACTGACCATCGATTTCTTCGACATGTTCGCGGTCTTCCGCAGCCCCTCCCTGCCGGGGATCCTGCTGGTGGCGGTGATGCTCACGCTCCTGTTCGTCGTCTGGGTCACGACGGCGCAACAGATCGTCTATCTCACCATCGGGCGGGAGACCCCGGCGGGCATCGGGGCGTTCATCGAGCAGGTGACGACGACCGAGGGCGGCTGGGTGATGCTGCTCCTCGGCAATGCGATCGGCGGCGTCTTTGCCATCGTCGGCGCGGCAATTGCGGTCTTCTCGCTGCCGCTTCTCGTCGACGGCGAGCGCTCGGGCTTCGCAGCAATCTGGACCTCGCTCCGGGCGGTTGGGCGGAACCCGCTTGTGTTCGTCGCATGGGGGATCGTCGTGGCCGTGACGCTGGCGGTCTCGATGGTGCCGCTCTTCGTCGGGCTTCTGGTCACCCTGCCCTGGCTCGGGCACGCGACCTGGCATCTCTACCGCCGGACGATCACGCGCGGGTGACGCCTCAGGGGCGGGCGCGTTAGGCGGGCGGGTTGCAGCGCCGCCGGACAAGGGCCACCTCCGTCGCAATGCAGCAAAAGGAGGAGGCTGACCCATGAAGATCCTGATGGTGATGACATCCCACGACGCCCTCGGTGAGACGGGCGAGAAAACCGGCGTCTGGCTCGAGGAAGCGGTTGCACCCTACTACCGGTTCCGGGACGCCGGCGCCGACGTGACGTTGGCGAGCCCCAAGGGCGGGGCCGTCCCCTTCGATCCCAAGAGCGAGGCCGATGACGCGCAGACCGACGCCACCCGGCGCTTCGCCGCCGACGCCGAGGCCAAAGCCGCCTTCGCCGCGACCCGGCCGCTCGACGACGTGAACGCGAACGCCTTCGACGCGGTCTTCTATCCGGGCGGACACGGGCCCCTCTGGGATTTGGCCATCGACCCGCGGAGCACGCGCCTCATCGAAGGGTTCCTCGCGCTCGGCAAACCGGTTGCCTCGGTCTGCCACGGGCCAGCCGTTTTCCGCGACGTCAAGGGTCCGGATGGCGCCCCGCTCGTCAAGGGGCGCCGCGTGACAGGCTTTTCGGATGCCGAGGAAGAGGCCGTCGGGCTCACCGCCGTTGTGCCTTTCTCGCTCGAGCAGGTGTTCCGCAACCAGGGCGCGGACTATACCGCGGCCGCCAACTTCACGCCGCTCGTGGTGGCCGACGGCCTGTTGATCACCGGGCAGAACCCGCCGAGCTCGGAGGCAGTCGCAGACCGGCTTTTGGATACGCTGCGTGCCGGACCGACCGCGACGGCCGAGAAAGCGGCAACACCGCTCTGAGCGGTCACCCGCGTGGGGCCGGCAATTTCGGCTCCGCGCGGGGATCGCTGCGCGTGTCAGCCGCGGCGTCTGAGGACAAACCCGCCGAGCGCGATCGCGCCGAGCAGCAGCGGCGCGGTGGCAGGAAGCGGCACGCGCGTGGTGTCATGAGTGGAATACTCCACGTCGACGCGCAGGAAATCGCCGTCCGAGACATTCACAGCTAGGCCGAAAGTGAAGACAAAGTCGAGCATGCCGTCTGCCAATGCCGCGCTAAGATCAACACTGGCGGAGGCGGACCGTGTTTCGGCAGCATTGAAAAAACCGATATCGCCGAAGCTCGCATTGTCGAACAAATCGTCGTCGGGATCGCTGTTCAGAAATACGCCCAAATCCACCCCGTCGATGGCAAGCGCAATATTCTCAATGTCAGAGTCAAAATCACCGGCGGCGGTGAAGGTCACGGTCACATCGCCGACCGGGCCGGGCGTGAGACCGCTAAGCGTCCGCGTGATCGGCGCCGTCGACGCAGTACCTGTTTGATCGAGGTTCTGAAGGCCCTCGGCGTTCGTTCCGCCCTCAAAAATCAGGAGGTCCCCGGTCGTCGCGGTCACAGGGGCCGCTTGCGCCACCCCGCCGGTCAGCACAAGCGCCACGCCGGCGATTAGCAGATGTTTACACATTCGATTTCTCCATACCCACGTCACGAGACTGGATTGGTTCATCGACCGTTTCAACGGAAATTTCGACCGAACAGAAAAGGGCAGAGCCGCGCGCTGTGCGCACCCCCGCAGATCGCTCCGGGCCGGACGCCTCAGCGGGGGCCGGCCTCGCGCGCATCCTCGACCGTACGGATCCCCGCCTGGGGCGAGGAGACGAGAACCGCCATGTTCCCCGGCAAATGCTGGTTCCGCAGCATCTTCATATGTGCCGCCGGGATCTCGTCCCACGGAAATACCTCGGACATGCAGGGGTCGAGCCGGCGCTCGATCATCAGCTTGTTCGCCGCGCTCGCCTGCTTGAGATTGGCAAAGTGGCTGCCCTGCAAGCGCTTCTGGTGCATCCACATGTACCGCACGTCGAAGGTGCAATTGAACCCGGTCGTCCCGGCGCAAATCACCACCATGCCGCCCTTCTTCACGACGAAAGTCGAGACCGGGAAGGTCGCCTCGCCCGGGTGTTCAAAGGCGATATCGACATTGTTGCCTTTGCCGGTGATGTCCCAGATCGCCTTGCCGAACTTTCGCGCCTCGGTGAACCAGTCCTTGTATTCGGGCGTGTTCACCGTCGGCAGTTGACCCCAACATTTGAAGTGCTTGCGGTTGATCACGCCCTTTGCGCCCATCTGCAGCACGAAGTCCCGCTTGCTCTCGTCGGAGATCACCGCGATCGCGTTCGCGCCGGCCGTATTGCAGAGCTGGATCGCGTAGGAGCCGAGCCCGCCGGAGGCCCCCCAGACGAGGACATTGTCACCGGGTTTCAGGATGTGCGGGCGATGGCCGAAGAGCATCCGGTAGGCGGTGGCGAGGGTGAGGGTATAGCAGGCCGCCTCCTCCCAGGTCAGGTGCTGGGGCCGTCTCATCAGCTGCTGGGCCTGCACGCGGGTGAACTGCGCAAAGGAGCCGTCCGGCGTCTCATAGCCCCAGATCCGCTGCGACGGCGAATACATCGGGTCGCCGCCGTTGCATTCCTCGTCGTCGCCGTCGTCCTGGTTACAGTGGATGACCACCTCGTCGCCCACCTTCCAGCGGGTGACCTTCTCGCCGACTTTCCAGACGATGCCCGACGCGTCGCTCCCGGCGATATGAAAGGGCGCCTTGTGCCCGTCGAAAGGCGAAATCGGCTGTCCGAGCGCGGCCCAGACGCCGTTGTAATTCACCCCCGCCGCCATCACGAGCACGAGCACCTCGTGGCTGTCGATCTCGGGCGTCTCCACCACCTCGTGCTGCATGGCCGTGTCCGGCTCGCCATGGCGCTCGCGCCGGATCGCCCAGGCATGCATCCGGGGCGGCACATGGCCGAGCGGCGGGATCTCGCCGATCTCGTAGAGGTCCTTGAGCGGGGCGTCGGTGGCACCGTCCATGGTGGTCTCCCTGTCCGTAGGCGCGGCGTTCGCGCAAGATTAGTACAAAACGAAGGCTCGCCCGTGCGTGACATTTCCCGCAGCCTTTGGCAAGCGCCATTTGTGCGGCGCATCAGATGGTGGCCGGAGCGCGCCCGCCCTGCTAGACCGGGGCGGCAATCCGGGGGGAGACCGCATGACCGCGAGCGTGGAGACCGCCGAGCCGCCCGTCGTCTCGATCCTCATCGTGAGCTATAACACGCGCGATATGACGCTCGACTGTCTCCGGTCGGTCGCGGCCGAAACGCGGGTCCCCCATGAAGTGATCCTGCTCGACAACGCCTCCGGAGACGGCTCGGCGGAGGCGGTCGCGGCGGCCTATCCGGCCGTGCGGCTGATGGCGGAGCGGGAGAACCACGGCTTTGCCAAGGCCAACAACATCGCCGCCCAGCTGGCGCGGGGGCGGTATCTTCTGCTGCTCAACCCCGACACGGTGATCCTCGACGGCGCGATCGACAAGCTCGTAGCGTTTGCCGCGCGCGTGCCGGAGGCGAAGATCTGGGGCGGGCGCACGCTTTACGGAGACGGGAGGCTCAATCCGACGAATTGCTGGCGGCAGATCAGTCTCTGGACCGTCCTCTGCCAGACGCTGGGGCTCAAGAACGCGCTTCCCGGCTCGCGGCTTTTCAATGCCGAGGGCTATGGCGGGTGGCTGCGGGACAGCGAGCGAGAGGTGGAGCTCGTCACCGGCTGTTTCTTGCTGATCGAGCGGTCCTTCTGGGAGGCGCTCGGGGGGTTCGACCCGACGTTCTACATGTATGGCGAGGAGGCGGATCTCTGCCGGCGCGCCGTGAGCGAAGGGGCGCGGCCGCGGATCACACCGGAGGCCGAGATCGTCCACTATGTGGGCGCGTCGGAGCGGGCGGTGGCGGGCAAGATCGTGAACGTGCTCCGGAGCAAGACCACGCTGATCAAACGATACTTTCCCGGGTGGCGCCGGCCCGTGGGGCTCGTCCTCTTTCGGGCCTGGCCCTGGAGCCGGATGGTCGCTGCCCGGGCCAAACGCCTCGTGCGGCCGGACGCCGAGAGCCCCTGGTCCGAGGTCTGGACCCGGCGGGCCGAGTGGTACGACGGCTATCCGGACGCCCGCGGCTGATCAGCCGAAGACCCACTCGCCGTCGGCGCCCTCATGCAGCGTCGCGATTTGCGTCGAGGCGAGCCGGTTTTCCGGGCTGTCGGCGAAGGCAACCAACAGATCGGCACGGGTCACCCCGGGCTCGGCGATGCGGGCGTTCCAGAAGTCGAGCCCCGCCGCATCCCCCGGCCGGTCGAGCACATTGGCGTAGAGTTTAGCGACCAGTTCGGCGTCCGAAAGTGCGTCGACCGGTCCGTTCTTACTGGTGAACTCCGGGGATCGCAGAAACTCGTTGCCGAGCGCCGACTGACTGCGACCGGCCTCCCGCTCGCCGATCCAAAAGTTGAGGCCTGGAAGGTCGATGTCTCCGTTCCGGTCGAGCCCGGCCTCGTAGAGATACGCGACCCGCTCGGCCTCGGCCGTCGGCAAACCCGCGGCGAGATCCTCGCCCACGAAGATCGACAGTCCCACGCGACCGGCGCCCTCGGGACCGAGAACCGCGATCTCGAGATAGTCCGGGCCCTGATAGCCGCGATCTGCGTAGTAAAGAACCTCATTGCCCACGATCTCGGCGCGGCCATGGCCCGGCGATCCGATCGCGACGATCTCCGCGCCCGCGACGTCGTCTGGCAGCGGCAAAACCGCCGCCTCGGCACCCTTGACCCGGTGGCTCGCGCGATCCTCGGGGGTCTCAGGCAGATCGGCGAGCGCAATCTCGGTTCCATCGGGCAAGGTGAACGCCTCGACCTGCCAATAGCGCTGGAGCGCCAGGCCGTCCGCGGTCGCGAGACGCGCGGTGACGATACCGGTCGCCGCCTCAAGGCCGAGCGACAGGATCTCGGTATCGGCGGCAAAAACCACCGTATCGAACCCTGCCCCGCCATCGACGACACTGTCCCCGCCCGATGCCAGGATCAGGTCATCGCCCCCGAGGCCGATCGCCGTCTGCACGCCGCGCGCGTCCAGGGTCTCGGCCTCGTCGGTGCCGAGGCTGCGTGACGCGCCTTCGACGCCGGAGATGCCTTGGTTGGCAGGGTTGGAAATCATCCCGTAGAGGTCGAAGACGGCGAGCTGGATCGGCGCATAGCCGCGCACTTCCCAGTCCTCGACGTCCGCGTTGCCGTAGAAGGTGTCGGTGCTCCGGGTGACGCTGTCCCGGAGCGTGGTGCCGCCATAGGTGCTGGCGTTGCCGTTTTCCCGCCCTTCCCCTCGCCCGAGCGCGAGTTGGTAGGCGAAGACCGCATCGCGGTCGAACTCGATCCGGACCGTATCGGGTCCGACGATTTCGGTGGTCTCGATCCGCGGGCGGTTGCGACCGCGGTTCCCGTTTTGGGAATAGACGTGAAAGCCCAGATCCTCGGGCGGAGCGACCACGTCGAAGATGGACGCATCGTCGACGAGCACGCCGTCGAGCCCGGTAAAGGTGACCAACACCGTCGCGCCCGACACGAAGACAGCGTCGATCAGCGGTCCCGTGCGCTCGGTCTGCCCGTGGAGCGCGTCGTAGATCACATCGCCCATGCGCTGGCCGAAGAGATTATAACCGACCGCGTCTAGGTGCCCGATGCCGCCTTCTTCGTTATGGATCGACTGATAGACGACCTCGCCCGCGCCGAGGACGGTGTTCTCGCGCCCGGTCACCACGGCAAGCTGGTCGAAGGACGTCTGTTTGTTCGCATAGCCGCGGGTCTGGTTGATCACCGCAGTCAGTTCGATGTCCCGGCCTAGGATGCCTTCGACCTCGGTCTCCACACGCCCGATCAATTCGTCGAGCAGTTCCGCGTAGGAACGCGTGCCGAGCACATAGGGATCTGCTTGGCCCTGGGTCCAGGTGAACACCACCTTGTCAGAGATCGTATAGCCGGCGGCTTCGGCCTCTCTGACGCCGCCTGCGACCAGCGCCACAAGATTATCAAAAAAGACTGGCTTACTCGTCAATTTTTCCGGATTTACATCAAGTGGGAACGCGGTGTCGCCACCGTTTTCAAAAAACCGAAAGAAACCATCGTCGGGGACGTAAAATACATCGCCAAGCGCCGTGGTTGCCAAGCCGTCTTCGACGCTCGCTCGCTCGTCGTCTGACGATACGAGGAGTTCGCGGATCGTCCGCCCACCTGCCCCGGCCGAGATGTTCAAGAAATCGGGTGCGGCTCCATATTCCTCGAGAAATCTGCCATGCAGCCGATTCAGCATCCCCGTCGTATGGCTCTCTTTAAAATAAGACGCCAGGGGCACAAGGCCGGTTACCGTTTCGGGGGTGACGGGGTTGAAGCCTGGACCTATATTTTGAAAATCTCCAAGATTATCACCGGCCGCCAATCCAAAAACGTCGTCCGGAAAAATTGGCGTGCCGCTGATTGCCGGCCGACTGTCGTTACCGCCGCCAACCGACAAAGACTGACCATGAGAGATCACGAGCACCAATTCTTTATTTGCCATCGTAAATCCTCAAAGTTTCCAATTACTTGCCCTTGTGACTGAACAAGCGTTGCATCTCACCACGTTCCTAAACGTTAACCGTTCGTTAACGCCCTCAGACCAACCACGTCAATCGGAATTTTGTCCGGCCACCAGAAATCGCACAGGGCTTGCCGTTTGAACCTCAAGCTCGCGCAAAAGGTTTAAGGAAAGAACGATAAGCCAGCGCGGCGCGTGGAGATATTCTGGAAGTCGCCGAGCGAACAGTCATCAGCACGCGTGAGCATGAGCTCGTCGGTTGCCGTCATCCTGCCCCCTCGGGCTTGGGCCGCCCCGCCGACCGCCCGTGCCGGTCAGAACGCCCGCTTCGCCGCGCGTCGGGCCCGGTCGAGAAGAAAGAGCTCGGACGCGTTCTCCCCGTTGATATACCCGGCGAAACGCCCGCCTGCACCCCTTACGGCGACCGCGCGGGAGGGATGTGCATAGAGTTTGATAAGAACATCGTCGAGCGGCGCCCCCGCCTCCACCGTCTCGATGCCCGTCTCCATAAAGTCGGTCACCGGCGTCTGGGGTCCCTTTTCCTTCATCGCCGCGATCAGACCGCTGCGGGTCACGAGACCGAGGAAGCTCCCGTCCGCGGCAATGACAGGGAATTCCTGCTGGGTCGTCAGGATCAAGAGGTTCGCCGCGTCCTCGGCGCTCTGCCCGGGGGTCAGGCCTTCATAGCGGCTTATCATCGCGTCGCGCGCGGTGTGGCCCCGCGCCTCGGCGCGCATGCTCTCGTGCCCCGCCTCCGCATCGGCCGCAAAAAAGAGGAAGATCGCGATAAGGAGCAGGAACGGATTGTAGAAAAGCCCGACGACCGCAAATACGATCGCGAAGGTCTGACCGATCCGGGCCGCAATCAGCGTTGCACGCGCCCGGTCGAGGCGGAAGGCGAGCGCCGCGCGTAACATCCGCCCGCCGTCGAGCGGAAAGGCCGGGATGAGGTTGAAGGCGACGATCAAAAGGTTGACCGCGGCCACGCGCCCCTGGAGCGAGCCCTGGGCGCTTTGGAACTCAGCCATATCCGTCAAGTCGAACCGGGCGCCGAGGAGCATGAAAAGCACCGCCGCGATTGCGACATTCACGAGCGGCCCCGCAATCGCGACCCAAAGTTCCTGCGCCGGCTTCTCGGGCATCCGCTCGAGCCGGGCAAGCCCGCCGATCGGCAGCACCGTGATGTCGGGGGTCTTGATGCCATAACGACGCGCGGCGAGCACATGCCCGAACTCGTGCAGGATCACGCAGACAAAGATCAGGATCACGAAGAAGATCCCGTCGAGTGCCGCGGCCAATCCGCCGAAGGGCCAGCTCGACACGGCCACCCAGATCAGCAGTAGAAAAAAGGTGATATGCACGCGGAGCGTGGTCTCGCCGAAATCGGCGATCTTGAGCGACCAACTCACCTGTCGTCTCCTTGCGTTCCGTCGTCTCGGTCGGCTGCGTCGGCTGCGGGGTCTCAGTTCTGCAGATCCTCGAACAAGGACGCATAGCGTCGGTGCTGGGCGCGGTCTTGCGTGAGATCAAGGGCTCCGCGGCGGGTCAACGAGGCCTCCGGACCCCGGTCGTCGCGCAGCGTAAGGCCCTCTTGCGGCCGGTCATAGCGGGTCTTTGGCGTGGCAGTCATTGCAGGCTCCGTGTTGCCGAGGTGTCACGGGTCAGGTGAGGTCGGCACCGCGCCTGTCAAGCGGACGCGCTCCGCGAAGGCCGACCGCGATCGCCGAAAGGACGAGCCCGAGCGCAAGGAGCCGGAGGGGTCCGATCCGTTCGCCGAGGAGGAGGGCAGCCGAGACGACGCCCACCACGGGGATCAACAACGTGCCAAGGGTCGCGACCGCCACGGGCAAGCGCGAGACGAGGACCGTCCAGGCCGCATAGCAGGCAACCATGGGCAGCGCGATGTGAAAGGCGAGCACGCCGAGGACGGGGAGCGACGGCCATTCGGCTCGCCCGGCACCCTCGAAGACCGCCGCGCCGAGCGCCGCCGGCACAGCCGAGACCGCGACCATCCAGCCCGCACGGGCGAGCGGGGCCTGGCTCGACAGCCCCTTGAGCGCAACGGTGCCCGCCGCCCAGCTGAGCGCGGCGCCGAGCATCACCAAAAGTCCTGCCGGTGCGGCGAGGATGCCCGCCCAATCCTCCGCCGCCAGCGCCGCGAGTGCACCGGTCCCAAGGGCGAGCGCGGCCAGATGGCGCCCAGTCAACCGCTCGCCGAGAAAAAGTGCCGCCATCAGCGCCGCCCAGACCGGCATCGTAAAGGCGATGATCGCGGCCTGGGACGTCTCGGTCAGGAGCTGCCCGAAGCCGGTGAGGATATTGAAGCCGAAGACGCTGAGGAGGCCTGCCAGAACAAGCCGACCGGTCTCGCCGGGTAAAGGGCGGAGCGTCTCGCCCCGCGCAGCCGCGAGGGCAAGAAGGATGGGGGCGGCGACCCCGAGCCCGACCGCCCGCAGCGTCCAGGGCGGGATCTCCGAGAGAATGACCTTTACCGCCGGCCAGTTGAGCCCCCAGAAGAGCCCGATCAGCAGGATAAGGGCAAAATCGCGCGGCTCGGCCTTGGCCATCGGGCTCCCCGGTTCCCGGCTCCGATCGGGCGCGGGCTCATGCCATTACGACGGGACGGTGATCTTGCCAAAAGGCACGGGCGCGCTCGAAGGCGCGGGCGGCGCGCAAAAGCGTCGCCTCGGCAAAGGGGCGGGCGACGAGTTGCAGGGCGACCGGCAGACCCGTGGGGGAGAGCCCGCACGGCACAACGATGGCCGGCAGGCCGAGCATGTTGAACGGCCGATTGCAGTGACCGATGTCCATCGCCTGTTTCGCGAAGCCGGGCGCGGCATCGGGCGCGATCTCGGGCACGTCGGTCGTCCAGCACGGCACGGCGAGGAGATCGTGCTCGGCAAGCGGGCCGGACATGACCTCGGCGAGCAGCGAGCGCCGGCGGCCGAGCGCGGTGAGGTAGGCCTCGGCCGGCAGAAGCAGCCCAGCAATTAGCCGGGCGAGCGTCTCGGGCCCGTAATCGCGCGCGCGGGTCTCGAGCCAGGGCCGGTGCTGCGCGGACGCTTCGGCATTGATGATGAGCACGGCGAGGCGGTTCGCGGTCTCGACCCCGCCGATCGCGGTGTCGGCGATCCGGGCGCCCTCGCGCTCGAGAAGCGCAATGGCAGCTTCGGTTTGCGCGGCCACGGCGCCCTCGAGCGGATCGAAGAAATAGGGGCGCGGAATGCCGATGCGGAGCCCGTCGAGCCCGTCTTCGATGCCCGAAAGACAGTCGGGCACCGGCAGGTCGACCACCTGCGGGTCGCGCGGATCGGGCCCCGCGAGCGCCTGCAGCATGAGCGCCGCGTCGCGCACCGTCCGGCAGAGGGGGCCTGCCGTATCGAGCGTGCCCGACAGCGGGAAGATGCCCGAGCGGCCGATGCGCCCGGCGGTCGGCTTCAGCCCGACGAGGCCGCAGGCCGCGGCCGGCAACCGGATCGAGCCGCCGGTGTCCGATCCGAGCGCCGCCGGCACCGCCCCCGCCGCGACCGCTGCCGCCGAGCCGGACGACGAGCCGCCCGTCACATGGGCCGGGTTCCAGGGGTTCCGCGGCGGGCCGGTATGCACGTTCCGGCCGTGCCCGCCCATGGCGAATTCCACCGTGTTGAGGCGTCCGAGATCCATGGCTCCGGCCCGGTCGAGGGCGGCAATCGCGTGGGCGGTGGATCGGGCGCTCTCGCCCGCGAGAATCTTCGATCCGGCCTCGAGCCGCCATCCCGCGCGGCCGTAGAGGTCCTTATGGGCGAGCGGTGCGGCGTGGAGCGGGCCCCGCTCGGCCACGGCCTGGGCATCGAGGCGGGTGGCGGCGGCGCGCGCGGCCTCGGGCTCGAGCCGGGCGACTGCGTTCAACGTCGGCCCGATGCGGGCGAGCGCGTCCAGATGGGTCTCGACCAAGGCTGCCGCGGTCACGGCCCCCGAGGCCGCTCGCGCGACGATCTCCTCGAGGCTCCGGTGGAGCGTCTCGCTCACTCGGCCGCCTTCAGGAGATCGGGCGCGAGATCCCCTCCCCCGACGGGCGCGTGCGGGTCGCGCGGCAGACGCTCGGCGACGGCGGTGAGTTCTGCCGCCGTGGCCATGGCCGTCTCGATCGTCGCCTCGGGAATGCCTTGGCCGCGAAAGACCGCCAGCCAGTCCTTGGCCGCGGTCACGCCCCGCCTCCGATCGCGGCCTTGAGCTCGTCCCCCGGCTGCCAGTCGCGCCCGGGGATCGAGGCGAAGAGCTCGCGGGTATAGGCGTGGCGCGGCCGGGCAAAGACCTCGGCCGTCGGTCCGGTCTCGACCACGTGGCCCTTCGACATCACCGCGACCTGATCGCAAACCTGCGCCGCCACCCGGAGGTCGTGGGTAATGAAGACGATGGCGAGGCCGAGCCGCTCGCGGATCTCGTCGATGAGACGGAGCACCTGGGCCTGCACCGAGACATCGAGCGCCGAGACGGGCTCGTCGGCCACGAGCACTTCGGGCTCGAGGGCGAGCGCGCGGGCGAGACCGATGCGCTGGCGCTGGCCGCCCGAGAACTCGTGCGGAAACCGGGCGGCGGCGCGGGGGTCGAGGCCCACGAGTTCGAGCAGTTCATGCGCCCGGGCATGCGCCTCTCGGCGGCTCTTTCCCTGAACGATGGGACCCTCGGCGAGGATGTCCGCCACCTTGCGCCGTGGATTGAGCGAGGCAAAAGGATCTTGGAAGACCATCTGCACCCGGCGCCGGTGCGGACGGAGGCCACGCTTGTCGAGGGGGGCGATGTCGATGCCGTCGAGATCGATCCGCCCCGCATCCGGGGACAGGAGCCGCACGAGGCAGCGGGCGACGGTGGTCTTGCCCGAGCCCGACTCGCCCACGATGCCGATCGTCTCCCCGCGCCGGAGCTGGAAGGCGACGCCCTCGGCCGCGTTCACCGTGCGGGCCTTGGCGAAGAGCCCGCCTCCCATGCGATAGGTCTTGGCGAGGTTGTCGACGGTCAGGATCGGCCGGCCAGCGGGCGCGGGGCGCCGGCGGGGCGTCAGGCTCGGCACCGCGGCGATGAGCGCGCGCGTATAGGGTTCCTGCGGCGCCGCGAGGATCTGCCGCGCGGGCCCGGCCTCGACCATGCGGCCGTGTTGCATGACGACGATCCGGTGGGCGATCTCCGCCACCACGCCGAAGTCGTGGGTGATGAAGAGCACGCCTGTGCCATGGCGGTCCTGGAGCTCGCGGATCAGGCGCAGGATCTGCGCCTGGGTCGTCACGTCGAGCGCGGTGGTCGGCTCGTCGGCCACCAGGATCTGCGGGTCGAGAATGAGCGCCATGGCGATCATCGCCCGCTGGCGTTGTCCGCCCGAGAGCTGGTGCGGATAGGAGCGCAGGATCCGCGGCGGGTCCGGAAGCTGCACTTCTTCGAGCAGCTTCAGGATCCGTGCCCGTCGCTCGCGCCCGCCGAGGGTGGTGTGGACGCGGAGCACCTCCTCGATTTGCCGCCCCACGGTCATCAGCGGGTTGAGCGCGGTCATCGGCTCCTGAAGATCATCGAGAGCTTCTCGCCGCGCATCCGGCGGCGGGTCTCCGGGTCGAGGGCGAGGAGGTCCTGCCCCTCGAAAACGATCTGCCCAGCGGTCGCGGTCACCTTGGGCGGTAAAAGGCCCATCACCGCGCGGGCAGTCAGCGATTTGCCCGAGCCGGACTCGCCGACGACGCAGGTGATCTCGCCGGGCGCGAGCGCGAGCGACAGATCCTCGACCGCATGCGCCCGGTCCGCGCCTTCGGGCAGGCCGATATGCAGCCCGCGGATGTCGAGCACCGCGCTCACGACGACCGCTCCCGAAGCCTTGGGTTGAAGGCGTCGTTCAGACCCTCGCCCACGAGATTGATGGCGAGCACCGTCAGCATGATTGCGATGCCCGGGAAGGTTACGATCCACCACGCATGGCGGAGCGCGGTCCGTCCGGCCCCCACCTGGAACCCCCAGCTCATGATGTTCGGATCACCGAGGCCGAGAAACGAAAGCGCCGACTCGATCAGGATCGCCGTCGCCACCATCAACGAGCCCGCGACGATGATCGGCGAGAGGCAATTGGGCAGCATCTGGACGAGAATGATCTTCCAATCCGGCATCCCCATCAGCACGTTCGCCTGGACGAACTCCCGGTTCCGGAGCGACAGGAACTCGCCGCGGACGAGGCGCGCGAGCGCGGGCCAGGAGACGACGGCGATGGCGATGATCACGTTCTGAATGGACGGGGTGAGGATCGCGACCAGGAGCACCGCGAATATAAACGACGGGATCGTCTGAAAGACTTCGGTCACCCGCATCAGGATATCGTCGATCCAGCCGCCGTAGTAACCGGCGAGCGCGCCCATCACCGAGCCGAAGACGACGGCGACGAGGGTCGCGACCACGCCGATCAAAAGCGATGTGCGCGCGCCGTGGGCGATGCCGGCAGCGATATCGCGGCCGAGGGTGTCGGTGCCGAGCAGGTACTCGCCGGCAAAGGGCGGGGTCATCGGCCGGCCGGCCAGGTCGAAGGGGTCGCCCGGATAGAGCACCGGCGCGATGGCCGCGAGGAGCAGCACCACGCCCAGGATCGAGATGCCGACCAGCGCCGAGCGATTGCGGGCGAAGCGGCGCCAAAAGTCCCGGTTCCGCGCGAACGCGCTCGGCGGAGCGGTTGAGTGGCCCGACGATTGGCCTGGCGGGGCGGTTTGGGCGAGATCGGTCATGGGCTCTCCGTCAGGCCAGGTCGATGCGCGGATCGAGGAGGGTGTAAAGGATATCGACGAAGAGGTTCACGATCAGAACGAGGACGGCCGAGAGCAGGAAGATCCCGAGGAGCAGGTTCAGATCCCGCGCGAACAGGCTCTCGAAGGCGAGTTGCCCGAGCCCCGGCCAGCCGAAGACCGTCTCGACGACCACCGACCCGCCGATGAGCGAGGAGACCTGCACCCCCGCCATGGTCACCACCGGCAAGAGCGCGTTCCGGAGCACGTGGCGATAGGTGATCCGCCGTTCGGTTAGGCCCTTGGCCCGCGCCGTCGTCACGTAATCCATCCCGGCCTGTTCGAGCATCGAGGCCCGCATCAACCGGGTGTAGAGCGCGAGATAAAAGAGCGAGAGCGTGATCGCGGGCAAAACGAGGTGGTGGGCGATATCGAAGACCCGGTCCCAGCCCGTGTGGAACGCGGCAATGGTCTCCATGCCCGAGGTCGGGAACAGCCCGAGATGGATCGAGAACACCACGATCAGTATCAGCCCGACCCAGAAGAGCGGCGTCGCATAGGAAACGAGCGCGAGCACAGAGATGATCGTATCGCGCCACGTGTTGAGGCCCGTCGCGGCCAGCAGCCCGAGCAAGATGCCGACACCGACGGCGAGCGTGATGGTGGTGACCATCAAAATCAGGGTCGGCACCAGGCGCTGGCCGATGAGCTCGATGACCGGCATCTCGTGGCGAAACGAATAGCCGAAATCCCCGGTCAGCACGTTGCCCACGTAAACCGCGAGCTGGATCGGCAGCGGCTGGTCGAGGCCGAATTTCGCGCGGAGCTCGGCCATGTATTCGGGTGTTGCCGAGCCCGCCTCGCCGGCAAGCACATCGACCGCGTCGCCGGGCGCGAGCTTGAGCAGGCAGAAATTGATCACCACGATGGCGAGCAGGATCGGGACGGCCTGGACGAGCCGCCGCAGCACATAGCGGATCCGCGCCTGCAACATGGGTGTTATCCTCTCGCCGAGGGGGAGGTCCCGGAGCCTCGGCCCCGGGACCGGGACAGATCACTCTTCGATGTAGATATCGGCGAAGCTGTCGTAGACGCCGAGCGGACCGATCACCACGTTCTTCAATTTAGCATTGTAGACGGTGGTGAATTCGAGCTCGTGCATAAAGACAATCGGCGATTCCTCGACGATAATCTTCTGGAATTCGGAATAGATCTCGGCACGCTTCGCGGTGTCGTTCTCGATGGCGGCCGCGTTCATCAGCGCGTCGGTCTCTTCGCTCGACCATTTCGTGCCGTTTACAAACACCGTTCCCGGACGGATCTGCTCGGAATGGTACTGACGATGTACGCCGAGCACGGGATCCGGCAGGCCATAGAGCCAGTTCGACGACATCTCATAGTCGTAGTCGCCATAGATCCGCTTGAGCCAAGTCGCGACGTCCTCGTACCGAAGTTCGACTTCGATGCCGATTTCCCCGAGCGCCTGCTTCACGTACTCGCCGAAGCGCCGCCACTCCTCGCCGTAAGGCGTAAGGTCATGGACCATCGTAAAGCGCACGCCGTTCTCGTCCCGCTCATAGCCGGCTTCGTCGAGCAGTTGGTTCGCCAGCGCGATCCGATCCTCGACGGTGTAGTCCTTCACATCGTCCGTATAGAGCCCCGTTGGCTCGAAGTTGGACGAGATCGGCCCCGTCGCTTCCTTGCCGAACCCGAACCAGATGTTCTCGATCACGAAGTTCCGGTCGACCGCATAGGCGATGGCTTGGCGCACCCGCTTGTCGTCATAGGGCTCCTTTTCCGTATTGAACTGGAGCTGCATGATTGGGGCGAAGTACTCGTAACCCTCGGTCGTCACCTCGATATGGTCCATATCGGCGAGCCGCGGGACGTCGATGTTCGGGATCGCCCCGAATGCGCCATAATGGATCTCGCCGTTCTCCATCGCAGCGGTGCGGGTCGCGGCATCGGCGATGAAGCGAACGACGACACGGTCGAGATAGGGCTTGCCGTCCTGCCAATAGTCTTCGTTCTTGTCGAGGCGGACATACTGGCCCTTCTGCCATTCGACAAAGGTGAAAGGACCGGTGCCGATCGGGCTGTTTGCGCTCGGGTGGTTGCGCGCGTCGGTGCCCTCGAAAAGATGCTTGGCAACGATCGGGCTCTCGTAGCCGTTCAACGCCACCATCAGATAGGGCGCGGGCTCGGACAGCTTGAGGATCGCAGTCAGATCGTCCGGCGTCTCGACGGCCTCGATCACCTGCAGCGTCGCGCCGCCGCGGGGGTGCACCTCGCGCAGCACCTCCATGATGCCATACTGGACGTCGGCCGAGGTGAAGGGTTCGCCGTCGTGCCAGGTCACGCCTTCCTGAAGCTGGAAGGTGATCGTCAGACCGTCCTCGCTAACCTCCCAGGATTTCGCAAGGCCCGGCTGGATCTCGAAATCGGGTCCGAGCGTCACGAGCCCCTCATACACCTTGCTCGCAACCTGCCCGATCGGGCCCGAGGTCGAGAGATAAGGAGCGAGGTTCGGCGGCTCGGGCTGGGTCACCATCACCATCGTGCCGCCGGCGGTTTGCGCCGCAGCGCCGGTCGCTGCGCCGGTGAGGAGGCCGAAGCCGACCGCCGCTGCCGCCAGAATCCGAGTATCAAGCATCATGTCTCTGCCTTTCCCTGTTGAACGGCGCCCTCGGCCGGGGCGCGCGCGGGTCGACCGCTGGACCGCCGACGCCTCGCGCATGGCACCACTGGCCGATGCCGAAATCAAGCGCGAGTTGCCGGGACCTGCTCGGTTTCTTGGCAGCGGCTTGATCACGCCGTGGGCGCTTGCTGTCCGACTGTGCAGCGCAGCACGGGCTGGAAACCATGCCGGCCGGTCGATAGGGTTGCGCCCTGGGTCATCGAGGGGGAGACGGGCGATGCGGCTTTTGGTAACGGGGTTCCTTTGTGCCGTGCTCGCAGCGACGGCGGCGCTCGGCTACGACGCGGTCTATCTGAAACAGGACGAATGGCGGCTGTTCGACTGGCTGATCCAGTACGAGCCGGAGTTCATCCGCCGCGGCCTGCCGGGCAGCCTGATCTTCTGGCTCGACGAAACCGCCGGGATCGACGTGCGGATCGGCGCACTCGGGCTAATGCTTTCGGCTTACGCGGTCTTTATCCTCGCAAGCCTTTCGGTCGTTCGACGGATCGACACGCTCTGGCCCTATGCGCTCCTCATCTTCTCGCCGGCGGTCTTTCTTTTTCAGATCGCCGATCGCAAGGCCGGGTTCCGGAAAGAGGTGCTGTTTCTCGCGCTCCTCGCCCTTCTGGCCGCAGTATTTCTCTCGCTCCGCACGGAACGCGGGCAGTTTCGAGCGCTCGTCGCGGCGCTCCTTGTCATGCCGCTCTTGGTGCTGACCCACGAGGCGACGGTTTTCTACATCCCCTATTTGCTCTTCTTCGGGATGCTGCTGACGATTACCCGGGCGCGGCTGGCTTGGACCGCGGGCGTCTTGTCGCTCTCGGGCGCCGCCGCCATCGCAGTCGCGCTCCACAAAGGCGGGCCGGAGGATGTTCCCGTTCTTTGTGCGGCGATCCGCGAGGCCCTGCCGCCGTCACGCTCGCTCGAGCTTTGCGAGACGACCTCTGCGATCGGCTGGATCGGCCAGAGCGTCGAGGAGGCCGTCGCCTATCGCGAGCGTAACTCGGCCGGGCTTCTCCGCGACCTCTTTCCGGTCATCGCGCTCATTGGCGCGGCCTATCCGCTCGCGCTTGCCGATCTCGCTCGGCGGCTCGCCGTGCCGCGGCGCGAATGGATCGCCCTCGGCCTCGCGGTTGGCGTGGCGGTCCTCGCCTCGGTGGTCGTCTTCGTGCTCGCGATCAACTGGGGGCGGTTCATCTATGTCCATGCGGCCGCCTCGGCCGTCCTCGTCTTCGCCCTCGCCGCCCGGCATCGCGAGACCGGGCACGCCGCCGGGCCGCCACCCGCGCCCGCGGTGCCGGTCTGGGCGATGATCGTGCCCTATGCGCTCTTCTGGAACGTGAACAACCTGAATGCGCTCGTCGACCGGGGCATCCTCATGGATGCGCTGACCGTGGTCGGGCGTCTCTTGCGGCTCGGCTGACTTTTCCGCGGAGGAGCGTCTGGAGCCAGACCGGCCCCCGGTCGAGGAGCCTGCCGAGCGCGAGACCGGCAGCGATCGCGGCGAAATGCGCGCCGACGAAGAAGATTAGATACTCGGAACCGATGGCGGTCAGGCCAATCTCGGTCCAGACGGCCCACAGAAGCCCCATGAAGGGTAAGTGCATCAGGTAGACGAGGAAGATATCCCGCTCGACCGCGGCAAGCGGCCGATAGAGCGGGCCCGTCACCATGGCCGCGGTCGCCATCAGGATCAGAAAGCTAAGCAGCACCCGCCTGAGGCAGTCGTCGGCGCGGGCCGTCAGGACCTCGCCGAGCCCGAGCTCCGGCAGCAGCAGCAGCACCACGACGCATCCGAGAACGGCTGGCAGCGCGACCCGCGGCCGGCTCAGCACCTCGAGGCGGAGCCCCCCGGCCGCCGCTGCGGCACCAAGGAGCACGAAGAGCAGGATCGGCGCGCGGAAGACGACCGGCTCGAACGCGTCGGCGAGCGTGCCGAGCACGGCAACGAGGATAACGATCGCCGGGGCAATCCGGATTGCCGGCAAGAGCACCAGCGCGAGCAAGCTCGCAACGAAGAGGTCGCGGATGAAGAAGAGCGAAAAATTCGCCGTGTGCCCCGTCACGCCTAGAAGCCGCGCGGCCCAGAGGGTCGGGTCACCTTCCGCCATGTTGGCAACGAAAGGCCGCTCCGTCCCGCGCAGCCAGACATCGGCGACCAGGATCACGACGAAAACCGCGTTCCAGACCAGCATTGGGACATAGACCGTCCGGAACCTCCGTCCGGCATAGCGTCCGACCGTCTCCTCGCGCGTCCGCGTGGCGACGAGCAGGTAGCCGCTGATGAAGCTGAGCGCGGCGACGCTGATCCGGCCGAGGAAGTCCACCCAGACGAGCCCGAGCTCCGCCGCTGGTCCAGTCATCACGTATGAGGGTTGTCCGGCGCCCGGGTAAACGTGGACGCCCATCATGAAGAAGATGCAAAGCACTCGACAAATACGGATCTGCCTCCCTTCGGCCCCCGTTATGACCGTCGATCCGCCGAGTTGTGTGTCGGGAACAATTGTTCCGATGGCGACCCCCGTTGCCATGACCTCTCTAGGTTGTGTCTCGGAGGCAAGTTCGGGTCAAGCGCTCTCGACGGGGGGTCCGTTTCTTTTCCGGATACCGCGGATCACCCTCGGCCGATATATGGCATGCCGGTCGCCATCACGGTCATGAAGGGTACGGACACATCGAGGGGCAATCGTGCCATCTCGACGACGGCCCGCGCCACGTGCTGGGCGTCGATCACCGGCTCGGCAGCGATCCGCCCATCCGGTTGGGGCACGCCCTCGGGCATCCGGGCGGTCATGTCCGAGGCTGCGTTGCCGATATCGATCTGGCCGCAGGCGATGCCGATCGCCCGACCGTCGAGGGCGATCGCGCGGGTGAGCCCGGTGATCGCGTGCTTCGAGGCGGTGTAGGCGACCGATCCCGGACGCGGCACATGCGCGGAGATCGAACCGTTGTTGATGATCCGGCCCCCGCGCGGGTCTTGATCGCGCATCATTCGGAAGGCCGCCCGGGCGACGAGAAAGGCGCCGTCGAGATTGACCGAGAGCACGCGCCGCCAGTCCTCGAAGGTGACGTCGCCCACGGCCGCGGCGGGCAGGAAGACGCCCGCATTGTTGAAGACGATGTCGAGGCGCCCTTCGCGGGCCTCAATCCCAGCGAAGAGCGTGTCGACCGCGTCCGGGTCTGCGACATCTGCGGTTTCGGCCCGCGCGCCAGGTCCGCATTCGGCAACCGTGGCGGCGAGGCGCTCGGCGTCGCGGGCAGCGAGAATTGTCCGAAAGCCCGCCTCGGCCAGGGCTCGGGCAGTCGCGCGCCCGACCCCGCGGCTCGCCCCGGTCACGAGCGCAACGCCGCTCATGGGGCCACCCTGCCGCCGAGGGAGGCCGCGCCGCTCCTCGGCTGAGCGCGGTCTGCCATCAGACGAGCGCGTCGAAGGCGCCGTAGAGCGCCTCCGCGTCCTGGCGGCCCACATCCATATGGGTCACCACGCGGATGCGTTTGCCCATCACGCTGACCCGGACGTCTCGCTCGGCCAGGCGCTCCGCCACTTTGGGCGCGGGCCCCGCCGCTTCGGCGAGATCGAGGATCACGATATTGCTCTCCACAGGCGAGAGCCCCGCCACCGCCGGCATCTGCGAGAGGCGCTGGCCGATCTCGCGGGCAAGCGCGTGGTCCTCGGCCAAGCGGTCGATGTTGTGCTCGAGCGCGTAAAGCCCCATTGCCGCCAGGATCCCCGACTGGCGCATGGCTCCGCCGAGGCGCTGCTTGTGCTGCCAGGCCTCGTGAATGAACTCCCGGCTGCCGGCGAGGACCGCGCCGACCGGACAGCCGAGCCCCTTGGAGAGATCGAGCCACACGCTGTCGAACCCGGCCGCATGATCGCGCGCGGGCAGCCCGCTCGCCACTGCTGCGTTCAACAGGCGGGCCCCGTCCATATGCGTCGCCAGACCGTGGGCATGGGCGACCTCGCAGACCGCGTCGAGGGTCGCGACCGGCCAGACCGCGCCGCCGGCCAGATTGGCGGTCTGCTCGATGGACAGGAGCCGCGAGCGGGGCGCGTAGCGCGACGGCGGGTTGATCGCTTCGGCGACCTGTTCCGGGGTGAAGATCCCGTGCACCGGCTCGACCGGGTGGAGGATCACGCCCGCATTGGCCGCCGGCCCACCGCCCTCGGCAAAGATGAGATGCGCCTGCCGCTCGCAGATCACCTGATCGCCCGGCCGGCAGTGGACCATGAGCGCGATCTGGTTCGCCATCGTCCCCGACGGCAGGAAGACCGCGTCTTCCTTGCCGAGAAGCGCGGCCGCTCGCTCTTCGAGCGCGCGGGTCGTCGGATCGTGGCCGCCCTGCTCGTCGCCGACGGGCGCATCGAGGCAGGCTTCGCGCATGGCGCGGGAGGGTCTTGTCTGGGTGTCCGAGTAAAAATCGTGCATCTTTGCCTCCCGAGCACATCGCCTGCCGTTGCCACTATCGGCGCCCCGCTCAGAGCGTCAAGGCAGGGCACGGTCCGAGCGCGCGGGCGCCATTGCCCGCGGCGGCGCTGCCTGCCATCTCGGACACGGCCCGGCCCCGGCTGGACGGACCTCGCGCCCTGTGAAAGGGTCGCGTGAGCTCGCCGCGTCGACAAAGACGGCTGCACCCCACGCTCGCCCCGATCACCGACAATCCGATCCGAAAGAGAGACCGCCATGGCCGACACCACCAAGTTCTACATCGACGGCGCCTGGGTGGCGCCCGAGACCGGCGCCCGGCTCGATGTGATCAATCCGGCGACCGAAGAGGCGGTCGCAGAAATCTCGCTCGGGAGCCCTGCGGATGTGGACCGGGCCGTCGCTGCCGCCGCGCGCGCCTTCGAGACGTGGGGCCGGAGCAGCAAGGCCGACCGGCTCGCCCTCCTCGGCCGGATCGCGGAGGTCTATGAGCGGCGGATCGGCGAGATGGCCGAGGCGATCTCCTCGGAAATGGGCGCGCCGATCATGCTCGCCAAACGGGCCCAGGCGAGCGCCGGGCTCGGCCATATCAAATCCTTCATCCGCGTGCTCGAGGACTTCACTTTCGAGCACCCGCTGCGGGACGATGCGCGCTCGGAATGGATCATTCACGAGCCGGTCGGCGTCTGCGGGCTCATCACGCCCTGGAACTGGCCGATGAACCAGGTCACGCTCAAGGTGATCCCGGCGATCGCGGCGGGCTGCACCTGCGTGCTCAAACCCTCGGAACTCGCGCCGCTTTCCTCGATGCTGTTCGCCGAGATCCTCGACGAGGCGGGCGTGCCGGCGGGCGTCTTCAACCTCGTGAACGGCGACGGGCCTGGCGTGGGGGCCGCAATGTCCGCCCATCCGGATATCCATATGATGTCGCTCACCGGCTCGGCCCGGGCCGGGATCGCCGTGTCGAAAGCGGCAGCCGACACGATCAAGCGCGTGACCCTCGAACTCGGCGGCAAGGGCGCGAACATCGTCTTCGCCGACAGCGACATCCGGACATCGGTCAAACGCGGCGCGATCCACTGCTTCAACAACACCGGCCAGTCCTGCAACGCGCCGACCCGGATGCTCGTCGAGCGCTCGGTCTATGAGGACGCCGTCGAGATCGCCGCCGAGACCGCCCGCGGCCAGCGCGTGGGCGAGCCCTCGGAGACCGGGGGGCATATCGGGCCGCTCGTCTCCCGGGATGCCTTCGACAAGGTCCAGCGCCTGATCCAGGCGGGGATCGACGAGGGCGCCCGCCTCGTCGCCGGCGGCACCGGCCGGGCCGAAGGCTTCAACCGCGGCTATTTCGTGCGGCCCACCGTCTTTGCCGACGTGACCCACGAGATGACCATCGGGCGCGAGGAGATCTTCGGACCCGTGCTCGCGATGATGCCGTTCGAGGACGAAGCCGACGCGGTCCGCCTCGCGAACGACACCAACTACGGGCTGACAAACTATGTGCAATCCGGCGACCAGGCACGCGCACAACGGATCGCGCGGCTGGTGCGCTCGGGCATGGTGGTGATGAACGGGGCGGGCCGGGCCTCGGGCAGCCCGTTCGGCGGTATGAAACAGTCCGGAAACGGCCGCGAGGGCGGGCGCTGGGGCCTCGAGGACTTTCTCGAAGTCAAGGCGGTCGCCGGCTGGGACGAGACCGCAGAGGCATGAGCGATCTCGCCCTTTTGCCCGCCAGCGCGCTCGCCGAACTGGTCCGCAGCCGGTCGGTCTCGGCCCGCGAAGTCGCGACCGCCGCGCTCGAGCGGATGGAGACGGTGAACCCCGCGATCAACGCCGTCGTCGATCCGATGGCCGACGAGGCGCTCGCGGCCGCCGATGCGGTCGATGCCCAGGTTGCCCGCGGAGAGGATCCGGGGCCGCTTGCCGGCGTGCCGGCGACCGTCAAGATCAATGTCGACATGGCCGGCCGGGCGACGACCAACGGGCTGAAGCTGCAGGCGGATCTGATCGCGGCGGAAGACAGCCCGCCGGTTCGCGCCCTCCGCCGCGCGGGTGCGGTGATCCTCGGGCGGACGAACACGCCTGCCTTCTCGATCCGCTGGTTCACCCGGAACGGGCTCCACGGGGCGACCCGGAACCCCCACGATGCGGGGCTGACGCCGGGGGGATCCTCGGGCGGCGCGGGCGCGGCGGTGGCAGCCGGCATCGGCGCCGTCGCCCACGGGACCGATATCGCGGGCTCGATCCGCTATCCCGCCTATGCCTGCGGCGTCCATGGGCTCCGGCCCTCGCTCGGGCGCGTGGCGCAGGCGAACCTGTCCGGGCCGGACCGCACCATGGGCGCGCAGATCACCGCGGTCTCCGGGCCGCTGGCGCGCCGGATCGAGGATATCGCGCTCGCGCTCCGGGCCATGGAGGCCGAGGACCCCCGCGATATCTGGTGGGCTCCGACGCCGACGGCGCTGCCGCCTGTGGCGAAGCGCTGTGCGCTCGCGCTCGCACCCGAGGGCATGGCGACCGATCCGGCCGTCGCCGATGCGCTCCGGGCGGCCGCGCGGAGCCTCGAGGCTCGGGGCTGGACCGTCGAGGAGCGCGACCCCCCCTCCTTTGCCGAGGCCGCTCGGATCAACATGGCCCTCTGGATGGCCGATTTCCGCACGGCAGGCCTGCCCAAGCTCGACCGCGAAGCTGACCCGGACGCGGCGTTCGTCGCGCTCAATCTCATGCGGATCGCCGGCGAGCATGACCCGTTCGAGGCGCTCCGGGCCCGGGTGGCGATCACCCGCGCCTGGTACCGGTTCCTCGCCGACTGGCCGCTGCTGCTCTGTCCGGTCTCGGCCGAGCGGCCCTTTGCGGATCACTCCGATCTCGAGAGCGAGGCCGCATTCGACCGGATCTATGCGGCGCAAGCGACCCAGGTCGGTTTGCCGGTCCTCGGGCTGCCGGGGCTTACGGTCGCGACCGGCACGCCGGGCAAGCCGATGGGCGTGCACCTGATCGCCGGGCGGTTCCGCGAGGACCTGCTTGTCGAGGCAGGCCGGGCGATCGAGGCCGAGTGCCCGCCGATCGCGCCCGTCGCTCCCTTCGCAACCGCGTAAAGGCCGCGCGGCCCGTCTTTGCGCTTGCCGTCCGCGGCCTCTCTTGATTTCCTCATTGAGGGAGGAGGGGGAGATCGTGATGTGGCCCGATCGGACCCTCGGACGGCGGATGACCTCGGCCCTCGGGCTGGCCGGCGCCGCTTTGGCGGGCGGGCTCGGGCTTGCCGCTGCGCTGCCCGCGGTCGAGCGGCTCGAACGCTCCGTCGGGCTCTCCTGGCACTATACGCTCCGCGGGCACGAGCCCGTGCCGCCCGGCGCCGCCATCGTTGCCATCGACGATGCCTCGGTCGCCTGGTTGCAGCGGATGAGCCGCCAACTCTCCACCGCCGCGCCCGGTCTCGATGCCTGCCTCAGCCCCGCCGCCAAGACCGCGCTCGCCCACACCCGCGGGATCGAAGAGGTGCCCCGCGAGGTCTATGCCTGTCTGATCTCCGCGCTCGACCGGGCCGGCGCCCGGCTGATCGTGATCGACATCAACTTCTCGATCTCCCGGCCAGAGGACGCGATCTTCGCCCAGGCGATCCGGACCGCGGGGCGGGTGCTCCTGCTCGAACGGGTGGCCATCCGGACCGGCGCCGACAAGGCCCCGGCCGCGACGCTCCGGCGCCGCCCGGCCGCGCTCCTCCGCGACGCCGCCCTCGGTACGGTCGGCTTCCATGTGGAGAGTGCGCCCGGCGAACGGACGATCCGCTATCTCTCGCGTTTCGAGGACTTCCCCGATCTCCCCGCCCTGCCCGTCGAGGTCCATCGCCAGATAACCGGCCGGACGCCCCGCCTCTCGGACCGCGAGCCGATCCGCTTCTACGGACCCGCCCTCAGCGTGCCCACGCGGAACCTCCGGGCCGTTTTCGAGCCGGGAGGCAGAGGCACCGGGGGGCTATCGGGCCGTGTCGTCTTCGTCGGCACTTCCGAACACCGGACAAGCAACGCCCGCGACGCGTTCCTCGTGCCCATCGAGGGCGAGACGATCTTCGGCGTCGAGCTCGCGGCGACCGCCTATCTCAATTTGCTCCATGGCGACCGGCTCTCGCCGCTCGAGGCCGGAACCCGCGCGGCCGTGTCATTCGCCTTCGCCGGCGCAGCCGTTCTCGTCGTCCTCGCGATCCCGAGCGCCTGGGCGTTGGCGGCGCTCGGGGGGCTCGGCCTCGTCTGGACGGGCGTGAGCGCGCTCCTCTTCACCTCAGGCATCTGGATGCCGCTCGCTTGGCCGATCCTGGTCTGTCTGCCGGGCGCTGCGCTTTTCTGGATCAGCGGCCGGCTCCGGCTCGTCGAACGGTTGGCGCGCGCGCTCTTGCCCGAAGAGGTCGTCGGCGATGTCCTCGAAGGCGGCGGCGGACCCGGCACCGGCATGACCACCGTGATGTTCGTCGACATCGCGAGCTCGACCGAAATCCTCGAGCGGATCGGCGCCGACGGCTTCGCCGATCTCCTCAACCGATACTATGCGCTGGTCGGCGGGGCCGTGCGGGCCACGGGCGGCAGCACCTACGAGAACCGGGGCGACGGGATGATCGCGCTGTTCTCCGAGCGCGCGCTTGGGGCAGATCATGCGGCGGCCGCCTGCCGCGCGGCGGTCGAGGTCGGAACCGGGCTGTGCCACCCGGACGGCGAGACGGGCCTCGAAGAGATCCGCCTTCGGATCGGCATCGCGACCGGGCCGACCATGGTAGGAGCGATCCGCTTCGGTCCCCGCCTGTCGATCTCGGCCGTCGGCAACGCCGTCTACACCGCCGCCCGGCTTCAGGAACTCGGCAAAGGCGTGACCCCGGGCGGACCACCGCCGCGCATCGTCGCCTTCGTCGATCAGGAAACCGTGGCACGGGCGAAGCTCTCGGAACCCGCGATCGCTCCCTACGGCCAGGTGCTGCTGCGCGGGCGTTCGGGCGCGTCGGTGATTTATCGGCTTTCTGTCGATCGGCGCGGCCCTGGTCTTTGCAGGCTGTGAGGTCCGTCCGTTGATCGCAGCCGCGGTTCCGCTTACCGTGCAGTCAAAAAGGAACCGCACGGCAATGTGGACGCTGAGGGATCGCGAGAGGCTCGGGGCGCGGACCGCAGGGGCGCGGTGCGTCGCTGCCGGGCTTGCCATGGGCGCGGTCGCCGACGCGGCGGCGGCCCGCGAAATGTGCCCGGACGGACACGCCTTTCGCGGCGAGGTGGTGGCGATCGGCGGGACGGTGACGGCGACGGATGTCGAGGGAGGGCGCCACGCCCTTTCGCTTGGCGATGCGCTCTGTCCGGGGGATCGGGTGCGCACGGGTCCGTTCGGCGCGGTCGAGATCCGCTTGACCGGGCTCGAGACCACCGTCGGCACACCGAACGACAGCGAAGTGCTCATCCACCCGCCCGAGGCCGCGCCCGATGTGAGCCTCCTCGGCGGTCTGCTGCGGTTCTTAAGCTCGGTCCGCGGGGCCTTTGTCGTGCGGCTGCCGCATCAGGACGCGGGCATCAACGGCACCGAAGCGCTGCTCGCGGTCGAGGGCCCGGACGGCGCATCGCTTGTCCTCGTGCGCGAGGGCGTCGTGACGGCCACCGGGCGGGACGGCGCGCGGCTCGTGCTCTCGGCCGGGATGGCGAGTTTCGCAGCCCGCGACGTGGCGCTTCGCCCGGCCGCGCCCAAGACGGTCCCGCCGGCCTTTCAGCCGCTTCTTTTGGATCCGGCCGGCGCGACGGATTGGTCGGTTTACTACCCTCCGGTCCTGCTCGCCTCGCGGGCGGAAGATCCGCGCGTCTCCGCGGCGGCAGAGCGGCTTTCCGCAGGCGATCCGGACGGGGCAGAGGCCCTCCTCGATCCTCTGCCAGAGGGACGCGCCGACCGTGCGGCTGCTCTGTCGCTCCTCTCGGTGGCCGCGGTCTTTCGCAACGACCGCGCGGCGGGCCTTGAGCGGGCCATGCGCGCCCGCGCCGCCGATGCCACCGATCCCGCTCCCTATCTTGCGCTCAGTTACGCGGAACAGGCCCGCGGCCGGCTTGACGCCGCCTTTGACGCCGCGCGCACCGCGACCGACCGCGCCCCCGAGGACGCTTATGCCCTCGCCCGCCTGGCCGAGCTCGCACTTCTCCTCGGCGACCGGCGCGGAGCCGAAGAAGCCGTCGCCCGCTCCCTCGCGCGCGGCGAAACCGCCCTCGCCCGAACGATCGCCGGTTTCGCCGCGCTCTCCGCCGACCGGCTCGATGCGGCCGACACCGCGCTTGGGCGCGCGCTCGCACTCGAAAGCCGCGACCCGCTCGTCCATCTCGGTCTCGGTCTCGTGCGCATCCGCCGGGGCGATCTGGCCGAGGGCCGAGCCCGGATCGAGACTGCCGTCGCCCGCGATCCCCGCCGCGCGAGCCTGCGCACCTGGCTCGGCCGCGCCTACCGCGCCGAGGGCCGGGGCGAGAAGGCGCTTGCGCAATACGACCTCGCCACCGAAGCGGACCCGGACGATCCGACCGCCTATCTCCTTCGCGCAACCCGTCTCTTCGAGGAAAACCGCCCCATCGAGGCGCTCCGCGAGATCGAACGCGCCGAGGCGGTCGGCGGCAGCCGGGCAGTCATCCGCGCGTCTGAAGGCCTTGGCGAAGACCGGGCAGTCCGGAGCGCCGCCCTCGGCCGGGTCTTCGGCCTCCTGGAGCTCGACCAGCTCGAACGCGCCGCAGCCGCCCGCGCCGCAGCCGCCGATCCGTCGAACCCAGAAGCACAGGCCCTCCTTGCCGACGCCTTCCGCGGCGATCGCACCGCCGGGATCGCCGCCTCGAGCGCCCGGTTGCGGGCCGATCTCCTCAGCCCGCCCTCGAAGACGGCGTTTCAGCTGCGCACGGTCGAGACCGATCTTGGCCTCCTCGAGAGCGAAGGGCCGACCCGGATCACCTTTGCCGAATTCGCCCCTGCCTTCGACAGCTACGGGCTCCGGGTCGATCTCGCAGGGACGGCCGGGACCGACGCGACCTTCGGCGACGAGGCGTCGGTGAGCCTCCTGTACAATGGCCTCTCGGTGTCCTTCGGCCAGCTCTACACGCGCACCGAGGGGTTCCGGGACAATGACGAGCTCGAGAACGAGGTCTTCGCCGGCCAGGCCCGGCTCGCCGTCACGCCGGAACTGACGCTCTACGGCGAGGTCCGCAGCCGGGACAGCACGGCCGGCGACCGGGAACAGCGCTTCGATCTCGACGATTTCGATCCGAACCGGGAGCTCGAACTCGAGCGCGATATCTACCGGCTCGGCCTGCGCTACCAGGTCTCGCCGCGGGTCACGCTGCTCGGTCTTGGATCGACGGGGATGCTCCGCACCTCCGATCTGTCCGCCGAGGCGGGGGCTGCCTTCGGCACGGCGAGCCGGGACGAATTCGACGACATCCAGATCCAGGCGATCGCTCGGTATCGAAAGCTGACGCTGCTCTTCGGCGGCAGTTACACGACGACCGACCAAGTGCTGAGCTCGATCTTTCCGGTCGTCGACGATCGACTGCTCCTATTGCCTCCACCCCCGCCGGCGGAGCGGCGGATCGAGCAGTTCGCCTTTTACGGCTATGCGACCGTCACCCCCCTGCCCGAGCTCGATCTGACCCTGGGCCTTTCTTACGCGAACTTCGATGACAGCGAGCCCGGCGGGGTCGGCCGGCGCGACCGCGTCTCACCGAAACTCGGTCTGCGCTATGCGCTCAGCGACCGGGTCACGCTGCGGGGCGCGCTCTCCCGGGCGCTCCGGCCGAACCTGGCGACCGAGCAGCTTCTCGAGCCCACATCGCTCGCCGGCTTCTCGCAGGTGATCGACGTGACGAACGGCGCGGTGATCGATCAGGCGGCGCTTGGCATCGATGCGCGGCTCCGCCCGGATCTGCGGATCGGCGCCGAGGGCCGGTTCCGGCGGTGGGACAATCCCGTCGGTGCCGGGGAGGCACCCGAAACCGAGGACATGCTTTTTTCCGCGTTCGCCCACAAGACCTTCGGCACGCGCTGGGCGTTCCGGCTCGGCTTCGCCCATGAGCGCGCCTCCTCTGACCTCTCGAGCGATCTCGACGACTTCCGGCTGACGCGCGTGCCGGCGACGCTGTCCTATTTCGATCGGTCGGGGCTCTTCGGCTCGGTCACACTGGAGCCGGTCTGGCACCGGTTCGAGGACGGCGCCGAAGTGGGCGAGGACAGCTTTCTCATGCTGAATGCCGGCATCGGCTATCGTCTGGGGACCGGGCGCGGGATCGTCACGCTCGAGGGGCAGAACCTTCTCGACCGCGACATCGGCTTCGAGGACCGCCGGTTGCGCCTCGACATCGAGGACAGTCCGCGGTTCGCGCGGGGGCTGACCGTGACGTTACGGGCCGCGTTCCGGTTCTAGACGATCCTGACAGGACCTCGGCCACCGTCGAGGCCCGGCCCCCCGCTCAGCGCGTCGAGCACGCGGGCGATCCGATTGCCGTAAGCGAAATGGCGCGAGGCCGCCATGTGCAGCCCCACGACCTCGGGGCGGTCGTCGCGGAAGAGGAGCGCGCCCGAGTCGCCCCCATCGGTCGGCATCACGTATTGCAGCTGATCGGTCATCCGCAGGCGCCGGTCGCCGAGACGCACGCTGAGCTCGACCCCTGTCGCGACGACAATCCCCGTCGAGACCCCGCTCGAGCGACCGCTGATCCGGACCCGGTCGCCCGGACGCACATCGCCGACGGCGCGGGGCCGACCGATGCCGATTACCTCGCGCGAGAGCTCGGGGCTGTCGATGAGCGCTGCGTCGGCGACGAGCACCCGATCCGGATCAAGCCGCAGGATCCGCTCGAGCCGGCCGAGCGGCGGCGCTGCTCCCCGATCCGCAAGCGCCGGCTGATAGACCGCAGCACCGATCTCGGCCCCGCCCTCTGGCGCGAGCACATGCGCGTTGGTGAGCCCGAGCGAGAAGCGCCCGTTTGGCCCGGCCAGCGCGCCGCCGAGCGTTCCCGGCAACGTCGCGCTTGCGGGACCGAGGCTGAGCCCACCGCGCGCTGGCCGTTCGCGGCGCCGGCGGCTCGCAGCGACGGCGATCTCGCCCTCGACCCGAAGGACGAGCCGGCGCCCGGGATCGAGCGCGGCGGCAAGCCGCTCCGGAAGGCCGGGCTCGAGCCGGGCAACACCGACGGTAACGGCGTCTTCGGCGGTCTCAGCGATCGAGACGACGGCGACGCTGCAGGCAAAGAGCCGATCCGCCCAGCCGAGCTCTCTGGCCGTCATCCCACCGTCCCGATTGGGGCGCAGTGCGGTCGGTGGCCATGGCGAACCAAGCGGCAAACGGGCTTTGTGGCCCTGAAATTGTCTGGTCGAATCTCGCCGCTCAGTGTATCAATATAGGGCAGTTTTTGGGCCAGGTGCCCGCTCCGGACCCGGCCGTTTCCTGCAACAATTGCCATGATGGAGGATATACCCATGCGCATTCCCGCCCTTTCGCTCCTGATCGCAACCGCGGCTTCGGTCGCGGCAACCGCCGTCGCAGCCGAAAGCGTGACGCCCGCACAACTCGCCCAACGCATCGCCACCCAATTCGACGACGGCGCGCAGATCGACATCGATGCCGCCCTCGTGCTCGGCATCGACGACAAAGGCAACCGGCGCGTGCTCAGCTATGCCGATGGCGAGACGACCGGCGCCAACAACCCGAACAACGCGGTGACCGGCGCCGAGTTGACGCAAATGATGGACAAGATCTGCGACCTGGTTCCTCAGAACCGGAACGACATAAACTTTACGCTGTTTGAGTATATCTGCTACGTGACCAAAGGCGCCCAGAACCCGAACATCTTCTGGACCGGAGAGACCGCCGATGGCGAGCGGATCCCGGTCACCGATCTGAATACCATCCTGATGCGCCAGACCTTCTCGACCGTCCAAGGCCCGCAAGGCGACCGCATCGGCTTCCGCGAGGTCTGGAACACCCTCGGAGGCTATACCGATCCGGAGACCGGCGAGATGCGGGCCCGTGAGCGCCGGCTGACCTCACCGGTGCCGGAAGACTTTGAACTGCTGCCGCCCGGGCTCTCCGCCGTCGAGGCGACCGCACAAGTCCAGCAGGTCTCCCAGTTCTGCCCGGTGCCGCACTTCTATGAGGACAGGCTCAACCAGTTCTCGTGGGAGTGGTGCGAGATTCAGTCCGGACCGAACGGCATCGCCCGTCGCGAAATCTACGTCGCATATCTGAACGGATTCGTCGGACTCTACGGGATCTACGACTATTTCTGCGCGACGGACCAGCAGTACATGCCCCAGCAAGTGATCTCGCCCGTCTGTAACTGATCCGAGGTTCGCGTTCCTCTGCGGTCGCCCCGCATGGGCGGCCGCCCCCTCAATAGGCCGACTGCTTGCGCCGGAGCGCCCCGGCTTCGGCCGAGACGGCGAGCGCATCTTCCACCGTCTCGACACCTTCTGCCGCGAGCACCGGCACCATTTGCGCCAGGACCTCTGCCGTCACGAGCGCGTCGGCGATCGCCGTGTGCCGCGCGCCTTCAGGGAACGTCGCACCGAAGCGGTGCGCGAGCGCATCGAGGGTGTGGTCCGCGCCTTCACCGAAAAGATGCGCCGACAACAACACTGTGTCGAGCACCGGATTGTCGAACCGGCAGCCGACGACGCCCTGCTTGAGCTGCAGGAACTTCATGTCGAAGGGCGCGTTGTGCGCGACCAGGATGTCGCCTGCGCAAAAGTCGTGGAATGCCGGCAGGACCTCCCGGGCCGAGGGGGCGCCGGCCACCATCTCGTCGGTGATCCCGTGGACCCGGGTCGAGGCGGCCGGGATCCGCCGCCCGGGATCCACCAGCCGGTCGAAGACCTCGCCGCGGATGACCCGGCCGTTCACGATGCGCACGCCCGCGATCTGCACGATCTCGTCGCCGGCCGAGGGGAAGAGCCCCGTCGTCTCGGTGTCGAAAACCACAAAGGTCGCCTCCCGGAGCGGGGTCTTGCCCACGTACTCGGGCACCCGGCGGGTCAACAAGCTGAAGTCGTAGAACTCGGGCCGGGCCGGCAGCACGCCTGCGGGCGCCCTGTCATGGTCCTCGACCGCAGGCGGGAGCGGCAGACGCAAACGTGCGCGCCCGTCGCTCAGCCGGTCGGACCAAATCTCGGTACGGTGGTGGATCAACACGTCGCGTCCCGTGAGCCCCGCGAGCCCGTCGGCCAAGGCCTCGTCGAGCACCGCCTCGGTTCGCGCTTCGCCGAGCGGCGGCCCCTGCCAGATCAGATCGACGAAGACATGCGCGCCCGAGGGCTCGGCTGCGACCGCGATCCGGCCGACACCGGGCGCCGTGGCGATTTCTCGGACGAGGCGGAGGAGCAGTTCGACCACCGTAAAGCTGTCGCAATTCATCCAGACCTCGCGGCCGGCATGGACGATCTCGGGACCGCTGCCCGCACCGATCCGATCCGAGAGGCAGGCGACGAGCCCCTCGACCGAGACGTCGTTCATGGTCCAGCCGCCCGCGCGGAGGTCCTGATAAGCATCGGCCAAACGCTCGATGCGCCGGGCGAGCGTCTCGGTCTCCTCGGTCATCAGCCCGATGAACCGCTCGCGGGTCTCGGCCGGCATTTCGCCGGCGCCCGAGACGATTTCGGCGGCCGCGCGCAGGTTGGCGGTCGGCCGGCGCAGGCCCTCGAGCATGTCCTTAAGCAGATGGTCCCGCGCCGCATGGTCCGCGATCAGCGTCGTCGCATCGCGCAGCGTGAGCACGAAGCCGTCGATCGCGCCCGCCTCGGACAGGATCAGCGAGAGCCTGCCTTGCAGCATCCGCCGCCCGTCCCGGCTCGCGCAGACGACCGCCAGACTGAGATAATCGCGATGGCGCAGATAACGGCCCGAGCGGAACCGGAGCCGGAGACGTTCGAGCGCGTGGCGGATCGGCTGCTCGGTCACCAGCCGGAAAAGCGACCGGCCGAGGCCGACATCGCTCGCCTCCCCCAGGAGCCGCTGGGCCTCGCTGTTATAGAGCAAGATCTCGTTGCTCAGATTGCAGATCAGCACGCATTCGCGGAGATCTCGGAGCACGGCCTCGAGCTGCGCCTTCTCGGCGAGCACCTCGCCCATGGCCGCGCGGACGGCGCCGTCGGCGTCGCCGCGGGCGTCTCCGAGGGCGTCGGCCACGCGCGCCGCCGCGGGTCCGAGCCCCCCCAGATAGCGGGCTGGCTCCGTCGGGATTTCGCCGCCCTTGCTTGCCATCCGCGCCTTGGCATCGAGCTCGCCGGTCAAGAGCTGGATCGGCCGCGCCACGTTCTCGTCGAAGAGCTGCCAGACCCAGGCCGTCACCAGCAGAAGACCGAACGCGCTCGCCCCGCCCGCGAGCACCAGGTGCGGGACCGCCTCCGCACCGATCCGGCTCGCGGCGAGGACCATGCCGCCAGTGATCATCGCCGCGCCTGAGAGCCCGATCAGAGCGAAAAAGAGGAAGATCCGAAGCCTGAGGCTCCAGCGCTCAGGACGCATCCGCCGGCCTCTCACCCAAGAGCTCACGCACCCGAAGCGAGAGCTCTTCGACCCCGAAGGGCTTCGAGAAAAAGGCGTCCGCCCCGAGAGCCAGCGCTTTTTCGCCGTCGAGCGCGCCGCCCCTGGCGGTCAAGACAACGATTTTGACATCGGCGGTCGCCGGATCCGCGCGAAGCGTCTGGCATACGTCATAGCCGTCGCGCTTCGGCATCATCACATCGAGAAGCACGAGATCGGGCTTTTTCTCGCGCACCCGCGCGAGCGCGGCCTCGCCGTCGGCGGCGGTCCGCACCTCATAGCCGTCGCGCTTCATGAGATATTCGAGCGAGAAGGCGATGTTCGGCTCGTCGTCGACGAGCAGGATCGATGCGGGCATGGGCGTCTCCTCAGTTCGTGTTTTGGCCCTCGCAGGCGGTCGCGATCAGCGGATCGTCGGGGCCCGCCTCGGTCCAATCGAGGCGGCGGTCCGCGGTCAGGGCGCCCCGTTCGAGCACGGTGAGATCGCGGTCGCTCACCGGGGCGCGGCGGGCGCGAGCGCAATCGAAGACGACGGGCACCTCTCGGACGCCGACGAAGCGCTCGACCAGGATCACCGACCCGGTCAGCAATTCGCCCCCGAGGAGCGTACGACCCGTTGTCACCGCGGCGAAGCGCGTGATCCGCGGCGCCACGAGCGTCCAGGGTTGAAGCGTGCTCGAATACTCCACCGTTTGGGCAAGCGTCGCCTCAGCCGGCAATTCCTCGAGGCTTCGTTCGAACCACGTGTATTCGTTCCAAAGCGTGAAGCCGAGCATGGCGATGCCGGCAGCCGCCGGCGCGAGCCAGATCGGCAAACCACCGGTCAGGCGATCGAGCAGCAGAACGATCCCGGCAGCGCCTGCCCCGAGGACGAAGGTGGCAAATAGAATAAGTGTCATGGATCCCCTCACGCGACGGCGTGGCGGCCCTGTGCGGCCGCGGATTGCATGGTTTTGACCACGATAAACGCGTCGCGGAGGTGGTTCCGCTCCAGATCGGAAAGCGCGGCCGGCATCATGAAATTATCGGGCCGGGCGCCCGCTCGGACCCGCTCGGCCTGATGCTTCAGTCGCATTTCAGCGATCAGATCATAAGCGTCAAGCAAATCGCGCCCTCCGGATACACTGACCACGCCCACCTCGATCGCGGCGCGGATCCGGCGATGGGTGTTGACCGGCGCAAGCCCGCCCATCAGCGCATAGAGCCGTCCGAGATCCACAACCGGCACCACGCCGTTCATCTTGAGATCGAGCGCGTTCTTGTGCTCGCCGGAGCGGATCAGCGCAAAGCCGCGGAAAAGCCCAAGCGGCGGTTGATGCTTAAGCGAATTGGCAACCATATGGGCAATGAAGATGCTGTTCCGCCGTGCGGCCGCCAAGGTCTCGACCTGAAGCCCGGCGAAAAGGCTCTCGTCGCCGGCAATCGGCCGCAGATCGAACATAACCGAGGCAAGCATCTGGGCCATGGGATCGGGTTTTGCGATCCAACCCTGGAAATAGCTTCGCCACGTCGCGACCGGTTGGCGCCATTTCGGGTTCGTTGCCATCATGTCGCCCGGGCAATAGTAAAAGCCGCAGGTATCGAGGCCGTCGGTCACAATTTTTGCAAACTCGGCGAAATAGGCGTCGTGGCCGGGCTCGGCCGCGTCCGATAGGATCAGGCAATTGTCCTGGTCGGAGACGCCGGTTTGCTCGCGGCGGCCTTGGCTGCCGCAGACCGCCCAGAGATAGGGGACGGGTGGCGGTCCGAGGCGTTCCTCTGCGATGCCGATCAAGCGGCGCGTGAGGGCGTCGGTCACATCCGTCATCAGCCGGGTGACGACCTGATGGGCGAGGCCCGAGCCCACCAGCTGCGCAAGAAGGGCGGGCAATTTGGCCGTGGCGGCGGCGAGTTGCGGGACGGAGCTTCGCCGGCCAATTTCGCTGATCAGGATCGGCGAGGAGAGCGAGCTCCGCAGCAGCATGTCCGTCCGCGTGAGGATGCCGGCAAGCCGCGCGCCTTCGACCACCGGCAAATGCCCGATGCCGCGCTCGACCATCGTCGTCATCGCCTCGAGCCCGATCGCATCGGGCGGGAGCGAGATCGGCTCCGGGGTCATCACATCGGCGACCGGGGTCTCGGCATCGATGCCTTCGGCGAGGACCCGGCCGCAGAGGTCGCTTGCGGTGAGAAGACCGACGAGCCGGTCCGCCTCGGCGACGAGGACGCAGGAGACCCCCTTGTCCCGAAGCATCTGCGCGGCCTCGCGCACGGGTCTGTCGGGCGCGATCCGGTAAGGCTCTGGGGTCATGAAATCGGCCACCTTGAGGGTCGCGAGATCGCCGGCGGCAGGCTTGGGTGCAGCCTCCGCCGCGGGCTTTCGGCCGAAAAACAGTGCAAATCCCGGTTCGTCGCGCATCAAGGCCTGAAAAAGATGGGCCGGCAGGAGATAGAGCGTGGCCTCGCCGCGCGCCTCCGCCCGGAACGGGGCCTGGCCGTCGAGAAGGAGCCCGCGTTCGCCGAAGCATTCGCCCGGGTGAAGCTCGGAGACCGCCTCGCCGGTCGGCGCGACGATCCCAACCGTGCCGCCTGCGATCGCATAGAGCCCGTCCAGACTGTCGCCGATCCCATAGACTGTCTCGCCCGGCTGGTACTCGAGCACCCGGAGCGCGCCGACGAGGCGTTTCCGGGTCTCCTCGGAAAGCCCCGCAAACGGGTGATGCGCGGCGAGGAAGCGGGAGATGATTTCAGGATTGCTCAGCATCGGGGCGTCCGCGCGAAAGGGCCCGGCCCGCTCGGCCGCGCCCGCTGGGGGAAAGGCCGGGCCCCGCAGGGCCCGAACCTGTCTCGATGGCTGGGTCAGTGCTCGACGGCGGCACCGGCACCGCGCGGCACCCGGATGCTCTCGACAAGCGCCCGGATCTGCGCCGGCGGCTCGGCCGACATCGAGGAGACCGCATAGGCGACGATGAAGTTCACCAGCGCCCCGACCGCGCCGAACGCCTCGGGCGAGATCCCGAGCAGATGGTTGTCGGTCGTATTGGCCAAGAGCTCGGTCCCGGGGATGAAGAAGAAGCCCTTGAAGGTGAAGATGTAGAGCACCGTCACCAGCAACCCGGACAACATCCCGAAGATCGCACCCAGATTGTTGATGCGCGTCGAGAAGATACCCATCATGAGCGCCGGGAAGATCGAACTCGCCGCCAGGCCGAAGGCAAGCGCCACGGTCTGCGCCGCAAAGCCCGGCGGATTGAGCCCCAAGAGTGTCGCGACCACGATCGCCACCGCCATCGAGACCCGGGCGGCCATCAACTCGGATTTCTCGGACATCGACGGCAGGATCGTGCTTTTCAGCAGATCGTGACTGATCGCCGAGGAGATCGCGAGCAAGAGCCCCGCCGCCGTCGACAAGGCCGCCGCCAGACCGCCCGCCGCCACAAGCGCAATCACCCAGTTCGGCAACTGCGCAATCTCCGGGTTGGCGAGCACCATGATATCGGCGTTCACCGTCAGCTCGTTGCCGGCCCAAGACGGATCGATCAGATTGCCGTCGCCCGGCGTCGCGCTGTCGTTGTAGTATTGGATCCGGCCGTCCCCGTTCTTGTCCTCGAAGCTGAGAAGACCCGTTGTCTCCCAGTTGTTGAACCAGTCCGGACGTTCGTCATAGACGAGCGCTTGGGCTTGCGGACCGTTCGGATAGATCGTGTCAATCATGTTCATCCGCGCCATCGCGCCCACGCCGGGGGCGACCGTGTAGAGCAGCGCGATGAAAACGAGCGCCCAGCCGGCCGACCAACGGGCGTCCGCCACCTTCGGCACGGTGAAGAACCGGATGATCACGTGCGGCAGGCCGGCGGTGCCGATCATGAGGCTGAGCGTATAGAGCAGGATGTTGAGGGTGCCGCCGTCTTGGGCGGTGTACTGGGTGAAGCCGAGGTCTTGCACCACCGTGTCGAGGCGCTCGAGCAGCGGCACGCCGGTTTCGGCATGGGTCGAGAAGAGGCCGATCTGCGGCAGGACCTGCCCGGTCAGCTGGAACGAGATGAAGAGCGCCGGGATTGTATAGGCCAGGATCAGCACGCAGTACTGGGCGATTTTGGTATAGGTAATGCCCTTCATGCCGCCCTGCACCGCATAAAGGAACACGATAAAGGCACCGATGATCAGACCGTAATCGGCCGGCACGTTCAGGAACCGCGAGAAGGCCACGCCGACGCCGGTCATCTGCCCGATGACATAGGTGATCGAAGCGACGATCAGACAAACCACGGCGACGATGCGCGCGGTCGACGAGTAGAACCGGTCGCCAATGAACTCGGGCACGGTGAATTTGCCGAATTTGCGCAAATAGGGCGCGAGCAGCATGGCTAGCAGCACATAGCCGCCGGTCCAGCCCATCAGGAAGACCGAGGCGTCATAGCCGCGAAAGGCGATGAGACCCGCCATCGAGATGAACGAGGCCGCGGACATCCAGTCGGCGGCCGTCGCCATGCCGTTCGCAACCGGGTGGATACCCCGGCCCGCGGCATAGAACTCGCCCGTCGAGCCCGCGCGGGCCCAAAACGCGATCCCGATGTAAAGCGCGAAGGACGCACCGACGACGATATAGGTGAGGGTTTGCAGATCCATCGGTCATTCCTCCTCGACGCCGTAGGCGCGGTCGATCCGGTTCATGGCGATCGCATAGACGAAGATCAGGATCAGAAAGACGTAGATCGATCCTTGTTGCGCGAACCAAAAGCCGAGATCGGTCCCGCCGACCGAGATCCCGGAGAGAAGCGGCCGGAACAAGATCCCGAGGCCGAAGGAGACCACCGCCCAAATCACCAGGCAGATGGTCACGAGGCGGATATTCGCCTTCCAGTATGCGTTGTCGCTTTCGCGGGTCGTCTCACTGTCCGCCATGGGACGGTTCCTCCTTTAGTGGTGTTTTCTGTTGTTGCGGTCCGGCCCGTGTTGGGGGGTCGGACGCGGGGTCGGATCGAGCCGATGTTGCAAGGGCGGGCGCTCAGCGCCGCAGCCCGCGGACGATCCGGTCGAGCGCGTCGCGCACCTCGTCGATGGGCTGCATGGCATCGACGCGGGCCAGAACGCCGGCCGCCGCGTAATGGGCGGCGAGCGGTGCGGTCTCGGCGTGATAGGCCGCGAGCCGGGCGGTCACGGTCTCGGCGTTGTCGTCGGCCCGGCGCTTGAAGGCGATCCCGCCGCAGACGTCGCAGACGCCCTCGACCGTCGGGCGTTTGTGGGTGTCGTGATAGCCTTCGCCGCAGGTCGTGCAGGTGAACCGGCCCGAGATCCGGTCGACCATGGCCGCGTCATCCACGTCGAGCGCGATCGCCGCGTCGACCCGGCAGCCGCGGGCGGCCAGCATCGTTTCGAGCGCCTCGGCCTGGGCCTCGGTCCGAGGCACGCCGTCGAGGATCACGCCGCGCGCGGTGTCGTCCTCCGCCAGCCGGTCGGCGAGAACCGCGAGCACGATCTCGTCCGAGACGAGCCCGCCCGCTTCCATCACCGCTTTGGCGGCCAATCCCGCCTCGGTGCCGCCGGCGACGGCGCCCCGCAGCAAATCGCCCGTGGAGAGCTGGACCAGGCCAAACCGCTCCACGAGCATGCGGGCCTGGGTCCCCTTTCCGGCGCCCGGCGGGCCGAGCAGCACGACGGTGACGGGACAGGCGGTGTCGGGACAGTGGGTCACGGTGGGGGCGTCGGCGCCATCCATTGTCGGGTCTCCTCCTTTGCCACGACATCGCCGGTCGCGGCTTTTTCTCACTTTGCGGAACCACCGAGAGCAAACCCCTCGCGTTCGGTCAACGAATTTTTAACCTTCTGAAATACCCGGGTTTTCCTGTGAAGCCTGTAAGGAATTGCCTGCCGCATTTGTAAATTTTCCATGGACGCCCGTGCGTTTCCATGGCGCGAGAACGGTTTAGACGGACCTTTCTTGCGAAAAGCCACGGATCGATCCTTGATTTCGGACAAATTTATCCCAGAGCGCCCGCGCGCTCAGGTCGCAGGCGGCGACCCCGCCCGCGCGATCGCGCCAGACCCCGCCGACGCAATGCCGATGGGGCCCGACGATCGAGCGTCGCGGATCAGGCGGCCGGCGCCCGGGCCGAGACGCCTGCCGCCGCCCGCGCGGCATGGCGCAGAGCGGTCTCCGTAAGGGCGAGATCGGCCTCCGTGAGCGCAAGCGATATGTAAAGCTTGCCAGGTGGACGCAGCACGCCCGCCTCGCGGAGGGCCGCATTGAAGGCCTCGGTCGCCGCCGCATCCGCGCGCATCACCCCGCGATAGTCGCGGATCGGTCCGGGCGCGAGGACCACATCGAAGAGCGTTGCGTCGCCGAGGATCGTATGCGTCACCCCCTCGGCCGCCAGCGCCTCTGCGGCCATCCGCATCACCGCCTCGCCATTCGCGCGAAGCCTCGGATATTGCCCGTCGCGCCGCAGGATCTCGAGCGTCTTCAGCCCCGCCGCCGCCGCGACCGGGTTGCCCGACAACGTGCCCGAATGCATGAGCCAGCGATCCTCGCCGGTCAGCGCCTTGTCGAGGCACGCCATTACCTCGGCCCGACCGGCAAAGGCGGCGAGCGGAAAGCCGCCGCCCAGGATCTTACCGAGCGTGCAGATATCCGGCACGACGCCGTAGTACTCTTGCGCGCCGCCATAGGCGAACCGGAACCCGGTGACGATTTCGTCGAAGAGAAGGAGCGCGCCGGCCTTGTCGCATTCGGCCCGCACCGTCTCGAGGAACCCGGGCTCGGGCGGGATGATCCGCTGAAAGGGCTCCATCACGACCGCCGCGATCTCGGCCCCGCGCTCGGCCATGATCGAGGAGAGGAAGGCCGGATCGTTGAAGGGCGCGACCAGCACCTCCGCGGCGACGCCGTCCGGAATGCCGGCGCTGTCCGGCACGGGGCTCGGGAAATTCACCAGGCGCTTCGGCGCAAGGCTCATCTGCGCCTCGGGCGCCATGCCGTGATAGCCGCCTTCGAATTTGAGGATCTTCGACCGGCCCGTCGCCGCGCGCGCGACACGGACGGCGAACATGAACGCCTCGCCGCCGGCAGAGACAAAGCGCACCTGCTCCGCGCAAGGCACGGCCCGGACGATCTCCTCGGCAAGCGCGATACCTTGCGCGTTGTTGGCATAGAAGGTCTGTCCGCGGCCGAGTTGCTCGACGACCGCCTCGATCACCTCCGGATGCCGGTGGCCGAGGACCAACGGTCCCGACCCGGTGAGGAAATCGACATACTCGCGCCCGTCCTCGTCCCGCACCCGCGCGCCCGATCCCTCGCGGATCACGAGCCCCGGATCGAAATTCCCAAACCCGCCCGCCGGCATCACGGCGCGCGCCCGCGCGACCCACTCCGCCTGACCTGTGAGCCTCTCCATCGCCGCCTCCTCTCTCTCTGGTCCTCAGCCGATCCTTTCTGAAGCGCGGGCGACGGTCCAGAGCCTTCGCCGCGATCGGACGTCTCGACGGGGCCGTACGGGCGGTCTAGGCTCGGTCTCTCCAATGGAGGCCGCCCCTTGACCCTGCCGCTTGCCCATTCCTGGTTCGCGACCGAAGCGGTCGGCCCCGGCATCACCCGGATTTGGGAGCCCCATGTCTCCCGGCTTCTCCGCGCCAATGTCTTTCATGTGGCGGGGCGGGACCGGGATCTCGTTGTCGATGCGGGGATGGGCATCGCGTGCCTGCGGGCCTTCCTCGCCCCGCGACTGACCCGGCCGGTGACGCTCGTGCTCACCCATGCCCATATCGACCATATCGGCTCGGCCGGGGCCTTTGACGATCTGCGGATCCACCCGGCCGAGACGCCCCGCATCGAGACGCCGCAGCCC
>JBHJGX010000087.1:0-18491 GCA_050331395.1 Paracoccaceae bacterium
CCGTCTCGCACGATCTCGGGGCTGATTTCTGGCCAGATCTCTGGGCGGGCCGTTGGGCTGTGCAGCGTGCCGGCCGGGAGTGCAAACCCCGCCCCCGTAGGTCTCCTCTCCGTGGGCCTCGTCTCCGTGGGCCCCGCCCCCGTGAGCCCTGTCCCCGTGAGGCCCGCCCCCCTCAGCCGCGCCGCACGGGCCAGCGCTGCCGCCTCGGCCGCGCGCTCCGGGCGCACCATCGCGAGGCGGCCGACGAGCCGCGGCCCCGGAGCAAGCGCCATCTCGGCCCGCCAAACGGGCGGCTCTCCGGGCAACGGCCACTCCGCGGCCACCTTGAGCCCGAGGATCGCGTCGAGGCGCAGGATCGCGACCGCCGGCAAATCGAGCGGCGTCTCGAGGATCTCGCCAGCCGGCAGCACGAGGCGCACATGGCTGCCGGCGGCGGGCGGCGGCTCTGCAAAGACGAGACGCGGCAGTCCGTCGGCGCCGGCCGGCCCGGCGGCAAGCGCGACGGGACGCGCCCGTGGCAGGAGCCCCCCGAACGCCGCTTCGAGCTCGCAAAGCCACCAACCGAAAAGCCGGCCGAGCCGTTCGGCGAGGGCGCGCGGCAGGGGAGGCCTCGGCGTCGGCGGCGGTGCGGGCATCGGGTGGGCTCCGTGCAGGATGAGGTTCAATGCGACCTACGCGCCGTGACCCGGCCGCGGATGCATCGGCCCGGTCGATCTCGAAGGCCTGCATCCGGACGCCCGGGCCCCGCCGTAGGTGAGAGACGACTGCGTCTGACCCGGAGCCGATGCCATGCCGACGCCCGATCGGGGCCATGCCCCCCACGGTTCTCCTGCCGCGCTCAGCCCCCCTGCTCCCCGTGCCGGCCCTCCGACCGCCGCGGGGCCGGTCGAGGACCCGCGGATCGAGGCGCTTCTCGCGCGGCTCGAGGCGGAGGCGACGCTCGAGCCCGGCGCCCTTGACCGGGTGCGCGAGATCCGCGCGCTCGAGGGAGGCCGGGCAGATATCCTGCTGTCGCGGCTCGGGCTCGTGGCCGAAGCCACCGTCGCCGAGCACTGGGCCGCGGTGCTGGGACGCGCCTATGTCGCCGAACGGGCCCTCCAGGATGCCGAGGCCCGGATCGCCGGGCTCGACCCCGATTACCTCGACGCCCGATCCGCGCTGCCGCTCGAGAGCGAGGACGGCGGGCTGACGGTGATCCAAGGCGATCCGCTCGACGATGCGGCGCCCAAGGCCATCGCTTTCGCGCTCGGCCGACCCGCGCGCCGTGGCGTGGGTCCACCGGCTGCGATCAAGGCCGCCCTCGAACGCGCCCGACGCCGCCGAGAGCCGCAAGACGCGACCGCGGCCCGCGATCTCGGCCTCGATATCGCCCGGCTCCGGGATTTGGCGAGCGATGCGCCGGTCGTGCGCTGGGTGGACGGGCTTCTCGACAGCGCCCTCGCCGCACGGGCCTCGGACATCCATCTCGACCCGCGCGACGGCAGCCTGCGGGTGCGCCTTCGGGTGGACGGCGCGCTCACCGCGATCGATCCGCCACCGGCAGAGATCCGCGCCGCCGTCCTGTCGCGGTTCAAGATCATGGGCGCGCTCGACATCGCCGAGCAGCGCCTGCCCCAGGACGGCCGGGCCACCGCGACGCTGAGGGGTCGTCGCATCGACCTCAGGATCGCGACCGCGCCCACCCCGTTCGGCGAGACCGTCGTGATCCGGCTGCTCGACGGCCAGGAGGGCGGCGCATCCCTCGAGGGGCTCGGCTATTCCGATCGGGCGCTCGGGCAGATCCGCACGCTCCTCGCGCGGCCTGCGGGCATTCTGCTCGCGACCGGGCCGACGGGCTCGGGCAAGACCACGACCCTTTACGCCGCGCTAAAGGCGCTCGACGCCCCCTCGCGCAAGCTGCTGACGGTGGAGGATCCGGTCGAGTACCTGCTCGACGGCGTCACCCAGATCCAGGCCAATGCCGAGATCGGCCTCGGCTTTGCGCGGGTGTTGCGCTCGGTGCTCCGCCACAACCCCGACGTGGTGATGATCGGCGAGATCCGCGACCGCGAGACCGCCGAGATCGCCGTCGAGGCCGCGCTCACGGGCCACCCGGTGCTGAGCACGCTGCACACGAACTCGGCCGCCGGCGCCGTGACGCGGCTCCGAGATATGGGCGTGCCCGCCTATCTGCTGGCGGCGGTGCTCTCGGGCGCGATCGCCCAACGCCTCGTACGCCGGCTCTGTCCCGACTGCGCGGAACCCGCCGCTGCCCCCGCGGGTCTGGCCGCGCGGCTCGGCCTGGGGACGCTCGAGGGCCTCCGCCAAGCGCCCGGTTGCCGGAGCTGCCGCGGCACGGGGCGCCAGGGCCGGATCGCGGTCGCCGAGGTCCTGACCGCGGACCCGGAGATCCGGCGGCTGATCCTCGCGGAGACCTCGGAGGCGGAGATCGCCTCGGCCGCCGAGGCGGCCGGGATGGTCCCGCTCGTCGGCGATGCGCTCGCCAAGGCCTCCGTCGGTCTCATCGCCATCGAAGACGCCCTTCGCCTCGGTGAGGACCTCGCGATCGGCGAGGCCGAGTGATGGCGGTTTGGCGCGCGACCGGCTTCACCGCGACCGGGCAGCCCGTCCGGCGCATGATCGAGGCCCGCGACCGCGACGAGGCGGTGCGTCGGCTCGCCGGGCTCGGCATCGCGGTGCATCGCCTGGCCGAGGATCGGCAGGGGACGGCCGCGCCCGCGCTCAAAGCCGACGACCGGGCGCGGCTCTATGGCGAACTCGGCGCGCTCCTCGAGGCCCGGATCCCGCTTGTCGATGCGCTCGGAACCGTCGAGGCGACGGCAAACGGCCCCCGCCTTTCTAACGCCGCAAAGCGCCTGAGAGAGGCCGTCGCGTCGGGCGCGCGCTTTTCGGCGGCCATCGGCGCGGCGGGGGCCGGCGAGGCCGAACGGGGCGCGATCGCCGCCAATGAGGCCCGCGGCGCGCTCGGCGCCGGGCTCGTCAGGCTCGGGCAGAACCTCACCCGCCGGGCGGCTCTCCGCGGCGCGCTGATCGGCGCGCTCGTCTATCCGGCGATCCTGCTTGCGGTGACGCTCCTCTCGCTCGCGGTCATCCTCCTCGGGGTGGTGCCCAATCTGGCGCCCCTCTTCCGAAGCGCGGGCGATGCGGCGCCGGCGTCGGCGCAGGCGCTGCTGGCCGCCTCCGAGTTCCTCACCCTCCATGGCGAGACGCTGGCCGCCGGGGTCGCGGTCCTCGCCATCGCGGGCGCATTGGCCCTCCGACTGCCCCCCGTTCGGCGCACGGCCGAGCGGGTTTTCGTGGCAACGCCGCTCCTCGGCCCGCTCGTCCAGAGCGACGACGCGGCCGGGCTTTTGCGCCTCCTTGCAAGCCTCGTCGCCGCCGACACGCCGGTGCCCGACGCCTTTTCCCTCGCCGCCCGGGCGGCTCAGCTCGCGCGCTTGCAGGGCGCACTCGGCCGGATCGCCGAGGCACTGCGAACGGGCGCCGAACTGCCCGCCGCCGTTGCGGCAGAACCCGCCGTCGCACCGGGCGTCTCCGCCCTCGTCGCCGTCGGCGCGCGCACCGGACGGCTTGCCGAGATGCTGGACGCCGCCGCCGAGGCGCTCGAGCGCCAGACCGAGGCCCGCATCGCGCGGCTGATGGCGCTCTTGCCGCCGGTCATGACCGTGCTCCTCGGCGCCATCGTCGGCGGCTTCTCGGCCATCGTGATGTCGGCGATCCTGAGCGCCAACGACTTTGCCTTTTGAGCGCGCCTCCCCCTCGGCCGGTGTCTCGCTCGTCGAGCTCCTCGTCGTGATCGCGCTTCTGGCGCTCGTGACCGGGGTGGTGGGCGTCCGGCTAACTGCGGGCGCCGAGCGGAGTGCCGCACGAGGCGATGCCGCCGCCGTCCTCTCCGCGATCCGGGACGCGCGGCTCGACGCCATGCGCAGTGGCCGGATCGTCGTCCTCGATCTCGAGCGGATCGCCGCCCGCCTCGCCCCCGGCACGACGCTCGCGGGTCCGGAGCGTCTCGCACTCCGCCCCGAAGGCGGCGGCACGGGCGCCACGCTCGTCCTTCGCCGTGGAGACATTGCCTATCGCCTCCGCATCGATGGCTTTACGGGCGCAGTCACCCTCGAGGAGACCGAATGACCTCCCGCGGCTTCACCCTGCTTGAGGTGGTGCTCGCCCTTGCGATCCTCGCCGGGGGCACGGTGATGGCGCAGCAAGCGATCGGCCGCGCGGCCCTTGGGCTCCGTGGCAGCGAGGCCCGCGAGACATCCGTCCTCCTCGGCCAAGGCCTCCTCGCCGAGATCCGCGCCCGGAGGGCCCTCGCCCCCGGGGCCGACGCCTCGCAGGCCGGGTCGGCTCCGCGCTGGCGCCGCGAAATCCGCCGCGTCCGCCCGATCGAGGGCACCCGCCTCGCCCTCTGGCGGATCACCGTGACCGTCTCGCCCGAGCGGGGCACGCCCCTCAGGCTGGAGACCCTGCAAATCGCCGAGGCGGCCGAATGACTAGGTGGGCGGGGCGGGCGGGGCGAGCGGGGCGGGCAGATCGCGGCCTCTCCTTGCTCGAGCTTCTCGTAGCGCTGCCGCTCATTGCCGCGATCTCCGCCCTCGCGTTCGGGCAGCTCAGCTTCGGCCTCGCGGCCTGGCAGCGGCAGACGGCCGCCGCGGGCACCCCAGCCCCCGGGCTCGTCGCCGAGCGGCTGCGCAGCCTCCTCGAAGACGCCCGGCTGACGCCGCTCCGTGGCGCGCATTTCGGACGGCGGATCGCCATTCGCGGCGCGCGGGACCAGCTCCTATTTTTGCACGCAGGGCGCCATTTCGAGCCAGGGCTTACGCTCTGGCGGCTCCGCATCGAGGGTCGGCCGCCTGCGCTCCGCCTGATCGGCGAGCGCCGCGCGATCCTGTCGCCCGACGCGATCTTCCGTGCGCAGGATTGGGGCGCGCCGGTTTTCGTCCTCGACGGCCTCGACGCGGCCGCCTTCGCCTTTGCGGGGCCGGGTCACGACCAGGGGCGCCCGGAATGGCAAGGCACATGGACGGACCCGACGACCGCGCCCGCGCTCCTCCGGCTCGATTTCTCCCGCCACGGACGGCGCTGGAGCCTGCGCGCCCGTCCCGAGATCGGCCAATGAGAGGCCGCCGGGGCGGCGAGCGGGGATTTGCCTTGCCCACGGTCCTCTGGGTCCTGATGGTTCTAGCCGCGGTCGCCGCGAGCCAGACCGAAACCAGTCGCCTTGCCGTCGAAACCGCCGTCGCGCGGGGCGAGATCGCGGCCGCGAAGGCGGCGGCCGAGGCGGGCCTGCCCATCGCGCTCCTCGCCATCGATGCGGCGGTCCGTGACCGGCGCCCGGCGCCGCGCGGCGTCGCCTGCCGGTTCGCCGGCGCCCGGCTCGCCATCGCCATCGAAGACGAAGCGGGAAAGATCGACCTCAACCGCGTCTCGCCCGAAACGCTCGCGGCCGTCTTCGGGGCGCTCGGGCTCGGACCGGGGGAGGCGGCGGCGCTGGCCGGCGACCTTGTGCGGTATCGCGAGGCAAGCCCGACAGGCAGCGCCGACGCGGCGACGGCCGGGAAGGGCGCACCGCTCGAGGTCCTTGGCGAACTCGCCCGGCTCCCGGGCGGAGGCGCCCTCGATCTCGCCCGCGCAGGCCGGCACCTGACGACGATCGGCGCCCCGCGGGTCGATCCGGACGCGGCGTCAAAGCTCGTGCTCGATGTCGTGCGCACCCTCGGCGCCGAGGCCCGCGGCCTCGGACCCTCACCGCAACGCGCCTTTACCGTCCGGGTGGCGGCTGAGACGCCGGGCGCCCGCAATGCCTTTGCCGCTGTTGTCGAAATCGGTCGCCCGGTCTTGGCCACCGCCCGGATTGTCGAGCGGTTCCGCAGCGTCGCCGGCCCCGCTCTGCCCGCCCCGTCGGAGACCCGGCTCCCCCCCTGCTGAGCGGCGCATTCGGAGAGAAATTCAGATTGGTGCAACTTTTTCCACAGCCACGCCGTATCACCGGGGTCGCCAAAGAACCGACCGCGCAGATGGCGGGCCCGGCGGCCGCGGACCCGGGGGGAAAGACCGAGCCATGCCGACCGTCCCGACACGCCGTCGCACGCCCGATCCCGCCGCCTCGGCTGCCGAACAGGCCCGCACCGAACGCCTCTCGCGCCTCCTGGTGCAGATCGCCGCCAAGGACAAAGCCGCCTTCCGCGAACTCTACACGCTGACGGCGGCCAAACATCTCGGCATCGCGCTCCACATCCTGCACGACCGAAACATCGCCGAGGAGGTCATGCAGGACATCGCGATGACGATTTGGCGGAATGCCGGGCGCTATGACCCGGCGCAGGGCCGCCCCGCCGCCTGGATGAACGCCATCGCCCGAAACCAGTCGATCGACCGCCTCCGCCGCGAGCGCTCCCGCCCTGAGACCGCCTCAGAGCAAATCGAGGAGGCGGGCGCCGAGACGACGGATCGGATCCTCGATCGGCTGGCCATCGGCCGGCTCCTGTCGGCGATCCGACCGGATTATCGGCAAGCTTTGATCCTCAGCTATCTCAAGGGGTTGACCCATACCGAGCTCGCTCGCGAACTCGACGTGCCGATCGGGACCGCGAAAAGCTGGCTCCGCCGGGGACTGCAGGCGCTCGCCGAGCTGACCGAGCCCTCGGCCGAAGACCGGTGAGCGCTGCGCCCGAGCGGCTGCGGCATCCCCACGCCCCATCCGCTGTGGTCCGGTCGCGACCCTTGGGCTAGGCTCGCGCGCCCGCCCTCAACCAGAGCACGCCAATGGCGCCGCAGGACAGCGATGCAAAATTGGAGGCGCTCCTCGCGCGGATCGGGGCGCGGGACCGGACGGCATTCGGCGAATTCTACGCGCTGACATCGGCGAAACTCTTCGCGCTCGCCTTGCGTATCTTGAGGGATCGCGGCGCTGCAGAAGAGGCGCTTCAGGAAACTTTCATCGAGGTATGGGATCGCGCGACCAGCTTCGATCCGGCGCGGGGGAGCGTCCGGGCGTGGCTTGCCGTCATTGCCCGCAGTCGGTCGATCGACCATTTGCGCAGGAGCGGGCCGGTGGCTCAGAGAGAGACAGCCGCGAGCGAAGACGCCATCGGCACCGTGGCCGACGAACGGGCCCTCGCGGATGGCGGCGTCGAGTTGCTTGCCCTTCTCACCTGTCTCGGGCGATTGGACCCAGAGGATCGTGACCTGGTCCTCCGGGCCTATTACGAGGGATTGAGCATGCAGGAGCTCGCCACTCGAAGCGGCAAACCGGTCAACTCGGTCAAGAGCCGGTTGCGCCGCAGTCTCGCACGATTGCGCAGTTGTCTCGGCGATGAATGATGGCTGACCAGGATACCGATCTCGACGCGGCCGAACGGGCGCTTGGGCTCCGACCCATCGGCTCTGAGAGCGAGCGCGACCGGGCGGCGCGGGAGGCGTGGGAGATGCGCCTCGCGGCTCTCGCCGACGGGATCGCCCCGGTCACACCGCCGCCCGATCTCCTCGCGCGGATCGAGCGCCAGATCGACCAGGAAGAGGCGGCCGCGCAGCAAGCGGCGATCGCGCGGGTGACGCGTGGCCGGTCCCGCTGGCGCGCGGCGGCGATTGCCTCGACGGCACTGGCGGCGAGCCTCGCAGTCGCCCTTGTCACCACGCTTTTCTCGGGCGGGGATGCGGTGCGCTATGTCGCTGTCGTCTATTCCGATGCCGATCCGACCGCGGCCGGCATGGTCGTGCAGATCGATCCGGTCGCGGGCACCGCAGTGGTCATCCCGGTGATCCCGCGGGCGCCGGCGGGTGCGTCCTATGAGATGTGGCAGCTTCGGGAGGGGGCTGAACGGCCGGTCTCCATCGGGCTCTTGCCGGCAGAGCCGCGCCTCTCGCCCCGGATCGAAGCCGCACCGGGGGATCTTTTTGCGATCAGCCTCGAGCCCGAAGGCGGCTCGCCGACCGGCGCACCGACCGAGGCCCTCTATCACGGTCGGGTCGTTTCGGTCCCGGCGGACTGACCCGGCGGCGCACAGGCGTCGATTTCGAGGCGGCGGGCAAAGCTTCGGCGCAGATAGATGCGCCAATCCTCGCCGAGGACCCGTTCGCAATAGCGCTGGTCGAAGGCGTCGCTCTCGGCGATTTGGCGCTCATAGACATAGGCGGGCGGCGTCCCGACGTTGAAGACAACGATCTCAGGCGCCCGCTCGAGTAGATAGCCGAGATCGCCGAATTCGTGGGCGAGCGGACCCGCGCCCCGGTCGGGCGGCGGCCGGTTCGGCAGTTCGAGATCGTTGAGCCCAAGGAGGTCGATGGCCTCGAACCGGGTCCAATAGGGCAGACACCCCGCCGCGGTGACGGCGATGGTGGGCTCCTCCGCGCCGAAGCGGTCGACGAGCGCGTTGGCGAGGTCTCGGCAGGCCCACTCCCAGCGCTCGGATTTCGCCCGCGCATTGTCCGGCACGGCGTACTGGGCGAGGGAAAAAACGACAGCCCCGGCCATGAGAGTTGCTGGGGGCAAGAGGGCCCCTTGAGAAGGCTGCGTCTCGGTCCGGATCCGCATCGCCTCCAGGCTGAGCACGAGGCCGAGCGCATAAACCGGCGTCATATGCCGATAGCCCGGAAAGATATCGCCGCCGATCGCGACCACATAGGCCATCCAGACGAGCGCCGCCGCGGCGAGCGCAGTTGTCCCCCAGGAGGCGCCGCGTGGCCGTCTGAGGGCCGTCCAACCGACAAAGACCAGGAGCGGAAGGAGCACCACCACCCCCTCGGCGAGATACTGGCCGCCTTGAAGCAAGCGCTCCCCGGAAAAGCCAAGCTTGATCCGCGCCGAGTTCGGCACCCACGCCTCGTAATAGACGATCCTAAAGGCGAGGTGGCCGAGGACCGCGAGGGCGGGAAGCGCCACGACCAAAGCCGCAGCGCGGATGCGGGTTTTGAGCGTCGCTCCTCCTGCACAAAACGCGGCCCCGCCGAAGACCGTCGCAAAGAGCGCTCCGTCAGGCCGGGTGAGTGCCGCAACCGCAAGGAAGACAGAGGCGACGGCGAGATCGCAGCGGCGCGGCTCCGGCCTTCGGGTCACGCACAGTCCTGCGGCGAAGAGACAGAGGAGAAGAAGCGGCTGCTCGAGCCCGCCGAGCGCCCAGATCGGCGCGATCTGTATCCCGAAGACGGCGATGACGAGCGCATGATTGACCGGATCCGCTCCTGCAGCGCGGAGCGCGGCCCGGCCATAGACGGCGAGCACCGCAAGCGTCGCGACGCCCCCGAGAGCACGCAGAGCCAGGATCGGGTCGAGGCCCGCAGAGATCAGCCCTGCGGCTGCGAGCACCCAGGCGAGGTTGCTGTAGCCCTCGACGTAATAGCCGTCGTTCCAGGTCAGACCTTCACCCATCACCAGCCGCTCGGCATAGCGGAGCGAGATGAGCGCGTCGTCCGAGAGAAAGGGCGCGTAATAGGCATAGCTCCCGAGCGCGAGGGCGGCCGAGAGAAGGCCCGTCGCGGCGGCGAACCGGCGCGTGCGCAAGCGGTCGGACGGGTGTTCCGGCAGGCCGGCGCGGGTCTCCACGGCGATCCCTCGACAATGGGCACGGCGCCCGCAATCCACCCTTCGCCCGGCGAGGTCAACCGAGGAGAGGCCGACCCGTGCGGCGGCCCGTCCGGAGGCCCGAGCGGCGGCCCTTCCGGAGGCCGGTCCCGCGTCGAGCCGGGCCGACCAGGCCGATCGCATGGCAGGACCGGGACCCGTCATCGCTGGGAAGATCCGGGCAGACGTGGCACCCTCTGCAAGGGTAAGACTGCCTCGGCCGCGCCGGAGCGGCCGCCGAGCTGGGAGGGGAAGATCCATGAGCACAATCGACGTCGAGGTCGCCATCATCGGCGCCGGCAGCGCCGGCATGCGCGCCTATCGGGAGGTCTCCGCGGTCACCGACCGCGTGCTTCTCATCGAGGGCGGACCCTATGGCACCACCTGCGCGCGGGTCGGCTGTATGCCGTCCAAGCTGTTGATCGCCGCCGCCGAAGCCGCGCATCACGGTCGCCACACCGGGCTCTTCGGCGTCCAATACGACGCGCCCCGGATCGACGGCCGGGCGGTGATGAAACGCCTCCGTGACGAGCGCGACCGCTTCGTCGGCTTTGTCGTCGAGGCCGTCGAGGCCTGGCCCGAGGCGCACCGCGCCCGCGCCCATGCCCGGTTCCGCTCGGATCACGAGCTCGAGCTTTCGGACGGACGCCGCGTGCGGGCCGAGCGGATCATCATCGCCACCGGCTCGCGCACCAACGTGCCGCCTGTCTTCGAGGCGTTCGGCGACCGGTTGATCGTCAACGACGACGTCTTCGCGTGGGATAGCCTGCCGGGATCCGTCGCGGTCTTCGGCGCGGGGGTCATCGGGCTCGAGCTCGGCCAGGCGCTCCACCGGCTCGGCGTGCGGGTCACGCTCTTCGGACGGGATAATCTGGTCGGCCCGATCAGCGATCCGGAGGTGCTCGCCACGGCGCTCGGGATCTTCACCGGCGAGATGGACTTTCATCCCCATGGCGAGGTCACCCGGCAGGCCCGCACCGAGACGGGCGTCGCGGTCGATTACACTGACGGCGGCACGACCCGGACGGCCGAGTTCGACTATGCGCTCGTTGCCACGGGCCGGCGGCCGAATACGGACGATCTGGGCCTCGAGACCACCTCGCTCGCCCGCGACGCCCGCGGGGTGCCCCTCTACGACCTGCACACCGGGCGCTGCGGCGACAGCCATATCTTTATCGCAGGCGACGCAAACAACCGCTTTCCGCTCTTGCACGAAGCCGCGGACGAGGGTTTGGCCGCCGGTTACAACGCCGCCCACTGGCCCGAGATCCGCCGCTTCCGCAAAAGCGCGCCGATCTCGGTCGTCTTCACCGACCCGCAGATCATGATGGTGGGTGCGAGCCATGCGGAGCTCACCCGCTCCGGCGCGAATTTCGCGGTCGGCGAGGTCGACTGGTCCGACCAGGGCCGAGCCCGGGTGATGGGTGCGAACCGAGGCCTTCTCCGGGTGTACGGAGAGCGGAACACGGGCCGGTTCCTCGGCGCCGAGATGGTCGGGCCACGGGCCGAGCATATCGCGCATCTGCTCGCCTGGGCGTGTCAGTCGCACCTGACGGTCGCGGAGATGCTCGAACGGCCCTTCTATCACCCGGTGCTCGAAGAGGGCGTACGCACCGCGCTCCGCACCCTCAATCGCGCCCTCGAGATGGGCCCCGCCTTCCCGGCCCGGTGCCTCGATTGCGGGCCGGGCAGCTGAGACCGTCGCCTCAGGGGGTCGGCAGTCCGACGGCGCGCCGGCCCTCTTCGGTCTTGAGCGAGAAGTCGCCCCCATCATGTGCGCGGCCGGCCTCGGTCATCAGCCAGGCGATCGCACGGGCCACCCATTCGGGTGGGATATGCGCCTCCCATTCGAGCCCGCTCACCGGGTTGACGCCCGAAGCTTTGATCTGACGCTGCATGTCCGTCGCCACCGTCCCGGGCGAGAGACCGACGACGCGGATCCCTTTGTCGGCGAGCTCCTTATGGGCCGTGCGCGTGAGCGACAGGAGCGCTGCCTTGGTCGCGGAATAATGGCTCCAGCCCTCGAGCGCGGAGACGGCCGCGCCCGAGGAGATGTTGATGACCGTCCCGGATCCGCGGGCGAGCATCCCCGGCAGGACCGCGCGCAACATGTAATAGGCGCCCGTCAGGTTCACATCGACCACCCGCGCCCAGGCGGCCGGGTCGCTGTCCTCGATCCGCGCGATCGGGTCGATCAGGCCTGCATTGTTCACGAGGGCATCGACCCCGCCGAACTGCGCCTCGGCCGCCGCGACCGTGGCCCGCACATCTTCCCAATTTGCCACATCACAGGCGCGACCGAGCGCCCGGGGGCCGATCTCGGCAGCGATCCGCTCGACGGCGGCGCCCGAGCGCGCAGAGAGCACGACATTGGCGCCCGCCTCGGCCAAGTAGCGGGCGGCCGCCTCGCCGATGCCCCGGCTCGCGCCGGTGATGAGAATGGTCGTGCCGTCGAACTGGGTCATGGTCTTGCCTCTGTCTGGGTTTGGGCGGCCGGCCTGGCCTCTGCCCGAACGCTATGCGCGCGAGGCCTTGGGAGAAAGCCGCGATCCGCCATCGCTCTCCCGCGAAATCTGCAGGAATGGAAATCGGTGCCCGGCGCTATCGGCGGCTCGCCGACGGAGCTCTTTGCGCGAGCCGCCATGTCGATGTCTTCCCCGGGAGCGAGGGGACGGCGACCACCTTCGACGGCGCCGCCGGGCGGCCATGTCCGGTGCGGGCGGTCCTGCCGGCCAAGGCCCGTGCGGCGCCCGATATGCGATAGGCCCGGCTCTCGCGAACCGTCGCTGCGCGCGCCGCGCTCAAAGATCGAGGCGGCGGAGCCGGAGCGCATTGGCGATCACCGAAACCGAGGAGAGGCTCATCGCCGCCGCCGCGACCATCGGCGAGAGGAGCATGCCGGTCAGCGGATAGAGGACCCCGGCCGCCACGGGCACGCCGAGCCCGTTGTAGCCGAACGCGAAAAGCAGGTTCTGGCGAATATTGGCGAGCGTCGCCAGGGCGAGCCGTCGGGCGCGGCCGATCCCTGCGAGATCGCCGCCCATCAGCGTGATGCCGGCGCTTTCGACGGCCACATCGGCGCCCTGCCCCATGGCGATGCCCACATCGGCTTGGGCGAGCGCGGGCGCGTCGTTGATCCCGTCGCCGGCCATGGCCACGCGGCGGCCCGCCCGCTGCAACTCTTCGACGAGCGCCTTCTTGTCCTCGGGCCGGAGGCCCGCATGGACCTCGTCGATCCCGAGCGGCTCGGCGACCGCCCGTGCGGTCCGCTCGGCATCCCCCGTCGCGACCACGATCCGCAGTCCTTCGGCGCGAAGCGTCCGGATCGCCGCCGCCGTCGTGGGCTTGACCGGGTCGGCGACCGCGAGCAGCCCGGCAAGCGCCCCGCCGACCGCGAGAAAAACCACCGTCTGCCCCTCGGCCGCGAGCCGCTCCGCCTGCGCCGCGCAAGGCTCTGTATCGAGCCCCGCCGCGCGCAGCATCGCCCGATTGCCGAGGAGCACCGTCCGCCCGGCGACACGGCCCCGGACGCCCTGCCCCGTCACCGCCTCGAACTCGCTCGCGTCCGGGATCGTCAGGCCCCGTGCCCGGGCGCCCTCGAGGATCGCGGCGGCCAGCGGATGCTCAGAACCGGTCTCGAGCGCGGCCGCAAGCGCCAAGAGCTCCCCCGCATCCCGATCCCCGAGGGTGAGACACTCGGTCAGCCGCGGCGCCCCTTCGGTCAAGGTGCCCGTCTTGTCGATCACCAGCGTGTCGACCCGGGCCATCCGTTCGAGCGCCTCCGCATCGCGGATCAGCACGCCCACTTCCGCGCCGCGCCCGGTCGCCGTCGTCACCGAGATCGGCGTGGCGAGACCGAGCGCACACGGGCAGGCGATGATCAGCACCGAGACGCCTGCGACGACCGCGTGGGCAAGCGCGGGCTCGGGCCCAACGGCAAGCCAGACCGCGACCGCCAGAACCGCCACCGCCACCACTGCCGGGACGAAGACCGCCGCGACCCGGTCGGCCACCCCTTGGATCGGCGCCCGGGAGAGGCGCGCGGCCGAGACCATCCCGACGATCCGGGCGAGCACACTGTCCGCGCCCACCCGCTCGGCCTCGATGAGGAGCGTGCCGTTCTTGTTGAGCGTGCCGCCGACGACGGTCGCGCCGGCCGTCTTCTCGACGGGCACGGCCTCACCGGTCAGCATGCTTTCGTCGACCGCAGAGCGGCCGTCGACGACCCGCGCATCGACGGGGACGCGCTCGCCGTGGCGCACGCGCAGCCGGTCCCCGGCGAGGATGTTCGCGAGCGGCGCGTCGTACTCGGTCCCGTCGGCGAGCACCCGCCGTGCGGTCTTGGGCGCGAGATCGAGGAGCGCGCGGATCGCGTCGCCCGTGCGCTCTCGCGCTCGGAGTTCGAGCACCTGCCCGACGAAGACCAGCGCAATGATCACCACGGCCGCTTCGAAATAGGTGCCGACGCCGCTCGCTCCCCGATATTCGGGCGGAAAGACCCCCGGCAGAAACGTCGCGGCGATGGAATAAAGATACGCAGCTCCGACACCGATCGAGATCAGCGTCCACATATTGGGCGCCCGGTTGACGATCGACGCCCAGGCGCGGGCGAAGAACGGCCGCGCCGCCCAGAGCACCACCGGGGTGGCGAGCCCGAATTCCAGCACCCGCGCCGTGCCGTACCCGATCCAAGCGGCGAGCGGCAGGCCGACCATGCCCCCCATGCTCAGCACCATCAGCGGGATGGCCGCCGCCACCGAAAGCCAAAGGCGCCGGGTGAAATCTATCAGTTCCGGATTGGGCGCATCCGAGGGCGTCATCGGCTCGAGCGCCATACCGCAGAGCGGACAGACCTCGGGTCCGTCGCGTCGCACCTCCGGGTGCATCGGGCAGGTATATTCGGCGCCGGGCTCGGGCGTGCGGGCCTGTCTCCGGGCATTTCCTGAGAGGTAGAAAAAGGGATCGGCTCGGAATTTCTCCCGGCACCCTTCGCAGCAAAAGGCGAAGGTCTCGCCCTGCCACTCGGCGAGGCGCGCATCCGGTCCGAGCGTCACGGTCATCCCGCAGACCGGGTCTGCGCGTTTCCCGGGGGCCGGGTCGTTCCGCTCAAGGTCCACGGACACGGTCAATGGTTCACTCCTGTTGGATACATCGGACATGGGATCTGCGCGGCAGAGATCTGCGGGTCAAGGGGCCGCGCCGCCCGATCCGACCTGAGGCGACGGGCCGCGGATCGCTTTCGCTGCATTCTTTTGTATTCTCTACCGGAAAGCCGGCGTGGGAGACGGGAAAGACTGTGGATCACAGGATGCGAGATATTGGCGCCATGGGGTGGGCCCGTGCCTGAGGGCGGTGCGCTCTGGCAGGCAGGTCTCGGTGAAGAGACCGCGCTTCTCGCGGCCGACGGCCTCGGGCTAGCGGTGCGCGGCCGCCGGCTGCTTTCGGGGATCGATCTGGCCATTCCCCCCGGCGCCCGCCTCGCGATCCTGGGGGCGAACGGCGCTGGCAAGAGCCTACTGCTCCGTCTCCTCCACGGGCTCCTGACCCCGACCGAGGGCCGGCTCCTCTGGGAAGGCCGCGGCCTCGACGCCCGCGCCCGGCGCGCGCAAGGCATGGCGTTCCAACGCCCCGTCCTCTTGCGGCGGACGGTCCGGGCAAACCTCCGCTTCGCGCTGGCGGTCCGCGGCATCCGCGGCGCCGAGCAACGACGGCGCATCGACGAAGCGCTCGTCCGGGCCCGGCTTGAACATCTGGCCGGACGGCCCGCCCGGCTTCTCTCAGGCGGCGAGCAGCAGCGCCTTGCGGTCGTCCGGACCCTCGCCTGTGCGCCGCGTCTCCTCTTTCTCGACGAGCCGACCGCCAATCTCGATCCGGCCTCGACCCACGCGATCGAGGACCTGCTGCTCGATGCCCAGGCGGGCGGGCTCACCACGGTGCTGGTGACCCATGATGCGGGTCAGGCGCGGCGGCTCGCCGACCGAGCGGTCTTCCTCCATGGCGGGCGGAGCGTCGAGGACGGCCCGGTCGAGCGGGTGCTGCGCATGCCGCGCTCGGAACCGGCCCGCTGCTGGCGCGACGGACGGCTTTACCTCGGCTGAGCGCACGAGGCGGAGCCGGCCCTCCGAAGGGTGCTGCGGTCAGAGAAAGCGCGGCGGCTCTCTTGTGGCGCGCCCGCCCGCGCGGACGCAGCAACACATGGCAGAGCGGCGGGACCACCAGACGCGTGAGCGGCGAGGCCACCGCGAGCCCGCCGATCATAATCGTCGCCATCGGCTCGAAGCGCGAGCCGCCCGCCAGCGGCAACCGAGAGGTTGGCAAGGTCCTCGATGCTGTCCCGACTGCCAGGCGCTGCGCGCAGCACGATGGGGATTTGCGCATCGTCCTCCCGGAAGGTCGAATACTGCGTGCCGGAAAAAATAAGCCTCCATCACTTCCAAGATGTCGCGCGAAGTGACTTCGAACTCGCACGCCCTGTCCTGGGCGATATCCTCGACGACCTTGATGACCTTGTTGCCCCAGTTGCTCTCGTTCTTGACGATGTCGGGCAGCTCTGCAGCGGCGGCCTCGATCCGGGCGGCGGCAGCGAGCAGCACCTCCGCATCCGGCCCGGAGATCTCGACATCGACGACGCCCGCCTCGCTGCCCCCCTTGCGGCAGACGGGTCACCCGGAACCGCGCCTCGGGGAACCGCTCGACGAAGACCCGGCGCGCCCGTTCGACCATCTCCTCGACGGCCGCGAGCGAGGTGGGATTTACTTGGAAAAACGCGCTCGCCGGGCAAGGATCGGCCGGGTCGAGGCCCAAATTGAAGCGCGGTCCCCCATCGCCCACGTAGACGGTAGAGTTCACGAGCTCCGGGTTCTTTGTTTTGTCGGCGAGCCAGTCTTGGACGCGGAGCGCCATGCGCTCGGTCTCGGAGATCGCGGTGTCGCTCGGCAGATCTCTATAGACGAGGAAATCCGCCCGCTCCCTGAACGGGAACATCTCGGGTTTCAGGCGCGAGAACTGGCTGGCGCTGTACCCGACGGCCAGAAGCGCCAGCACGGTGATCGGCAGTCCAAAGGGCAGAAGACGGCGGACGAGCCAGCCATGGGCGCGCAGCCCCGGACCCTGGCCGCCCGGCTTGCGGCTCCGTCTGAGCAAGAACATGCAGAGATAGGGCACGACGTAAAGCGCGGTCAGCCAGGAGCCGAGCAACATGATGGTGACCACGGCGCCAAGCGAAAAGGCGAACTCGCCCTCGGTCCCCTCGAGCAGCAGCATCGGCAGAAACGCGGAGATGGTGGTGATCGAGGCGACCCCGAGCGGCACGAGGAATTGCGAGCCGGCTGAAAGCGCCGCCTCGCGGGGCTCCATCCCGCGGTCGATCCGGTTGCCGATGGCCGCGACGATCGCCGGCACGCCGTTGAAGAAGACCGGACCCGATTTCGGGTCTTCGTAGCCGCGGCGCACCTCGATCACGTCCGACAGCCGCACATAGCCCGAAAGGCCGTCCACCTTGGTCAGCACGCCCCGGACCTCGTCGATGGTGGCCAGGTCGTGCTGTGACCCCCGCTGATCATCCACGGGCAACTGGAGCCAGCCATCCTATTGGTCTCGACATAGCTCCCTTTCGACCGCATCCCGCGCGGTATCGCTCGAGCCGCGCCACAGTCGAACGCTACTCAGATCGACTGACCGGAGAGAGGATCGAGATGCCCGACAAGGGGACCGAAAGCGACAAAACCGAAGCCGGTTCGCATCACGTCAGCATCGTAACGACCTCGGTTGCCTTCGCGCTCTCCCGCGGGCACTCCTTGGCCGAGATCGAAGCGGCGCCAGGCCGCGCCATCCCGTTGAGCTTGACCCGCAGCTTTGGTTAACCTCGCAGCCCGCGGCGTCGGAACGGCAACGACGCGCGGCAGATGAGGAGAGAGACCGATGTGCCAGCTGTTCGCCGGGCAAGATCCTGCCCGATACGCGTCCGAGACCCGGTCCATGCGTCTGAACGGCTATTCGACCTCGATCCGGCTCGAAGCGGCGTTCTGGCGGGTCATCGAGGAGATGGCCGCCGACGATGGCTCCACCGTGCCGCAATTCATCGCAAAACTGCATGGCGAAGTCGTCAGCCTGCGCGGGGAGATCGCTAACTTCACCTCGCTCTTGCGCTGTGCGTGCCTCGTCCATCTCGAGCGGCGCGCGGCATGCGACAAAAGGACGAAGACGCCGGCGTAGTAGGCCGGTACCACCACCGCCCGCGCCGAGACCTTACCCTTTCGACCAACTGGAACCGATGGAAAGGCCGAGCGATGGCAAAGATGATCCACTCGATGATCCGGGTGCTGGAGGAACAGCGCTCGCTCGACTTTTACGACCGCGGCTTCGGCCTCAAGGTCGCCGATCGGCTGGATTTCGAAACGTTCACGCTCGTCTACCTGCGCAATGGCGAGAACGATTTCGAGCTCGAGCTCACGATCAACAAGAGCCAAACCGAGGCTTACGACCTCGGCAACGGCTATGGCCATCTTTGCTTTGCCGTCGACGACCTCGAAGCGGAGCATGCGCGGTTCGAAGAACTCGGCTTCTCTCCGCGGAAACTCGTGGAATTCGCACCGGCCGGAACCGTGATCGCCAAGTTCTTCTTTGTACAAGATCCGGATGGCTATGAGATCGAGGTGATCCAGCGCGCCGGCCGCTATCAATAGAAGGCGTGACGAGAGGCCAAGGCCGCTGCCTTGTCGGCAAGTCGCTTGACTGGCGGAAAATTCAGCGCACCGCCTCAAATGGCTCGGCGGCCGTTTCGTTTGAATTCCTACGCTGGCAGTGGGCGTGTTTACAACTTCTTGCTGTACTGCGCTTCAGCTTCAGCCCATGGTCTGTTGCCGATCGGCTCGAGGCGGCGCCGTGCATCGATCTTCGCCGAAATCGACACGATCGCCTGCCCACGGGTCGG
>JBHJGX010000088.1:0-19534 GCA_050331395.1 Paracoccaceae bacterium
CGGGCTCCTCGCCCTCTGCCTCGCCGTCACGCCCGCCATCGCGCAGGACGACGACGACCAGTCCTTCGACGATGCGCTCAAGGAATTCGGCTATGCCGGCGGCGCCGCGTGGCAATGCGCCGAAGACGAGGACAAGGGCGAGATCGTCGAGAGCGCGATGACCGTCTACAACCGGGTCGCCCAGCTCTTCGGGACGGACCGCGCGTTCTTCTTCTCGGCGGCGTTCGGCGCGGGCACGGTCGACGAGATCGAGGCCGGAGAGTGCGCCCGGTACACGGCCGACTTCTCCGAGGGCCTGAAGCAGGGACAGTCGGAGGGTGCGCAATGATCTGCCGGACCCTGGTCCTCCCGCTCCTCGCCGCCGCGCTCCTGTCGGGCTCGGTCCTCGTGCCCACCCCGGCCGAGGCCGGCCCGCCGCGCTGGGAATACTGGGAAGGTCGGGGCGAGATCGCCCGAGAACGGCGCGAGATGCGCCGCGATCTCCGCCGTGCGAGCACGCCTCGGGAGGCCCGCCGCGCCTATCGGGAGGGCATGCGCGAGATCGCCCGCGAGCGCCGAGAGATGCGCCGCGAGATCCGGCGGTCGATGCGGCGCTGGTATTAAACTCTGGAGGGGTTAATCACGTCGTCGGCACCGCCGGCGTTTCGCCGGGTGCGCCCGCTTAACAGCTTCGGCGATCAAGACATTGGCGTCCGTCGAATTTTCGTTGGATGTCGATACGACGGTCGCCCTTGGCTCAAAAATGAGGCCATCGAACAGGAGACGCGGCGTGTTTTGGAATATCGCTGCGGGGCGCGTCGGGACGGTTACTTCGATGCTTTTTATCCTCGTCTTTGCGCCTCGCGCCATTTGCGCACAGGCGGCCCGTTCCGGCGCCGACTTACGTATCGTAGACACCGCTGTCCCACGGCTCATAAAACACAAAATGTTTGCCAGGCTCGAAGATCACAGCCCAGTGTCCATCTTCCTCTTCAGCGGGCGACTTCATCGCCTTGTCGGCTTCCTCGCCTTCCAAATCGTCTGAGACCCACGTGGCGACGAAGCCAAAGCGAGTGCCATGCATATCGACAGAGAATGGGCGAACCCAAACCGAGCATGGGGTAATTGGCCCGTATTTGTCCGAGTGCCGATCACAAATCATATCCTTTTTGGTTTCACTGTATTCTCCGCGCCGGCCAAGGAGATCGATTTGATGTTCAGTCAATCCGCCATCCGCATCAAAGATGAAACTGCAAACATAGTCGAGGTAGGGAGGTTCGGGGCGATCGGCCCAAATTGTGGTGGATTGGAAACAGAAGCGGCCATCCTCCAACCGGCCCAGCCGGTTGAGATGGTAGTCATCCGGGACCATCAAGAACTTCTCAGGCGGCGGTGGTCTCATGCGCGATCCTCTTTGAACTTCAGCGGTCCACAAACACTTTTTGCGACCAAGACTGCCCATGACCGAAAACCGTGCGGATTGATAAAGCGGAAATATGTCTAATTCAAAGCCCTCCGCGTTGACTGGGGGGCACATCGGTCCCATGCTCGATTGAAGCGTCAGCCTTACCGAGGATCCGACCCGTGAGCGAGCAAAGCGCCGTCCTGACGCGCCCTGTCACCTACCAGGACGTGCTCGATGCGCCCGAGCACCTGGTCGCGGAGATCATCGCCGGGGAACTCCACACGCATCCGCGCCCGCGGACCAGGCACGGGCGCGTGACGCTCAAGCTATCGAGTAGGCTCGACCGGGCCTTCGACGATGGCATTGACGGCCCAGGCGGCTGGTGGATTGCCGAAGAGCCGGAACTTCATCTCGGCGAAGACGTGCTCGTCCCCGACATCTGCGGTTGGCGACGCGAGACGTTGCCGGCCCTCCCGGACGCGGCCTTCATCGAGGTAGTGCCCGACTGGGTGTGCGAAGTGCTCTCGCCATCGACGCGGGTCACGGACCTGACCACAAAGCGCGAGCGCTACCGGGTACATGGCGTCGGCCATCTTTGGTTGATCGACCCGGAGACGCGCATCCTCGAAGTCTTCGGGCTTGTCGATCGCGCTTGGAGCCTGCGCCTGACGGCCAAAGATGCCGAGAAAGTCTCGGCCCCGCCCTTCGACGCGATCTCGCTCGATCTCTCGGCGCTCTGGCTTCCCGCCCCGGACGGCGCGTGAGCCTTGCATCAGGACCCGAGGTCCAAGTCCCTGGATGGCCCTCTCTGGAGCTGACGTTCCCACTCGGCGCGGTGAAGGAAAAGCGTCGCAACATCGCGTTTGCCCTGCGATGGGATTTAGGGTAACGAACGCCACCGATTTTGGTTGGGGACCTGAGGGGAACATCATGAATAAACTCGTCTCATGCGCAGTGGTCGTTGCTGCGCTCTCGTCTGCTGCGGGCGCGGCCAGCATCACCAGGGCCGATTTCGAAGTCTCGGCCGGCGGGACCATCGTTGGTGGCGTTGAACAGATCACGGTCGGGGCGGGGCCGGAGCTCGTTATTCCGGGAGTTCTAAACAGTTCTTTTTCTTTTGATCTGACCCCGACCGGTTTGTTGACCCTTACAATTGATCTTGGGGGCAATGATATTGTCGGAGCGCAGACAAATTGGACTGTCGAGAACGTTGTTTTCGATACACCGGCCACCATCACCGGCTTCTCATTTGTTTCGGGCGATCAAGCGAACGTCGCTGGCAGTTCATTCAGTGACACCGGGTTCGTTGTGAACGTGGAGGATTTTGCCACAAACGGCGTCCCATTACGAACATTTACCTTTCAGGCGACCATCACCGATGCGGAGCCGACCACCGCCATTCCGTTGCCGGCCTCGTTGCCGCTGCTCCTCGCGGGCTTGGGCGGTCTGGCCGTGATGCGCCGCCTGGCGCGCTGAGCGATCGGAGGGCGGGCCGGGCGCCGGTCCGCCTTCCCGCGCCGCGGTCAGGTCCCCGTCCTGCCCGACTGGGCCTATGGCAGAGCACTAGCATCGCGGTGATCCTGGTCTAATTGCCGTCGCGCACATTACAGGGTTGCCCATCCCGGAAGGTTCTCACGCCTCCAGGAGGTCCTGCCGGCCCCTGGTGACCATGGGCGGCTCGGAGAACCGGGAATTGGTAGGCTTTGATACCCTATAGGATGAGGTGGGAGCGAAATCAGTGCTGCCGGCCGGGCGGCACGACGTCTCCACGCGCACGCGCTGTCTCAGAGAACCGTCAGGCTCATAATCTCATTACCTGTTCAGGCAGTTGAGACCCGGACCGTGAGGCTGCATCTGCCCGGTCACGGTCGAGATCCCCGGCCGCTCCCGCGCAGATCCCGTCGGGCGCCCGGCTGCGACGAAAAGGCTTTATTTCTGCGCCCGGATCGCTACCGTCCGTGTCCACGCGTCAGAGAAACGCATGATCCAATAGGGAGATCACCATGTCAGCACATAACCTTCGGATTGCCGTCGTCGCCGCGCTCGTGGCCGGCTTCGCCGCCGAGGCCGCCGCCACCACCTGGAACGTTTCGGTCTGGGGCAAGCGCCGCGCATTCACCGAGCACATCCACAAACTCGGCGATCTCGTCGCGGAAAAGACGAACGGCGAGTTCACGTTCAACATCTCCTACGGCGGGCTCTCCAACAACAAGGAGAACCTCGACAACATCTCCTTCGGTGCGATCGAGATGGCGCAGTTCTGCGCGGGCTACCACCCGGACAAGAACCCCTCGATCACCGTGCTCGAACTGCCGTTCCTCGGGGTCAGCACGCTCGAGGAAGAGGTCGCGGTCAGCCACGCGGTCTATGACCACCCGGCGACCCAGGCGGATCTCGGCCGCTGGAACGCCAAGCTGCTCATGACGTCGCCGATGCCGCAATATAACGTCGCCGGCACGGGCGACGCACCGGGAGGTCTCGAAGGCTTCAAGGGCATGCGCATCCGTGCGACCGGCGGGCTCGGTCAGGCGTTCCAGACTGTGGGCGCGACCCCGACCTCGGTGACGTCGTCGGAGGCGTACAACGCGCTCGAATCCGGCGTGGTCGATGCGGTCGCCTTCGCGCAGCACGCGCATCTGTCGTTCCGCACCATCGATCTGGCGACCTACTGGACGACCAACCTCAACCCCGGCACCGTCAACTGCCCGGTGGTCGTTAACACCGACGCCTATGCGGCCTTGTCCGACGCGCACCGCCAGGCCCTCGACGAGAGCGTGCCCGAGGCGATCGACCACTATCTCGCGAATTACGGCGAGCTGCTGGCGGAGTGGGATCGCATCCTCAACGAGAAGGGCGTGACCCGCGTCAGCTTTAGCGAGGACGAGATCGCGGCCTTCGAAGCGCAGGCAGCGACGCCGATCCGCACCAAGTGGTTCGAGGACATGGAGGCCCAGGGCATCCCGGGCGAGGAACTCTACAACCTCGTCAAGGAGACCCTCGCCGAAGTTCGCGGCCAGACGAACTAACGGGCGGCCCCCGCCTGACCCGATTGCCCGACCGGCCACTGCGCCCCTGCCTCGGGGGCCATCCCGGTCGGGCACCCATTCTCCGCCCGCCGCAGCGACCGAGGAGCCGCCATGGCCGATGCCTCCGTGCCCGAGGACGGCAGCGCCGTCAGCCGTGCCGACCGGGCGCTGTTCGTGCTCGAACGCGCGCTCGCCGCCGGCGCGGGCCTTCTGATCCTCATCGTTATGCTGGTCTCGGTCGCCAACATCCTTGGACGCAAGTTCAAGGATTGGGCGCTCGATGGGGGCTATGACGGGCTTGCCGCCTGGCTCGGTCCCGTCCCCGGCTATGTGGATTGGATGGAGCAGGTCGTCCCGCTCATCGCCTTTCTCGGGATCGCTTATTGCCAGCGCCTCGGGGGCCATATTCGCATGGATATCGTGGTCGGCCAGCTCTCGGGGCGGGCCCTCTACATCGCCGAGGTCCTCGGCGTTCTCCTTCTACTCGCGATCACCTTGACGCTGATCTGGGGCTCCTGGCTCCATTTCGACCGGAGTTTCGACTGGAACGCCCCCATGTGGAGCCGCGACTCCACCGTCGATCTCAGCCTGCCCACCTGGCCGGTCAAGCTCGCGGTCCCGATCATGCTCGTGCTCTTTGCGCTCCGGCTCCTCGTGCAACTCTGGGCTTACGGCCGGGCGATCCGCCGCGGCGACCAGATCGCCGTCGCGGTCCCGCGGATCGAGAGCGCCGCTGAACAGGCCGAGCACGAGGCCAAGACCGTCTCGGGCTTCGACGACACGCCGTCCGAGGAGCGCCGGACATGACCCCCATCGACATCTCGATCTTGCTCGCCGGCGTCCTCATCGTGCTCGTGGTCATCGGGGTGCGCGTCGCCTTCGCGACTGCCGTCATCGGCTTCGTCGGCATCTTCCTGATCTTCTATCTCGAGCGAAACATGGATGCCGGGCGCGCCTTTTCCGTGTCGCTGCAGATCGCCGGGCAGGTGCCGCACTCCAAGATGTCGAGCTACGTGCTCGGCCTGATCCCGACCTTCGTGCTGATCGGTTTCCTCGCCTATTACGCGGGGCTGACCCAAGCGCTCTTCGAGGCGGCTAAGCGCTGGATCGCCTGGGCGCCCGGCGGGCTTGGCGTGTCGACGGTCTTTGCGACGGCGGGCTTCGCGGCGGTCTCGGGCGCGTCGGTGGCGACCTCGGCGGTCTTCGCCCGGATCGGCATCCCCGAGATGCTGAAGCTCGGCTATGATAAGCGGTTCGCGTCCGGCGTCGTCGCGGCGGGCGGGACGCTCGCCTCGCTGATCCCGCCCTCGGCAATCCTGGTGATCTATGCGATCATCACCGAGAGTTCCGTGGGCCAGCTCCTCCTTGCGGGCTTTCTGCCCGGGCTCGTCTCCGCGCTCATCTATGGCGCCTTGGTCATCGGGCTCGCCTCCGCCAATCCCCGCCTCGGGCCGCCGGTCGGCGGGTTCACCTGGCGGGAACGGTTCGAGGCGCTCCCGGGCGCCTTCCCGATCATCTTCGTGGTCTTCATCATCATCGCCTGTATCTATGGCGGCTGGGGCACCCCGACCGAGGCCGGCGCCCTCGGCGCCTTCGTCGTCCTCGTGATGGCGCTCGCCCGCGGCATGTCGATCAAACAGCTGACCGGCGCGCTCCTCGAAAGCGCCAAGCTGACCGCGATGATCTTCACGATGATCTGGGGCGTGCTGATCTATGTGCGCTATCTCGGATTTGCCGATCTGCCGGGCGAGTTCGCCGACTGGATCGCCTCCCTCGACCAATCGCCGATGCTCACGCTTTTGATGATCCTCGGCGCCTACGTGATCCTCGGCATGTTCATGGACGCGATCGGGATGCTGATCCTGACCTTGCCAATCACCTTTCCCGCGGTCATCGCGCTCAACGGCGCCGCACCCGGTACCGACCAAGTGGGGGCGCTCGGCATGACGGCGGACGAGGTGGCCGTCTGGTTCGGGATCATCGTCGTCAAGATGGCGGAGCTTTGTCTGATCACGCCGCCCATCGGGCTCAATTGTTTCGTGGTTGCGGGCGTTGCGGGGCGGGAACACGATATCTCGGCGCAAGACGTCTTCCGGGGGGCCGCGCCTTTCTTTGTCGCCGATGCGGTGACAGTGGGCGTCCTGATCGCGTTTCCGGGCATCGTGCTCTGGCTGCCCTCGCTCGTGCTCGGTTAACGCGGCGGTGTCGACCCATCTGATCGGTCTGGCGCGCCCTACGCCGCGGCGCCGCTCGCCAGCGACGAGCAGACGATAACCTACTCTGCCGTGTCCGACTGGACGATCACCTTCGACAGCCCGATTTCCGACCTCCGAGTTTATGCCGCGTCCTGGCGGGGGGTATTCGCTGGCGGGCCCGATCCTGTGGAATATGGATTTTCTTCGGATCTCTCGATCCTCTCGCAAGATGGCGATTTCACGCTTATCGCGAGCGATACCGTGACCACGGGGACTTCGGGTTCCGCGGAGGGGATCTTCGAATTCGCCGGGCCGATCACTTCTCTCACCCTGAACACGAGCGCGACCGGATCCTTGGCTCAAGAGGTGACCTTCGGGGTGGACGCGCCCTCCGAAGTGATCCCGCTGCCGCTGCCGGCCGCGCTGCTGCTCACCGGGCTCGCCGGGCTCGGCCTTGCCGCGCGCCGCCGCCGCTGAGCCCCTCCGCCGGCGGCGTCTCCGGGCGCCGCCGCCGCCGCAAACGCCGGCTCTGACTTTTTCGCAAGCGCCATATTTTCGGTTGCACGCTGCGATAATATCGGCCATTAGCGATATATGCATAGCGATAGAGCCATTGCGGCCTTTGCCGCCCTCGCCCAGCCGACCCGCCTCGAGGTCGTCCGGCTTCTCGTCACCGCCGAACCGACCGGTCTTCTTGCCGGAGAGATCGGCAACCAACTCGGCGTCCGGCAAAACACCATGTCGGCCAATCTCGCGGTCCTGCTGAACGCCGGGCTGATCCGCAACCGGCGCGAAGGCCGAACGGTTCGGTATTTCGCCGACCTCGACGGCCTGCGGAGCCTGATCGAATTCCTGATGCGCGACTGCTGCGGCGGACGGCCCGAACTCTGTCAACAGGTTCTCGACGCGTTCCAGCCCAAGGCTGCGGTCCCGACCTGAATCAACGGTGCGAGGAGATGCCATGACCGCGGATATCCCCCGTCGGCTCGCAGCCGAGGCGCTCGGCACCGGGTTCCTGGTGGCGACCGTGGTCGGCTCGGGGATCATGGCCGAGCGGTTGACCGAGGACGTGGCCCTCCGGCTCCTCTGCAACACGATCCCGACCGGGGCGATCCTCGTGGTGCTGATCACCGTGCTCGGGCCGGTGTCGGGCGCCCATTTCAACCCAGCCGTGACCTTGGTGATGGCGCTCCGGCGGGCGATCCCGCCTGCGCTCGGGGCGGTCTATGGCGCGGTGCAGATCGCCGGCGGTGTCGCAGGCACCCTGATGGCCCATGCGATGTTCGACGCGCCGGTCTTCCAGCTCGCGATCACCGAGCGAACGGGCGCCGCCCAGTGGCTCGCCGAAGGGGTGGCGACCTTCGGCCTCGTCGCGGCGATCCTGGGCGGGCTCCGCGCGGCGCCCCAGGCGGTGCCTTGGCTGGTCGGGCTCTACATCACCGCGGCCTATTGGTTCACCGCCTCGACGTCGTTTGCCAATCCGGCGGTGACGATCGCCCGCGCCTTCACCGACAGCTTTTCGGGGATCCGGCCCGCCGACGTCCTTCCCTTTGTCGTGGCGCAGGGCGCGGGCGCGGTGCTGGCCGCCGTGGTGATCGGCTGGCTCCTCGCCGACCGCCCAAGGATCGTCGCGGAAAGCTGAGGCGGCGCCGCGCTCCCGTCCTTCGGGCGCCGCCATCGCGAGCACCGATCGCCGAGCCCACGAATGCTGATTTGCCCCGGCGCACCGCTTGGGGTCACGCTCGGCTCTCCAGTAAAGGAGAGCCTTGGATGTACACGCTCACGATCGGGGATAAGGCCTATTCGAGCTGGTCGCTCCGCGGCTGGCTTTTGCTCGCGGCGTTCGATCTGCCCTTCGAGGAGGATCGCGTGCCCATGTATACGGCCGAGTTCGACGAGATGCAGGCCGCCCGGGCGCCCGCGCGGTCGGTCCCGCAGCTCGCCTGGACCGAGGGCGGCGCCCGCCGACGCATCTGGGACACCGCCGCCATCGCCGAGACGCTGCACGAGCGCCACCCGGAGACCGGGATCTGGCCCGGCGATCCTTGGGCGAGGGCGGTCGCACGGACGCTCGCGGCCGAAATGCATGCGGGCTTTCAGATCTTGCGCGGCACGGCGCCGATGAACCTCCACCGCGCGGCGAGCCCGCTCGTCGCCCCGCCCGAGGGGCTCGACGCAGAACTCACGCGCCTTGGCCGGCTTTGGGAATGGGCGCGGGCCGAGACCGGCGGGTCCTGGCTCGGCGGCGCGGCCTTCTCAGCGGCGGATGCGTTCTATGCACCTGTCGCGGCCCGGCTCGAGAGCTATGCGCTCCTCGTCCCGGCAACCGAGGATTATGCCCGGCAACTCCTCGCCCATCCGGCGGTCGCGCGTTGGACGGCCGAGGCGAGGGCGGAGCCTCGCCGGCTGCCGCGCTACGACGACATTCCCTGAATGGTGTGCGCTGCGGGGCGTTGCCGGTTGATCCGCCCCCGTGGGCGCTTAGGTCCACGGCCTTGCCAAGGAGTTCCCGAATGACCGACACCCCCCGCACTCTCTTGATCACCGGCGCGTCGAGCGGCATCGGCGCGGCGACGGCCCGCGCCGCGGCGGCGGCCGGCTGGCACGTGGCGCTTGCGGCTCGCTCGAGGGAGACGCTCTCGGAGTTGACCCGCGAGATCGGCGCCGACCGGTCGCGCGCCATCGTCTGCGACGTGCGCGACGCCGCCGAGGTCGAGGCCGCCGTCGCCGAGGCCGACCGGCTCGCCCCCCTCGGCGCGGTCTTCGCCAATGCGGGGCTCGGCGCGACAGTTCCGGGCTCGGAGACGGGCGAGATCGGCAATTGGCGCGAGATGGTCGACACGAATATCTGGGGGCTCCTGCTCACCGTCCGGTTCGCGCTGCCCAAGCTCCGCGCAACGACGGGCCAGGTGATCCTGACCGGCTCGCAGGCCGGCCGGCGGGCGATCAAGGGCTCGGTCTACGGCGCGACCAAATGGTTCGTGCACGGCTTTGCCGAAAACCTCTCCCAGGAAATGGCAGAGTGGGGCGGGCGCTGCACGCTGATCTCGCCCGGGATGGTCGACACGCCGTTCTTCGACACGCCGAAGCCCGGCGCGCTCACCCCCGAAGATGTGGCCGGCGCCGTGGTCTATGCGCTCGCGCAGCCGGCGCGGGTCAATGTGGGCGAGGTCCATCTCAGCCCGCGGATGTGAGCCGGTTGTCAGACCGCCCGAGGCCCATTACTGTCATGAAGAGTTGACAGTTATCGGCGGTCAGACATGCGCGACCACGACCGACGCGCGGGGATCTCGACCCCGGAGCTGCGCCCGGATCCGGGCGGACGGCGGCTCTGTACCGATTGCGGCGTCTCGCGAATGGCCGATCCGCGGGCCTGCGGGCGCGCCTGCCAGTTCATCCGCCCGGACTATGCGGCGCTCGAGACCCAGGCGCATGGGCGTCCCCGCGATCCGGACCGGCCGGACGAAACCCATTTCGGTCCCCATCTCGCCCTCCTCCGCGCCCGTCTCCGGACGCCGGCCGAGGGGGCGCAATGGACCGGGCTCACCACCCGGATCGCCGAGCGGCTTCTGGAGACCGGCGCCGTCGATGCGGTCCTCACCGTCCGGCCCGACGAGCGCGACCCCTGGCGACCGGTGCCCGTGATCGTCACCGATCCCGCCCAGATGGCCCGCACCCGTGGCATGCGCATGGGCTTCGCGCCGCTCCTCGCGCTTCTCGAGCCTGCCGCCCGGGCCGGGCACCGGCGCCTCGCGGTCATCGGCATCCCGTGTCAGGTCCATGCGCTCCGCGCCCTCGAAGCGGAGCTCGGCCTCGACGCGCTCCATGTCATCGGCACGCCATGCTCGGACAACACGACAACCGAGCGGTTCCACCGGTTTCTCGCGCTCCTCGATGCCCGGCCCGAGACGATCACCTATCTCGAGTTTCGCGCCGACTACCGGGTCGAGCTCCGGTTTGCGGACGGGCGCCGGCGGCTGATCCCGTTCCTGCGGCTGCCGATCTCCGAATTGCCGGCGGATTTCTTCCCGCTGACCTGCCGGACCTGCGTCGACTATACGAACGCGCTCGCCGATATCACCGTGGGCTATATGGGAGGCACGGGCGCCCAGTGGCTGATCGTGCGGAACGCCCGCGGCCGGGCGCTCCTCGAGCTCTTGGGCGAGGAGGTCGTCACCGGTCCCTGCGCGAACCGCGGCCGCCGCCAAAGCGCGGTCGCCGGGTTCATCGCCAATACCGAGCGGGCCGCCGGCGGCCTGCCGCTCCGCCGGATGCCCGGCTGGCTGCGCGGCGTGATGGGCTGGCTGATGCCGCGGATCGGACCGAAGGGCCTCGAATTCGCCCGCGCGCGGGTCGAGATGAAGGCGGCCGAGAGTGTGTTGCATTTGCGCCGGCATGCGGCCCGGCGGATGAAGCACATGATCCCGCCCCATGTCTGGCATCTCGTCCGTCCCTACGGCCTCGCCCCGCGCGATGGCGAGCGTCAGATGTCACGGCGGAAATCTTCCTAATCCTGGTATACTCACGGCTCCGAGCCCGTCTTCTTGCCCTGCCGGAAGATGCGCGTGACCGCGTAAGCGCAATTACATGGAGAGCGCCTGTGATCTCGACCTTTCGCCCGTTACTACTTGCAACCGTTTTCTGTGTCGCCGCGACAGCGGCCTCGGCACAGAACCAAGGTACCCAGACCCCGCTGCTGCCCTCCTGGACGCTGACGCCGCAGGCCCCGGAACCCACCGCACCGGACCCGCAGCCGACGGCGGAGCCGCAAACCGAAAGCGGTTCGGGCGGCACCTTCCTGTCGCAATCGCCGAGCCCCGCCGCGGCGGGCGAGCGCTCAGGGGCGAGCGGCGAACAGGGCTTTGCCGGGTCGGCAGGGCCCGTCGAAACCGCGCCCGAGGCGCTCGCCGGCACCGAATTCGACGACCGTGAGCGCTATGTCCCGCCGAGCGAACTCGCCATCGTCAATCCTTACGTCAAGGACATGCTTTCGATCGGCGAAGAGCAGGTGCGCGAGGACCTGACCGGCGTCGCGATCACGCCCGAGGGCGAGCTCGAGATCATCCCGGCCGACGACGTTGTGGTGCAGGAATTCCTCGAGGCCGTCCGGGCCGGCACGATCGAGAGCTTTCTGCCGCGCCGGATTGCCGAGGGTTATTCGGGCGACCCGTCCGAGGCCCCGGAACTGAGCGCCAACGAGGACGACGATCCGGCCGTCTTTGACGGGCGCACGGTCCCTGCCGAAAGCGTGATCGGCACCGATACCCGCACCCGCGTGCGGGGCACCAAGACCTATCCCTGGCGGAGCATGGGGCGCATCGGCTCGGGCTGCACCGGCACGCTCGTCGGCCCCCGGCACGTACTGACCGCAGGCCACTGCCTCTACAACATCAATACGAACAAATGGTACTCCAAGTTGGACTTCGAGCCGGGCCGGGACGGGCTCTTGAAACCCTACGGGACAATCCCTTGGGCCCGTGCGATCTCGGTGAGTGGTTGGACCAAGAACAAGAATTCCAATCACGACTATGGCATGATCATCCTAAAACAAAATGTCGGAAATTCGGTCGGCTGGATGGGCTATGGCTATAAGAACAACATGCCGAAATATAATGTGAACATCAACGGCTATCCGGGCGACAAGCCGTTTGGCACGATGTGGCATGCATATTGTAAAATGTCGCTGCTCACACCGAGCCGGGTTTACTATCCCTGCGACACGGCCGGGGGGATGAGCGGCTCGGCAGTCTATGTCTATTTCAAATCGAGCAACAAGCGAACGATCTACGGGATCCACGCGTATGGTGTCGACCCAACGGGCTTCAATCGGGCCGTGCGGATCCGAAAAGACGTGTTCGACAATGTGAAACGGTGGAAGGCCAAATACTGAGCCGACCGCACCGGACGCTGGCTCTCTGCCGGCCCAAGGATCGGCATGGGGACGGCGTCCGACGGCGTCCGACGGGGGCCCGGATCGGACCGGGCGCCCTTTCCCTCGATCATGCGGAGCGCGACAGATGACCGAAACGCCGACCCGACGCCTTCCGGCCGCCGCCCGAGCCCTGGCCACCATCCTCGGGGTCCTCACCGGGCTCGGAGGGTCCGCCGGCCCCGCCGCCGCCGACCCCATCGAGCTTCGCCTTGGCGCCAGCGAGATCGGCTCGCTCGCCGGAGGTCCCGCGCTCTATGGCGCGGAAGACCTGGGCGCTGGGCGCATCGCCCTGACGCTCGAATATGCGAATGCTTGTTACGCTGACCACGGCGCGCAAATCCTCGCAGGACGCGCCCCTGACGGCACGGCGCACCTCGTGGTGCGAGCGGCTCCCGCGGACCGCGCCTGCATCGAGATCTACGAGCCTACGCGCCGGAAGCGGGTGGTCCGGCTGCCCGATGCGCCGGTCGGCTTGACGCTTACGATTGTCGCGCGGCCCGGCCGAAGCCGTCCGGTCGAACGCCTGCCGCTCGGTGCCGATACGAGGGCCCCGGACGCCGAGGAGGCCGCTCGACCGCTCGCCGGTGACGGTCGGATCCTGCCCCGGTTTGCGCCGCGACGCATTGTCCGGACCGGGCCGGCCGGTTACCGCGTCGAAGGCGAGATCACACTGGCGGCGGGCTGCAGCACGGCAGAGATCCGCGCCTCGGTGACCGAGGTGCCTGATGCCGACGGCACCCCGGCGCTCGATCTGATCCTGCTCTCGGCGCCCAACCGTTGCGCGGGAGAGATCCGCCGCGACGTCCGTCTTTGGGTGGAGACGCCCCAGCCAAACGCCGGACGGGCACTCCAGCTGCCGAACGCGCCCGATCCCGGACCGCACCCTCTCGGTTAAACCGGGGCGGCCGGGCTCCAGGTCGACCGCATCCGGATGCGGGCGACCCGGAGCGCGTCAGGCCGCAAGGCTCGCCGCGACCGCTGCCTCGAATTCGGGCACAATGAGCTCGGGCGCCTCGATACCGACCGACACTCGAATAAACCCTTCGCCGATGCCGAGCGCCGCCCGCGCCTCGGACGAGAGGCCTCGGTGCGACGTTGAGGCCGGGTGCGAGACCGTTGTCGCCACGTCCCCCAGCGTCGGCGCAAACGGGATCCGCTCCGCGGCGCGGAGAAACCGGTTGGCCGTATCCCGGCCGCCCGCCAGTCGAAAACTGACCATATACCCGCCGCCGCCCGTCAGGAGCGTGCTTGCCCGATTGTGGTCCGGATGGTCCGGTCGCGTCGGATAGAGGACCGCTTCGACGCCCTCGAGAGCCGCAAGCCGTTCGGAAAGCGCCGCCGCCGTCGCCTGCGCCCGGTCGAGACGAAGATCGAAGGTCTGCAGCCCGCGCTCGGCCAGCCAGCAGTCGAAGGGGCTCGGCGTCATCCCCCAGCTAACGGCCACATCATAAAGCCGCCGGGCGAGCGCCCCGTCGCGGCACCCCACATAGCCGAGCGTCGCGTCCGAATGCCCGGCCAGGATCTTCGTCACCGAATGGATCGTCATGTCGGCGCCGCGGGCGAGCGGTCGAAAGAGCCGGGGGGTCGTGAAGGTGTTATCGACCGCGAGCGGCACGCCGGCCGCCCGGCAGGCCGCGGTGATCGCCTCCATATCCGCGACCCGGATCGTCGGGTTCGACACCACCTCGACGAGGGCGAGCCGGGTCCGGGGCGTCAGTGCCGCCGAAAAGGCCGCCCCGTCCGTCGGGTCGACGAGGCTGACCTCGACGCCCATCCGCGGCAGCTCTTCCCGGAGCAGCCGCAGCGAGCGGCCGTAAAGCTGATCGCCCGCCACCACATGGTCGCCCGCCTGGAGCGTCGCCAGAAACACCGCGCCGACCGCCGCCATCCCTGAGCCGAGCACGAGCCCACCTTCGGCGCCTTCGAGCCCGTCGAGGATCCGCGCGAGCCGTGTCCAGTTGGGATGCCCCTCCCGGCCATAGGTAAAGCCGGACGCGCCGCCGTCATAGATCGCGTCCATAGCGTCGGCGTCCGTCGTCTCCCAGACCACCGAGGGCTGGATCGGCGGCACGAGCGGCCGGGACGCGGAGACGGGGTCGGGCTGGCGGCGCACCGTTGTGCGCGGGCCGGGATCCTCGGACATTGGCAGACACCTCCGCAGCGGGTCAGGGTTGGAGGAGTAAACCGCCCGGGACCCGCCCCGGTCAAGCTGCCCCCTTGGGCTCCTGCGCCCGCTGGGCCCCCTGGCCCCCTGGGCCCCGCCCCAGCGATCCGTGAGGACCTCATGCCGAGCGAAAAGACCCGCGCCATCGCCTGCCTCGCCACGGCCCAAGTGCTCGCGCTCGCGCTCTGGTTCACCTCGGCGGCGGTCCTGCCGGAGATGGCCGCGGAGGCGGGTATTGCCCCCTCCGCGTTGGCGCCGCTCGCGACCGCCGTGCAGCTCGGCTTTGCCGCCGGCGCCCTCGCGCTCGCGGTGCTCGGGCTGGCGGACCGTTTTGACCCTCGAACGGTCTTCGCGCTTTCGGCACTGACGGCAGCGGCGGCCAACCTCGCGCTCGCGGTCGTGCCGGTCGGCGGAACCGAGGCGATCCTCCTCCGTGCCCTGACCGGGGCGGCGCTTGCCGGGGTCTACCCGGTCGGCATGAAGATCGCCGTCGGCTGGGGGGCGCGCGACCGGGCGTTTCTCGTGGGGCTCCTCGTCGGTGCGCTCACCCTCGGCTCGGCCGCGCCGCATCTGGTGGCGCTCGGCGGCGAGGGGGTCGCCGGGCTCGGCTGGCGCTGGGTGATCCTGGCCACAAGCCTCCTTGCGGCCGCGGGCGGAGGGTTGGTCCTCCTTGCGGGTCTCGGGCCTCACCATGCCCGCGCGGCCCGCTTCGATCCCGGAGCGATCCGGCTCGCTTGGACCGAGCCCCGGATCCGTGCGGCGATCCTCGCCTATATGGCGCATATGTGGGAGCTCTACGCGTTCTGGGCGTGGGTCGGCGCGATGGCGGCGACCGGGCTCGGCCCGGGCGGCGGCGAGGCGGCGAAGGCCGTCGCCTTTGCAGCGATCGCGGCGGGTGGGCTTGCCTGTCTGCCGGCCGGATGGCTGGCCGACCGGATTGGCCGGGCCCGGGTCGCGCTCCTCTGTCTGACCGCGAGCGGCGCGGCCGGCGCCGTCGCTGCCGGCGTCTTCGGCGGGCCGCCCGGGTTGCTGATCGCCGCGCTCGTCCTTTGGGGCATAGCGGTGATCCCCGATTCGGCGCTCTATTCGACCCTCGTCGCCGATGCGGCGCCGCCCGACCGGGCCGGGTCGCTGATGACGTTGCAGACCGCGCTCGGCTTCGCGCTGACCGCGCTCAGCGTGCAGATCCTGCCTGGAATTGCCGATTCGGCCGGCTGGCCGGTTGCGCTGATGACCCTCGTTCTCGGCCCGGTTGCAGGGGCGGTCGCGCTCCGCCCACTTCTGCGGCGTGAGCGCATCACGGGGCCGTTCTCCGCCAAGTAACGCTTGCGTGTTCGCAAATTTTGCGGAATTTTCGGGTCAGGGTGTATGTGGAGTGAGGGTGACCGGTGTGTAGGAGGTCGCCCAATGTCGTTTTTGAATGCGCCAGAGCAGCTCGCTCTGCTCGGTATGAGCCCGAGCCAGGCTTTTCTCGCCGCAGTGATGGTTCCGATGGTCGCCGCGTTTCTGGTGGGCCTCGAACGGCGCTATGCGGTGCTTGCAGGCATCATCGGCGTCGGCATCTGGCTAACGGCTTCGGCCTGAGCCTTGGCCGGGTTGTCCCCCGGCCTTACCACCAGCGCTCGGGCCGCGCGGAGAACGCCGCCCCGGTCTCGAGCGCATAGGCGACGTCGAGCATCTCGGCTTCGCCCCATGGCTTGCCGATGACCTGCAACCCGAGGGGCAGCCCGTTCGCGGAGAGACCGACCGGGACCGCCGCCCCGGGCAGCCCGGCGAGGTTGAGCGTCACCGAAAAGACGTCCTGAAGATACATCGCCACCGGATCATCGGCCAGTTCCCCAAGACCGAACGCCGTCGATGGCGTGACCGGCGTCAGGATCGCATCGACCTCAGCGAAAGCGCGGTCGAAGTCGCGCTTCACGAGCGCGCGCACCTTCTGCGCCCGCAGATAATAGGCGTCGTAATACCCTGCCGAAAGCACATAGGTCCCGATCAGGATGCGGCGGCGTACCTCGGGTCCGAAGCCCTCGGCACGCGAGGCCTTGTACATGTCGACGATGCCGTCACCCTGGCCGAGCCGCGCCCGATGGCCGTAACGCACGCCGTCAAAGCGCGCGAGGTTCGAAGACGCCTCCGCCGGCGCGATGATGTAATAGGCCGCGAGCGCGTGGCGGGTGTTGGGCAGGTCGATTTCCACCACCTCGGCCCCGGCCGCGCGCAAGAGATCCGCCCCCCGCTCCCAGAGCCCGGCGATTTCGTCGGAGATCCCCTCGCGGTATTCCCGCGGCAGGCCGATGCGTTTTCCCGCCAGATCGCCCGTGAGCGCGGCTTCGAAATCGGGCACGTCAAAGGCTGCCGAGGTCGTGTCTTTGGGGTCGTGCCCGGCCATGCCCCCGAGCAGGATTGCGGCGTCGCGCACCGACTTGGTCATCGGCCCGGCCTGGTCGAGCGAACTCGCATAGGCGACGATGCCCCAACGGGAACAGCGGCCATAGGTGGGCTTGACCCCGACGGTGCCGGTGAACGCGGCCGGCTGGCGGATCGACCCGCCCGTATCCGTGCCGAGCGCGCCGAGACAGAGATCGGCCGCCACCGCCGCCGCCGAGCCGCCCGACGAGCCGCCCGCGGTGATCTCGGTCGTCTCGCCCGTCCGGCGCCACGGCGAGACCGTCCGGCCATAGACCGACCGCTCGGTCGACGAGCCCATGGCGAATTCGTCCATGTTGCACTTGCCGAGGAGCACCGCCCCAGCCGCCCAGAGCCGTGCGGTCACGCTCGCCTCATAGGGCGGCACGAACCCCTCGAGGATCGCCGAGGCGGCCCGGGCGGGGATCCCCTCGGTGCAGAAGACGTCCTTGACCCCGAGCGGGATGCCAAGAAGCGGGCCGTCCGCCCCCTCTGCCCGCGCCGCATCGGCCGCATCGGCCATGGAAAGCGCGCGCTCCCGGTCGACGGTGACGAAGGCGTTGAGCGCGGCCGCCTGCTCGATCCGCGCCAGACAGGCCTCGGTCAGCGCACGGGCCGTCAGATCGCCCGCCCGCAGCCGATCGCGCGCTTCGGCGATGCCGAGCCCGGCCAGCTCCACCTCGCCGGCGCTCATTCCACCACCTTCGGCACGACGAAAAAGCCCTCACGCGCGTCGGGCGCATTGGCGAGGATCTTGTCCTGCATGCCGCCATCGGTGACCGCGTCGGCACGCATGGGGATCTGGATCGGATGGACCGCGGAGAGCGGCTCGATATCCGTCACGTCGACCGCCTGGAGCTGCTCGACCCAGCCGAGGATCTGGCTGAGCTCGCCCGCCAGCGCGGCCTCGTCCTCCTCGGCCACGGCGATCCGGGCGAGATGGGCGACTTTGCGCACGGTCTCTCGATCGATGGACATCGACGGCCTCCGCTGAGCTGCAATCGGCCCCCCGTGTAGACGCCGCACCGGAGCCCCGCAAGCCTGCGCCAGGGGCCTTGGGCGGCCCGGTCGTCGGTTCCCGGTTGACCTTAGCGGAGCGCCGGGCGAGCAGGGGAACCACAATCACCCACACGCGCCCGCACCCACCCGCAGGCGCCCGCATGGAGGTTCCGATGAAGATCACCTGGCACGGCCACGCATCCTTCCGCATCGAAGCGGCCGACCGCGTCGTCCTGCTCGATCCCTGGCTCCGGGGGAACCCGAGCTTCGACGAGGCCCGCTTCGACGAGGCGATCGCCGGGGCGACCGATATCCTCGTCACCCACGGGCATGGCGACCATGCGGGCAATGCGGCCGAGATCGCCAAAGCGACCGGCGCACCGGTCGTCGGGATCTACGACTGGGTGAGCTGGATGACCGGCCGCGAAGGGATCGAGGGCGTCGGGATGAACAAGGGCGGCACGGTCCGGCTCGGAGCGCAGCTCGCCGTGACCATGGTGAACGCGGTGCATTCCTCGTCCGCGGCCGGGCCCGAAGGTCAGCCGATCTACACGGGCGCGGAGGCCGGATATATGCTGAGCGACGGGCGCGTGACGCTCTATATCGCCGGCGACACGGATGTGATGGCGGATATGGCGGTCTTTGCCGAGCTCCACCGGCCGAGCCACGCGATCCTGCCGATCGGCGGGCACTTCACCATGGATGCGGAACGGGCCGCCTTTGCGGCGAAAAAATTCTTCGACTTCCAGGGTGTGATCCCGGCGCATTATAAGACCTTTCCGCTCCTCGCGCAGTCGGCCGAGCCGTTCCGGGACCTGATCGCACCGGTGCCGGTGCACGTGCTCGAGGTGATGGAGAGCGTTACCCTTTGAGCGCGGCGCGGCTCGGCTCGGAGCGGCAGCTATGTGGCCGTTTCTCCTTCTGGCACTCGTCTACGGCGGGGGCATCTGGGCGGCGGCGCGGGCGCTCGCGGCCCGGCCCCGGCGCTGGGGGCGGTGCACGCTTTTGGCGGCGATGCCCGCGGTCGCGATCCCGGCCTTCGCGGCGGCGGCGGCCCCCTTTCACTATGACGGGCGCTGCCGGGGCCTGTCCGACGCGGACTGGGCTTGCGGGCTCGGCGAATACATGACGCTTCAAGCGGAGTTCGGGCTGGTCCTGCCGATCATGCTCAATCTGATCTATGCGTCGGTCGTCTTTGCGATGCTGGCCGTGGCGCTCACCCGGGACGCCTGGCGCTGAGGGGCGTGCCCTGCGCCCGCGCCCGTCCGAGCCCCACCCGCCCGGGCCGTCACCGGTCAGGGCGGCAGCCCCGGCCCCCCCCATCGGCCCGCCCGGGCCCGGGCCCCACGCGAAGATCGCGCAAAACGGGTAGGAGCGCGGCGCCCCGCAGGTCCACATGATACGGCACGGGCAGGTCCGAAGCCCCGG
>JBHJGX010000089.1:0-12841 GCA_050331395.1 Paracoccaceae bacterium
CGGGCGCGCCCCCCGCCGCGCTGCCCAACCGGCGGGGCGCGCCGCGCGCGGGCCCCATGATCGGGCCGCCGAGCGGCAAGCCGCGGGCGCCGCGCCCGGCCGGCACCGAGACCGCGGGCAGGCCGGGGACATGCGCGGGCGCCGAGTGGCGTACATCGACCGGGCGGCCCGCCGCTTCGGCCCCGGCGGGCCAGGTCCGCGCGGCCGGGCGGCGCGGCACGGCCGCCGCGGCGACCGTGGGGGCGAGGATCGCGTCCACCCGCTCGAAGAGCGCGCCGAACGCGGCCTTGATCTGCGCCCGCAGCCTCAGCGCCTGGATATAAGTCGTCGCTGGCAAGAGCGCGCCCGCCTCGAGGAACGTCCGCACGTCGTCGGTGAATTTCTCCGGGGAGCTCCGCAACCGCTCCAGGTGATAGGCCGACGCCTCGGGCAGGCAGATCGCGTATTCGACGGCCAGGATCTCGTCGGCATGAGGGATCGCCAGCTCGACGATCTCAGCACCTTCGCCCGAGAGCCGCTCGGCCGCGCGCCGGGCCGCCTCCGCGACCGCATCCTCGACATTGCGGAAGAAAAAGCTCGTCGGCAGGCCGATCCGCAGGCCCTCGACCCCGCGGCCGAGTTCCGACCCCGCCACCGGCGCATCCGCCGCGAGCGCGCCCGGATCGCGCGGATCGTAGCCCGCGAGCGCGTCCAAAGAGAGCGCTGCATCCGCCACGGTTCGGGTGATCGGGCCGATATGGTCGAGCGACCAGGACAGCGAGGCGCAGCCGACCCGGCTGACCCGGCCAAAGCTCGGCTTGAGCCCGACCAGACCGCAGAGGGCCGCCGGGATCCGGATCGAGCCGCCGGTGTCCGTTCCGATCCCCATCGCCGCGCCGCCGACGGCGACCGTCGCCGCAGAGCCCCCCGACGAGCCGCCGGGGATGCGGCTCGGATCCCACGGATTGCCGGTGGTCGGCGTCGCGATGCCATAGGCGAATTCGTGGGTGTGGGTTTTGCCGACGATCACCGCACCCGCCGCCTTCAGACGGGCGGCGACCGCGCTGTCGGCCGAGGCGGGCGCCCGGTCCGCCCATTGCGCCGAGGAGGCCGTGGTCCGTTCGCCCTCCAGATCGAGCAGGTCCTTGAGCGCCACCGGCACGCCGTGGAGCGGGCCGCGGATCTTGCCCTCGGCCCGTTCCCGATCCGCCTCTGCCGCCGCCGCGCGCGCGGCCTCGCCGAGCACGGTCACGAAGGCGTTGAGCACCGGTTCCGTCTCGGCGATCCGCGCCAGGCAAGCCTCGGTCGCCGCCGTCGAGGTGACCGACCCGTCGGCCATGGCGGCGGAAAGCGCGGTCAGCGGCATCAGCGCCAGATCGGTCATGTCCCGCCTCCGATCCGCGTCCGCGGCTCGAAACCCATGGCCGGTGCCGTCTCGTCGAGATCGCGCTCGACGATCACGCGGAAATCGCGCTCGAGCCCGGCCAGCGCCGCGGCGACGACCGCGACCCGGTCGGGCGCGATCGGAATGCCGGCAGCGCGGGCGAGCGCGCGGACATCGTCCTCGGTCGGCGGGGCGGGATCGGACATGGGGCACCTCTTCGGCTTGCGATTCGCGTCTCGCCCGCAGCCGTCGAAACGGGCGGACCTCCCGACGAGAACGAAGGCCCCGCGATTCGGCAAGAAAAACTGCGCAAGCTTTGATCCGATGCTTAAATTTCGCACTTGCGAAGCGCGCACCTTCAGCGTTTTGCCGCAAGAGTGCACAAGACGCTTGCGCTGCCCCTCGCTCCCGGCCCAGCATTATCGATAACGACAGCGCAGACGGAACATCCCATGGAGCTCGGGCTCAAACTCGCCTTCGACATCCTCGCCTTCGCCTCGATCATGGTCCTCGTCGTCTCGGGGCTCGCCGTGATCGCGTCGCTGATGGGGATCTTCAATCTGGGCCACGGCGAGCTCGTGCTGCTCGGCGCCTACACGGTCTACATCTTTCGCGAGGCGGGGCTGCCGGAGTGGACGGGGATGCTCGCCGCGCCCTTCCTGGTCGCCGTCTTTGGGCTATTGATCGAGATGACGGTGATCCGAAGGCTCTACGCCGCGCCGGTCATCGCCATGCTCGCCACTTACGCAATCGGTCTTATTGTCCGCGAGACCGTACGTGCGCTTATCGGCGGCCAGTATTACTCGATCGACGAGCCGATCCCGGGCGGGTTTGACTTCTTCGGCGTCAACCTCTCCTATTGGCGGACGGCGATCATCTTGATCACCTTCGCCGTCATGATCGGCTGTTATATTGCGCTCACCCGCACCACGATCGGTTTGCAGATCCGCGGCGCGCTCGAAAACCCTGCGCTCGCCCGGGCCTCCGGCGTCTCGACGCGCAAACTCTATGCGGCGACCTTTGCCTTCGGGGCCGCCCTCGCGGGCCTCGCCGGCGCGCTGATGGTGCCGCTCTTCTCGCTATCGGCCGATCTCGGCGTGCGCTTCCTCGTGCAGGCCTTCCTGTCGGTCATGCTCGGCGGGGTCGGCACCTTCGAGGGCCCGCTCCTCGGCGCGGCGATGATCGGCGCCATGGTGCCCGGCTTCCAATGGCTCCGCGATCTCGGCCCGATCGAAGGGCTCATCAGCCCGGTCTTCGCCGAAGTCCTCGTCTTCGTCACCGCACTCGTCATCGTCAAACTCCGGCCCGCAGGGCTGATCAGCAGAGGGAGATAGCAATGGCTCGACACTCCAAACCCGGCACCACCCGGCGCGGGTTCCTCTCCGGCGGCGCCGCACTCGCCGCCGCCGGCTGGACCGCCGTCGGATCGTCCTGGGTTCTCCGCCCAGGCTGGGCCGCGGCGGCCGAGCCCATCAAGATGGGCATCGCCACCGACATCACCGGCGCCATCGCACCGTCGGGCAATTCGAACTGGCAGGTCGCCCAGTTCGCCGTCTCGAAGATCAACGAGGCCGGCGGCATCCTCGGCCGGCCCGTCGAGCTCATCCTCGAGGACACGGCGTCCGACCCGGGCGTTGCGGTCGGCAATGTCCGCCGGCTGATCCAGGAAGCCCAGGTCGATGTGGTTCTCGGCGGTATCACCTCGGCAATGCGCGAGGCGATCAAGAACCCGATCGTCCGGCGCGGGCGAACGCTTTACATCTATCCCCAGCTCTACGAAGGCCAGGAGTGCACGCCGAACCTCTTCTGCACCGGCCCGACCCCTGCACAGCAATGCGAGCGGCTCCTGCCCTATCTCATCGAGCAGGGGTACAAGCGCTTCGCCATGCCGTCCGCCAACTACATCTGGCCGCAACTCCTCAACAAATGGGCGCGCGAGAAGATCGAAGCCTCGGGCGGTGAGATCGTTTTCGAGGAGTACTACCCGCTCGATCAGCTCGAATACTCGGCAACCGTGTCGAAGATCATGAATGAAGGCGTCGATCACGTCTTTAACACGGTGATCCCGCCCGGGCTGCAAGCCTTTACCAAACAGCTCTACGAGGCGGGTTTTGCCGACCGCGGCGGCACCCAGTCCTGCGTCTATTTCGACGAGAACTCGGTCAATTACGTGCCGGAACGCGAGCTCGAGGGCGTCTATTCGTGCCTCGACTGGTTCCACACGGTGGACGACCCGGTCTCGAACCAGCTTCTGGCTGAGTACAATGCCATGTTCCCGGACACCAAGTATCTCTTCACGGCGGGCTCGGCGTCGACGGGCATGTATCGTGGCATCAAGCTTTACGAGGCGGCGGTGATCGCGACCAATGGCGAGCTCGACCGGGATACGGTCGCGGCAGCCCTCGACAGCGCCGAGGTGACCGAGACCCCGGGCGGGCCGACCCGCATGGTGCCCGGCACCGGTCATGCGGCGATGAACATGTACATCGCCCAGGCCAAGGCCGGCTCGTGGGACATCATCGCGACCGACGAGATGGTGCACCCGGACGAGTGCGCCTGATCCGACCGACCGGGCCCGGGCACCCCGCCCGGGCCTCTGACTGGAGACGCCCATGGTCAGCCTGTCCGACACCGCCCCGCCGCGGGCCCGCCGTCGCCGCATCGCGGTGATCCCGATCGCCGAGCTTCTGACGCTCACCGCGCTCTTGGCGGTGCCCTATCTGACGAACGACTTTCACACGATCATCGCCACCCGGATGATGCTGCTTGCCATGCTCGCGATCAGCTTCGATCTGTCCTGGGGCTATTCGGGGATCATGACCTTCGGGCAGGCGCTGTTCTTCGGCATCGCGGGGTATGTGGTCGCGCTCCTCGCCAACAAGGCGGGCTTCACGGAATTGACGCTGCTGATGCCGCTCACGGTGCTCGTGGGGCTCGTCGCGTCCTTCTTGATCGGCTGGTTTCTCCTTCTCGGAAAGCGCACGCCCACGATCATCTTCGTCGCGCTCGGCACGCTGACCGCGTCCTACACGGCCGAGCGCCTCGTCGCCGGCTGGCAATGGGTGGGCGCCGGCAACGGCATGTCGATTTGGGATTTCGCCACGGTCTTCGGGATGGAGATCGAGCCCGGACCGGTTTTTTACTATCTCGTGCTCGGCGCGCTCGTGCTCAGCTATCTCGCGGCGCGCTACACCGTGCGCTCGCAATTGGGGCTCGTCCTTGCCGGCATGCGCCAGAACGAAGAGCGGCTCGCCTTCTTCGGCTATCGCGTGCAGGTCTTCAAAGCGCTGGTCTTTTGTCTCGCGGGGGCGATCGCCGGGCTCGCGGGAGGGCTTTATGCGCATCACGAGGGGTTCATCGGGCCGGGCTCCATGGGCATCGCGCTCTCGACCTATGCGGTGCTCTATGGGCTCTTTGGTGGGGTCGGCACGCTGATCGGGCCCGTGCTCGGTGCCTTCGCCATCGAGGTCATCGCCTTCCAGCTGTCGGATCAGGACATCTTCAAGAGCGTTTGGCCGATCATCCTCGGCGCGATCATGCTGGTCGTCGTCGCTTATAAACCGACGGGGCTTCTCGGCTTCTTCGTTTCCGAACGCGAGCGGATCGGCTCGTTCGGGCGCCGGGGGGAGGACTGATGGCGCTGCTCGAGGTCCGGCAGGTCACCAAGACCTACGGCGCGCTCCAGGCCCTCGGCGGGGTGGATCTCGACGTGGAGGCGGGAAGCTTCCACGGGCTCATCGGGCCGAACGGATCGGGCAAGTCCACGCTGCTGAAGGCGATCGCCGGCGCCCATTTTCCAAGCTCGGGCACCATCCGCTTCGACGGCGAGGAAATCACCCGGCGCACGCCCGCGGGCCGGTCGCGGGCGGGCCTCAGCCTCAAATTCCAGATCACCGCCGTGCTTCCCGAGCTTTCGGTCTACGACAACGTGCTCTTGGCGCTACAGGCCCATCGCGGCATCTGGGAGCTCTTCGGCTCGCGCTCGCGCCGGGCGCTCGCCCGGGACGTGATGGAGATGCTCGAGCGGTTCCGCCTGGCCGATCGGCCCGACGACCTGGCAGGGGAGCTCAGCCACGGCGAACAGCAATGGCTCGAGATCGCCATGGCACTCGCGCAAAAGCCGAAGCTTTTGCTCCTCGACGAGCCGACCGGCGGCATGAGCCCCGAGGAACGCCGCGAGACCGGCCGGCTCCTCGAGCCGATCAAGGCCTATTGCGCCCTCGTCATCGTCGAGCACGATCTCGACTTCATCAAGGACATCTGCGACCGGCTGACGGTGCTCGATGCGGGCAAGGTGCTCGACCATGGCACGGTCGCCGAGATCGAGCAGAGCGACCGCGTGCAGGAGGTCTATACCACCCGTGTTTGACGCCACCGATCCCCTCCTCGACGTCGAGAACCTCGTCTCGGGCTATGGCCGCTCCCAGGTGCTCTTCGGCACCTCGCTGAAGGCGCCCCGAACCGGCGGGATCGCCGTCCTCGGCCGGAACGGCGCCGGTAAAACGACGCTCCTCAAGACCCTGATCGGCGAACTGCCGACCACCGACGGCGCGATCCGCCTCGACGGGGCCGAGACCCAAGGCACCGATACCGAGCACCGGGTGCGCGCCGGGATGGGCTATGTGCCCCAGGAACAGGCGGTCTTCGCCCGGCTGACCGTGCGGGAGAACCTCGCCCTCGGCGGCGTGGCCCGCCCGGGAAAGACCGATTTCGACATGGTCCTCGATTTCTTCCCGAAACTCGGCAAACGCCTCTCCCAGCAGGCCGGCACGCTTTCGGGGGGCGAGCGCAAGATGCTCGGCATCGGCCGGGCGCTCCTCGGCGAGCCGCGGCTTTTGATGCTCGACGAGCCGACCGAGGGCGTCTGGATCGGCGTGATCGAAGAGATCGCCGAGCGCCTCGGCCAGTTGACCGAGACCATGAGCATCGTGATCGTCGAGCAGCATGTGGATCTGGCGCTCCGGGTCGCGGATTACGCCTATGTGATGGATCGAGGCCGGGTCGCCCTCGAAGGCCCGGCCGGGCAGGTAAAGGACGACCCGGACCTGCTGCGGTATCTGGCCCCCTGAATGCCCGCGGACGCGCCCTCCGGACCGCTCCGCCTCGGCGCGCCGGTCGCGCGGGCCGATACGCCGGGGATCGCGGATCGGCTCCACAATATCGGCCATGCGGGCCGCGTCGAACGGCTGGTGCTCGCGCCCGAAGATGCGGGCCGCGCGCGTCTCCGGGCCGTGACCGATGCGGGCACCGATTGCGGCCTCGCCCTGCCCCGCGGCACGCGCCTCGCCGACGGGGATGTCCTTCTCCTCGAGCCGACGCGGGCCATCGTCGTGCGCCTCGGCGCCGAGCGCTGGTTGCGGCTCGCTCCCCGCGACGCGGCCGCCGCCCTCGCCCTCGGCCACCGCGCCGGGCATCTCCATTGGCGTGTGCGCTTCGACGGAGCGGTTCTCGCCGTCGCCGTCGAGGGCAGCCGGGAGGATCTGCTCGCCCGGATCGCCGATCTGGTCGACGACGAGGCCGTCGTCGCCTTGGCCGAGCGCGAGCGATGAGCGTGCCGGCAGCGACCGCCCTCGCGCTGACCCTGCAGATCGGCGACAGCGCCTTTCCCTCGGGCGCCTTCGCCTATTCCTTCGGGCTCGAACGGCTCGCCCGCGACGGCCGGGTCGACCGCAGCACCGTGGCGGCCTGGATCGAAGGCGAGCTGTGCCATCGCTGGGTCCCCTTCGACCGGATCGCGACCGCGCGCGCGCATGGGTCTGCCGCGGCGGCGCTGACGACCGATGCGCAGATCGAGGCCAGCCTCTGGTCCGAGCCCGCCCGCAAGGGCAGCCGGGCCGCGGGCCGCGGGCTCTGCGCCGCCGCCCGGCGGATCGGGCTTTTGACCGACGATCCCATCGCGGCGGCCCTCGCGGGCAACGCGAGCCCCGGCCACCTGGCAGTCGTCGAGGGCCGGATTTGGCGCGAAATCGGCCTCGATGCGGAGCAGACCCAGATCGCCGCCGGCCATGGCTTTGTCGCCCGTCTGGCCTCGGCCGCGATCCGGCTCTCGCTCCTCGGCGCGCTCGGGGCCCAGACGCTCCGCGCCCGCCTCGCGCCGCGGATCTCGGCCTTGGTCGACCCGGCCGCCGCGGACGCCCCGCTCGCCAGCGCCGCCCCGCTCGGCGATATCGCGCTCATGCGCCACGACCTGCCGGGCCCAGGCGCCCGGCTCTTCTCGAACTGAGGGCCCCATGCATCTGACCCCGACCGAGATCGAACGCCTGACGATCTTCACCGCCGCCGAGCTCGCCCGCCGCTACCGCGCGAGCGGCATCCGCCTTTCGGCCCCCGAGGCGACGGCGCTCTTGGCCGACGAGATCATCACCGCCGCACGCCGCGGTCTCTCGCATCCCGAGCTTGTCGCGCTCGGCGCACGGCTCCTCGGGCCCGAGGACGTGGTCCCGGGCGTCGGCGCGCTCGTACCGGTGGTGTCGGTCGAAGTGATGATGGCCGAGGGGATCAAGCTCGTGACCGTCTTCGACCCGATCGGCGGCGGTGACGTCTCCGATGCGCCGGGGGCCATCGTCTCGCCGGACGCGGAAATCGAGCTCAATCCCGACCGGGCCCGCGTCGAGCTCGAGGTGATGAACACTGGCGACCGGACGATCCAAGTCCGCAGCCACGCGCATTTCTTCGAGGCGAACCCCGCGCTCGATTTCGACCGGGCGCAGGCCTTCGGGATGCGCCTCGACGTGCCGTCGGGCGGCGGCGTGCGGTTCGAGCCCGGCATCGCCCGGGCCGTCACCCTCGTGGCCTTTGCCGGGCGGCGCGCGGCGCACGGGTTCGCAGGGCTGACCGACGGGGGGACCGACGACAGCGCCAGGGACGCGGCGCTCGCCCGAGCCTGCGCCGCCGGCTACAAAGGAGCCTGAGATGGTCAAGATCACCCGCCGCGCCTATGCGCAGATGTACGGGCCCACCACCGGCGACCGGGTGCATCTCGGCGACACCGGGCTCTGGGCCGAGATCGAGCGCGATCTGACCCGCCCGGGCGACGAGCTGACCACGGGCGCGGGCAAGGCAATGCGCGACGGCGAGGGGTTCTGCACGACGGGCACGGCCGTGGCGGGCGCCCTCGATCTGGTGATCCAGAACGCCACCGTGATCGACGCCGAGATCGGCATCGTCAAATGCGATATCGGCATTCGCGGCGGGCGCATCGCCGGGCTCGGCAAGGCGGGCAACCCGGACATCATGGAGGGCGTCGACCCGCGCCTCGTCTGCGGACCGAATACCACGGTGATCAATGGCGAGTTCTTCATCGCCACCCCGGGCGCGGTCGAGGCGCATGCCCATTTCCTCACGCCCAACCAAGTCTGGCATGCGCTCGCGGGCGGCTGCACGACGATGATCGGCATGTCGCCGGGCCCGCATTTCGACGTCACCTGCTCGGGGCCGGAGACGCTCGGCCGGCTGATCCGGGCGGCGGATGCTTTTCCGATCAATTTCGGCTTTCTCGGACGGGGCTGCTCGGACCCGGGGGCCGTCGAAGAGTCGGTCGCGGGCGGCGCGCTCGGGGTGAAGATCCACGAGGATTTCGGCGCTTCCCCCGCGGTGATCGACCGGACGCTCGCGACCGCCGATGCGCATGACTTTTCGGTGCACATCCACACGGACACACTCAACGAGTTCGGCTTTTGCGAGGTCACGCTCGACGCTCTCAAGGGTCGGACCGCCCATATGTATCATGTGGAGGGCTCGGGCGGCGGCCATGCCCCCGATATCCTCCGCGTCGCCGGGCTGGCCCATGTGCTGCCCTCCTCGACCAATCCGACGAACCCCTTCACGCCGGCCGCGCTCGAGGAGGGCGTGCCGATGACCATGCTCTGCCATGTCCTCAATTACGCCTTGCCCGAGGACGTGGCCTTTGCCGAGTGCCGGATCCGGCCCGAGAGCATGGCGGCGGAGGACCTGCTGCACGACATGGGCGCGATCTCGATCTTCGCGACCGACAGTCAGGGGATGGGGCGCCTTGCCGAGAACGTCGCCAAATGCTGGCAGCTCGCAAGCGTGATGAAGGCGCGGACGGGCCCGCTCGCGGGCGACGGCCCGGCGGACAACGCGCGGATCCTCCGCTATGTGGCAAAGCTCACCTGCAATCCGGCGATCGCGGCCGGGATCGAGGCACATGCGGGCTCGCTGAAAGACGGGCGGATGGCCGATATCGTCCTCTGGCCGCGGGCGAGTTTCGGCGCCAAGCCGTCGCTCGTGCTCAAATCGGGCGAGATCGTCTGGGCAAGCGCGGGCGACGGGGCGGGATCGCATCTGCATGCCGAGCCTAACATTCACCGGCCGATGTGGGGCGCCTTCGGCGGCATGCCCGCCTATCTGGGAGCGGTCTTCGTCAGCCGGCTCGCGATCGAGGCCGATACCCGGACCCGGCTCGGCGTCGCCAAGCCTTTCGTGCAGATCGAGAGCGTCCGGGGCCGGGGAAAGGCCGACATGATCCGCAACGACGCCTGCCCGGAGATCGAGGTGGACCCCGCGAGCTTCGAAGTCCGCGCGGACGGCGCGCTGCTGACCTGCCCCCCCGCGACGGAGGTGCCGCTCAACCGGGCGCATTTCCTCCGATGAGCGCGGATGCGGGACCGCCCGGCCCGGCGCGGGTCGGCATCGGCGGGCCGGTCGGCTCGGGCAAAACCGCGCTCGTCGAACGGCTTTTGCCGATGCTCGCGGCCGAGGGCGTCTCGGTCGCCGTCATCACCAACGATCTCGTCACCGCGGAGGATGCCGAACGTCTGCGCCGCACGGCGCTTCTGCCGCCCGAGCGGATTGCAGCCGTCGAGGCGGGCGCTTGCCCGCATACGGTGATCCGCGAGGACCCGACGCCGAACCTCGCCGCCGCCGCCCGGCTCGAGACGATGTTCCCCGATCTCGACCTGGTGCTGATCGAGTCGGGCGGGGACAACCTCGCCTCCACCTTCTCGCTCGATCTGGTCGACTGGTGGTGTTTCGTCATCGATGTGGCCGGCGGAGACGACATCCCGCGCAAACGCGGCCCAGGCGTCGTGACGGCGGATCTGCTCGTGGTGAACAAGACCGATCTCGCACCCCATGTGGGCGTCGATCTCGAGCGGATGCTGCGCGAGGCGACCGAGGTCCGCGCGGGGCGGCCGGTCGCGCCCGTCTCCTGTCGCAGTGGCGACGGCCTCGAGGCGGTCGTCGCCCATCTCTGCCGGTCGGTGCTTTTTCTGCGGTGAGCGGGGGGGCGGCGCTCGATTTGCGGGGCGAGCGCGACGGGGCGGGGACGACCCGGCTCGTGCGCGCCCATCGCCGCTATCCTTGGTCGATGACGCGGGCGTTCTGGCATGGCGGCGGGCCTCCGGGGCTCGCGACCGTGATCCCGCAATCGGTCTCGGGTCTGCGGATCGGCGGGGACCGGGTCGCGCAGCAGGTCGAGGCGGGGCCGGGAGCCGCGCTTCAACTCGCCTTTGCCGGGGCCGAGCTCATCCAGCCCGCGCGCTCGGGGGCGCCGGCCGAGCTTATCTGGGGAGCCTCCGCGGAACCGGACGCACTCCTCGAAATCGTCCAGCCGCCCACGGTCCTGCGCCCGGGCGCCGAACTTTCGGCCACCGCCCGCCTCGCGGTCGGGCCCGGGGCGCTCCTCCTTTGGTCCGAGGTCCTGACCTGGACCGACCCGGAGGCATTTCGGCTGTCGAGCGATCTCCGTGTCGCGACGGACGACCACGCAACCGCAGCCCTCGCGCGTCTTGTCTTGGATCCGGATGCGCTTCGGGCCGCGGCCCGCCCGGACGGCGCGGTGCCGCGGGCGCTCGGCCAGGTGCTCTGCCTCGGCGAGACTGCCGCGCGCCGCGCGACCGGGCTGGCCCCCGATCTCCTCGCCGCGGTCGGGCCCGAGACCTATGCGGGGGCAGCAGCGCTGCCGAACGCCGCCGGCCTTGCGGTCACGCTCCTCGGTTGGGGCCGGGACGCGCTCTCGACCGACCGGGAGGCCGTGAGAACCCGTCTTTGGCGCGCGCTCGTCGGCTGTCCCGCGCCCGATCCGCGGACCGGACCCCGGCTCGCCCTGGAGCGATTGAGGACGAGCGGCGCAGCCCGGTAGACCGTCGGGCGAAAGCGCGCACGGGATGCCACTTGAACGAAACCTTGGGCGAGCCGCGATTGAAGACAGGCGATCCGGCGCGAACGGGCGCAGCATCATGAGTTTCGCGAGGCCCGTCCGATGGCATCCCTCGCATCCCTTTGCCGACCGGCAGCTCAACACCCTCGTTACCGACGGAAACCGGACCGGTGGCCGCGTCGTCCCGATCGACCGGGATGGCTGTATCGCCGTCTGGCCATCCGGCGGTGAGGAACGCGGCGAGGAAGGCCTTTACGGTCGCAGTCTGACGTCGGAGGGGCAAATGACGAGCCACGACTTCGACTGAGCGATGGCGCATGAAAACCTCAAGCGCTCGTGGAGGAACTAGGTCCCGGCCGCCTCGCCATCACCTGGCAGACCGATGCAGGCGGCGGGGGCACGGGGGCGCGGGCCGGGTGGAGCGCTGTCTGCGTTAGGGGCCCGCCGGGCGGGGGACGTGTCGCTCAGTCCGGAAAGAACGGATGAGGCCCCTCGAAGGGTCCGACGAAGCTCAGTTGCGACTGGAGGCGCCCGAACGGCGCGCCCTCGGCGGGCTGCCACCGGTGGATGGTCACGCCCCCCGGTTCGAGATCGAAGGTCGGCCGCCCCTCGCCATAGACTAGCGACACCGCATGCGCGGGCGACGGCGCGATCCGGCAGGGCACGCCCGCGAGGCTCGTCGAGATCGTCCGGTGCACATGTCCGCAGCCGACGAGAAGCACCTGGGGATGCCGGGCAAGCGTCTCGAGGAACGGGCCCTCGTCGCGGAGGCGCTGCCGGTCCATATGCCCGATGCCCGTGTCGAAGGGCGGGTGGTGGACGAAGAGAAGCGTCGGCCGGTCCGGCGCGGCTGCCAGCGTCGCGTCGCGCCAGGCGATCTGATCGGCCGCGCGCGCGCCATGGGCCGCGCCCCGCACCGTGGGCTCGAGGGCGACGCTCCCGCCGTCTCCGGCCTCGCCCGCATAGTCGATGGGCCCCTCGCCCGCGGGCAGTCCCCGGTCGGCAAAGGCCGCACGCATCGGCCCCCGCGCGTCGTGGTTGCCGGGCAGCACCAGAAGCGGGACCCGGAGCGGCGCGACGATCTGGCGGAAGGCTGCGTATTCCGCCTCGGTCCCGATAGCGGTCAGATCCCCAGTGACGACGACCGCGGCGAGCGGGCCGAGGGTCTCGGGCAGACGCTCGACATGGGCGACGGCGCGGGCGAGGGCGGCGTGGGTATCGACCTTGCCATAAGCGAGACGCCCGCCCTCGGTGATGTGGGTATCGGAGAGCTGGACGATGGTGGTCGCGGGGCGCGGCATGGTCGGGGCTCCTGTCCGTTGCGTGTCTCGGGGTCGTGGGTCGGGGGCGTGTCGGGG
>JBHJGX010000090.1:0-23621 GCA_050331395.1 Paracoccaceae bacterium
GCAGGTCTACGACTAAGGATACTATCCCCTCATAGGATCCTTCGGCGGCAAAGCCTACTACGGCGGCGGCTATTACCGCTACTCAGGGGGCCTGAGCCAAGGGTGCGCGGTGCGGGGTTTCCCCTGCCCCGACCGCGCAGCCGACCTCCGGACGCCCGGTCCCGCAAAACCGGCCCAGATCCACGTCTCGCGAAAACATTGACCCGACATAGGAGTAGCCCATGACCCGCATCCTCACCGCCGTCGTCCTCGCCGCACTCGCCACGGGCGCTGCGGCCGACCCCCGCGCATTCACTCCCTATCCCGGGAACAAGCCCGTTATCGTCACCCCGCATTACCAGGATTTTCACCGGCCGGTTTACAACTTCGGTGTCGGTTCCGTGACCACCCGGGGCGCCCGCGCCGTGGGTCATGCGGCGAGCTATCCGTGGTATTTCAATTTCGGCTCGGGCCAGCGCTTCACCAATCGCGGCGCCCATGCGGTCGGCGACGGGGCCGCACCCGGCCCGGCACGCTGAGCCCGGCCACGCCCCTGGCGCTCCGGTCCGTTAGCCCCTAAAGCGGGGCATGGCCGCTCGCTTCCTCATCGAAAACGCCCGTTGGCTGGGAGCGGGCTTCGCCTTCAGCTTCCTCTCTTCCTTCGGACAGACGTTTTTCATCTCGCTTTTCGCCGGAGAGATCAAAGACGCCTACGGGCTGTCGGACGGCGAGTGGGGCACGCTCTATACCGTTGCGACGCTTGCCTCGGCGGCGGCGCTTCTGCGCTTCGGCGGGCTCGCGGACGGGCTGCGGCTCGATCGGCTGACGGTCGCTCTCCTGGCGGCCTACGCGGCGATCGCGGCCGGCATGGCGCTCTCGAGTTCGGTCATCCTCCTCGGCATCCTCGTCGCGGGGTTGCGCTTTTGCGGCCAAGGCATGATGAGCCACCTGGCAATCACGGCGATGGGCCGCTGGTTCCGGGCGCATCGGGGCCGGGCGGTGACCATCGCGGGGCTCGGCTTCTCCGTCGGCGAGGCTCTGCTGCCGGCCACGGCGATTGCGGCGGCGGGTTTCCTCGGCTGGCGCGGCGCTTGGGGGGCGGTCGCCCTTCTGCTCGCGCTCGGGGCGATCCCGCTGATGACGCTTCTTCTCGCCCGCGGCCGGACGCCTCGCGGCACCGCTGGCGAGGCCGACACGGTGCCCGGGCTCGACGGGCGGCACTGGACCCGGGCGGAGGTCGCGCGGCACTGGGCGTTCTGGGCGCTCTTGCCCGCGCTCCTCTCGGCGCCCTTCATCGGCACGGTCCTCTTCTTTCACCAGGTGCATATCGCCGAGACCCGCGGTTGGGCGCTCGAGGCGATGGCGGCGGGCTACCCCCTTTATGCGGGGCTCACCATCGGGACGAGCCTGCTGTCCGGCTGGGCGGCGGATCGGCTGGGGCCCGCCCGGCTCTTGCCGCCCTATCTGCTGCCGCTCGGGGCGGGGCTCGCGCTCTTGTCCCTCGGCAGCACGGGCGTCGAGGCCTGGTTTGCCGCGCTCGCGCTCGCCGGCATCACGCAGGGCATGGCCCATGCGATCTGGGGCGCGCTTTGGCCAGAACTCTACGGCACGCGGCATCTGGGGGCGATCCGGTCGATCTCGATCTCGATCATGGTCGTGGCGACGGCGCTCGGACCCGGCGCGACCGGGCTGGTGATCGATGCGGGCGCGGATTTCACGGCGCAGGCCCCGTGGATGGCGCTCTGGTGCGCAGGCGTCGCGGCGATGCTCCTCGGCGTCACGGCGCGGCTTGCGCCGGCGCTCAAGACCGTGCGCGGCTGACGGGCGGCGGCAGAGCGGTTGCGTCCGCGGTCCCCGCTCCCTATGCCCCGAACCATGCCGCGCAAACCGCTCACCCAGGCCGAGATCGATGCCTTCATGGCGCGGCGCCAGCGCCGGCTCGAACGCTGGCGGCGTCCGCTCGAGACCCGCTGGGACCGGGTCCGGGCATGGACCAACATGCTTCTGGTCGATCACGGCGTGATCAGGCTCGCCTATCTCAACCTCCACCCGGTCGGCGCCCGGGCTTGGCGTTCGGCGCAGCCGATGCCGCACCAGATCCGGGCCTTTGCGCGCCGCGGCGGGCAAAGCGTCGTGAGCCTCCGAGGCGGCCAGACCTTCGGCTCCTTGCCGCTCGAGCTCGAGGCCTGCGCCCGCGAACGCCTCAAATATCACAATTTTGTCCTCCGCTCGCGCTCGCTGCCCGATCGAGAGACGATCCGCGAGATGGCCGCACTTTTCGAGCGGCTCGACTATCCGGTGCTCTTCCACTGCAAGTCGGGGGCGGACCGGGCGGGATTTATCTGTGCGGTCTACCTCATGCTTGCCGAAGGCCGGCCGGTCGCCGAGGCCCGGCGCCAACTCTCGCTTCGTTACGGTCATGTGCGTCAGGGCAAGACCGGCGTGCTCGACGCGTTTTTCGATGCCTACGAGGCCGACACCGGCGGCCAGGTTCCGCTTCTCGACTGGGTCGAGACGGCCTACGACCCGGAGCGGATCACCCGGGACTTTCGCGCCTCCGGCTGGGGCGTGCTCGTTTCCGATACGCTACTGCGCCGCGAGTGAGCCGGTCCCCTTGCCATCGCGGCATCGCAGCGTAAGCTCTGGGCCGAACCTCGAAAGGACCATGCCCATGACCCCCTCCGACAGCGCCGCCCTTGCCCTGACCCCCGGCGCCGAGGCGTCCGTCGCGAAACCCTCCCTTGCCCAAGGCCGGGTGATCACCTCGATCCCGGGGCCGTCGGTGATCCCCGACCGGGTGCTGAACGCGATGCATCGGGCGATGCCCAACATTTACGAGGGCGCGCTCATCGAGCTTTCCGAGAGCTGTTTCGCCGACCTCCCGGCCATCGCCCAGACCGTGGGTACGCCATTTGTCACGATCTCGAACGGCCATGCCACCTGGGAGATGGCACTCGTCAACACGCTCTCGAAAGGCGACAAGATCCTCGTGCTCGCGTCGGGCCGCTTCGCGATCGGCTGGGGCGAGTTTGGCCGGGTGCTCGGGCTCGACGTCGAGGTGCTGAACGCGCCCGAGCGCCGGGGCGTCGACCCGAACGCGGTCGAGGACCGGCTCCGCGCCGATACACGCCACGAGATCAAGGCGATCCTCGTCGTCCAGGTCGACACCGCCTCCTCGGTCTGGAACGACATCGCCGCGCTTCGCCGGGCGATCGATGCGGCCGGGCACCCCGCGCTCTTTATGGTGGACTGCATCGCCTGCCTTGCCTGCATCGAATACCGGATGGATGCGTGGGGCGTCGATGTCACCGTCGCGGGCAGTCAAAAGGGGCTGATGGTCCCACCGGGTCTCGGTTTTCTCTGGGCGTCGGAGAAGGCGCTGGCAGCGCACAAGTCCGCGGATCTCGTCACGCCCTATTGGGACTGGACCGCGCGGATGACGCCGCAGATGCATTATAAACGCTATTGCGGCACGCCGCCCGTCAGCCACCTTTACGGGTTGCGCGAAGCGCTCGACATGATTGCAGAGGAAGGTCTCGAAGCGATCTGGGCACGTCACCGGGTTTTCGCCGATGCCACCCGGGCTGCGGTCGAGACTTGGGCGGGCGCGGGCGCGCTCGAGTTCAACATCCTCGATCCCGAGGCCCGCTCGGACGTGGTGACCACCGTGCGCAGCCCCGGCCTCGACGCCCAGCGCCTTCGGCAGATCGCCGACCGTCAGGCGGGGCTCGTGCTTGGCATCGGGCTCGGTTCGGACGAGGGCGGCGCCTTCCGGATCGGCCATATGGGGCATCTGAACCCGCCGCATGTGCTCGGCACGCTCGGCACCGTCGAGGCGGTTCTGCGGGCCTTGGGCGCGCCGCTCGGCGGATCTGGGACGGCGGCGGCGGCCGGCGTCATCGCCGAGGCCCTCGATCCGGGCGCAATCCCCGTGGGCAAGCCCCGCGGGATCACTCCCTGAGGCCGAGCTCGGCGAGGATCGGCGGGAGCGCCCGGTCCAGCCAGTCGGGCGGGATGACGTGCCGGCCGGGATGGCTGCAGAGCGTAACCCGCTCCGCCCCCTCCCACTCGGTGCAGTCGTAGTTGCCGATCTGCGCCCGGCGCATGGGCTCGCGATCCGCGCCGTTGATCCCGAGCCAAAGGGCCATCGCCGCCGCCGGGGCCGCGCCTCGCCCGCCCGGGAACGGCATCGAGCGGTCGCCGCGGCCATGAACGTGGAAGATCCGGGCCGGACCGCCCGGGCATTGGCTCGGATCGATGTCCGCCAAATTGCCTGCAAGCGGCAGATAGGCGGCGAAGTCCGCTCCGCGGTTGCAGGCGAGCCGCCAGGCCATCGCGCCGCCGAAGGAGAAGCCCGACACGATCACCCGCGCCCGGTCGATCGGGTAGTGCTCAGCCAGGTCCGCGAGCACGGCATCGACGAACGCGATGTCAGGCGTATCCCCCCGCCAGAACCGCCAGGTCCGGTCCTGCCCCGTGGGGGCCACGAGCAAGAGCCCCATCCGTCCGGCCGGCTCGGCGATGCGAGGATTGCGGATCACCGATCCGCCCGCCCGCGCATGACCGTGGAAATGCAAAAGCACAGGCAGCCGGCGCGCGCCGTCCCAATCGGGCGGCGGCAGAATGCGATAGGCTCGCCCCGCGACGAGGCAGGGCTGGTCGATCCCGCAGGCCTCCGCGCCGGCCGGGAGCAACATGAGAAGAAAGAGGAAGAGCGCGCGCATGGTCGTCTCCGTCTGGGGGCGCCGGGCCGTCTATGGCGGCGCATCCTGCCTGGACATACGCTCCGCGCAACCCGTGGCCGCAGCCTCCGGGCGTGTGGGGAAGATATACCGTTAGCTGAAGCCGTTATCGCGACTGTCGGTCAGATCCGACCTGCAAGCTCGACCCGAGCCTCCATGAAACATGGCAATGCCCGGCGGGCGGTGAGGCGGATTTGGGCGATCCTGATCCAGGCCCCTGCCGAGGCAACGGTATTCGCCCAATCTTACGCCCGCCTGCGATATCGGCCGCGCCAGGCGACGGTGCGTTCATCGACCCCTCGGCGCGTCACGGAGGAATGCTCCGGTCTTTTGACTGGGGTCGGCAGCCTTTCGGCATTTGATCTTTGACGCCTCTCGGTCTCGATGCGCCATCGTCGTGACACCGGTTTGGCGCTTGTGCGGAGGCTGATGTTCTATTAATGTTCCGAAAGGAGGTGCGCCCATGTCCGAGCCAGCCTGCGACCCCGCCGAGATGCCCCCCGATCCGGCCGGCGACGTCCTCGACCCGCACCGCCGGCGCGGCCGCGGCGCCGCCTCGAACCCGGCCATCCGCTATGAGCGGCTGCGCGCTGAGCGCGCGGACGACGGCTGGACCCGTGCGCCCGAGGACGATCTGCCGCCGGTGCGCACCCATGTGATCCCGGACCGCTCGCGGACCATCCTGGCGCGGAACACCTCGCCCGACGTGCCGTTCGACCGCTCGATCAACCCCTATCGGGGCTGCGAGCACGGCTGCACCTATTGCTTTGCCCGCCCGAGCCACGCGCAGCTCGGCTATTCACCCGGTCTCGATTTCGAGACGCGGCTCGTCGTCAAACCCGAGGCCGCGCGGCTCCTCGATGCGACGCTGCGCCGGCCGGGTTACCTGCCCCGGCCGATCGCCATCGGCACGAACACCGACGCCTATCAGCCCATAGAGAAAGACTATCGGATCATGCGCGAGGTGCTCGAGGTTCTCTGGGCGTTTCGCCATCCGGTGACTGTGACCACCAAGGGCGCGCTCGTGCTCCGCGATCTCGACTTGCTCGGCCGGCTCGGCCGCGCCGGTCTCGCCTCGGTCGCGATCTCGCTGACGACGCTCGACCACCGGCTATCGCGGGCGATGGAGCCGCGGGCGGCGGCTCCCACCCGGCGCGTCGCCGCGATCCGGGCGCTGGCGGGTCAGGGCGTGCCGGTGCATGTGAACACCTCGCCGATCGTGCCCGCGCTCAACGATCACGAGCTGGAGCGGTTGCTCGAGGCGGCAGCGCTCGCCGGCGCCCGTTCGGCGAGCTATACGACGCTGCGGCTGCCGCTCGAGGTCTCGGCGCTCTTTCAGGAGTGGCTGCGGCGGTACTGCCCCGACCGTGCCGACCGGGTGATGGGCCGCGTCCGCGAGATGCATGGCGGGCGCGACTACGACCCGGCCTGGGGAAAGCGCATGAAGGGCGAGGGCGTCCATGCGAAACTCATCGCCCGGCGGTTCGCCGTGGCGACTGCGCGCTTCGGGTTCGACGCCGCGCCGGCGACACTGCGCACCGATCTCTTCGCGGTGCCGGCCCGTCCGGGCGATCAGCTCAGCCTCGGGCTCTAGCCGTCCTCGGGCGGGCGCCCCTCTTCGAGCTCGATAAGGAGACCGCCGCCGAAACTCGCCGAGACGTTGTAGATCGCCGCGAGGAAGGCGCCCGCAAGGAACCCGGCCGCCATGATCCCGAGCCCCATGAGCAGATAGGCCATAACCGCGCCGGCCGCGAGCAGCCCCCCGTTGAGCGCACTGTCCGCGTCGCTCACGCCGGCATATTCGGCCAGCCGGTCCGACGCGCCGAGGCCGAGGAGCACGAGCCCGCCGACGATCGCCCAGAGCACGGTCGAGAGCGAGGCGAGCACGATCCCTGCGCGCATCAGCGGAATTCGCGTGACTTCCTTGAGCATTCGGCTTCTCCGTGGTCTCGTCTTTCCGGGGCGCGGTCTGCCCCGGCCGCGCGGGACCATGCCAAGGAGCGTCTGCGAACACGACCGGATTTCACCGCGGAAACGCGGCTCGGAGCCTGCCATGGCGGGCCTGTGGCCGGGATCGACGAGGTCGGGCGTGGTCCCTGGGCCGGTCCCGTGGTTGCCGCCGCCGTTATCTTCGACCCCCGCAACATCCCCGACGGCATCGACGACTCGAAGAGGGTCCGCCCCGCCCGGCGCGTCGAGCTCGCCGCCCGGATCCATGCGACCGCCGCCGTCGGGATCGGCTGGGCGAGCGTCGCAGAGATCGAGGAACTGAACATTCTCGGAGCGAGCGATCTGGCCATGGCCCGCGCGGTTGCGGCTTTGCCCGAGGCGCCGGCCGCGCTCCTCGTCGACGGGACGCGGGTGCCGGCGGCGCTGACCGCCCCGGGCGAGGCGCTGAAGGGCGGCGATGGCCGTGCTCTGTCGGTTGCCGCCGCCTCGATCGTCGCCAAGGTCGCCCGCGACGCCTGGATGTCCGAACTGGCGACCGGGTTCCCCGGTTACGGTTGGGACCGGAACATGGGATACGGCACACGCGAGCATCGTGCCGCGCTCGAACGGCTTGGCTGCACCCCTCATCACCGGCGAAAGTTCCGGCCCGTCGCTGAGATATTGGTTTAGGATTTAGGGATAAGGCACTGAAATAACGCCTTGACCAGGGGCGAGCTTCCGCCGATGGTTAGGTCGGGGATGCGCCGTGTTAGGGAGACCTGTGTGATGTTGCCGCTCGATACCGTCATTGAGGGCGATTGCGTCGCCGAAATGGCGGCGTTGCCGGCGGGGTCGATCGACCTCGTCTTCGCCGACCCGCCCTACAATCTTCAGCTGAAGGGCGATCTCCACCGTCCCAACAACAGCCGTGTCGAGGGCGTCGACGACGGCTGGGACCGGTTCGAGAGTTTCGCCGCTTATGATGCGTTCACCCGGGCTTGGCTCGCCGAGGTCCGCCGCCTGCTCAAGCCCGACGGCGCGATCTGGTGCATCGGGACCTATCACAACGTCTTCCGGCTGGGCGTCGCGCTGCAAGATGCGGGCTTTTGGATCCAGAACGATGTCGTCTGGCGGAAGGTCAATCCGATGCCGAATTTCCGGGGCAAACGGCTTTGTAACGCCCATGAGACGCTGATATGGGCCGCGCGCGGGCCCGAGGCGCGGCCGAGCTTCCACTACGATGCGCTCAAAGCGCTGAACGAAGGGCTGCAAATGCGCTCGGACTGGACGCTGCCGATTTGTTCGGGCGGGGAGCGGTTGAAAGGCCCCGACGGCGCAAAGCTCCATGCGACGCAAAAGCCAGAGGCGCTTCTCCATCGGGTCCTCGTCGCCACGTCCAAACCCGGCGACGTTGTGCTCGATCCGTTCCTCGGCACGGGGACAACCGCGGCGGTCGCCAAGCGCCTCGGCCGGCGCTTCGTTGGGATCGAGCGCGAGAGCCGCTATGTGGCGGCCGCGCGCGCCCGGATCGCGGCGGTGACCCGGCATAAGGCGGCCGAGATCGCGACCACACCCTCGAAACGCGTGGCCCCGCGGATCCCGTTCGGACATCTCGTCGAGCGGGGGCTTCTCGCGCCCGGCCATGTGCTCGAGAGCCCCACAGGGCGCCATACGGCCAAAGTCCGAGCGGACGGCACGCTGGTCACGGCCGACCGCACGGGCTCGATCCACAGCCTCGGCGCCGCGCTCGAGGGCGCGCCCTCGTGCAATGGCTGGACCTACTGGCATGTGCGCAAGGATGGCCGCCGGGTTCCCATCGACTGGTTTCGACAGCAACTCCGCGCCGAGATGGAGGCGGACGGGCTGGCCGAGCCCCCACGGCCTATGCCGAGCCGAGGAGCCGCACCGCTTTCCTGAAGAGCGTCGGCATGCCGGCCTCGGCCTCCGCACGCGGAAGCCACGCCGCGCCCTCGGGCAAGGCTCCGCGATAGGCCGCCCGCTCGATCTCGAGCCGCAGATGGAAATGCGTGAAGGTGTGCCGGACCTCCCCGACCGGGTGCCACTCGGCGGCGACGGGAGCGGGCCGGGCCTGCCCCTCCCAGCCCGACGAGGGCAGCGCCAGCATCCCACCGAGCAGCCCCTTGGCCGGGCGACGGACGACCATGATCCGATCCCCGTCAAAGGCCGCCCAGGCGATCCCCTCGCGCACGGGCTTCGGCCGTTTCGGCGCCTTTGTCGGCAGTGTCTCGGCGATCCCCGCCGCCTGGCCCGCACAGCCCGGCCGAAGCGGACAGATCGCGCAGGCGGGCCGCCGCGGCGTGCAGATCGTGGCGCCCAGATCCATGAGCGCCTGTGCGTGGTCCCCCGGGCGCGCATCGGGGGTGAGGCGGGCCGCATGGGCGCGGAGCCGCGGCTTGATCCGGGGCAGCGGGTCGGTCTCGGCAAAAAGCCGCGCCATCACCCGCTCGATATTGCCGTCCATCACCACCGCGGGCCGGTCGAAGGCGATGGCCGCGATCGCCGCTGCCGTGTAGGGTCCGATCCCGGGCAGACGCAGGAGCGCGTCTTCGGTATCGGGGAAGCGCCCGCCCAGGTCACGGGCGACGACTTGCGCGCAGGCATGCAAATTTCGCGCGCGGGCGTAATACCCGAGACCGGCCCACGCCGCGAGCACGTCCTCGAGCGGGCTCGCGGCCAGCGCCCCGACCGTTGGCCAGCGCGTCGTGAAGGCTCGGAAATAGCCCTCGACCGCGGCGACGGTCGTCTGCTGCAGCATGACTTCGGAGAGCCAGATCCGGTAGGGATCGGGTCGGCCGCCCGCCCGTGCCTCCGCCGGCGAGACGCGCCAGGGCAGCGTTCGGTGCATTCGGTCGTACCAATCGAGGAGGGCGCGCCCGAGGTCGCGGATTTGTGTGATTGTGATCGGAGCCGCCACGCCATACTCACTGTCGCTGCCGAGACCCGGACGGTAGCGCGGCTAAGGCCGGCGAGCGAGGGTCCCTCGGGCCCGACGCGATGAGACAAATGAGGCGTGTCGCATGAGCTCCGAGCCCCCCGATCCATCGCGCCCGCCAGAGGCTCGCCGCCGGGGGCGTCCGTTTCGGCGGGCCGGCACCGAGCTTTCGCGCCATGTGGTCGAGACCGCGGCGCGGCGCGGATTTGCCGAACCCGATGTGCTTCTGCGTTGGCCCGAGATCGTCGGCCCGGCGCTCGCGGCCGCTTGCGAGCCCGTGCGCGTCCAATACGGCGGCTCGGCCGCGCTCGGCGCCACCCTCCTGGTCCGGGCCGAAGGCGCGCGGGCGCCCGAGGTCGACCTCCTTGCGCCGACGATCCTCGAACGGGTGAACAGCTACTACGGTTATCGCGCGGTCGCGCGGATGCGGATCGCCCAGGGCCCCGTGAACGCCTCCGGTCCCGCATCCGAGCGGAGCGCCCGGCTGGGCCTTGCCGAAGACCCCGCCCGCTTCGATCCGTCGGGCGCCGACGGGGCCGACGCCCCCTCTGCGGTCGAGCGGCGGGCGGCGGCGCGCGCCGAAGCCGCCCGGCTTGCCGAAGGCATCCTCGACAACGATCTGAAAGACGCACTCACTGCATTGGGCGCGGCCGTGCTGGCGACGGCGCCCCCGCCCAAAGACCGATAGCAACCGACAGGAAGGGATCTCCCATGCCGCTTCTCGACCGCCGAACGCTCCTCGCCCTTGCGGCCGTGCTGCCGACCGCCTTCGCGCTGCCGGCCGCGGGCCAAGAGACCGAAGCCGCCCCTGAAACGGAGACCGAAGACCGCAAAGTGGTCGGCGACGTGATCCTCGGCGACCCGAATGCGCCGGTGACCGTGATCGAATACGCCTCGTTCACCTGCCCGCATTGCGCATCCTTTCACGTTCGTACACTGCCCGAGGTCAAGGCGAATTACATCGATACGGGCCAGGTCCAATTCATCTTGCGCGAGGTCTATTTCGACCCCTTCGGTCTCTGGGCGTCGATGATCGCCCGCTGCGGCGGGGAAGAGGCGTTCTATCCGATCGCCGATCAGCTTCTCGAGAAACAGCGGGAATGGACGGCGAAGGTCGAGGATCCGGAGGCGGTCGCCGAGGACCTGCGCAAGATCGGCCGGCTGAACGGGCTTTCCTCGGCCGAGAGCAAGGCGTGTCTCGAGGACCGGCCCTTCGCGGAGGCCCTGATCGCGGATTACCAGGAGAATTCGGCCGCGGACAATATCCGCTCGACCCCGAGCTTCGTGATAAATGGCGAGCTGCACACCGGCGACATGCGCTATGACGAATTCTCCGCGCTTCTCGACCGGTACCTCGAAGGGATCTGAGAGGGCTGCGCAGATTTAGTGGCGGCTTGACATAGGGCCGCCACACCTTGGGGTGCGGGATTGACAGCACGCCCGGCGATCCCGACACTGACCCCGTCTGATGAGGGGTCGTCACCGTGCAATTCACCCGCCTCCGGCTCCAGGGTTTCAAGAGCTTCGTCGATCCGGCCGAACTCGTGATCGCCGATGGCTTGACGGGTGTGGTCGGGCCGAACGGCTGCGGCAAATCCAATCTTCTCGAAGCGCTCTCCTGGGTGATGGGCGAAAGCCGGGCCCGCGCGCTTCGCGGCGAGGACATGGACGACGTGATCTTCGCGGGCGCCGCCAGCCGGCCCGCAAAGGGCCAGGCGAGCGTCGAGCTTTCCATCGACAACCGCGGAAGGCGGGCGCCGGCGGTCTTCAACGCCGATGACGTGCTCGAGGTCAGCCGGCGGATCACGCGGGATATCGGCTCGGCCTACGCGGTGAACGGCAAAACGGTGCGCGCGCGCGATGTGCAGATGTTGTTCGCCGACGCCTCGACCGGCGCGCAGTCCCCTTCGATCGTCCGCCAGGGTCAGATCGGCCAGCTGATCGCGGCCAAGCCGAAGGCGCGCCGGCGGATCCTGGAGGAGGCGGCGGGCATTGCCGGGCTTTATCAGCGCCGCCACGAGGCGGAGCTCAAACTCCGCGCAGCCGAGGGGAACCTCGCCCGTGTGACCGATGTGGTGGACGGCCTCGACCAACAGCTGAAAACCCTGGAGCGCCAGGCGGCCCAGGCGCGCCGGTACCGGAAGATTGCCGAAGATCTCCGCCGGGCCGAGGCGGCCGCGCTCCTCAGGCGCTGGCAGGGGGCCGCGTCGCGGCAGAGGGCGGCGGAGGCGGCATTGTCCGAGGCGCTCCGCGCGGCCGCGCAGGCGGAGGCGGCGGCGCGGGAGGCAGCGCGGGCCCGCGAGACGGCCGAGGGCGGCTTTCCGCCGCTTCGGGAGGAGGCGGAAATCGCCGGGGCCGTCCTGCAACGGATCGCCGTCGAACGGGCCCAGGCGGAGCAGGCGCTGACCGAGGCGACCGCGCGGGTCGCGGCGCTCGACGAGCAGGCCGAAGCTCTGGCCCGGGATCTCGCGCGCGCGGGCGTCATCGATGCGGATGCGGGCGCGGAGCTTACGCGGATCGAGCGGGAGCTCGAGACGCTCGCCCGGACGGCAGAGGGCGACAGCGCGCGCGAGGCGGAAGCGGAGGCAGCCCGCGGCGCTGCCGAGACCCGTCGCGCCGCTGCGGAGGGCGCCCGCGGCGGCGAGACGGAAGCGGTTGCGACTGCGGCGGCGGCCGAGACGGCGGTGCGCAGCCGGCTGCGTGCGGCAGAGGCGGCGCGGGATGCGGCGCTCTTGGCCGAGGGCGAGGCGGGCGAGCGGCTCCGGGCGACGGGGGCCGCGCTCGAGACGGCTGCCGCTGCCGCCGAGGCGGCGCGGGCCGAGCTTGCCCGGGCGGGCGATGCCGAGGTTCGGGCCCGGGCAGATCACGAGGCCGCCGAGGCCGCCAGGAACGATGCGGACGCCCTGCTCGCGACGGCAAAAACCGTGGCGGCCGGTGCCGAGACCCGGCGCACGGCCCTTACGGCCGAGGCGAAGGCGCTCGGCGAGCGTCTCGCGGGTCTCCGCAAGCGGCGTCCCGACGGGCGTCCGCTCATCGAGGTGTTGCAGGTCGCAGAGGGCTACGAGACGGCGCTTGCCGCCGCGCTCGGCGACGATCTGCGCCGCGCGGCCGATCCGGCGCCGGGCGAGAGCGGCTGGCACACGCCGTCCACCGGCGAGGGACCTCCGTTGCCTGACGGGGCGGTGCCATTGTCGGCGCATGTGACCGGGGCGCCGGGTCTCGGCCCGCGTCTTGCGATGACGGGGGTTTGCACGCCCGAGGCGGCGCCTGGTCTTGCGGAGGCACTCGCCCCCGGTCAGCGGCTCGTCACCCCCGAGGGTGCGCTCTGGCGGTGGGACGGGCTTGCGCTCTGCCCTGGAGAGACCGGCGCGTCGGTTGCCGAAGAACTCGTCCTGGCCAATCGGCTGCGCGCGCTCGAGGCGACGACGGCCGAGGCCGAGGCTGCGGCGACGATCGCGCGGGCGGCTCGGGACGCGGCCGAAGGCCGGGCGCGTGTTGCCGGAGACGAGGCCCGTCGCGCTGCCGAGCGGGTCAAGGACGCGGTCCGCGCGGCCCGGAACGCGGCCGATCGCGAAGCTGCGGCGGCGCGCGAGGAGACGCGTCTGGCCGGACGGCGGGACACGGAGGGCGAGCGCTTGGCCGCCCGGGCAGAGGCGCGCGCGGAGGCCGAGGCCGCGGTTGCGACGGCGGCCCGAGACGCGGCCGCGCTTCCCGATCTCACGGCGGCGCGGGAGGCCCTCGCCTCCGCGCGCGCGCATGTGGCCGAGCTGCGGGCTGCGGCGACGGCTGCCCGGAGCCGGTATGACGAGGTCACACGGGCGAGGGCCGGACGGGAGCGGCGGGCCCGGACGCTCGAGGGCGACAAAAAGAGCTGGCGGACCCGGCAAGCGCAAGCGGCCGGTCGGCTCGCGGAACTGGAACGGCGGATCGGTGAGACCGATGCGCGGCTCCGCGAGGCGAAGGCTGCGCCCGCCGAGATCTGGGAGCGCCTCGCCCGGCTTGCGGATCACGAGCGGGAGGCGAAATCCCGCGCGCAAGCCGCCGAGACGGCGCTTGCCGAGGCCGAGGCGGCGCTTCGCCGCAGCGAACGCGCCGAACGTGAGGCGGAGCGGCTGGCCTCGGAGGCACGCGAGCGGCGGGCCGGCCGGACCGCGGAGCGCGACGCGGCCGCCGAGGCGTTGGCCGAGGCCGAGGACGCGGTCCGCGCCGAGTTCGCCTGTCCGCCCGAGGGGGTGCCAAACGCGCTCGGCCTCGATCCGGCAGCGATCCCGGAGACGGCAGAGGCCGATGTCCAACGGCTGCGGCGGCAGCGCGACGCCCTCGGGGCCGTCAATCTCCGCGCCGAGGAGGATGCCCTACAGGTGACCGAGGAGCGCGAGACGCTCGCCCGGGAGGTCGCCGATCTCGAGGCCGGCATCGCCAAACTCCGGGCTGGGATCCAGGGCCTCAACCGCGAGGGGCGGGCACGCCTCGTCGCCGCCTTCGACGCGGTCAATGCGCGCTTCGGCACGCTCTTCCAGCATCTTTTCGGCGGCGGCGAAGCCCGCCTCGTGATGGTCGAGGACGAAGATCCGCTCGACGCCGGGCTCGAGATCCTCTGCCAACCGCCCGGCAAGAAGCTCTCGGCGCTCACGCTCCTGTCGGGCGGCGAACAGACGCTCACCGCGCTCAGCCTGATCTTTGCGGTGTTCCTGTCGAACCCCGCGCCGATTTGCGTGCTCGACGAAGTGGACGCGCCGCTCGACGACGCGAATGTCGCGCGGTTTTGCGCGCTGCTCGACGAGATGGTGCGCCGGACCGAGACCCGGTTTCTGATCATTACGCATCATGCCATCACCATGAGCCGGATGGACCGGCTCTTCGGCGTGACGATGGTCGAGCGCGGGGTGAGCCAGCTGGTCTCGGTCGACCTCGCGGCGGCGGCGGATTTGGTCGAGGCGTGACCCGCGCCCGGCTGAAGCACCGCGGACGGTTCGGTGATTGACACCCCCCGGCGCGCTCAATAGTGTCCGGCTCGTCGATGATCTTCGGGGTCTCTTAGGCGAGAAGGCTGCAAGGCATGGCGGGGCGGCCGGAGGATCGGCAAAAGCTCGGTCAGCTCGAAGCGCGGATCGCCGAAGCGCGTGCGGCAACGGCGCCGCGTCCGCGGGTCCGGGACGAGTTAGGCGCTGGCAGCATTGCCTGGCGCATGGTAACGGAATTGGTGGTCGGCGTTCTGGTCGGCGCTGCGATGGGGTTGGGGCTCGACGTCCTATTCGGGACAATGCCGGTCTTCGTCCTCGTTATGGGAATGTTCGGATTTGCCGCTGGGGTTCGCACGATGATGCGCTCGGCGGAGGAGATAAAGGCGCGGCAAGCGGAGGCCGAGGGTGGATTGCCTGGGGCTTCGGACGGTCGCGAGTAAGACGGGGGCGAACGCGTGGCGACGACCGGCGCAGACGGGGGAGAGAGCAAGAGCTTTATCCACCCGATGGATCAGTTCGAGATCAAGTCGCTCTTTGGCGACGAGGTCGGTCTTCTGACCATCACCAACTCGACCTTGTGGATGGCGCTGTCCGTGTTGGCGATCTCCGCGATTACGATCTTCGGCACATCGGGTCGGGCGCTCGTTCCTTCGCGGATGCAATCGGTGGCAGAACTGCTCTACGGGTTCGTTCGTCAGACGCTGCAAGACATCTGCGGCGAAGAGGGGATCAAATATTTCCCCTATATCTTCACGGTTTTCACCTTCATCCTCTTCTGTAATATGTTGGGGATGATCCCGGGCAGCTTTACGCCGACCGCCCACTTCGCCGTGACCGGCGTGTTGGCGCTTGCGGTGTTCATCAGCGTCACGACGATCGCCTTTCTGAAGCACGGCAGCCACTTCTTTGAGTTCTTTTGGCCGGCGGATGCACCCGGCTGGCTGCGTCCGGTGCTGTGTATCATCGAGGTGATCTCGTATTTTGTCCGGCCGATCAGTCATTCGGTTCGTCTCGGTGCGAACATGTTGGCCGGCCATGCGGTGATGAAAGTGTTCGCCGGGCTCTTCGCAATGATGATCGCGGGCGGGCTCGGCGTGCTTGCAGTTCTGCCCCTCGTCGGACTGGTGGGCATGACAGCGCTCGAATTCCTGGTGTCCTTTATCCAGGCCTATGTGTTCATGATTTTGACCTGCGTCTATCTCAAGGACGCCTTGCATATGCACTGACGGTCAAAACACTTCTCGATCCATCAGCCAAGGGAGAGTCAGATGGAAGGTGATATCGCCGATATGGGGCGCTACATCGGCGCGGGTTTGGCCTGTTTCGCAATGGCAGGAGCCGGTGTCGGCATCGGCCATGTGGCGGGCAACTACCTCGCGGGCGCGCTTCGCAATCCGGCAGCTGCGGCGAGCCAGGCTCCGAACTTCTTCATCGGCCTCGCCTTTGCCGAAGCGCTCGGCATCTTCGGCCTCGTGGTCGCGATCCTGCTGCTCTTCGCCGTCTGAGCACGGCGCGGACCTAGCGGAACGGGTCCCTGCGGGGACCCGTGCACGACTTTTGCATCGCCCATTCGGGCGATGCGCGTGAGCGAGAGGGCGAGCCGATGGCCTCAGAGACGACCAGCGCGAACGGGGCCGCAGAGGCGGCCGCAGAGGGCGGGCTCCCGCAGCTCGACTTCACCACCTGGCCGAGCCAGATCTTTTGGCTCGGCGTGGCGCTCGTGGTGCTCTACCAGCTCATGGCCAAGATCGCGCTGCCGCGCATCTCGAGCGTGATCGAAGAGCGCGCGGACGCCATCGCCGACGACCTTGACCGAGCCGACGAGTTCCGCCGAAAAGCCGAGGAAGCGGAGGCTGCCTACGAGCGCGCGCTCGCAGACGCTCGGGCTAGGGCGCGTGACATCGCCGCTGCGACCCGCGCTGAGATCGAGCGCGAGGTGGCGGCCGAGATGGAGAAGGCCGATGCGGAGATTTCCGCCCGCACGGCAGAATCCGAGCGTCGGATAGCTGAGATCCGTGACAGCGCGCTCGAAAACGTGGAGGTCGTGGCAAAAGACACGACCCACGCCCTCCTGGAGCGCCTGCTGCCCGGCGCCGCCGATACGGCCGCGATCGAGGCGGCCGTGACCGCTCAAATTCGCTGAGGCACTCGCAGATGTCGCTCCTTCTCAACACCGATGCGATCGTCGCTCTGGGCTTGCTCGTGTTCTTCGCCCTTGTCGCGTATGCGGGGGCGCACCGGCTCATCCTCAAAGGGCTCGACGATCGGGCCAACGCCATTCGGTCTCAGCTCGACGAAGCACGGGCTCTGCGCGAGGAGGCTCAGGCCACCTTTGCCGAGTTCGAGCGCAAGCAGCGCGAAGTCCAAAGTCAGGCGGAAGACATCGTTGCCCATGCCCGTCGCGAGGCGGAGCAGGCGGCGGAAAAGGCCAAGGCGGACCTCGCCGCTTCGATTGAACGTCGGATGAAGGCGGCGGACGACCAGCTCGCCATGGCCGAGGCCAATGCGGTCAAGGAGATCCGCGATCGGGCCATAAAGGTGTCGATCGCCGCGGCCGAGGAGGTCATCCGCGCGCGCATGACCGACGACCAGGCGGCCGAACTGGCAGACCAGGGAATTGCAGGTCTGGCGACCCGGCTGCACTGACGGTCACGCGGCTGCGCGCTCGGCGCGGTTCACCTTTCGGCAACCTCGTTGAACGCGTCGCCCGGATGGGCGATGCAAATATCGAGTAGGGCTCCCGGTCAGGGAGCCGTTCCGTTTGGCAACTCCTGCGGACGCGGCGCCCGAACTTCACGTCTCGGCCGACCCCGCCTCGCGCGCCGCCGAGCGATCTTTCTTCGGCCGGTAATTCGTCTTCTCGACGATCCGCGCCGATTTGCCCGACCGCTCACGGAGATAGTACAATTTCGCCCGGCGCACCTTGCCCCGGCGCACGACGGTGATTGCCTCGATCTGCGGGGAATAGAGCGGGAAAACGCGCTCGACCCCCTCGCCGAAGCTGACTTTCCGCACCGTGAACGAGCCGGCCAGCGTATTGCCGCCCTTACGTTTTATACAGACGCCTTCATAGTTCTGCACCCGCGTCCGGCTGCCTTCGGTCACTTTGAAGCCCACGCGGATCGTGTCTCCCGGTCCGAAATCCGGGATGTCTTTGCCGAGAGCGGCGATCTGCTCCGCTTCCAGTCGCTCAATCAGGTTCATGCGTATCGTCCTTTGTTGGCCCGCCCGCGGCGGTGTTATGGGCGTCCGAGTGCTCTGGCCCGTCATCGGGCTCCCATGCCGTGCCGCCATAGGCCCGCCAGAGATCGGGACGCCGGTCCCGTGTGAGGCGTTCGGCCTGGGTGCGGCGCCATTCGGCGATCCGGGCATGGTGCCCCGAGAGCAGGACCTCGGGGATCGCCCGGCCTTCCCAGACCGTCGGCCTTGTATAATGCGGATGCTCCAGGAGCCCCCGCGAAAAACTTTCCTCGACTGCGCTCGCCTCGTTGCCGAGGACGCCTGGCCTGAGCCGCAGCACCGCATCGAGCACGGCCATGGCGGCGATCTCACCGCCTGTCAGCACGAAATCCCCGAGCGAGACCTCGTCGATCCCGCGTGCCTCGAGGACCCGTTCGTCCACGCCTTCATACCGACCGCAGAGGAGCGTGATCCCCCCGCCGCCGGCGATTTCCGCCGCGAGACCCTGGTCGAACGAGCGCCCGCGCGGCGATAGATAGACCACAGGGCCTGGGCCCCCGGCCGTCGGGCGCCGGGTCGCAGCCGCGTCGAGTGCCGCCGCGACCACGTCGGCACGCAACACGAGGCCGGCACCGCCGCCTGCGGGCGTGTCGTCCACCGAGCGGTGCTTATCGCGGGCAAAGCTCCGGATGTCCAGCACATCGAGCGTCCAAAGCCCCTCGGCGAGCGCCTTTCCCGTGAGCGAGGCCCCTAGCGGCCCCGGAAAGATCTCGGGGAAGAGCGTGAGCACCTGGGCGGCGAACGCGCCGGGACGGCCCCGATCCTCGAGAAGCGGACGCGGGGCGGCCGAGACTGACACATGCCGCATGCCGTGCGAGCGCGGTCGGGGCGCCTCACTCATGGGTGTCAGCCACCCAGGGCAATTCCGCCGCGGCCTTCCAGCGGTTCGAGCCCGCCATCTCGGCGGCCATCTGGCGTCCGTTCGTGTTTTGCATTGAGGCCTCGAGCGCGGCGAGAACCTGGTCGAGACGGCGGTTTTCGTCGTCCCAGTCCCAGTCCCAGTCCCAGTCCCAGTCCCAGTCCCAGTCCCAGTCCCGGGGCCCGGCCTCGCCCACGCGCGTGCGCAGCTCGGCGAGGACAGCGAAAACCCCGTCGGCAACTTCGATTTCGTCGATCAGCTTCATCATGCCTCGGTCTCCGCGGGATCGGTGAGCCCCTCGGGCAGATCGACCACAAGGCGGCCCGAGGCGAGGTCGACGGTCGGCACGATTTCGCGGGTGAACGGCACCGAGACCTCGCCGGCGGCGCCTGCGATCTCGAGGACGTCGCCCGCACCGTGGTCGAAGATCGCCCGCACACGGCCGATCTCGGTCCCGCCCGTGTCGACCGCCGTGAGCCCTATCAGGTCGGCGTGGTAGAACTCGTCGTCTGGCAGCGCCGGCAGCCGCTCCCGCGGCGCGTAGAGCCGGGTGCCCTTGAGGGCGTCGGCCGCCTCGCGGGTTGCGACGCCCGTCAGACGGGCCGCAAAGCCCGCTTTGAGTGTCCGGGTGATTTCGAGCTCGAACACGCGTCCGTCCTCGGTCGCAAGCGGGCCGTAGGAGGCGATGGCGGCGGGGTCCGCGCAAAAGCTCTTGAGCCGCGCTTCGCCCTGGACGCCGTAGGCGCCCGCGATCGCACCGATGCAGAGGAGCTGTTCCTCACCCATGCCGCGCTCGTGTCTCTCGGCGGTCGAACGGTCGCGTCCGCCGCCGGGGCTCCGCTCTCAAGTGGCTGGCTCTGGCGGTTTGCCTGCCAGGCCTCGCAAGATGTGGAGCCGCGGTTACTCGGCCTTAGCCTCTTCGGGGGCCGCCTCGCCCGTGTCGGCCGCCTCGCCGCCCTGCGCTGCCTCAGCCGCAGCCGCTTTGGCGGCCTCTTCGGCCTCGCGCGCGGCTTCCTCGGCGGCCAGCCGCTTCTCTTCGCGCTCCTTGGCGCGCTCGGCCATCTTCTTGCCGGGTTCCGCCTTTTTGGGGTTGTTCCGCTCCGCCTTCGGTCGCACGCCGGCGGCTTCGAGGAAGCGCGCGATCCGGTCGGTTGGTTGCGCGCCTTGCGCGATCCAATGCTGCACGCGCTCGAGGTCGATCTTCACGCGCTCTTCGCTGTCTTTGGGCAGGAGCGGATTGTAGACGCCCAACCGCTCGATATAGCGGCCGTCCCGCGGCATGCGGCTGTCGGCGGCGACAATGCGGTAGAAGGGGCGTTTCTTGGACCCGCCGCGGGCGAGCCGGATCTTGATGGCCATGTGTCAGTCCTCAGGTGTCGGTGGTCAGGTGTCGGTGGTCAGGTGTCAGGTGTCAGATGTCGCGACTTGCGCCGAGGCTCAGCCCTGCAGCTTGCGGTGGTGGCGGATGACCTCGTCGATGATGAACCGCTGAAATTTGCGGGCGAAGTCCGGGTCGAGCCCCGCCTCCTCGGCGAGGCGTTCGAGCCGGGCGATCTGCCGTGTCTCGCGGTCCGGATCGGCGGGTGGCAGGTCGTGCGCGGCCTTCAGCCGGCCGACTTCCTGGGTGCAGCGGAACCGCTCGGCGAGCGTGTGCACCAGGATCGCGTCCAGATTGTCGATCGACCGGCGGAGCTCGCCCAAAAGCGCGTCGGCACGGCTGACGGCGTCGGTGTCCTCGGTCATGGCCAAGCTCCCGCTTCGGCGTGGCAATAGATCCGCATCCCGCCGTGTTCGTGATCGGTGAAGGCGCCGGGCGGTCGCTCGTCCGCCTCGCCAGTGCCGTGGCCGCGCCGCGCCCGGTGGTCGATGTGTCCCGTCATCCGGTCGGTCATGCCGTCGCTCCGACGGGGGCAAGATGGCGATAGGCGAGATCCGGGTGCGCGGCATCGGGCGGTACGGCGGCCGGATCGCGCCGGGCGCCGAGGCGTTCGGCGAGCCGGATCGAGCGGGCATTGCCGGGGTCGATGAAGCTCACGACGCTTGTCCAGCCGAGCGGGCCGAAGATTTGAGCGAGGACAGCCGAGACCGCCTCGGAGGCGTAGCCCTTGCCCTCTGCCTCGGCGCTCCAGAGCGTGTAGGCGAGTTCGGGCTCCGGCCAGCCGGCGGGATGCCAAAGCCCGACCATGCCGAGGGGGGCGCCGCCTCTGCCCGGTTCGAGCGTCCACGAGCCGTAGCCGCGGAGCGTCCAATGGCCGATGACGCTGGCGAAGATCCGCCACGCGCGATCCGCCGGGATCGGCCCGCCCACATGGCGCGCCCGCGGCGAGCCGAGAAACGCGGTCCAGGCGGGGAGATCTTCGGGTCCTGGGCCTCTCAGTCGGAGCCGGGCGGTCTCGATCACCGGGGGGATCATGGCCGCGCCCCCGCGCCCGGATGGCGATAGGCGAGGGTGGTGGCGGCGGTCCAACCCACAGGCAGCGGGGCGACCGGATCGGGGCGGGCGCCCAGGCGTTCGGCCAGCCGGATCGAACGGTGGTTCTCGGGATGGATATAGGAGACAGGCCGGTGGATCCCGCGCTCCGCCGCCCAGAGCCTGGCCGCCCGGGCCGCCTCCTCCGCATAGCCGCGGCCCTCGGCGCCGGCGATCAGCATCCAGCCGAGTTCCGCCTCCGGATAATGCGCCTCGCGAAACATCCCGACCTCGCCGAGATAAGCGCCGCTCTCCCGTTCGGCGACCGAGAACGCTCCGTAGCCATCGAAGATCCAGGTCGCAGCCGCCTTGGCGAACGCGCCCCACGCGCCGTCGCGGTCCATGCGCCCCCGTTCGAGATCGGCGCGCGGCGACGCGAAGAACGCGGCATAAGCGTCGAAATCGCCGGGCTCGGGCGCGCGAAGGACGAGCCGCTCGGTCTGGAGCCGCGGGATCTCGACCCGGGTCGCCGTCTGCACTGAGACGCTCATCGGGCGGTCTCGACGGCGTTTCGGGACACCGCCGGACGCAATGCCAGGCGCTCGGTCATTTCTTGCGGCCCTTGGCTTTGGTGCCCTTCCCGGATTTGGGCCCGAGGCCTCCGAGCCCGGAGGGCAGTCCGCCACCCCCGCCGACGCCGCCGAACCCGCTGGGCGCGCCCGTCGGGCCGCCGAGACCGCCGAGACCCGGAGGCAACGCGCCGGCCGAAGACGGGGCCGGGCCCGGGCCCTGCGCGGGCATACCGCCGCCCGGCAGTCCGCCCGGCATGCCGCCGCCCATCATCTGACCCATGAGCCCGCGCATGCCGCGGCTGCCCATCTTGCCCATCTTTTTCATCATGTCCGCCATCTGGCGGTGCATCTTGAGAAGCGTATTGACGTCGGAGACTTGCATCCCCGATCCGCGGGCGATCCGAGCCTTTCGCGACGCTTTGAGAAGCTCGGGCTTTTTCCGCTCTTCTTTGGTCATCGACTGGATCATTGCGATCTGACGCTTGAGCACCTTGTCGTCGAAGCCCGCTTCGCCGATTTGCTTGGTAAGTTTTCCCATGCCGGGCAGCATCGCCATGATCCCTTCCATGCCGCCCATATTTTGCATTTGCTCGAGCTGGCCGCGCAGGTCGTTCATGTCGAACCGCCCCTTTTGGAAGCGCTTCATCATGCGCTCCGCTTCGGCCTGCTCGATCTGCTCCTGGGCCTTCTCTACGAGGCTGACGATGTCGCCCATGCCGAGGATGCGGCCCGCCACGCGCTCGGGATGGAATTCCTCGAGGGCGTCCATCTTCTCGCCGAGACCGACGAATTTGATCGGTTGGCCGGTGACCGCCCGCATCGAGAGCGCGGCGCCGCCGCGCCCATCGCCGTCCATCCGAGTGAGCACGACGCCGCTGATGCCGATGCGGGTATTGAAGTTCTCGGCCGTGTGGACCGCGTCTTGCCCGGTGAGCCCGTCGACCACGAGGAGCGTCTCGTTCGGCTTCGCCTCGTCACGGACGGCCGCCACCTCGGCCATCAGCTCGTCGTCGATCGAGAGCCGGCCCGCGGTATCGAGCATGACCACGTCATAGCCCGCGAGCATCGCTTGCTGCTTGGCGCGTTTGGCGATCTGCAACGCGCTTTGCCCCGGCTGGATCGGCAGGGTATCGACGCCGATTTGCGTGCCGAGGACGCCGAGCTGCTCCATCGCGGCCGGACGGCGGGTGTCGAGCGAGGCCATCAGCACGCGCTTGCCCTCGCGCTCGGAAAGGCGCTTGGCGAGCTTGCCGGTCGTCGTCGTTTTACCGGATCCCTGGAGGCCCACCATCAGGATTGTCGCAGGGGGACTGTCGATTTTCAGACGGCCGGGCTCCGGCGCGTCGCCCGCGAGCACCCGGACGAGCTCGTCATGGACGATCTTGACGACCATCTGCCCCGGTTTGACGGATTTGAGCACCGCCTGCCCGGTTGCCTTCTCTTGGACCCGGGCGATGAAGTCGCGCGCCACGGGCAGGGAGACATCGGCCTCGAGGAGGGCGACGCGCACTTCGCGGAGGGCGGTTTTGACGTCCGCCTCGCTGAGCGCGCCCTTGCCGGTGAGCTTGTCCAGCGCGCCGGAGAGGCGGTCTGATAGGCTCTCGAACATCGGTCCTCCGTCTCGTCCCGTTCCCCAGACATGGGGGCGCCTGCCGGCGCGCAAAACGCAAAAAGCGCCGGTGGGCGCAACGCGCTGACCGGCGACGATCCCGAGGCTTCTCGGGACCGGAAGCGCATGCGCTCCCGAATTGTTGGCCGCTTAGCCGCAATCGGCACGGCCGTCAAGGGTAACCCCCCTTTTGGTCTGGCGCAAAGCCGCGCCCACGCCCCGTCGGGCCCCACCCACCCGGGCCGTCACCGTCCGTTGGGGCCGGCCCTCTGCCCCTCATCGGCCCGCCGGGGCGGGGGGGCTCCGCGGGTCCCGCCGCGAGGGCGACGTAGGCGGCGCGCCGGCCGGCCGCCGCGGAAGGCCG
>JBHJGX010000091.1:0-4061 GCA_050331395.1 Paracoccaceae bacterium
GGCGCGGGCGGCGTCGAGCTCTTCACCGGCCACAATGTTCCGTTCGATCAGCCGGCGCGCCCGGGCGAGATCTGCGGCGGCCTTCTCCGCCTCGGCCCGGCCGCTTTCGAGGCGGGCCTCCAACACGCCCCGCTGGACGCGCGCCATCTCGAGGCTCGCCTCGGCGTCTCTGAGGGCGGCGTCGCGGTTTTCCACCTCGGCCTCGGCGATGTGGAGCTCGGCCTCCGCTTCGCGCACCAACGCTTCGAACGCGCTTCGGTCCAGGACGGCGAGGCCCTCGCCCGCGGCCACCTCGTCGTTGTAATCGGCACGCAGCTCGGCGATCTGACCGGAGAGTTGCGAGCCGACCCGGACGGTCACCACCGCCATCAGGGTACCGGTCGCCTGGATGCGTGTCTCGAGATCCGCCCGGGCGACCGGGGCCGTCTCGAAGCCGACCGGGCCCGAGGGATCGGGCGTGTGCCCCCAGACGAGCGCCAGGGCGGCGGCGCCGACGAGGGCGGCGAGGACGGCGAGGCGGTACATCGCTCGAGCGCTCCAAAAGACCCGACTGCGGCCAGCATACTGCGCCCGCGGGGCGCTGTCATTTGGCCTCGCCTGTCCGGTCCGCCGCACCCCGAACGACCTCGGCGATTTGCCCGAGCCGATCGGCGAGCGGGCTCGTCTCGCGCCAGACCATGCCGATCGTGCGCGCGGGCGCGGGCTCGGGGAAGGCGGCGACCGACACCGGCGCCGAGCGGATCTCGACGGGCACGGCCATCTCCGGGATCAGCGTGACGCCGATCCCCGCGCCCACCATTTGCACGAGGGTCGCAAGCGAGCTGCCGTCGAGCAGATCTCGCGCGGCCCCCGAATGCAATTCGCAATAGGCCAGCGCCTGATCGCGGAGACAATGCCCTTCCTCGAGGAGGAGCAGCGGCATCTCGCGGAGGCGGTCGACCGCCGGCACCGGCTCGGCCGCGTCGCCGGCCGGACGCACGAGAACGAAACTTTCGCGAAAGAGCGGCAATTCCGTCAGCCCGGTCTCCGCGATCGGCAGGGCCACGATCGCCGCATCGAGCCGGCCGTCGCGCAGCTCCTCGACGAGCCGCGGCGTCAGCGTCTCACGGATCCGGATGTCGAGCCCGCGATAGCGCCCGTTCAGCGCCGCGACGATCTGCGGGAGCAGATAGGGTGCGACCGTCGGGATGACGCCGATCCGGAGCCGCCCGATCAGACTTTCGCGGGACGCCCGCGCCAGATCGCCAAGCTCGTCGACCGCCCGAAGGATCGCCCTTGCCCGCTCGACGAATTCCGCTCCGAAGCCGGTCGGGCGCACCTGCCGCGCGGTCCGCTCGAAAAGCGCGGTGCCGAGGCTGTCTTCGAGCTCGCGGACCTGCATCGAGAGCGCGGGCTGGGAGATCGCGCAGGCGGCGGCGGCCCGGCCGAAATGGCCGTGGCGGGCGAGGGCGTCCACATAACGGAGCTGCTTGAGCGTCAGGCTTCGCATTGTCTGAGCTTATCGCCTCGATCAGAAATTCCAACTTTCTCTTATGGCGCGCGCTCGATAAAGTACGCTAATGCGGGTCGTGGCGATCGGCCCGGACGATCTCAGCAGCCAAGATTGGAGAGCAAAATGGATGGAAACGACGCTCCGGTGGTCACGAAATGCCCGGTGATTCATGGCGGGACGACGTTCGACACCCGGTCGAACCGCGATTGGTGGCCGAACCAGCTCAACCTGAAGATGCTGCACCAGAACAGCCCGGCGGCGAGCCCGATGGCCCGCGACTTTAGCTATGCGGACGCGTTCAAGCAGCTCGACCTCGAGGCGCTCAAGCGCGACCTCACGGCGCTCATGACCGACAGCCAGCCCTGGTGGCCGGCGGATTACGGCCATTACGGGCCGTTCTTCATCCGCATGGCCTGGCACGCGGCCGGCACCTACCGGGTCGCCGACGGCCGCGGCGGCGCGGGCGAGGGCTCGCAGCGGTTCGCCCCGCTCAACTCCTGGCCGGATAACGGCAATCTGGACAAGGCCCGCCGTCTGCTCTGGCCGATCAAGAAGAAATACGGCAACGCCATCTCGTGGGCGGATCTGTTCATTCTGTCGGGCAACGTTGCGCTCGAGTCGATGGGCTTCAAGACTTTCGGTTTCGGCGGCGGTCGCGCGGATATCTGGGAGCCGGAAGAGGACATTTATTGGGGCGCCGAGACCGAATGGCTCGCCACGTCCGACAACCCGAACAGCCGGTATTCCGGCACACGCGACGTCAAAAGCGCCGATGCGGACGCGAATAAGCTCGAGCATCCGCTCGCGGCCGTGATGATGGGGCTGATCTATGTGAACCCGCAGGGCCCCGACGCGGTGCCCGACCCGCTCGGCTCGGCCCAGGATATCCGCACGACCTTCGCCCGGATGGCGATGAACGATTACGAGACCGTCGCGCTCACCGCGGGCGGGCACACCTTCGGCAAGTCGCACGGGGCGGGCCCGGAGAGCCATGTGGGCGCGGAGCCCGAAGGCGCGGCGATCCACGAAATGGGCTTCGGCTGGACGTCGAGCTTTAAGAGCGGCCGGGGCCGCGACGCGATCACGAGCGGCATCGAGGGTCCGTGGACGCCCAACCCGACGAAATGGGACATGGGCTATTTCGACGTGCTCTTCGGCTATGAGTGGGAGCTGACGAAGAGCCCCGCCGGCGCCTGGCAATGGCAGCCGAAGGATCTGAAGCCCGAGGACCACGCGCCCCAGGTCGACACGGCCGAAGAGCGGGTGCCGCTGATGATGACCACGGCCGATATGGCGATGCGCATGGACCCGGCCTATGAGAAAGTGTCGCGGCATTTCCATGCGAACCCGGACGAGTTCGCCGATGCCTTCGCGCGCGCCTGGTTCAAGCTCACGCACCGCGATATGGGGCCTAAAGTCCGGTATCTGGGCGCGGAAGTGCCGGCCGAGGATCTGATCTGGCAGGATCCGGTGCCCGCGGTCGACCATCCGCTTGTCGAGGCCGGCGACATCGCCGCGCTCAAAGAGCGCATCCTCGCCTCCGGTCTTTCGATCGCCGAGCTGGTCAAGACCGCCTGGGCGGCGGCGTCGAGCTTCCGCGGCTCGGACAAGCGCGGCGGGGCGAATGGCGCGCGTCTCCGGCTCGCGCCGCAGAAGGACTGGGAGGCGAACGAGCCCGCCCTCGTCGCGCGCGTGATCGAGGCGCTCGAAGGCATCAAGGCCGAGTTCGACGCGGCCGGCGCCAAGAAGATCTCGCTCGCCGATCTGATCGTACTCGGCGGAACCGCGGCGGTCGAGAAAGCGGCGCGGGATGCGGGCCATGCGGTCGACGTGCCCTTCGCGCCCGGCCGGACGGATGCGACCGAGGAGCAGACCGATGCGGAAAGCTTCGAGCCGCTCGAGCCGCTGGCGGACGGGTTCCGAAACTATCAAAAGGCCGAATACACCGTCTCGCCCGAGGAGCTTCTGGTCGACAAGGCGCAGCTTCTGACCCTGACCGCGCCGGAGATGACGGTCCTCGTCGGGGGGCTTCGGGCGCTCGGCGCGACCCATGGCGGGGCACCCCACGGTGTCTTCACCGACCGTCCGGGCCAGTTGACCAACGACTTTTTCGTCAACTTGCTCGATATGGGAGTCGAATGGGCGCCGGTCGCCGAGCGGACGGATCTCTTCGAGGGTCGCGACCGGGCAAGCGGAGCGGTCAAGTGGACCGGCACCCGGGTCGATCTGGTCTTCGGCTCGAACTCCCAGCTCCGTGCGCTGGCCGAGGCTTATGCCCAGGACGACAACGCCGAGAAGATGGTCCGCGATTTCGTCGCCGCCTGGACCAAGGTCATGAACGCCGACCGGTTCGATCTGGCCGCCTGATCGGCTTTGCCATCGACCTCCACGTGCCCGGGCCCCGCTCGGGCATCTAACCGTCGCCCGCCCGGCCCTCGCGGCCGGGCGGCGGCGGTTGAAGGCGCCCGGCGGAAACCCCGCAACGGCAGCCCCGCGAATCTACTCCGCCACCAAACGCCCCCGCCCCCCCCCGAATAGATAACCCCCCAAAAACAACGGGGCCAAATAT
>JBHJGX010000092.1:0-16855 GCA_050331395.1 Paracoccaceae bacterium
CGAGCTTCACCGTGCGGTCAAACTGGAGCCGCAGAGACCCCGTTTCCTCTTCACCCACCGGGTTCGCTGCCGCCATGCCGCTCCACCCCCGTTAACCTATTGTCATCGCAAGGATATCACGGGTCGCTTCTGGCTCGAAGCTCGATCCATCTGGGATATCCGGGTCTAAAGACCTTGAGACAAGATGAACGCTCCATGTCCGGATCGCGCAACGCCGATCACCGAGAGCGTGCGAATCTTCGCTATTTGTTCAGGGGTCATCTTTTATCCTGACGTGGGCGGGTTCGGAGAACCGTGCAGTCAACTTTTATTGAGGATAGCTCCTTGTGCAGTCGACCCAGCGCTCATTCACGTCTCCGGAGCTTCTTCGGTGGGTGAGGGCGATGATGGGGTCGCAGCAGTTGTCGCAAGCCGCCCTGCTCTATGATTTTCCATTGAGGTGAATGTACCGGCAAACCATCCGCCAAGGCGGATCGCCCGCTTCGTCGATCTTTTCGATGTCCGTCAGATGCGCGCGTCCCATTATGGCACGACTGGGAAGCCGTCGAGCGACCCGGGACTGACGACCCGGATCCTAATCGTCGGTGACTGCTTCATCATCCGCTCGGTGCCCCCACGCCTCCCTGTCGGGCAAGCGGGGTGTCCGCGAACTCGAGCCGCTGATCGTCCAAGTTGAGCCGACCGCGCCGATCTGGCAGGCGGAGCCGGGACCGGCGCAAGGGACGATCCGACGGACAAGGGAGACGTTCGGCCTCTATCCCCAGCTTCTTGCGGTCGATGCGGTCTACGGCGCGGCCGATCTACTGGGCCGGCTCGTCGAGGACGAGGGCAGCGAGCCGCACATCCCCGTCTTCGAGATGTTCGAGGGCAAGGATGGCGCCTTTCTGTGGGCTTGGCCGTCAAAAAGCGGGGTATCTTGATCGTTTTGTGGCGTGTCCGATGACGATCGGCTCGAGCGGGTGAAGGACGACGGTGCGGAGCAGGCCTCCCGCCCCCCGGGGCCTGGTCGATGCCGGCGTTCACGCGGGTGATAAGCGGTCCGAGGTCTTCGCGCAGGGTGCGCAGTGCTCTGGCGACGTCTGGTGTCAAGCCTGAGCGCATCGCCACCGACCCCGGCCCCTCAGGCCGCGTCCGCGCGAGCCCCCACCGTCGTGCGCGAGGGCGAAACCCGCGTCGTCGCCAAGCTCGAACGCCAACAGCGCACCCCGCCGCGAGCAGTAAACCCCACCATTTACCGCTCAATCTCAAAATGAAAGCCAAAAAACGTATCTGAGAAAAGAAATCGATTTCTTCTTAGGAAAAAAATTCATGTCTGCGCGTGAGGATAGATAAGTAAAATAAGTTGGAGTTTTCACGAATTTAGCAGCTCAGCGTGAAAAATGGATAAATAGAGGGAAAAAAATCAAAATATAACCAAAAATCATTTCCTTTTTGGAGAAAAGAACTGGTTCATGTTGTAGTAATTCATCGGTCGTGGCTGCCGGCGCGATTTTGTCCCTACGAAGGATTGCTCCGAAGGCCCGTTGAAAAACCGGCTGGACGCCCATTCGCCGACCCGCTCGGGACCAACGCCAATCTCGCGGAGGCGCCGTTGCATTGCCGGCACTCGGCCCGCCTCAGCGCCACCTCACGAGGCCAGCTCGCGCGCGAATGACCGCAAGTTTAATTCGACGGCGGATCCGGTTGCGGGTCGGCAGGCTCCGACGGCGACGCGGCACCGTTTTCGGATTTGCGGCTGCGGCGGCGCCGCGGCTTCGGCTGGCTATGCGACACCTCGTCCTCGGCCAGGAGGAGTGGGCTGGCACCGTCCCCGTCGTTGTCGAACGTGGTGAGCCCACCGACCCCCGCGCCGTCGCGATCCGTGTCGTCGCGGTGCTCCTGGAGCGCTTCGCGGGGATCGGTCTCGACGGTGTCGGCGCCGTTTCGATGCGGCTGCGTTCCCTGGTCGCCCGACGCGGATGTCTCGGCCGGCGCACCGCTGGCCGCGTTGCTCGGCTGTATCGCAGGCTCTCGGCTCTCCCGCCGGGGCGGGTGGTCACCGTCATAGCCGTCGTCGTCTTGGTCGGCTCCCTGGCCGTCGCGACGGTCGGCCTGCTGTTGCGTCGCCTGGATGACGAGGCGCTGGTAATGCTCGGCGTGTTGCAGGAAATTCTCCGCGTTCACCCGATCGCCTGAGGTTTGCGCGTCGCGGGCAAGCGACAGATACTTGTCGATAATCTGTTGCGGCGTGCCACGGACTTTTCCCTCGGGACCGGAGCTGTCGTAGACCCGGTTGAGCACGTTTCCGGTCGGTTTGCGGCTGCCGCGGTTGCGAGCGCGGTTTGATTTCTGTGGTGATCTCATCGGATACCGATCTGCTTTCGATTCCGGCCGGCCATGGCGACGCTGTGCAAATGGCCGGTCCTCGGCGCACCACGACAGATCCGGTTCGACATGCCCATGCATTCAGGGGCCGCGCGAATAAAACGATCTATCGGGCCTCGATCCGGTTGCCCCCCGGGCGGGCACGCTGATGCCCTTCGCCACCGGACACCCCATCTATACGCGAGCGCCGGGGAGGCTCAACCGTCAATCCGCCGGATCGGTCGAATTCGCGCGATTTATTCCGTGCCGTCCGCAGGACGGGCGGAGGCAAGGAGCATTGCCCGCAAGATCCCAAGGAAATCGGGTCGCGTCGCCTCGACGACAAGACCCGCGGCCGCGGCAATGGCCCCGACGGCGGCGGCTTGACCCCGGCCGAGCTCGAGGATCAGGCGTCCACCGGGTGCAAGATAGGACGTTGCCTGCGGGAGTATCGCGCGATAGGCGGCAAGACCGTCTCCTGCCTGATCCGGGTGCCCCTCGGGCGTCAGATCGGGCGTCAACGCACTGGCAGGCTCCCAGGCGAGCTCTGGCGCGAGGTCGGCCATCTCGGCTCCCGAGACATAGGGCGGATTGCAGAGGATCAGATCGAAGCGCCCGCCGACGGGGTCGAACCAGTCGCCGAGGGCGAACGACGCCCGGTCGGCGACGCCGAGCGCTGCCGCAGTACGTCGGGCGACGGCAAGGGCGGCTGCACTGCGGTCGGTGCCGGTGCCGTGCGCGTCCGGCCATTCGGCCAGCAGCGTAAGGAGCAGACAACCGGAGCCCGTGCCCAGGTCGAGGATCCGGCGGGCAGGTCGCTCGAGCGCGGCGGCGATCAGCGTTTCGGTCTCGGGTCGCGGGTCCAGCACATCGGCGGTGACAGCAAAAGAGCGCCCCCAGAAAAGCCGTTCCCCGACGATCTGCGACAAGGGCTGTCGTTTCGCGCGGGCGCTGATCGCTGCATGGAACGACGCAAGGGCGGCGCCGGGCGGATCTCGATCCGCGGCCGCGAGGCCTGCCGCAGAGAGACCGCTCGCCCAGCGGGCACAGAGACGGGCGTCGCGTCCGGGATCGGGGACGTTCGCGCGGGCGAGAACGCCGGCCGCCCAGGCGAGTGCATTCTGCCAATTGGCGGAGGGGGCGGCTTTCAGGTCGACCGCATCAGGATGCGGGCGACCCGAAAGCGGGCGCGCGGCGTCGGTCATGCCAGTTCTGCGAGCTTTGCCGCCTGGTCGGCCGAGGCAAGGGCGTCGATCAACTCCTCGAGATCGCCCGCAAGGACCGCCGGCAGCTTGTGCAGCGTCAGTCCAATCCGGTGGTCCGTGATCCGGCCTTGCGGGAAGTTGTAGGTACGGATCCGTTCCGAGCGGTCGCCGGAGCCCACTTGACCTTTCCGGTCGGCAGCCCGTGCGGCGGTCGCTTTTTGCCGTTCGAGGTCAAAAAGGCGGGCTCGAAGCACCTCCATTGCGCGGGCGCGGTTCTGGTGCTGGGATTTCTCGGCGCTCGTCACCACGATGCCCGTCGGCAGGTGCGTGATCCGCACGGCCGAGTCTGTTGTGTTCACGTGTTGTCCCCCTGCGCCGCTTGCGCGCATGGTATCGATCCGGATCTCCGAAGGCGCGATCGCCACATCGACCTCTTCGGCCTCCGGCAGCACGGCGACGGTCGCCGCCGAGGTGTGGATGCGCCCCTGGGTTTCGGTCTCGGGCACCCGTTGAACCCGATGGACGCCCGATTCCCATTTCAGCCTGGCAAAGACGCCTTCGCCCCGGATCGCAGCGACGATCTCGCGGAGCCCGCCGAGATCCGAGGCCGTTTCCGAGAGCACCTCGACGGTCCAGCCTTTGGCCTCGGCGAAGCGGGCATACATTCGAAAGAGATCGGCCGCGAAGAGCGCCGCTTCCTCGCCGCCGGTTCCCGGCCGGATCTCGAGGATCGCCGGCCGCACATCGGCTGCGTCGCGGGGCAGGAGCGCGCGGGTGACCGCCGCCTCGAGATCCGGTCGACGCGCGTCGAGCGCCCGCAGTTCTTCCTCGGCCAGTGCGGCCATCTCGGGATCGGCTCTGAGCGCCTCCGCCTCGGTCCGCGCCGCCTCGTGCGCCTGCCAGTCGCGGATCACCGCCACCACGTCGCGCAGTGCCGCGTAATCCCGGCTGACGCGGGCGATTTCGGCCGGATCGGTCGCCGCCGCGAGGCGCGCTTCAAGATACTCGTGCCGCGCCAGAATATCGCGGAGCCGGTCGGTCGGGATCATGCCCCTGCCATGCCCGGGCACTCCGACGCCGTCAAGCCGTCGTCCGTTCGAGGCCCGAAGACTGGCCGATCCTCATGCGGCGCCGTCGCGCGGATGTGAACCGCGCTCGGCCTCGGCCCCGGGCAGTCTTGCCGCAGAGGGGAGCCGACCCATTTGTCTAAGCAACCGATGCAGTTGATGTGTCGCACCGGGCGGAGTGCCGCTCGCAGCCAGGAGCCACCCATGCCCCTCCGTTCGACCTCTCCGACGCTGTGGCGGGCCGCCCTCATTATCGGGGCCTTAGGCGTCCCGTTCGGCGTCTTGTCCGCGCAAGACCGGCCGATGGCGGTTCTCGTCGCTCCGGTCGAACGGGCCGAGATCAGCGACACGACCCCGGTGATCGCGCGGATCGTGGCCACGGTCGAATCGCAAGTGGCCAGCCGAACCGCCGGCATCGTCTCGCGCGTGCTGTTCGCCGTCGGGGATCGGGTCGATGCGGGCCAAGCCCTCGTCGAGATCGACCGAGACCTCATCGAGATCCGCAAGCGGACCGCGAACGCTTCGCTCGAGGCCGCCAGGGCGGGGGTGGAGGTTGCCGAGGCGCGGCTTCAACTGGCGAGCCAAACTCTGACCCGGCAATCGCGGTTGCAAGGCTCGGTTGCGTTTTCCCGCGGCCAGTACGAAGACTTGGAGCAAGAAGCGGCCCAGGCTCGGTCTGAACTGGTCCGCGCCCAGGCCCAAGCTGCGGTCGCCGAGGCGGCCCTTGCCCGTGCCGCCTATGACAGCGAACATGCGACGATCCGGGCACCGTTCTCGGGTGTGGTGATCGCAAAGGCCGCTCAGCCCGGCGCCTATATCGATCTGGGAGAGCCGGCGGCAACGCTCGTCGACACGTCCGCGCTCGAGATCACGGCGGACGTGCCGGTTCGTCTCGTGAACGCGCTTCGGCCTGGTGCCCCGATTACTGCGCGCTTTGAGGAGGGCGCCTCGGTCGAGGCGACGGTTCGCAGTCTCTTGCCTGTGGAATCGGCCTCCACCCGCACGCGGCAGGTGCGCCTCGATGCGGATTTCACCGGCGTCGACCGCATGTTCCTCGCCTCGGGTCGGGCGATCCTCCTCGATGTGCCGATCACTGCGCCGCGTCAGGCGGTGCTTGTGCCGAAGGATGCGCTCGTCCAACAGGGGGGCGGTTGGACGGTCTTCACGGTCGAGGAGGGCACGGCCACCCCGCGCCGGGTCCGGATCGGCGAGGCGAACGGCGCGTTCATGGAAGTGATCTCCGGGCTCGATCCGGGCGAGGATGTGGTGGTGCGCGGCAATGAGCGTCTGCGTCCCGGCCAGCCGGTCACGGCGCGCCCGGCCAACCCCGAGGCCGAGACCGCCGCAGCCGCCGAACAGAAGAGCTGAGCGCCGTGGACCCGATCCGCATCGCCATCGAGCGCCCGATCGCCATCGTTGCCGCCGTCTTGATGGCGGTCATGTTCGGTGCGCTCGCGCTCAGCAAGATCCCGATCCAACTGACACCTGACGTCCGAAAACCGGTGATCGAGGTCAACACGACCTGGGCCGGGGCCGCGCCGGCCGAGGTTGAGCGCGAGATCGTCAACCCGCAGGAGCAGGAGCTTCAGGGCCTTCCAGGGCTCGAGGAAATCGAAAGCTCCGCGTCCACCGGCAACGCCCAGATCACGCTGCGCTTCGGCATCGGCACGGACATGGACCGGTCGCTGCTTTTGGTCTCGAACCGGCTCGACCGGGTGACGGGCTATCCGGACGAGGCGGACGAACCGCGTCTCTCGACCTCGGGCACCGACGACAACCCGATCGCTTGGCTCATCCTGCAGCGCGAGCCAGGGGTGACCACACCCATCGAGCAATTCGGCACCTTCGTCGACGACGTGGTGAAGGAGCGGATCGAACGGGTCGAGGGCGTCTCCCTCGTCAACGTCTTCGGCGGTGTGGATCGTGAGCTTCAGGTCACCATCGATCCGACGCAGCTCGCGAAATTCGGTCTGACGATCTCCGATGTCCTGGCCACGCTCCGGGCCGAGAGCGTCTCGCTCTCCGCCGGCGAAGTCGACGAGGGCAAACGCCGGTATGTCGTGCGTGCCGAGGGCGAGCTCAACACCGTGGCCGCCATCGAGGAGGTCGTGCTGCGATCCGGCGTGCGCGAGAGCGCGGATCTCTTCGGGCGGGTGTTCGTGCGCGACGTGGCAGTGGTCGGGTTCGGCTACAAAGAGGCGACGGCGACGATCCGGCAAAAGGGCGAGGCGTCCATCGCGGTCAACGCGATCCGCGAATCGGGCGCGAACGTTATCGAGACGATGGAGGGCATCCGCGCGGCGGTCGAAGAACTGCAGGCCGGACCGCTCGCCCGCGAAGGCCTCACCATCGAACAGGTCTATGACGAGACGATCTATATCGACGGCGCCATCGATCTGGTGATTTCGAATATCTGGGTGGGCGGCGTCCTCGCGGCGGGCATCCTGCTCCTCTTCCTCCGGAGCCCGCAGGCGACGCTGATCATTTCGCTCGCGATCCCGATCTCGATCATCGCGTCCTTTGTCGCCATGGCCGCCATGGGCCGAACGCTTAACGTGATCTCGCTCGCGGGCATCGCCTTTGCCGTCGGCATGGTGGTCGATGCGGCGATCGTGGTGCTCGAGAACATCTATCGTCTTCGCCAAGAGGGGCATTCGGTCGCGAAAGCGGCTTACGAGGGCGCGCGACAGGTTTGGGGCGCGATCCTCGTCTCGGCGCTGACGACGGTGATGGTGTTCATCCCGATCCTCGTGATGGAGCTCGAAGCCGGGCAGCTGTTCCGGGATCTCGCGGTGGCGATTTCGGTCTCCGTGGTGTTGTCGCTCGTCGTCGCGATCACGGTGATCCCGGCGCTTTCGGCGCGGCTGCTCTCGGGCGGCGGGCGGCGCAAGCTGAGGACGATGCCGTTGCCCGTGATCGATCATCTGGGCCGAGCCTTCGCGTGGCTCATACGCGCCTACGCCTGGGCCTCGGTCAAATCGCGGGCCTTCGGTCTGATCGTCGTTGCGGCGATCACGGGCGGCGCGTTATGGGGCGCGGCGGAGTTTTTGCCAAAGCTCGAATACCTGCCCGAGGGCAACCGGAACCTCGTCTTCGGCGTGATCCTCCCCCCGCCCGGGTACAATCTCGAGACGACGACGTCGATTGCAGAGCGCATCGAAGACGTCGCCCGCCCGCTTTGGGAAAAAGAAGATACGGGCAACCTGGACGAGCCGCCCGGGCTCAAGCATTTCTTCTTTGTCGCCCGCGGGCCGTCGACCTTTCTCGGCGGCGCGGCGCAGGACCCGGCCCGGGTGCGCGAACTGATCCCGGTGCTTTCGGGGCCGATTTTCGCCGAGCCAGGGACATTCGGTTTCATCAACCAGAGGTCGCTCTTCGGCCGCGGGATCGGCGGCGGCCGGGCCATCGAGTTGAACGTCTCGGGCCCAGAACTCGAAGAGATCCTCGGCGTTGCGCAACGCGCAGCCGGCAAGGTCGCCCAAGTTTTCCCACGGGAAGAGGGCAACCAGTTCCGACCGATCCCGGGGCTCGAACTCGGTGCGCCCGAGGTGCGTCTCGAGCCCGACCGGGTCCGTCTGGCCGATGCGGGGATCGATGCCCGCACGCTTGCGACCACGCTCGATGCATATAACGACGGGGTGCGGGTCTCGGAGATCACCGTCGGCAACGATCGCCTCGATCTGACGCTGATCGGCCAGGCGGCACGGGCGGACGGCCAGCGCACCCAGGACATCGGCGAGTTTCCGGTTGTCGCGCCGAACGGGGACATCGTGCCGGTCGCCGCCCTCAGCCGGATCGAGCTCACGGCCGGGCCGACCGAAATCCGCCATCTCGAGCGCGTGCGCACCGTGACCCTCGAGATCCGCCCCTCGATCGATGTGCCGCTCGAGACCGCGCTCGAGATGATCCGCGACGAGATCATCGCGCCCATCGAGGCCGAGGGCGTACCGTCCGGCATCACCTTCTCACTCTCGGGCGCAGCAGGCGAACTGGCGGTCACCTGGGAGGCGTTGCAGATCAACCTCCTCCTCGCGCTCGTCATCGTTTACTTGGTGATGGCGGTGCTTTTCGAGAGCTTCGTGCTGCCGCTCGTGATCCTCGTCTCGGTTCCCGTTGCAGCGGCGGGCGGGGTCGCGGGGCTTGTTGTCCTCAACCTCTTCCAGCAGCAAGCGCTCGATATGCTCACGTTGCTCGGCTTCGTGATCTTGATCGGCATCGTGGTGAACAATGCGATTTTGTTGGTGCACCAGTCGCTCTATCATCTCAAAGAGGAAGCGATGGCGGTGGATGATGCGATCCTCGAGGCGACACGGAACCGGATCCGGCCGATCTTCATGTCGACCCTGACCTCGGTCTTCGGGATGCTGCCGCTTGTCGTCTTCCCTGGTGCGGGGTCCGAACTCTACCGCGGCCTCGGCTCGGTAGTGGTCGGCGGGCTCTCGATGTCGGCGGTGCTCACGCTCCTTCTGGTGCCGCCGCTCTTGCGCCTCACCCTCAGCCTGCCGACGACCCGCGCCGCTGTGACGGCCTCCCCGCAGCCGGCGGAATAGACACAGCCCGCAGCTCGCGGGGGTGGCGGACCCCGCTGCCGCCCGCGTCAGGTCTGCCGAGATCGGGCCGGAAACAGCCCGGACGCCCGCTCCGCGCGCGAATGTCGCGGGGCCCTCGCGGACAAATCCCTCGTCGTGCCCGGGTCCTCGCTGCTTCAGTGGGGACCGCGCGAAGCCAGGAGGGTGCCATGTCCGAACTGCCATCGACCGCACGTGTCGTCGTTATCGGAGGCGGCTGCGTCGGCGCCTCGTGTCTCTATCATCTGGCCAAGGCGGGCTGGACCGACAGCATCCTGCTCGAGAAAAACGAGCTGACCAGCGGCTCGACCTGGCATGCGGCGGGCAATGTGCCGACGTTCTCCGCCTCTTGGGGGATCATGAATATCCAACGCTATTCGGCGGAGCTCTATCGCGGGCTCGCCGATGCGGTGGACTATCCAATGAATTACCATGTGACGGGCTCGGTCCGGCTCGCCCATTCCGTCGAGCGGATGCGGGAGTTCGCTCGGGTGCGGGGCATGGGCACCTACCAGGGGATGGCGCTCGAACTGCTCTCGCCGGACGAGATCCGCGGGCATTATCCGTTTATCGAGCTCCACGATTTGGAAGGCGCGCTCTACGACCCGTATGACGGGGATATTGACCCGGCGCAGTTGACCCAAGCGCTTGCCAAAGGGGCGCGGGACCTGGGCGCCACGATCCTGCGGTTTTGCCCCGCGACCGGCGCCCGGCGTGAGGGCGGCGAGTGGGTGGTCGAGACCGACAAGGGCGAGATCCGCTGCGAGATCGTCGTGAACGCGGCCGGCTATCGCGCGCAGGAGGTCGGGCGCTGGTTCGGCCGCGACGTGCCGATGGCGACCATGGCCCACCAATACGTGCTCTTCGAGGAGGTGCCCGAGGTACGCGCCTGGTCGGAGTCGAACGGGCGGAAGTTGCCGCTCCTGCGCGATGTCGACAGCTCTTACTATCTGCGCCAGGAAAAGTTCGGGTTCAATCTCGGGCCTTACGAGCGGAACGGCCGGGCCCATTGGGTGACGCCGGACGATCCGATGCCCGCGGATTTCTCGTTCCAGCTCTACCCGGACGATCTAGAGCGGATCGAGTGGTATGTCGGCGATGCGCTCGCCCGCGTACCGGCGGCGGCCGAGGCCGGGGTCTCCAAGATCATCAACGGCCCGATCCCCTATACGCCCGACGGTCATCCGCTGATTGGCCCGATGCCGGGCGTGCCGAACGCCTTCGAGGCGTGCGTCTTCACCTTCGGCATCTGCCAGGCAGGCGGGGCGGGCAAGGTCCTCGCCGAGTGGGTGACCGAGGGCGCGACCGAGCAGGACATGTGGGCCGTCGATCCGCGCCGCTTCGGGCCCTGGTGCGATCAGGACTACTGCACCGCCAAGGCGTTGGAGGTCTATGGCCACGAATACGCCATGCATTTCCCGCGACACAGCTGGCCGGCCGGGCGGCCGAAGCGCGTCTCGGCGCTTTACGACCGGTTGACAGAATTGGGTGCGCAGTTCGGCCAGTACGGCGGCTGGGAGCGGGCGAATTGGTTCGCGGCCGAGGGCGACGACACCTCCGAGGCGGCGACGCAGACCTGGGGGCGCGACGGGCCGTGGGAGCCGCGGATCCGCGCCGAAGCCGAAGCGGTGCGCGACCGGGTGGGCGTGCTCGATCTTTGCGGCTTCTCGCGGTTCCGGATCGAGGGGCCCGGGTCGGCGGCCTGGCTCCGCAGCCAGGTGACGGGCGGCATCCCCAAGATCGGACGCATCGGTCTCGTCTACATGACCGACACGCGCGGGCGGATCGTGACCGAGTTCTCCGTGCTCCGCGATGGCGAAGAGGAGATGACGCTGATCACCGCCGCGGCGGCGCAAGAGCACGACCGGGAGCTTTTGCTCGCGCGTCGCCCGGCCGATGCGGGCTTTGGCATCACTGACGTGACCGAGGGCGCCGGCGCGCTGATCTTGGCCGGGCCGCAGACCCGTCGCGCGCTCGGTACGCTGACGGCGGGCGATCTCGAGGCGCCCTGGCTCAGCCATCAGATCGCCTATGTGGCCGGGCGTCCGGCGCGGCTCGTGCGGGTCTCGTTCACGGGCGAGCTCGGCTGGGAGATCCACGCCACGCCGCAGGATCTGCCGACGATCTACGACGCGGTCCTCGAGGCCGGGGCGACCCCGTTCGGCATGTTCGCCCTCGACAGCCTGCGCGTCGAGAAGGGCTACCGCGCCTGGAAGGGCGATCTCTCGACCGATTACACCATGTTCGAAGCGGGACTCGACCGCTTCGTCAAGCTCGACAAGGCCGAGGATTTCCCCGGGAAGGCGGCGCTTCTCAATGAGCGGCAGCAGGGCTCGAAGAAGGGCTTCGTGACGATGACGCTCGCCGCCAACGGCCACGACGCGCCTTACATGGCGACCGTTTGGCGGGGCGACGAGGTGGTGGGCGAGACCACGTCGGGCGCCTGGGGGTACCGGGTCGGCGCTTCGATCGCGCTCGGCGTCGTGAGGGCCGATTGCGCCGAGCCCGGCACGCCGCTCGAGGTCGAGGTCTTCGGCGAGCGCGTCGCCGCCACCGTGTCGCCCGTTCAGTCGCTCTGGGATCCCGAGAACGCGCGGCTTCGCGCATGAGCGGCGCCCCGACGGTGCTGCGGCGCACGCCCGACGCGCCCGAGCCGGGCGGGTCGGAGCCCGGACCGATCACCTTGATGGACGGCGGCATGGGGCAAGAGCTCCTCGCCCGCTCGGGGCGGAGGCCAACGCCGCTCTGGTCGGCCGAGGTCATGCGGGCCGAGCCCGACCTCGTCGAGCGGATCCATCTCGACAGCATCCGGGCGGGGGCTCGGGTGATCATCGTCAATTCCTATTCGGCCACTCGCTGCCGCCTGGCGCGCCAAGGGGCGGAGGACGCATTCGAGGGGCTCCAGTGGCTCGCCTGCGATCTGGCCGCCCGGGCTCGGGACGCAGCCGGGGCCGCGGGCGCCGAGGTCGCGATTGCCGGCTGTTTGCCGCCTCTCGAATGGTCTTACCGGCCAAACGCCAACGCCGATCCGGACGACCTCGCCGAGGCCTATGGCGAGATCGCCGCGCTCCAGGGACCGCACGTGGATCTGATGCTGGCCGAGACGATCCCGTCGGCCATCGAAGGGCGGGGCGCCGTCCTCGGCGCGACCTTGGCCGGGCGGCCGATCTGGCTGGCCTGGACCGTGGCCGACGATCCCCGCGCGGTGCTCCGCTCGGGCGAGAACCTCACGAGCGCGGCGGAGGCGGTTGCAGATTTGCCGGTGGCGGCCGTTCTCCTCAACTGCTCGACGCCCGAGGCGATCACCACGGCGATGCCCGCGCTTGCCGCGGTGGCGGACGGGCGGCCGTTTGGCGCCTATGCGAACGGGTTTGCCGGGATCGCCGCGAGCTTCGCTCCGGGGACGACGGTCGCCGAGCTCGAGACCCGCAGCGATCTCTCGCCGGAGGCCTATGCGGAGGCGGCGTTCTCCTGGCTGCCGCACGGGGCGACGATCCTCGGCGGCTGCTGCGAGGTGAGCGTCGCCCATATCGCGCATCTGGCCGAGCGGCTCCGAGCGGCCGGTCATGCGATCCGGAGCGGGCGATGCTGAGCGCCGAGCTGATCGCCTGGATCGACGAATGGCGCCTTGGCCACATTGCGACGCTTGGCGCCAAGGGGCCGTCGGTCTCGCCCAAGGGCACGTTCCAGGCGCTCGATGCAGAGCGGATCGCCTTTGCCGAGATCCGTTCGCCGCAGACGCGGGCCCATATCGCGCAGGATCCGCGGGTGGAGGTCACCATGGTCGACGTCTTCGCCCGGCGGGGCGCGCGTCTTCGGGGCACGGCGGCGTTTCACGGCCCCGACAGCGAGGTCGCCGCTGAGCTGACGCCCCGCTGGAGTGCGGTCTTCGGTGCGGATCTCGCCGCCCGGTTCCGCGGTTTCGTCGTGATCCGGCTGAGCGAGGTCGGCCTCCTCGCGAGCCCCGCCTACGATATCGGCGCGACCGAAGCCGAGATGCGCCGCAGCTATCTGGCGCGCTTCACCGAGATGCAGCGGAGCGTCCTCGATGCCTGATCTGCCCGAGAGGATGTCCGGGGTGCAACTCACCGGTCATGGCGGGCCAGAACGGCTGGTCTGGTCCGACGCGATCCCCGTGCCGCTGCCCGGCCCGGGCGAGGCGCTCGTCCGCGTGCTCGCGGCCGGGGTCAACAACACGGACATCAACACCCGGATCGGCTGGTACGCGAAATCGGTGCGCGACGGCACCTCGGAGGGCGTGGCGGCCGAGGAGGGCGGCTGGGCTGGCGCGCTCGGCTTTCCGCGCATCCAGGGGGGCGATCTCTGTGGGCGCGTCGTCGCCCTTGGCGAGGGGGTCACCGCCCCTCCGATCGGCGCGCGGGTGATCTGCGCCAATTGCCAGCCGGAGCCGACGGCGGAGAACCCGCTCGCCTATCGCGTGATCGGCTCGGAATACGACGGGGCTTTCGCCGAATATTGCGCGGTGCCCGCCCGGCATCTCTACGATGTCACCGCGGCGCCGCTTTCCAACGTGGAGGTCGGCGCGATCCCCTGCAATTGGGGCACGGCGATGGGGCTTGTGACGCGCGCGGGCGTGTCGTCGGGCGACCGGGTTTTGGTCACCGGCGCGTCGGGCGGGGTCGGGCTCGCGGCGGTCGCGCTCTCGGCGCTCCGCGGCGCCAACGTCACTGCGCAGGCGGGCGCGGCCAAGCATGAGGCCGTGCGCGAGGCGGGGGCGGCCGACGCCATCGACCGGGACGCGACGCCCGAGCCGGCAGCCTATGACACTGCGCTCGATCTGGTCGGCGGCGCCGGGTGGGGTGCGGTCATCGACGCGCTCCGTCCGGGCGGGCGCTATGCGGTCTCGGGCGCGATCGCCGGGCCGATCGTCGAGGCGGATCTGCGGACGATCTATCTCAACGATTTGACGATTTGCGGCTCGACCTATCAGCCAGCCGAGGTCTTCGCCGAGCTTGTCGATCTGGTCCGCGCCGGGCGGATCCGCCCGCGGATCGCCGCGACCTATCCGCTCAGCGAGATCCGCGAGGCTCAGGCCGTCTTCCAGGAGAAAAGCGTGGTTGGCAAGCTCGTGCTCATACCGCCAGAGGAGGTCCGCCCATGACCGATCTTCCGTCCGAAGCCCGGGCCGTCATCATCGGCGGCGGCATTTCCGGCTGTTCCGTGGCCTATCACCTGGCCAAGCTCGGCTGGCGCGATGTGGTGCTTCTCGAACGTAAGGAGCTCACCTGCGGCACGACCTGGCATGCGGCTGGCCTGATCGGACAGCTGCGGCCGTCGCGCAACCTGACGCGCCTCGCGGCCTATTCGACGGATCTCTACGCCCGGCTCGAAGAGGAGACGGGCGTCGCCACGGGCATGCGGCAGACGGGATCGATCACGGTCGCGCTGACGGACGAACGCGCCGAAGAGATCCGCCGGCAGGCCTCGCTCGCGCGGGCCTTCGGGGTCGATGTGGCCGAAATCTCGCGGGCCGAGCTCCGCGCGCTCTATCCGCATCTCGAGACCGGCGACGTCGTGGCGGCGGTCCATCTGCCGGGCGACGGTCAGGCCGACCCGGCCAACATCGCCCGCGCGCTCGCCAAAGGCGCACGGCTCGGCGGCGCGACGATCCGCGAGGGCGTGAAGGTGACCGAGATCCACCGGGATCGGGGCCTCGACGGCGGCCGGGTGACCGGCGTCTCCTGGGCGGCCGAAGACGGCAGCACCGGCCGGATCGACGCGCCCGTCGTGGTGAATTGCGGCGGCATGTGGGCGCGCGAGATCGGGCGGATGGCGGGCGCCCATGTGCCTCTCCACGCGGCCGAGCATTTCTACATCGTCACCGAACCCGTGGCCGGCCTCGGCCGGTTGCCCGTGCTGCGGGTGCCGGACGAATGCGCCTATTACAAGGAAGACGCCGGCAAGCTCATGCTCGGCGCGTTCGAGCCCAAGGCAAAGCCCTGGGGCATGGACGGCATCCCGGAAGCCTTCTGTTTCGACGAGTTACCCGAGGATTTCGACCATTTCGCGCCGATCCTCGAGAAGGGCGTGGCGAGGGTGCCGCTCTTGGCCGAGACGGGTATCCACACCTTCTTCAATGGACCGGAGAGCTTTACCCCCGATAACCGGTATTACCTGGGCGAGGCGCCGGAGACGCCGGGGTTCTGGGTGGCGGCGGGGTACAATTCGATCGGTATCGTAAGCTCGGGCGGCGCCGGTTGGGCGCTGGCCGAATGGCTTGAGCACGGTCACCCGCCTTTCGATCTGTGGGACGTGGATATCCGCCGGGCCCAGCCCTTTCAGACCAATCGGCGCTATTTGCGCGCGCGGGTGTCCGAGAGCCTCGGGCTTCTTTATGCGGACCATTTCCCCTATCGCCAGCCCGAGACGGCGCGTGGCGTGCGGCGCTCGCCGCTTCACGGCGCGTTGGCGGACCGCGGGGCGGTCTTCGGCGAGACCGCGGGCTGGGAGCGGGCGAACTGGTTCGCGGCGCCGGGCGAGGCGCAGGAATACCGCTATAGCTGGGGGCGGCAGAACTGGTTCGAACGGGCGGCCGAAGAGCATAGGGCAGTGCGCACGGGGGTCGGGATCTTCGATCTGTCGAGCTTCGGCAAGATCCGCATCGAAGGCCGCGACGCGGAGGCGGTGTTGCAGCGGATCTGCGGGGCGGATGTGGCGGTGGCCCCGGGGCGGATCGTCTATACCCAGTTTCTGAACGTTCGTGGTGGCATCGAAGGCGACGTGACGGTGACCCGGCTCTCTGAGGCGGTCTTTGTCGTGGTGACCCCGGCCGCGTCTCTCGGGCGCGATCTCGCCTGGATCCGGCGGCAGACGCCCGAGGACGCCCATGCGGTCGCGACCGATGTGACGGCGGGCGAGGCGGTCATCGCGGTGATGGGGCCGGGCGCGCGGGAGGCGCTCGAACCGGTCGTGGATGCGGATCTCTCGTCGGAAGCCTTCCCCTTCGCTACGGCGCAGGAGGTCGATATCGCCATGGGCCGTGGCCGGGCGCACCGGGTCTCCTACGTGGGCGAGCTCGGCTGGGAGCTCTACGTGTCCGCCGATCAGGCGCTGCACGTGTTCGAGGCGGTTTGGGAGGAAGCGGCGGCGCATGGGGGCCGGCTCTGCGGGCTCCATGTGCTCGACGGCTGCCGGATCGAGAAAGCGTTTCGGCACTGGGGCCACGACATCACCGACGAGGACCATGTGCTCGAAGCGGGCCTCGGCTTTGCGGTGAAGACCGAGAAAGTGCCGGGCCAGTTCGGCGATTTTCTGGGTCGCGGCGCGGTCCTGGCGAAACGACAGGCCGGGCTCGCGCGGCGGCTTCTCCAGTTCCGCCTGACCGACCCAGGCCCGATGCTCTATCACAACGAGCCGATCCTGCGCGACGGTGCGATCGTCGGCCATCTGACGAGCGGTAACTACGGGCACCATTTGGGGGCGGCCATTGGGCTCGGCTATGTGCCGGCCGAGCCGGGCGAAAGCGGCGCTGAAATGCTCGCCTCGGCCTATGAGATTGAGGTCGCCGGCGCGCGGGTGGCGGCGGAGGCAAGCCTCAAGCCCCTCTACGATCCCAAGGCCGAACGGATGCGCGCATGACCTCGGGACCGTTCTCTCGTCCGGCTTCGGGCCCGCACCGGCAGGGGCTCCCGCCCGCCCACCCCCGCCGCCG
>JBHJGX010000093.1:0-9857 GCA_050331395.1 Paracoccaceae bacterium
TCGCGCGGCACTTGGCGACCGATTGCGCGCCTTGAACGGAGAGCGTCAACCATTCGAAACGCCAGGAAGGGCGCAGCGTGCTTGATCGGCGCGTCAACCTAAGGCATCGTCATACGGAAGAAGCCAAATGGGAAATCCCGGTTAGAGCAAGCGTGACGCAGGGCGGGCGCGGCGCAGAGGAGCCCGCCTTTTGGCGGCGGCGCGGCGCCGCCCCTCCCAGGTGCCGGCGAAGCTCAGAGTAACGGGGCGCGGCGACCCCGGTGTCGATGCCCCGGTGCGCCGAACCTGGCTGGGATGGGCCGGGGCGAGCCCGCGCTGGCACGGAGCCAGTGAATAGCCCCGATCACGCGCCGCGTCGTGCCATCGCTTCGGCGAGCGCCAGGAATTCGTCGATCTCCAGGGTCTCGGCCCGACGGGTGCCGTCGATCCCCGCATCGGCCAAAAGCGCTTCCGGGTCGCCGCCAAGGCTCTTGAGCGACTGCCTAAGCATTTTGCGCCGTTGCTGAAAGGCTGCTCCCGTCACCCGGCCGAGCATCGCCGGATCGATCGGCGAACGCGGCGCCGCGGGGCGGATCTGCACCACCGCGGAGGTGACTTTGGGCGGCGGCGTAAACGCTTTCGGACCGACTTCGAAGAGGATCCGGGCTGTCGCGCGCCACTGCGCCAGGACCGCCAGCCGGCCATAGGCCTTGCCACACGGGGCCGCCGCGACGCGCTCCGCCACTTCTTTCTGGAACATCAGCGTCAGGCTTTGCCAGCGCGGCGGCCAGTCGGCCGGCGTCAGCCAGCGCACCAAAAGCTCGGTGCCGATGTTGTAGGGCAAATTGGCGCAGATCCGCATGGGCCCGTCAATCAGCCCGACCGCGTCGAGGGCAAGGGCGTCGCCCTCGATTACGTCAAGCCGGCCCGGATAATGCAGAGCGATCTCCGCCAGCGCGGCCAGGCATCGGGGATCGCGCTCGACGGCGACCACGCGGGCCGCGCCTTCGAAAAGGAGGGCGCGCGTCAGCCCACCCGGCCCCGGACCGATCTCGAGGACCGTCGCCCCGTCGAGCGGACCGGCCGCCCGGGCGATCCGCCGCGTCAGGTTGAGATCGAGCAAAAAGTTTTGCCCGAGCGATTTTCGCGCGGTCAGCCCGTGGGCGGCGATCACCTCGCGCAGCGGCGGAAGGCCATCGGCGGTGGCAGTCATACCTCGGGGCGACCGGCCGCTGCCGTGGCCCGGTGGGCTGCCAGACCTCCGGCCAGCGTGAGGGCGGCAATCAGGCTGTCGGCCCGTGCGATACCCTGCCCAGCGATGTCGAAGGCCGTGCCATGATCGGGCGAGGTTCGCACGAACGGCAATCCGAGGGTCACGTTCACCCCGTCGTCGAAATCGAGTGCTTTGAGCGGCACCAGCGCCTGGTCGTGATACATGCACAGCGCCGCGTCATAGCGGCTCCGCGCGGCCGCGTGGAACATCGTATCGGCGGGCAGCGGGCCTCGCACGCGGTGACCGCGGCCCCGGAGTATCTCGACCGCCGGAGCGACGATCTCGATCTCTTCGCGGCCGATGGCACCGCCCTCCCCCGCATGGGGATTGAGGCCCGCCACCGCCATCTGCGGCGCCGAAATGCCGAAATCGCCCACCAGCCCCGCCAAGGCGATCTCCGCCGTCTCGACGATGAGCTCAACGCTGAGCGCCGCCGGCACCTCGGCGAGCGGGATATGCACCGTCGCCGGGACCACCCGGAGCGACGGGCCTGCCAACATCATCACCGTTCGACGCCCGCCCGCGAGCGCGCCCAGATATTCGGTATGTCCCGGGAACGCGAAACCGGCGCCGTCATAAAGCACCTTCTTGGCGATCGGGTTGGTCACCACGGCGGCTGCGTCCCCGGCTTGGGCGAGCGCGACGGCGCGGGCGATGCTTTCGACGACGAGGGGGGCGAGGGCCGGTTCGGGTCGCCCTGGGGTCACTCTGACGGGCTGGCCGATCGGCAGCACCGGCAGGCCGCGGGCAAATGCCTCCGTCGCCTCGGCGGCGGCCTCGATCCGCACCACCGGGCCGAGCGGCGCGAGCCGCGCCGGGTCGTCCACGGCGAAGTAGGGATGGCGCACACGTCCGCTCTGCCAAGCGGCCATGGCGATCTCGCCGCCGATCCCAGCCGGATCGCCCATGGTCAGCGCCACCGGCGGCAGGGCAGCCTGCGCCCGAGACGGGCTCATCGGATCTCGATGAGGGCGTCGCGCCGGCGTTCCTGAATGAGCCCTTGGGCGAGCAGTTCAAGCCGCTGGTTGAGAAGCCGCCGACGCACCCGGGCCCGGACCTCCGCATCGTCCGCGTCGATCTCCGAACCCACTTCGCGTTTCTCCGCCACTTTGAGGATCGAGAGCCCGCCCGGCACCGGTTGCGGCGGCGTCACCTCGCCCGTCTCCAACCGAGAGAGCGCCTCGAGGAGTTGCGGCGGCAGCGTGTTGCTCGCCACCCAACCGACATTCCCGTCGTCGCGCACGCTCGGCGCGCGCGAGTGCCGGCGTACCGCGGCGCTGAAATCCGCCCCATCCGCGAGCGAGCGATAGAGTTGCTCGGCAAAGGCGCGGATCTCGGCATCTTCGGCCGCGTTCCCCGCGAACGGCAGGCCGATTTCCTGGAGCCGGTACTGCGTCCGCTCGGATTGCCGGACAAGGGCGATCTCGGCGTCGATCTCAGCCTCGCCGGGTTCGACCCGCCCACGGAACCGAGCGCGGACCACATCGCGCCAGACAATGTCCGAAACCACCAGGTCCTCGAGCGCCTGGGGGCTGACGCCGGCCTCGGTCATACCGGCGCGAAACTCCTCAGGCGTCACGCCCGCCGCCTCGGCATATCTCTCGAGGCCCGCCTCCACGAGGGGCGGGCTCACCCGGATGCCGTTTGCCTCGCCCTCGGCGATCTTCAAGCGGTCCTCGATCAGCTCGTCGAGGGCGAGGTTCTGGAGCTGTTGCTGCGAGGTCGGCTGCGCGCCGAGGGTCAGCAAGATCCGCGCGCGCTGTTCGACGTCATAGGCGGTTATGATCGCCTGGTTGACCGTGGCGACCGGACGAAACGGCGTGCCGGTCTGGGCGTCGGCGCGCGGGACAACGAGCGCCGCGACAACGGCCGCCGCGGCAAGGGCCGGGATGCGCATGGGCTTTCCTCTCACTTCAGGACCCGAGGCCACACGGGCCGGGCGGCTCAACCGTCGGTGAACGTACCGTCATCGCCGCCGAGTGTGAACAGCTCGAGCTTGATCGCGAAGGTGGTCGACGCCGCGACATTCTCGCTGTCGGTGAAATCGCGGCGGAGGCTCGCCGTCACCGCACAGCATTCGTTCTTGAACCGCACGCCCCCGCCGAGAAACACGAATTCCGAGATATCGAGATCGCGGCGCAGGAAGCCGTTCACGGACCATTCGTCGGTCACGAAGACGCGGGCGCGGGCGGTGATCTCCTCGCGGTCGCGGGTCGCTTCGACGTCCGGGTCTTCCTCCAAAAAGATGTACTCCGCGCTCAACACCGCAAATTCGTAGCGCAGATCGACGCCGACCTCGTTGCGGGTGATGGCGAGCGCGTCGTCGGAGAGCCGGAGGCGCTGGCGAATGGTGACATAGGGATCGTAGCTTGCCGACCAGCTGCCGACCCAATCGGATTCCGCGTTTCTCAGCCCCGAGCCGACCGAGAATTCGTCGGCATCCTCGAGCCGGAGGCTCCGCCCGACCGTCGTGTCGAGGGCGAGGCCGATATCCGAGAGCATGCCGTAGCGGACGCCAAGATTGAAGCGTGGCCCCTCCTCGACCCGGTCGAGACCCGAGAACCGGCTTTCGTCGAAGAGGTTGAGTTCGTCGAATTCGGTGATCAGGCTGTCTTCGTTGGGGATGTCGTCGTCGTTGCCGCCGAATGGCGAGATCACCGCCTGCGCGGTCGGTTCGATCAAGTGGGTCAGCGATCCGGTCCCCTCCGAGACGAACGGATACCGGGCCTCGACGCCTGCGAGCGGATAGAGGCGGAACTCGGTCTCGTCCGCCTCGTCCGGGTCGTCGCCAATGAAAAAGACGTCGCCGCGGGCCTCGGCGAAGCCACGGATGACGAGGCCGAAGGGCAGGATCTCCTCCCGCTCCCAGTCCGCGCCGAAGCTGATGCGGCCGGTATCGACGCCGTTGTTCCTGAAGAGACCTTGTGCCGAGAAAAAGCCGCCGATCGTGCCGCCGACCCCAGGGGCGGCGAGCTCGTAGCGGCCGGAGACATCGGGCAGGACGAGCGGGATCTGCCCGGCCGGTTCGTTATCGCGGAGCGACTGGAAGCGCACGGCCGAGACGTCGACGAACCAGCTCCGCTTGTAGACATCGGCGAAGAGCTCGCTGGTCAGACGGTCTTCCTCTGAGAAATCGAAATACCGCAGATATCCGTCGTCGCTCGTGAGATTGACGTCCCAGCCCCAGCGCAGTCCCGAGGATTGCCGGAACAGCCCAGTGCTGAAGATGTGCCCGTGCAGCTCGGTCTCGCCGGTAAAATCGTTCTGACCAAGACTGCCCTCGAAGTTGATATCGCCGTTGCGGAATGCCCGCCGCAATTCAAGCTCACCGAGAACGCCGTCGTTCGTGGTTACGAACGGCGTCAGCGTCAAATCGGTGTGGTCATCGACAACGATGTAAAAGGGCGTTTTGACGCCATAGCCGTAGTTCTCCGAGGAGGATTTGACTTCCGGGGCCAGAAACCCGGTGGCCCTGTCGACGGTCGGATCAGGATGGCTGAAATAGGGCGTCCAAGCGACCGGGATCCCGAAAAACTCGAGCCGCGCGCTCTCGTAATGGACGATGCGCTTCTCTTGGTCGTGGATCACGCGGCGGGCACGGATCCGCCAAAGCGGGGTCGGGTTCTCCTCGCAGACCTCGCAGGGGGAGTAAGCGGCCTTCGAGAGCACGTTGTAGCGGTCATCTACGCGTTGGGCCTCGACCGCCGAGAGCCGGGTGAACCGTCCGAGCACCGCCTTCGCGCCCCGGACGATGCCGTCCTGAAGCTCGCTGTCCAGATCCGCGGTGTCGGCGAAGATCGTCGTTCCGGTATTGTCGCGGAGCACGATCTCGCCCTCGGCCGAGATCCGCTCGGTGATGTCGTTATAGACGATCTTGTCGGCGGTCAGCGTTCGGTCCTCGTAGTAGACCTCCACATTGCCGATGGCGGTGATCTCTTTGGTTGCGTCGTTATAGATCACCTCGTCGGCGATCAGGGCGACAGGCTGGTCCGGGTCGAGCTCGGGGAGGCTTTGCGCGGCGGCGAAACCCGCCAGAACGGCGAGGACGACGGTCAGAACCCCGAGCCACGGCCGCGCCGCCATCCGTCTCGCCATGTCCGGTCTCCCCTGCGCCTTCTGTCCGGCCGGTCCCCGGCGCCACATTACGCGCCCCCGCCCGGATCGCAACGTTCTTGGGCGGAGCCGGGCGCTCAGCCGTCCTCGAGATGCAGGATGAGCGCGAGCGCGAAGAGCATGATCGCGATCGGCGGGCCCCAGGCGGCGAGGATCACCGGCACCGCGCCCGAGGCGCCGAGCGCCGCGGTGACATCAGCCAGGAAAAAATAGGCAAAGCCCGTCAAGACGCAGCCGAGCGCCATGAAACCGAGCCCGCCGAAGCGCGCATGGCGCATCGAGAACGCCGCGCCCACCAGCACCATGGCCGAGAAGACGAGCGGCGCCGAGAGAAGCACGTGCCAGTGCATCCGATGGCGGAGCGAGGAAAAGCCCGACTGCTCCAACACGTCGATGAAGCCCGGCAGATCCCAGAAGGCGATGGTCCGGGGCGGGGCGAAGCTCTCTTGGATCTGCTCGGGCGTCAGATTGGTCGGCAGTCGGAGCACCGCATGGTCCTCGGGCAGAGAAGCGGCGAGCGCATCGCCCGTGCCGGCGCCGCCCGCTTCGATCCCCCAGGCCCGGGCATCGGTCAGGATCCACTCACCGGCGCCGAGCACGGCCGCTCGGGCCTCGATCCGGCGCTCCTGGTGGTCGTCGGCGCCGAAGAGAAAAAGGCTCACGCCTTCGAGGCGATCGACCCGCTCGGAGGCGCGGCGGGCGCGGATCACGGTTTGGCCGTCGGCGGTCCCTTGACGGAGATAAATCCCGCCGCCCGCCACCGAAAGCGACGAGGAGGAGCGGCCGAAATAGCGCTCCTCGAGCGCGTCGGCCCGCCGGGCGAGGGCGGCCGTCACCGGATTGTAGACGGCGAACGCGCCGATGCCGAGGAGGGTCGCGGTCAGGATCGCCGGCAGCACGATCCGCCAGGCCGAGACGCCGGCCGCCCGGGTGACCACGAGCTCCGCCGATCGGGCGAGCCAGGCGAAACAGGCCATCGCCGCCAGAAGCACCGTAAAGGGCGCCGCGGTGATCGAGACCGACGGCGCACGGAGCAGAGCGAGGCCGAAGAGTTCGGCGAAATTTGCCTGTCCCTCGTCATTGGCGCGGAGGAGTTCGACGAGATCGACGACGACCACGAGCGAGATGACCGCGAGGAAGGCCGCGACCGCGATCCGCAGAAATCGGCTGGCGATATAGAGACCGAGTGTCCAGGTCACCGCCAGCCCCGGTTGCCATGGGCGGGCGCGCGGCCAGTTCGCGCGACCTTGAGCGCCAGCAGTCCCGCCCGGATCCGCCCCCCGGCGAGGAGCCAGACCGCAAAGCCGAGCGCAATCGCCGGCGGCGCGTAGAGAAGCGGCCAGAGCCCGGCGGCGGCAGCGGTCGCGCTCTTGGCGGCGAGGCCGGCAAGCCGGAGCCCGAGCGCGGCAACCACGGCGATCACAAGGCGCTCGGTCAGGCCTTCCCGGCGGAACCCGGCCTGGAGCAGCAGCGCCGTCGCCAGCAACGGCAGCGCCACCACGTAAAGCGGCGCAGACAGCGCTTCGTGCGCCTCCGCCCGGTAATCGCCAAGGGTGTGAAGGCCGGTCTCGCCCTCTTCGACCGTCAGAAGATGCGGCAGGTAGAATTCGGAGGGCTTGCGAAGCCGCGGGCCCTCGCGCTCGGCAACGAGGGACAGGTCGTAGGTCAGCCGCTCGAAGCCGAGGATCGAAAGCTCGGCGGTCTGCGGACCGCCCGCAGCGGAGAGCGTCTGGGCGACCCCGTCATACATGACGATCCGCGGCTCGCCGGTGCCTGAGACGAGCACCGCACGTTCGGCCGTGTAGGTCATCACCGCGTCCGGATCGCGGGCGTCATGGACAAAAAGCCCGAGCATCTCGCCCGGGCGGCCCATCTCGCGCAGATAGACCGTCACATCCCGGATCGGCGAGACAAACGCCCCCTCGCGCAAGAACGCGGCCGCGATATCGCCGCGCACCTCGCTCACGCGCTCCTGCATGACCCGTTTCGAGGTCGGCAAAAGATAAAGCGTGTCGACGAAGAGAAAGAGCATCACCGCACTCGAAAAAAGCGCCACCGGCCGCAGTAGCGCCGTCGGCGAGACCCCGGCCGCGAACATCGCCACGATTTCGCTGTCGCCGGCGAGGCGATTGATCACGTAAAGCGTGGCCGAGAGCGCCGCGACCGGCAGCACCACCGACATCACCATCGGCAAGAGCAGCACGGTGAACTCGACAAAGACCATCGCCGTCTGCCCGTTATTGACGACCGTGTCGATGATCCGGAGGCTTTGCGACAGCCAGATCACGCCGGTGAAGACCAGCACGAAAAAGAGAAACGGCCCGGTCATCTGACGGAAGACATAGCGATCGAGGGCAGACATCGGGCACTCCGGCGGCGGCGCGGGCGCGAGACTAGCGCAGCCGAAGCTCGGCCGAAAGCCCGCCCCTCTGGCATGCCCGGGCGATCCGCGATAGCTGTCGGACTGGGACCGCTGAGGAGGCATGCCGATGACCACCCCGCTCGTACCGATCGCCTTCGACGGCATCGAAGGCACCGACTGGGCCAGCCGCGAGGGCACCCTCGTCGTCTTTGCGGGCGCGGACGGCGCGCACACCCCGGCCGCGGAGGCCGTTGACCGGCTTACGGGTGGAGCGCTCGCCCGGGCGCTGGCAGGGCCCGGGTTCAAGGCGAAAGCGGGCCGCACGCGGATCTTGGCCTATCCGGCCGGGCTTGCCGCCGAGCGAGTGGTGCTCGCGGCGCTTGGGGACGCGCCCGACCGGGCGGCGGCGCGGAAGACCGGCGGCGCCATCGCCAAAGCGCTCGGCAAGGGCCAGGCGACCCTGGCGGCCGATCTCGACACCGATCCCGCGCTCCTCGCCGAGACCGTGTTCGCAGCGCAGCTCCGTCTCTACGATTTCCGGGAGTACAAGACCGCCGATCCGGACGACGAGGACGACGGGTCCGAGCGGCGCCTGACCGTGCTCTCGCCCGCGCCCGAAGCGCTCGCCGCCGGCTCTCAGCCCTTTGCCGCCCTTGCCGAGGGGGTTTTCTTCGCCCGCGATCTGGTCAACGAACCTGCCAACCGGCTGACGACCGACGAGTTCGCCGCCCGCCTCGCCGCGATGCAGGAACTCGGCCTCGAGGTGGAGATCATCGGCGAGGAAGAGCTCGGGAAGCTCGGCGCCCGGGCGCTCCTCGCCGTCGGCCGCGGCTCGGAGAGCGACAGCAAGCTCGTGGTCATGCGCTGGATGGGCGGCGTCGAAGGGGCGAAACCGCTAGCGCTCGTCGGCAAAGGCGTCGTCTTCGACACCGGCGGCATCTCCCTCAAACCCGCCTCGGGCATGGAAGAGATGACCATGGATATGGGCGGCGCCGGGGTCGTCGCCGGCGTCATGCGCACCCTCGCCCTTCGCGGCGCAAAAGCGAACGTGATCGGCGTGGTCGGCCTCGTCGAGAACATGCCCGACGGCCGCGCCCAGCGCCCGGGCGACATCGTGAAATCCATGAAGGGCGACACGATCGAGGTCATTAACACCGATGCGGAAGGGCGCCTCGTGCTCGCCGACGCGCTCTGGTACACCCAAGAAACCTACGAGCCTGCCGCCCTCGTCGATCTCGCCACGCTGACCGGCGCAGCGATCGTCGCGCTCGGACACCACAACGCGGGATATTTCGCCACCGACGACGCCTTCGCGGCCGATTTCGCGGCGGCGGCAGAGGCGGTCGGCGATCCGGCCTGGCGTCTGCCGCTCGGCAAGCCCTATGCGGATCAACTGAAATCCCGTCTCGCGGACATCAAGAACACCGGCGGACGCTCGGCGGGCGCGATCACCGCCGCCGAATTCCTCCACCGCTTCGTCCGTGACGAGCTGCCCTGGATCCATATCGACATCGCCGGCGTGACGCTCGCCAAGGAGCCGACCGACCTCGCACCCAAGGGAGCCACGGGCTGGGGCGTCGCCGCGCTCGATGCCCTTGTCCGCACGGCCTGGGAGCGCTGAGCCGGGCGCGGTGGCCGAGGTCCGTTTCTACCACCTGACCGGGCGCCGGCTCGAGGACGCACTGCCGCCGATGCTCGAGAAATGTCTCGAGCGCGGGTGGCGGGCGCTCGTGCTCGGGACGGATGCGGCGCGCCTCGAGGCGCTCGACCGGCACCTCTGGACCTGGCGGGCAGACAGCTTCCTCGCCCATGGCCGGGCGGGCGGCCCCCATGATGCGGCGCAGCCCATCCTCCTCGCGACCGAGCTGCTCCGGACCAACCGGCCCGACACGCTTTTCCTCATCGACGGGGCCGAGGCGACCGGCGATACCCTTTCGGGGGTGGCGACCGCGGCGATCCTCTTCGACGGCGCCGATCCGGCGGCGGTCGAACGTGCCCGGGCCGACTGGGGGGCGGTCACGGCCGGCGGCCACCGGGCGATCTATTGGGCCGAGACGGAGGCAGGAGGCTGGGCCAAGAAGGCCGAGAGCGGCTGATCCCCGCCCCTCGCGGCAGATCCGACGCCGCGCG
>JBHJGX010000094.1:0-18251 GCA_050331395.1 Paracoccaceae bacterium
GCTGGGTGGCGGTGCCCGCCCCGCATGTGGACACCGACATGTCAATGGCCCCGGCATCCGCCGGGCCCCTCCGTTTCGCTCCTGTCCCGACAGCCTCAGACGAAGACGAGCACGCCGTCGTCGGTGAGGTTCTCGGTGCCCGCGAGGTTCTCCGGGCTCTCCGAGAAGGCGATCAGCAGATCGCTCTCATCGAGGGTGAACTGCGGGTTCTCGCCATCGAGCACGCCGGTCCAGAACGCGAGACCGTCGGCATCCGGGTTCCGGCCGAGCACGTTCTGATAGAGCGCGACGACGTACTCTTCGTGGGTCGGCTCCGGGCCGTAGAGCGCTTCGAACTCCGCCGAGAGCAGGAACTGGTCGGCGACAAAGCCGAGCCCCGTCACGTCGTTGACGTCGGTCCAGAAGGTGACGCCCGCGAGGTCCGCCTCGCGTCCGAAGCCTGCCACGTAGAGACGCGCGATCTCCGCGGCCTCGTCCGAGGTGTCCGGAGCGACCGTGGCATCGGCGAATGCGAAGCTCTCGATCTCCTGGGCGAGCACCACGGGTCCGCCGAAGGACGTGGCATCGACCGCAAAGCCCGTGTCGAGGTTGTCGAAGACGACGCCGGCGATGCTGAAGTCGAAGAGGATGCTGTCCTCTCCCGCGCCGCCGAGCACCACATTGCCGCCCGAGGAGATCTCGAACGTGTCGTCCTCATCGGTGCCGATCGTCGCATCGAAAGGCAGGAGCACCCCGTCGATGGCTTGGACGATCCCGTTCGCGGCGGTGATGTCCGACGCGGCGTCGATGAAGAACGGACCCGCGATGTCCTGCTCGAGATCGAAGAGCTGCTCGCCGTCGGTATCCGGCAGGATGCCGAGGAGCGGGGTCAGCTCGGGGTTCGTCGCCAGATCCACCCGCGAGGCGCGGGCGACCGCCACGTGGTAGGCGAGGATCTCGGTCAGGAGCGGCACCGGATCGCCGTTCGGGTCGAGGCTGCCGAGGAGCCCGGCGATGGCGCCGAAGGCCTCCTCTTCGGTGGGATCGGTCACGCCGAAGACTTCGGCGAGATCGATGAAGGCCGCGTCGGTCGGGGCGAAGACCGTAAAGTCCCCGGCCGTCGGGTCGGCGAAGAGCGGCACCAGGTCGGCGGTGTCGAGCGCGGCGAGCAGGATGTCGAAATCGCCGTCGTTCGCGTCGAAGGTATCGCCCGAGGCCGCGACGATCTCGGCAATCGTCGGCAGGTCGTCCGCCGGCGCCGCAAGATCGATCGGCAGGAGCACCCGGTCGATCCCTTGGATGACACCGTTATCCGCCGCCACATCCGTGAGGCCTGCCACATAGGCCGGGTCCGCCACGTCGGGTTCGGCGTCGAAGACCCCGGTCTCGGTCGGGATGACCACCGTGCCTTCGGCTGTGGCGATCTGGGGCGCGGCCACCAACTCGTCCACGGTCTGGCCGACCGGCGCGACGTGGTAGAGGAGGATCTGCGTCAGGAGCGGGATCGGGTCGCCGTTCGGGTCGAGATCCGCAAGCGCACCGGCGATGAAGTCGAAGACCGCCTGCGGGTCCGAGGCGTCGCCATCAAAGCCGAGATCGGTCGCGAGCGTGGCAAACGCGTCATCGGTCGGGGCGAAGACGGTAAAGTCCGCATCCGGATCCGCGAGCGTGTCGACCAGACCGGCCGCGGTGAGGGCGAGCACGAGCACTTCGAAATCGTCGCTCGCAGCCGCGATATCGACGATCGTGCCGACTTCCACGGGGTCTTCGCTCACCTGGACCGGCAGAAGCACCCGGTCGATGCCGTGCACGATGCCGTTCGAGGCGTCCACATCGGCGAGCGCGATCTCCGGATCCTCGATGTTCGGGTCCTGGTCGACCAGGGTCGTGCCGTCGACCTCGACCGCAGTGCCTTCGAGCGAGGTGACGGTGCCGGCGGCGGCCAGCACGTCGGCGGTCTGCTCACCGTCGGAGACGTGGTAGAGCAAGATCTGCGTCAGCAGCGGGATCGGGTCGCCGTTCGGGTCGAGATCCGCCAGCGCGCCGGCGATGAAGTCGAAGACCGCCTGCGCGTCCGAGGTGTCTCCGTCGAACCCGAGATCGGTCGCGAGCGCGGCGAAGCCGTCATCGGTGGGCGCGAAAACGGTGAAGTCCGCATCCGGATCCGACAGCGTCTCGACGAGACCGGCCGCGGTCAGAGCGAGCACGAGCACTTCGAAATCTTCGTTGCCCGTGGCGATCTCGACGATCGTCGGCAGCGGGTCCTCGCTCACCTGGAGCGGCAGAAGCACCCGGTCGATGCCGTGGATGATGCCGTTCGAGGCGTCCACATCGGCAAGCGCGATCTCCGGGTCCTCGATGTTCGGGTCCTGGTCGATCAGCGTCGTCCCGTCGATTTCGATCGCCGTGCCCTCGAGCGTAGCGGCGGTGCCCGCACCGGCGAGCGTCGCCAGCGTCTGCTCGCCCTCGGACACGTGATAGGTGAGGATCTGCGTCAAAAGCGGGATCGGATCGCCGTTCGGGTCGAGACCCGCCAACGCGCCGGCGATGAAGTCGAAGACCGCCTGCGGGTCCGAGGCGTCGCCATCAAAGCCCAAATCGGCGGCGAGCGCCGCAAAGGCCGCGTCGGTCGGCGCGAAGACGGTGAAGTCGGCGTCCGGATCTGCGAAGGTCTCGACAAGGCCGGCCGCGGTGAGCGCGAGCACGAGCACTTCGAAATCGTCGCTCGCCACGGCGATGTCGACGATGGTGTCATCGGGTCCGGCGCTCACCTGGAGCGGCAGAAGCACGCGGTCGATGCCCTGGATGACGCCGTTCGACGCTTCGACATCGGCAAGGACGATCTCCGGGTTGGTGATGTTCGGGTCTTGGTCAAAGAGCGTGGTGCCCTCGACGGCGCCTGCGGTGGCGTTCGAATCGAGCCCGACGAAGGTGCCCGCTTCGGCGAGTTCCTCAGCGGTCCGCGCGCCGGCCGAGACGTGATAAAGCAGGATCTCGGTCAGGAGCGGGATCGGGTCGCCGTTCGGGTCGAGATCCGCAAGCGCACCGGCGATGAAGTCGAAGACCGCCTGGGGGTCCGAGGTGTCCCCGTCGAAGCCGAGATCGGTCGCGAGCGCCGCGAAGGCCGCGTCGGTCGGGCCGAAGACAAGAAGATCCGCATCCGGATCGGCGACCGTGTCGACCAGGTCGGCCGCCGTGAGGGCGAGCACGAGGGTCTCGAAATCGTCGTTCGCGATCGCGATGTCCGCGATGGTCGGGTCCGGGTCTTCGCTGACCTGCAGCGGCAGGAGCACCCGGTCGATGCCGTGCACGATGCCGTTCACCGCATCCACGTCGGCAAGCACGAGGGTGGGATCCTCGATGTTCGGATCCTGATCGACGAGGGTAGCGCCGTCGATCTCGATCGCCGTGCCTTCGAGCGTCGCTGCGGTGCCTGCGCCGGCGAGATCGGCAAAGGTCTGCTCGCCCTCTGACACGTGATAAGTGAGGATCTGCGTCAGAAGCGGGATCGGATCGCCGTTCGGGTCGAGGCCCGCCAGCGCGCCGGCGATAAAGTCGAAGACCGCCTGCGGGTCGGATGCGTCGCCATCAAAGCCCAAATCGGCCGCAAGCGCGGCAAAGGCGTCATCGGTCGGGGCGAAGACGGTGAAATCGGCGGTCGGATCGGCGAAGGTCTCGACAAGGCCGGCTGCGGAGAGCGCGAGCACGAGCACTTCGAAATCGTCGTTGGTCACGGCGATGTCGGCGATCGTCGCCTCGGGCGATGCGCTGATCTGGAGCGGCAGGAGCACCCGGTCGATGCCGTGTACGATGCCGTTCGAGGCGTCCACATCGGCGAGCACGATTTCGGGGTTCGTGATGTTGGGGTCTTGGTCGAAAAGGGTCGTGTCCTGCACGCCGCCCGGGGTTGCGTTGCTGTCGACGCCGGTGAAGGTGCCGGCTTCGGCGAGCTCGGCCGAGGTCTGGGTGCCCGCGGAGACGTGATAGAGCAGGATCTCGGTCAGGAGCGGGATCGGGTCGCCGTTCGGATCGAGATCGGCGAGGGCGCCGGCGATGAAGTCGAAGATCGCCTGCGCGTCCGAGGTGTCCCCGTCGAAGCCGAGATCGGTCGCGAGTGCGGCAAACGCGTCATCGGTCGGCGCGAACACGGTCAGATCGGCGAGGGGGTCGGCCACGGTCTCGACGAGGCCCGCCGCGGTCAGCGCAAGGACCAACACCTCGAAATCGTCGCTGCCGGTCGCGATCTCGGCGATCGTCGGCGCGTCCGGATCGGTGGGCTCCATCGGGTCCGTGGGTTCCATCGGGTCGGTGGGCTCCATGGGGTCGGTGGGCTCCATCGGGTCTTCGCTCACCTGGAGGGGCAGGAGCACCCGGTCGATGCCGTGGATGATGCCGTTCGAGGCCTCCACATTGCCGAGGACGATCTCGGGGTTTTCGATGTTCGGATCGAGATCGTCGAGTTCGATGCCGTCGAAATCGATGGTGGCGCCGTTCGGCTCGAGGGTCGCGATCGTGCCGGCGTCAGCAAGTTCGGTCGCGGTCTGTGCACCAGCGGACACGTGGTAGAGCAGGATCTGCGTCAGGAGCGGGATGGGGTCCCCGTTCGGATCGAGACCCGCAAGGGCGCCGGCGATGAAATCGAACACAACCTGGGCGTCCGAGCTGTCGCCGTCGAAGCCGAGATCCGCAGCGAGCGCGGCGAAGGCGTCGTCGGTCGGCGCAAAGACCGTGAGATCGGCCTCGGTATCGGCGACGGTCTCGACCAGGCCTGCAGCCGAAAGGGCGAGAACCAACACTTCGAAATCAGGGCTACCGCTCGCGATCGCCGCGATCGTGGTATCTTGTGGGTCCATCTCTGTGTCCTCCGCTGGAAGCGATGCTATATGGGGGGCGACAGGGTGTCGCGCCGTGCGTCGATCTAACACAAAGTGGGAAAAAGTCACACGCAAAAAGCGAAACTGTTAACGCCGATGCGAGATTTTCGGACAGGCCGGCCCGGGCAGGGGCCGAAGCGCCTCAGCGCGTGCGAATGACCCCGTCTGCCGACCGGATATCTGCAAGCCCTGAGAGCAGGTCGGCCCGCTCCCGCGCGGCTGACGGCAAAGGCAAGACCGCCTCGACCTCGAATTCACCCGTATACGGGCCGACGAAGAGCCCGCGACGCGCGCCCACGCCCGAAAGATCGGCCCCCCGATCGAAGCTGTGACCGAGCCCGGAGACGGCCACGCCCGGCGCGCTTCGCACGGGCTCCAAGAAGCCTTCGACAGAGAGCCGGGCGAGCGGACCGGCCGCGCCTTCGAACCGGCCTTCGCGTGCCGAGGCGACCACGAAGCGTTCGCCGTCCCGGCGCCCGGTCAGCGTCACGAAGCGCCCCGCCTCCGGCAGCGTCCCCGCCGCGGCGAGCGGGTAAAGCCCGCCGAGACGCCCGTCGGCTCGAAGGACGCCGGCCATCGCCTCGGGCCCGTCGTCTCGCAACAGATCCACCCGCGCCGCGATCACCCGGTCTCCGTCCCAGAGACCCGACACCGCCACCCGGTCGCCGACGCCCGCAAGCGCGACGGCCAGCGGCTCGAGCACGACCTCGGTTCCGAGGACCGTCAGGCTCCGCCCATCCCCGGCAACCCGGTCGATCGCTCCGACCAAGGGATAATCCACCCGCACCCGCGCCGCGACCAGATCCCTTCCGAGGCCCGCCGCCTCGACGGTGACGCTCTGGCCCGATCGAAGGCTCGCCCGCGAGCGCGCGCCAAGCACGTCCTCAATCCGGGTCTCGGGCGTAAACCCGACCCGGAGCCCGTTCACCCGAATGCTGCCGAGCGCCGTCACGACGCCGATGATGCCGGTACCGCCGATCCCGCCCTCGGCGGGCTTGCGGCCGTCCTCGCGCACCAGCCCGTCCAGAACGGCGTCGGTCCGGGCACAGCCCCCGGCAATGGCGGCGGCGAGCCCGGTCAGAACGGCCCGTCGGTGCGGTCGGAACGCTTGGCTCATCACTCTGCTCCACCCGTTGTGTCGGGGCCATCGCCCGATGTCCGCCCGCCCCGAGCCGCCCCGTGCTCCTCCGGATCGTCGCCGGCCGGATCGCCCGGGGGCGCGTCCTCTGGCCCGTCCGCCGAGGGCGCCTCGGGTTCGGTTTCGCTCGGCTCGGCCTCGTCTTCCGTCCTGTAGAAATAAACGCCGAACCGGAACCGCTCCGAAGCGTCGAGTGCGTCCTTGTCGTCGGACTGGCGCTCAAAGGCAACGCGGTTAAGCTCGCCGAGGAGCGCACCCGCCCGATCCCGCGCCAGCCCCTCGATCGCGTCGACCGAGCCGGGTAGCAAACGATTGTAGAACACCGCCCGTTCCATGAACGGCGCCGGGTCGTTCTCGGCGAGGAGGTTCTCGGTCGCGGCCGCGATGTGATCGCCGACGTTCTGGGCGAAGAACAGGACTTTTTGCTCGGCGTCGCCCGGGCCTAGGAACGCTTCGGTGCGTAGGTGAACCGTGTCGGTCTCGGCATCGATTTCGACGAGCCGTTGGCGCACCAACTCGTCGAGAACCGTGCGTGGGCGGATGTCTTTGGAGACCGATTCCACCAGCGCGTCGAAGCTCGGGCCCCGCTCGGCCTGCCGCGGCAATGCGAGCGGCTGCCCGTCGCCGTCGCGGGTGCTCGGATCCGCCAGCCAGCGGCCGATGACGCTTGCAATCGCCGTCACCCGGCGACGGAGCGTCGTCTCTCCAGGGCCGCTCTGGTCACGGATGCTGCGCACGTCTTTGCGGTGGACGCCGGTGAGCACGCTGATCCGGCTGTCGGTCGGGCGCCGGTTGTCGAGGCGGAAATCCGCATCGGCCACGTCGACGTAGATCTCCTTGAGCAGTCGATAGACCGCCGGCGCCGTGACCCCGCGGGCAATCATCGCCTTGACCAATGGCCGCAACAGCCCGCGCAACACGCGCAGGAAAGCGTTGGTCCTCGGATCTGGCTCGTCGGTCAGCATAACGGGTACTTACTGCGGGTGGGAGGATTGTCCACGCCGCGGTCGCGGGGTTTTCGCACCATGCGCACAGCCCTCTTCCGCCGGGCCGGCGGCCTCGCGGATCAAGCCGCGGTTCTCACGGTTTCGCAATCCGGGTGCGATGCGGGGTTCCCATCCGCTCTTGGATGAGTACCCTCGCGCTCATGACCGTATCCTTCTTTTTTCTGACCGGCGTCTTCGCGACCGGCACCGTGACCGTCGAAGACGTCGATAGCGACGGCGATTTCGAGTTCGTCTTCGACGAGCCCGCACCGCTTCCGCCGAGCGGAGGCGCCATCGTATTCGTGGGCAGCGGCTCGGCCCCGGAACCGCCGCCGCCGCCGGAACCGACGGAGGCGGGCGACATGCTGTCGGGCACCGGAGCGGCCGATGTCCTCAATGGGCTCGGCGGGGACGACATCCTCGAAGGTCTCGACGGCGACGACAGCCTGTCGGGCGATGCGGGCGATGACAGCCTGGCGGGTGGCCCCGGCAACGACGTCCTGGCCGGAGGCACGGGCGACGACGCAGTCTCGGGCGGCGAGGGCACGGATCTCGCGCTCTTCACCGCGGGCTTTGCGGATGCCGCCATTTCCGAGCCGTCGACGGGCCTTTTCGACGTCGCGTCGGAGGCCGATGGGACGGACCGCTTGGACGGCGTCGAGCGCGCGGATTTCAGCGATGGGACCTTTCTCTTCGATTTGCCCGAGGGGGATACGGGGTTTCTCGTCCGGCTCTACGAGGCTGCCTTCGACCGTATGCCGGTGCAGGGTTTGCTCTTCTGGTCCGACGTCCTCGTCGAGGGCGCCACCCGACAAGAGGTCGCCAACGCCTTCGCCACCAGCCCGGAGTTCATCGCGCGCTTCGGCGACAGCGACGAGGCGTTCGTGGACACGCTCTATCTCAACGTCCTCGGCCGACCGGCGGACGAGATGGGGGCGGAGTTTTGGCTGGGCGCGCTCGAAGACGGCGCCTCCCGAGGCGATGTCCTCCGGTCCTTCTCTGAGAGCCCCGAGTTCCGGGCGGAGACCGAGGCGCAGATCGGCACGGGGATTTTCGTGCCGGACGACGCGATCCTCTGAGGCTGTTGCGAAGCGGGGCGCGAGGAAGCGCCCCTAACGGCTTCGCGAGGCGATATGATTTCTCCCCGAGAGCGCTCCGTGCGACGCAGAGACGCCATAACTCGGGAGGATCTCATGCGCCGTCTCATCATCGCGCTCTTCGCCGTTATCGGGCTCACGGGCCCCGCCGCCGCCGATCCGATCGCCATCGGCGGTTACGATGCCGTCTCCTACCAAAACGGCGCGCCAGTCGCCGGGTCGCCCGCTTACAGCCTCGACTGGCGGGGCCGCTCCTGGCAGTTCGCCAGCGCGGACACCAAGGCGGAATTCCAGGCCGACCCGGAGCGGTACGCCCCGGAGTTCGGCGGGCACTGCGCCTATGCCGCAAGCCGGGGCTATATCGCCGCCGGCGATCCGGAGATCTATCGGCTGGTCGACGGCAAGCTCTATCTCCAATTCAGCCGCCGCGCGCTCGAGCTTTGGGAAGAAGACGTGCCCGGTAATATCGCCAAGGGCGAAGCAAACTGGCCGAAAATCCGGCCGAACTGAGCGCCAATGCTGACTGAAGACGCAGGAGCGCGGTCGATCAGGGCCGCGTTCTCAATTCGTTTTTAGAATTCTGCAAAAATTCACCGGCGCTCGCAGTACGTTGATTTGAATTTACTTCATCAATACCGCTGCGTTTGCGAATACTTCGGGGTCACAAACCGGGCCACGTCACCGATGATCAATCGTGGACCACCAGTCAGAACCGGAGATCTTCCCCATGCGCTTCCTCATCGCCGCCATGCTCCTTGCAGCGGGTCTCTTCGTCAGTTTCGCGCCGGTCCAGGCCGGCAACCAGCTCGCCGTCGCGATCGGCGGGTACGATGCCGTTTCCTACCAGGGCGGAGAGCCCGCCCGCGGCGAGGCGCGGTTCAACCATTTTTGGAACGGGGCCGTCTGGTACTTCGCCAGTGAGGCGAACCGGAATGCCTTCCGGGACGATCCGGAAGCTTTCGCTCCGCAGTTCGACGGCTATTGCGCCTGGGCGGCAAGCCAGGGCTACAAAGCGCCGGGGGATCCACTCGTCTACGCGGTCGAGGGCGACAAGCTCTATCTTCAGGTCCACCCCCGCGCGCAGACGCTCTGGGAAGAGGATCGCACCGGCAACATCGCCAAGGGCGAGGAAAACTGGCCGCGCATTCACCCGTTCTGATCCCACTCCCGGCGCCCTCTCGGGCGCCATCGCCGGCCGCGGATCACCACCGCGGCCGGTTCGCAATTTCGCCCTCGTCTCGGGCTTCGAGGCGCGAGCGACGGACATGTCGCAGCGTTATGTCGCGAATTACCGCCGGGCCGTCGCTGGCCGATCCGACGCCGTCCGAGCCTCGCCTCCATCTTTCGCGAAACTGTCATCTGAGTCTCCGGGAGAGAGCCCATGAAGACCCAAGCGCGTGCGGTCGTCGTCGGGGGCGGCGCAGTCGGCTGCTCCATCGCCTATCACCTGGCCAAGGCCGGCTGGACGGACACCGTGCTCCTCGAACGGGACGAGCTGACGGCGGGCTCCACCTGGCATGCGGCCGGGCTCCTGCCGCTTTTCAACATGTCCTACGCGGTCAGCCATATCCACGACCGCTCGGTCAAACTCTACAAAGAGTTGGAGGCGGAGACCGGGCTCAATGCCGGGTTCTCGGTGGTCGGCAACCTGCGCATGGCGCAAAGCCGGGAGCGGATGGACGAATACATGCTCTACGCCTCGACCGCCGAGAGCGTGGGCATCCCATACGAGTGGCTGAGCCCGGCCGAGATCAAGGACCGCTACCCGCTCTTGCGCACCGAGGACCTGGTCGGCGCAATCTTCCACCCGACCGATGGATACATTAACCCCGCCGACGTCTCCCAGGCGATGGCCAAGGGCGCGCGCATGCGCGGCGTCGAAATCTATCGCAAGACCCAGGTGGACGGCTTCCGCCGCGAGGGCGATGCGTGGGTCGTCTCGGGCCGGACCATGGTCGAGCAGGGCGGGCGCCTCGTCGCCGCCGAGCCCTTCGAGATCCGCTGTGAGGTGGTCGTGACGGCGACCGGCAACCATGCGCAGCGGACCGCGGCGATGGTCGGCTGCTATTTGCCGGCGATCCCGGTCGAGCATCAGTATATCGTGACCGAGCCCGACCCCGCGCTCGTCGAGTGGCGGAAGGCCGGCAACCCCGAGCATCCGGTGCTCCGCGACGCCGATGCCAAATGGTATGTGCGCGAGGAGCGCGGCGGCTGGATCCTCGGCCCTTACGAGCGCGGCGCACCGGCTTGGGGCGTCCACGGTGTGCCCGAGGGGTTCCGCGCCGATCTCCTTCAGCTCGACCTGGAGCGGATCGAGGAGGAATACGCCTCGATGCTGCACCGGATCCCGTCCTCCGAGGCCTGCGGGCTCAAGGACGATTACAACGGGCCGATCTGCTATACCCCCGACGGCAACCCCCTGGTCGGACCGGCCCCCGGCGTGCCCAATTTCTACTTCGCCGAGGGTTTCAGCTTCGGCATCACCGCTGCGGGCGGCACCGGGCATTATCTCGCGCAGCTCATCACCGAAGGCGAGGCCGAGATCGACATGTGGTCCCTCGACCCGCGCCGCTTCGGTCGTTGGGTCAACCGCGAGTATGCCGCGCGGAAGAACGAGGAAGCCTATGAGCACGTCTATATCCTCCATCATCCGGACGAAGAGCGCGCCGGCTGCCGGCCGCTGCGCACCGCGCCCGTCTATGACCGGATGGCGGCGAGGGGAGCTCAATTCGGCCAGGTGAATGGCTGGGAGCGGCCCAATTACTTCGCACCGCAGGGCTTCGACGACCATGCCGCACGCTCGTTCCGCCGCGGGGGCTGGTGGCAATATGCCCGTGAGGAGGCCGAGGCCGTGCGCTCGGGGGTCGGGCTCTTCGATGCGACGGCCTTCACGAAGCATTCGGTGAAGGGCCCGGGGGCGACCGCGTTTCTGGACTGGCTTACATGCAACAAGCTGCCGCGCGTCGACCGCATTAACCTGACCTATGCGCTGACGGATGCGGGCACAGTGCGCACCGAGTTCACCATCGTGCGGATCGCGGAGAACAGCTATTACTTGGTCTCGGCAGGCGCGGCGCAGCTCTACGACAGCGACTATCTTTTCAAGATGGCCGAGGCCAAGCGCGACGAGTTCGGCTGGATCGAAGTCCATGACATGACGACCCAGATCGGTGTCTTCGCCATCGCGGGCCCGAAATCGCGCGAGCTGCTGCGTCCGCTCGTGGTCGATGCCGACCCGGCGACCGCGCTCTCGAACAAGCGGTTCCCCTGGCTTTCGATGAAGCGGCTCGACCTCGGCATGGTGCAGACCATGGCGATCCGGGTGGCCTATACGGGCGAGCTCGGCTGGGAGATCCATCACCCCGTGGAGATCCAGAACCATCTTTTCGACCGTCTGATGGAGATCGGCGAGCGGCCGGACGTCGGGCTCACGCTTTGCGGGGCGCGGGCGCAGAACTGGCTCCGACAGGAGAAATCCTATCGCGCCTTCGGCTCGGATCTCGGCCGGGACGCCACTCCGCTCGAGAGCGGGCTCGACCGGTTCGTCAATATGGACAAGGACTTCAAGGGCAAATACGCCATGCAGCAGACCGGCATCCGGGCAGCCTGCGTGACCATGCTGATCGACGGGCCGGCGGATGCGGACCCGTGGGGCCGGGAGGCGATCGTTGCGCCTGCGAACGGCGCGCCTGAGCGCAAAGTGGGCCGGCTCACCTCGGGCGGGTATTCGGTCGCCTTCGGCAAATCGATCGGTATCGGCTATGTGGAGCCGGAACTGGCAAAACCCGGACAAGAGCTCGCCGTGCGGATGTTCAAGGATCTCTACCCGGCGATCGTCTGCGGCGAGAGCCCCTATGACCCGGAGAACGCCCGCATCCGTCTCGACGGCTGAGCGGACAAAAAACCGCCCGCCCCGTCGCACCGGGGCGGGCTTTCCTCGACCGAGCGCCGATCACTCGGTAACGGCCTCGTAGACATCTTCGGCCGCGTCGCCGACCGCCTCGGCCGCATCGCCGGCCATATCGGCCGCACTGTCCAAGATCCCACCCTCCTCGGTGGTCTCTTCCGCAGCGTCCGCCGTCTCGCTTGCGGCGTCCTCGGTTACCTCGACCGCGTTCTCGGTGGTCTCTTCCGCGGCGTCGGAAGTGTCGCTTGCGGCGTCCTCGGTTGCCTCGACCGCGTCGTCGGTGGTCTCTTCCGCGGCATCAGCCGCGTCGCTCGCGGCGTCCACGGTGGCGTCATAGGCGTCTTCGGCGGTCTCGCCGGCCGCTTCGGCTGCGTCGCCGGCCGCATCCACGGCCTCTTCCGCGGCGTCTTCGGTTGCCTCGGCCGCGTCCTCGGCGGTCTCTTCGACAGCGTCCGCGGTGCTGTCGGTCGTTTGGGCTTGCGCGTCCGGCACCAGGCCGGCCAAGGGGCCGATTGCGAGGGCGAGGCCGAGCGTGGCGAGCCACGGGGCGGGGGCGAGCGGGGTCCGATCGGTCATGAGAACTCCTGCGTTGAAACCGTGGCCATGAAACGTCCCAGCGGCGCATTGGTTGCCTCCGTCGCCGGACGCGCCTGCGCTCGGTCGACCGGGGCGGATGGCCTGGAGCCGGGTGCCGCGGGTGCCGAGCAGAAACCGAACGGATCCGTTCCGCGCCCTCCCGCACTGTGCTAAGCTTCTGACAAGTCTCCCGGTTCAGGAGGGTGTCATGGCGGATCTCTTCGCCGAGCTCGTCCAGGTCTCCGAGCAGCTCGACGCCCATGCGGCGGCGCTTTCGTTGGTCATCTTCTTTGCCGGCGTGCTGCTCGCCGTCCTGCTCAAGCTGTTCCAGATCGCCGAGGATGTGGGCTATGTCGCGCTCATCCTGCTGCCGGTGACGGCTTACGGGGTCGCCGTGGGCTATCACGGGGCACCCGACCGGGCGGCCGAAATCGCCGCAGGCCCGGTCGCGCCGGCGCCGCTTTTCGCGGAGGCCGAGACGCTTGTTGCGATCGAGGCCGGACAGGTGACCGCGACCGGGGATATCCGCGCGCGACTGACCGCAGGGCGTGCGATCGCCATTCCGCTCCGCACGGGCCGGCCTGGCCATTACAGCCCCGAGGCGCTCGCGGCCTACACGGCGGCCTTTCTGCGGTTCGATCCGGATCTGACGCTCGTCGTGCTGCCAGCGGAGGGGGAGACGTTTCTTGCCACGTTGCGCGGGGCCAGCCTTCTTGCCGCCCTCGGGCCGGGAGGGGACGGAGACCGGGTGGTGGCGGCGCTCGCGGCGGGGGATCTCGGGGCACTGGCTGGGCTTCTCGCGGTCACACAGGAAGCGATCGGTCCCGGCGCGCGTGAGGCAGATGCGCTCCGGCGGATGATGGCCCTCGGCGCCGCGCGGATGGCGGTCGTCGATGGGGCGGGCCGCGTCATCGGCGTCGTCGCCCGGGACGCGATCCTCGCGCGGATCGCCGTCGCGCAGATGGGCGGCGCCGCGGACGACGCCACCCCGGAGAACTAAGGCGGAGGCTGCCGCCCCCCGCCCCGTTTCAGCCCGCGCCCTGCTCAGTCGGTGAAGGTCAGCGACACGGTCGGCGTGCCCGGGATCCCCTCATAGACCACGCGGACGGCCCCTTTGGCCTTCGCGGGCGGCAACAGCGGGCCGATCGAGCCCACGCTCACGAGCGCGCCTTCGTTCAACGTCACGCCCTGTTCGAGGAGCCAGAGCAGGCTCTGCACCGGATGGCCGAGCACGACCTCCCCCTTGCTCGAGGCCAGAACCTCGCCATCCGCCGCCTCGACCCGTACGGTCATCTCGCGCAGGCCCTCGACCAGGTCGAACCCCGACGCCCGCATCTGGCGCACATTGATCGCCTCGCCGACGACACCCAACCGGGTCGCCACATTGTTGGCCGTCAGCGTGACCGCAGTCACAGGCTCCCCCTCGGCCATCATGATGTCCGGCAGCTCGATGAAGGGCCGGATTTCGGAGATATGCAGCAGCGCCTCCTCGACGGTCTTCGCGTCGTTGATGCCCGGATTGTCGACGATCAGCAGCAGGTCGGCCTCGAAGAGCGGGCGCACGCCGAAATCGGCCGGGACCTCGGCGCCGTCCGGCAGCAGCATCTGTTCAAACAGCATCCCCATGAGCGGCTCCTCCGCGCCGAACCGCGCCTGTGCGGCCTCGCTCGTCAGCCCGGCCTTGAAGCCCACGGGCCGGCCCATGACCCGGGACAGGCTGCCGACGAGCTTGCCTTGCGTGCAGAGCGCGTCCTCCATGGTGCCGTCGGGCACGAGGGCGGCGGCGGGGCGTTTTTCGGACCAGGCATCGAGATAATCGGCGATCTGGGCATCGGTCGCGCAGGCTTGGGCGAGGCCGGGCGCGGCCAGAAGGGCGCCGAAGAGGGCGGAGAAAGCGAGGCGGGTCATGGGAACTCCGGTTTGGCAAACATCTGAGGATGAGCCGGGTAGCACGGCGATGTGACGCTTGGGCGACGGTTGTGCGTTCCATGCCCTGCGCCTTTGGCCCCGCGCTTTTGGCCCCGGGCCTTTGGGCTTGGGCCGAACGGTTCGGCACGCTCAAGGACGGTCGGCCTCGGGCCCCTCGGCAAGGCCGAGCCGGCGCCGGAGCCACACCGCGAAGATCGGCACGACGATCAGGATGAACGCGATCCGGGCCACATGGTGGACGGCGACAAAGCCCGGATCCGCATCGATGGCGAGGGCGATCAGGCTCATTTCGGTTACACCGCCCGGCGCATAGGCCAGAAGCGCCACCGTATAATCGAGGCCCGCGAGCGCGCTCATCGCCGAGGCGAAGACTGCGGTGACGGCCATCAGGATCGCCGTGCCGCCGAGGGTGGCGGCCGCGACCCGGAGCCAAAGGCGGAGCTTGGTGCCCTGGAACCGCGAGCCGATTGCGCTGCCGGTCACGACGAGCGCGACCTCGACCAGCCAATGGGGCAAGGCGCCCTCGACGACGCCGCCGATCCGCAGGAGCGCCGAGGCGAGGATTGGCCCAATCAAGAAGGCGAGCGGCAACCCGACGCGCTGCAAAACCCAGGTCGCCGCGAGCGCCGCCACGCCCAGCACCGCGAAATCGCCCCACGAGATCACCGGACGGCTCGAGAGCAGATCCTCGGCCGGCGGCGCGAAGGCCAGAAGCCCAAAGGCGATGGCCGGCGCCGAGAAGATCACGATGGCGATCCGCAGCGATTGCGAGAGCGCGACGGAGCGTTCATCGCCGCCGAGCTCGCTCGAGAGGATCACGACCGCCGTCAGCCCGCCGGGGATCGCCGAACAGGCGGCGGTCAACACGTCTTGGCGGATTAGAAAACGATAGTAGAGATAGGCCGCGCCGCCGGCCACCGGCACATAGAGGATCGCACCGAGGAGCGTGATCGGCCAACGCGCGAGCGCCTCGAGGGTCAGCCCGTCGAAGCTCTCGCCGAGGAAGAGCCCGACCAGCACCATGAAATTCGCTCGGAGCCAGAGCGGTACATCGACCCGCAGGCCCGCGAGCGCGGCCGCCATGCAGAGAAAGAGCGCCCCGAGCATCCAGGCGAGCGGCACATGCAGCCACCAGGCGATCGCCCCGCCGACGGCACCGACGGCAAGCCCGAGGGCCATCCGCCCGAGCGCCTTGCGGCCGAAACGATCGCGCCAAGGCGGAAGCGGCGTCACGGGCCGTCCGGTCGCGGGCCGCTTTCGACGGGCGGCGCGGTGTCCTCGACCTCGATGCCGTCCCGGAGCGCGGTGAAGAAGCAGCTCCGCCGCCCGGTGTGGCAGGCGGGCCCGGTCTGTTCGATCACAAGCAATAGACAATCCCGGTCGCAGTCGATGCGGATCTCGGCCAGCCGCTGCACATGGCCCGAGGTCGCGCCCTTTCGCCAAAGCGCGCGGCGCGAGCGCGACCAATAGGTCACCCAGCCGGTCGCCAAGGTTTCGGCGAGGCTATCGCGGCTCATCCAGGCCATCATCAGCACCTCGCCGGTCTGCCGGTCCTGGGCGATTGCCGGGATCAGCCCGTCGGCGGTGTAGCTGAGGCTGTCGGGATCGAAATCGGGGGACGGGAGCTTTGCCATCCCGCCTTTTACACGTGCGACCCGCACGCTATCTAGGGGTCAATCGAACGGGAGCAGACCATGACGGCAACCGATCAAGATCTGATGAAGCTCTATTCGCAGCGGATTTTGGCGCTAGCGGCCGAACTTGGCCGGACCGGGCGGCTCGACGCGCCGGGCGGGAGCGCCATGAAACGCTCGCCGCTCTGCGGCTCGACGGTGACCGTCGATCTGTCCGTGGATCCTGAGGGACGCATCTCCGACTTCGCCCAGGACGTCAAAGCCTGTGCCCTCGGCCAAGCCTCGGCGTCGGTGCTGGCCGAGGGCGTGATCGGCCGCTCGCGCGAGGAGATCGCCGCAGGGCGCGAGGCGCTCCGGGCGCTCATCAAGGAGAACGGCCCGGAACCGGGCGCGCCCTTCGCCGCGCTCGAGGCCATGCGCCCGGCCCGCGACTACAAGAACCGCCACGCCTCGATCCTGCTCGCTTGGGACGCCACCCTCGCGGCCCTCGATGCGGCCAAGCCCGCGGCCTGAAGCCGCGGCCGCCGGAGCGCGCTTTCCACCTGTCGCACGGCACCGCCATGTGCTAACGCGCCGGCGGTTTCCGAGCGATGGAGCAGCGCATGAACCTCGACGCGATCCCGGCCGGCAAGGCCCCCCCCTCCGATATCAATGTGGTGATCGAGATCACCGGCGGCTCCGGTGGCGGTGCGCCCGTGAAATACGAGATCGACAAGGCGTCGGGCGCGGTCTTCGTCGACCGCATCGTCAACACCCCGATGTTCTATCCCTGCAATTACGGCTTTGTGCCGAACACGCTGCACGACGACGGCGACCCGACGGACGTGCTGGTGATCTGCGACTTTGCGCTGGCACCGGGAACGGTGATCCGCTGCCGCCCGATCGGGGTTCTCAAGATGGAGGACGACGGCGGGATGGACGACAAGATCATTGCCGTGCCGGTGGAGAAGGTTGACCCGTTTCAGGCGAAGGTGCAGGGCCTCGACGACCTCGCGCCGAAGGCCGTCGAGCGGATCAAGCACTTCTTCGAGCACTACAAGGACCTCGAGGCCGGCAAATGGGTCAAGGTCATCGGCTGGGGCGACAAGGCCGAGGCCGAGGCGATCCTGATGAAATCTGTCGAGGCCCACACCACCAAAGCCGCCGAGTGATCGAGCATTGGGGGCCGCTTCGGCCCCCAACCACATTCATTGCAAGACAATCTCAGCGGGCAGTATGCCCACACCCCGGTCACGCTTGTTCAGGTACCAGCCAGTAAGCTTTCCATCACGTGTCAATTCGAACTCGGCATTTATGTCGGCATTGAAGCTGTAATTGATTTGAGCTTTGGTTCCAACAATCTGCAAAGAGTTCTTTGCGCAGCCTTTGTCACCTAGAAGGTTCATGCAGCCCATTTCAGGAGACCGTTCACCAATTGTAAAGTCGATCGACGGATTGGCTTGAATGAAATCGCGAGCAGCCCTTGAGAGTCCCTCTTCAGGGCGCAGATTTACCACGAGACGTGGCAGCCGAAATAATGCGGTTTGCAGAACTTGTGCTCGAACATCGGGGCTTGCGGCCGTGCGGCCGTAGCGGAGTGCTATGTTGCGCAGGGCGACGCGTTTGGCGCAGATCAGGGTGTCGAAAGCGATGACCTGGTCGAACTCGTCGGCTTCGGGGTTTTTCAGTGTCTCGACAAGTTGTTTGCCTTGCGCATTGTCGACTTCATAGAATTCCTCGCAGGCAGAAGCTGGTGACGCGAGTGCCAGCGCGAGTAACCCACCCAAAACGGCAGTGATTTTCATAACTCTTCTCCATGGAACTGAGCCCACCCCGTGTGAGCCATCAGAGCTTATTGCAACTCTTCAAAGATCGCAATTAAATTGAGCTTCCGTGTTGTGCGAACAAGCCGCAGCGCACAGGTCGGCGTGAGCAAGATCGTCTCGCCCGCTTCGACCGAGGTCGCGTCGTTTTGCCCAGGCGGTGTCCACCACACGGCCTGTCGGTACCCACCTGCGACCCGCCAAACCCGCACCTTTAGGGGTGCGTCCTCAGCGCAGACGGGGGTGGTGCGGCCCGAGACGACCTCGATCTCCACAGCAGGCCGCGGAGGCGGAGGCGGACGGGGCGGCGCAGGCCGCGCAGGGCGCCC
>JBHJGX010000095.1:0-42015 GCA_050331395.1 Paracoccaceae bacterium
GCCTCGGCGATCCGGCCGAATTCGCCCGACTGGCCCGGGAGATGATCGAGAACGGCTATCTGAACGGGGCCGTCGTCCGCCTCGACGGGGCGATCCGCATGGGCGTGCGCTGAGCGCGCGCGCGCGCGCCCCGCACCCGGCCTCCGGCATTGTCCGCCTTCTGCGCGCCGGTTATGAGGAGCCGAAAGGCGGATGGCCCGCCCGAAGAGAGGGAGACGCGAGATGATCGAGACCGGACAGAACCTGCCTGACGGCACGCTTCTCGAGATGACGGCCGAGGGCCCGACGCAGATCGCGGTGGCGGATGTTTTCGGGGGCAAGACGGTGGCCCTCTTCGGCGTGCCGGGCGCCTTCACGCCCACCTGCAACAACGCGCATTTGCCGAGCTTCATTGCCGAGCGCGCGGCGCTGAAGGCGAAGGGCGTCGAGGACATTGTCTGTCTCTCGGTCAACGATCCCTTCGTGATGGGTAAATGGGGCGAGACGACGGGCGCTTCGGCGGCGGGGATCCGCATGCTCGGCGACCCGAGCGGGGCGCTCGTCAAGGCGATGGGGCTCGATTTCAGCGCCGATGTGGTCGGGCTGATCGGGCGGTCGCAGCGGTTCGCCGCGGTCGTGAAGGACGGGGTCGTCACCTGGCTCGCCGTCGAGGACAGCCCGGGCCAGGCCGAGGCGACCACCGCTCAGGCGATGCTCGCCGCGATTTGATCCGTGCGGCGCCGTGCCGGGGGCGGCTCTCGGCCCCCGGACGGGCCGGGTGCCGTCACTGGCGGCTCTGCAACTGCATCACGGCGACCATGACCACGCCGTAGAGCACGTGACCGATCAGGGCCACCCAGGTGATGCCCGTGAAGTTGAGGAAGAACGGCAACCCCGCGATGGCGGTGATCCCGCCGATGGCGAAGACCCAAAGCCCGAAGCCATAGACCGCCGAGGGGAGAAGCCAGCCGCCGAGATCGCCCGCGAGCCGGCTCCAGATCGGCTGGAAGATGTACAACCAGCCGACCGGATAGCCGATGAGCCCGACCAGGTAGAAGTGGACGAAGTAGCCCGCGAAATCGCCGTTCGGCAGCCCGAACGTGCCGAGGAGGCTGCGGGCGAGACCGTGGGGCGAAAGATTGGCCCAGCCGATGCCGGGGCTGATAATCTGCCCCCAAAGATCGAAGGCGGTGGTCGCGACCGCCCCGGCCACGAACATCAGGCCGAAAGTCGCCATGTTGAGTGGCGGGACCGCGCCGGAGCTCGGTGAAACAGGGGCGTTTGCGCTGTGGGTGGCCATGGGTCTTTCATCTCCGCATTGGGTGGGTTTGGGAACCGGGCAGCGCGGCGCGTGCCGCGGGGCTGAGGCTGAGGACGATCCGAGGCGCCTCCCGATCGCTCGTCGCCTATCGGGGCGTCTTGTCGGCTGTGGTCAGCAGGCTCGCGATGCGCCAGCCCGAGGCCTCCTCGACCCAGAGGATCGAGACGAGGAAGCCGAGCTCGGTCGGTAAACCATGCTGGCCGATGGCGAGGGTCAGCGGCAGGTGAAACATCGCGCTGGCCTCGCCCAGCATCACCAGGCGTGCCGCCTGCAGATCCGGAGTGACCTCCCAGACCTCGGCACGTTGGAAGCTGCCCATGCGGGCGAGCACCGCATCGCGACCCCAGTAAGACCGCCCGTCCGAGACCCAGAGGAACTCGGGGCCGTCGATGAAGAACGCGCCGATGGCGTCCGTATCGCGGGCGTTTTGCGCAGCGACGAAGTCCTGGTACGTCGCTCGGATCGCGGCCTTGTCCGCGTCATCGGCCAGGACCGGCGTACCGAGCGCCACCGCGATGGCGCCGGCGACCAGCACGGTCGACGACCGCATCGGGCGCGCGCCCGGAGACCGCTTACTCACGGGCGTCGTCGGGGCTGCTGTTCGCTTCGAAGCCGTAAAAGAGCTCCGCATCACTCGGATAGGGCACCACATCGCTCGACAGGAACGTGACGACCTCGTTGCTGCGGTTCTCCCACCAATGCACGAAGCCCGGCGCGAACTCCTCGGAGACGTCGCCCGCATGGTGCTCGATCGGCACCGCGCAGAAGCTGTTGTGCTCGATCACCGTGCCCTTCATCACATAGACGATGGCCGGCCGGTCGGCGTGGCTGTGGGTCGGGACCGTGCCGCCCGGCTGAAGCTCGAGTCGGCGGGTGCGCAGGATAAACCCGCCCATATCGCGCCAGCCTTCGAGGCGGACATTCGCGATCACTTCGCGGGTGAGACGCTCCTGGCCGACGCCCTTCACCTGCCGCGGCTCGCTCAGCACGTGCTCCTGCGGACAGCCGGCGGCTTGGGCGCTGGGGGTGAGGGCGAAGGCGGCGGTTGCGGCGAGGACGGCCGAGGTGACGATCGAACGCATTGGCGGTGTCTCCTGATGTCCGGTGTGCATCGCGCTCCCGGTCATGCGGGATATGGCATGGACCCCTTCGCGACTTAACCACACTCCGAGGCATCGAAACGATAGCCGCCGGGCATGTGTACCTTTTCTCGAGCGATCAATACTCTGTGAGACTGACAGGCCGACAGGGCCGACAGGCAGTGAGGCGCGTCATGGAAATGCATCAGATCCGGTATTTCGTCGCCGTCGCCGAGGCGCTCAATTTCACGCGCGCGGCCGAGGCCTGTCACGTCTCCCAGCCGTCCCTCACCCGCGCGATCCGCAAGCTCGAAGACGAACTCGGCGGGCCGCTTTTCCGCCGCGAGGGCCGTCAAACGCACCTGACCGAGCTCGGCCGCATGGTCCGCCCCCGCCTCGAACAGGCGCTTTCGCTGACCGAGACGGTGCGCTCCGAGGCGCTCGATTTCTCGGAGATGGTTAACGCAACGCTCACGCTCGGCTGCATGTGCACGATCGCGCCGACCAGCGTGATCAGCCTGATCGAGTTCTTCAGCCGGCAAGCGCCGCAACTCAACCTGAACGTCCGCGAGGCGTCGGGACGGCACTTGGTCGAGCTTTTGTCGAGCGGCGAGATCGACATCGCGCTCGTTGCGCTCCCCGACTATCCCGACGCGCTGAACGCCGAGCCGCTCTTCACCGAGCGCTACGTGGTCACCTTCCCGTCCGGCCATCGCTTCGAGAGCATGGAGTGCGTGCGCCTGGCCGATCTGAACGGAGAGCGGTATCTGCGCCGGATCAACTGCGAATATCTCGATTTTCTCGAGGCCGAAGGTCATGTGGACGACACCGAGGCGGATGTCCGCTTCGAGAGCGAGCACGAGGCCTGGGTGCAGGCAATGGTGATGGCCGGGCTCGGTTGTGCGATCATGCCCGAGAGCCTTGCCGGGCAGCCGGGGTTGCTGAGCCGTCCGCTCGTCGATCCGAAGGTGTCCCGGACCGTCTCGGTCATGACCCGCCGCGGGCGCAAGCATACGCCGGTCGTCGATTTCTTCGTCGGGCTTTGCGCAAAGATCGACTGGCCGAAGTCGCAAGCCTGACCGGCGGCCGGGCGCGGTCGCGCCTGCTCGGCCGGACGCGCGAACCGTGCCGGGCTATCGGCGAACGCGCCGGACCTGCATCGACGCCCGCTGTGATGAAACTGTTATGTGATATCATTACAGAAGAGGGCCAACCTTCGAAAGGATTCTCCCCATGCCGGCCAGACTGACCGCTTTCGCCATCGGCCTTGCGTTGCTCGCCAGCGCTTCCGCCGTTCCCGCCGAGCCCCGCACCGATCTCACCGTCGCCGCACCCTGGGAGATCGCCGGCGCGGATCCCGCCAAAGAAGTCGCTCTGCAGCGGCTCGGGATCATGGAGACCTTGGTCGATGCCGAGACCGACGGCACGTTGATCCCGGGGCTCGCGACCGCGTGGGAGGCGTCGGATGACGGGCTGCGCTGGACCTTCGCGCTCCGCGAGGCCGCCTTCCACGACGGGACCGAGCTGACCGCCGAAGCGGCTGTCGCCGCCCTCGCCCGCGCCGTCGAACAGCCGGGGCCCCTCGGCACGGCACCGATTGGGGAGATTTCGGCCGCCGAAAACGCGGTCGTCATCACGCTCGACACCCCGTTTGCGGCCTTGCCGGCGCTGCTCGCGCATTATTCGACCGTGATCCCCGCGCCCGCCGCGTTCGACGCGGAAGGCCGGCCGGTGGAGGCCATCGGCACGGGACCGTTCCGCGTGACCGCGCTCGAACCGCCGCAAAAGATCGAGGCCGTCCGTTTCGAGGACTATTGGGGCACGCCGGCGGTGCTCGAGCGGATCACCTATACGGCCGCCAAGCGGGCCGAGACCCGGGCGCTTCTCGCGGAGACCGGAGATGCGGACATGGTCTTCACGCTCGATCCGGCGGGCTTCGAGCGTCTGCGGCGCGAAGAGGGCGTCGAGGCGGTCTCGCTTGCGATCCCCCGCGTGATGCTCCTCAAGGTGAACGCCGGACATCCGAGCCTCGCAAGCCCCGAGGCACGTCGGGCGCTCAGCCTCGCCATCGACCGCGACGGCATCGCCGCCGGGATCATCCGCTTCCCCGAGGCGGCCGCAAACCAGGTCTTCCCGCCCGCGCTCGGCAAATGGCACGACCCGTCGCTCGCGCCGGTGACCTACAACCCGGACGCGGCGGCCGAATTGCTGGCGGCCGAGGGCTGGGAGATGGGCGAGGACGGCGTGCTCGTCCGCGACGGCGCGCGCTTCGAGCTGACGCTGCGCACCTTCCCCGACCGGCCCGAATTGCCCCTCGTCGCCGCCGCGCTCCAGGACCAGTGGCGCGCGATCGGCGTCGCCCTCGAGGTCAGCGTCGCGAACTACTCCGAAATCCCGGCCGGCCATCAGGACGGCTCCCTCGATGTCGCCCTCTTCGCGCGCAACTACGGGCTCACCCCCGACCCGATCGGAACGGTGGTGTCGGACTACAGTTCGGGCGGCGGCGATTGGGGCGCGATGAACTGGGACGCCCCCCGGGTGGCCGAGGCCGTGGCTGAGATTGCCGCCACCGCGGACGATGCGACCCGGGCCCCACTGATCGCCGAGGTTGCAGCGGCGCTCCAGGCGGATCTGCCGATGATCCCCGTGGTCTGGTACCAGCACACGGTGGCCGTCGCCGACGGGCTCGAGAACGTGGTGATCGACCCGCTCGAGCGGGACTACGGGCTCGACCGGGTGCGCTGGGCGGCCGAGTGAGAAACCGAACCGACAGCCTGGGGCGCCTGATACTCGGGCGCCTCGGCCAAGCGCTGCTGGTCGCCCTCGTCGTCGGCGTCGTCAGCTTCGCAATGATGCAGGCGCTGCCCGGAGATGCCGCGTTCCGCATCGCCGCCGGACGCTATGGCTACGACATGATGGACGCCGCCGCCGCCGCAGCTGTGCGCAACGAGCTGGGTCTCGACCGGCCGCTCCTGGTGCAGCTCGGCGCCTGGCTCGGGCAGCTCGCGACCCTCGATCTCGGCACCTCGATGGTCAGCGGCGAGCCGGTCTGGGACGAGATCGCCCACCAGCTCGGCGCCTCCGTCATGCTGGCGGGGGCGGCGATCCTGCTCTCGCTCCTGATTGCCGTCCCGCTCGGCGCGGCGGCGGGGCTGAACCCGGGCGGACGCTTCGACCGGGCGATGCTCGCGCTCTCCGTGATGCTGCGCTCCGTGCCGGCCTTTGCTCTCGGGCTCGTCCTCATGCTCCTTCTTGCCGTCGAAGCGGGACTGCTGCCGGTCGCGGGCTACGGCGAGCCGCGCCATTTCGTCCTGCCTGCGCTCACCCTTGCGCTCGGGCTCGCGGCGGTCTCGAACCGGGTGATCCGCGATGCGGTGGCCGATGCGGTGGCGAGCCCTTGGCACGCCTTTGCCCGGACCAAAGGTCTCGATCGCCGAGCCACGCTCACCCGCCATGTCGCACGGAATGCCGCCGTGCCGACGGTCGCCTATGTGGGCGTGCAGCTCGCCTATCTGATCGAAGGCGTGGTCATCATCGAATCGGTCTTTTCCTGGCCCGGGATCGGCCATGCGCTCGTCCATGCGATCTTCGAGCGCGACGTGCCCATGGTGCAGGGCACGGCTCTGACGCTTGGGCTGATCTTTGTCGGCCTCAGCCTTGCGGTCGACCTTGCCTGCCGGGCGCTCGACCCGCGCGGCGCGGCGCGGCTGACATGACCGCCGGGCGGGTCGTCGGCAGTGCGGTCCTGGCGCTCTTCGCCGCCGCGGCGCTCCTCGGGCCATCGAGCTTCGGTCTCGACCCGGCCGCCCAGTCGCTCCGGGACACGCTCCGCCCGCCGAGCCCGGCCTATCCCCTCGGCACCGACCATCTCGGCCGGGACATGGTGGCCCGCCTCCTCTCGGGCGCGCAGCTGTCGCTCTCCCTCGGCGCGCTCGCGGTGCTTTCGGCGGCGATCCCGGGCACGGCGCTCGGCATCCTCGCCGCATCGGCCGGCGGCTGGACGGCGCGGGCGCTCGGCGCGGTCTCCGATGCGGTCCTCGCGCTGCCGGGGCTGTTGCTCGTACTGATGCTGGCGGCGATCGCGCCCGGATCCTGGTGGGCGCTCTATGTCGGGCTCTCGCTGACGCTCTGGGTCGAGTATTTCCGCTTCACCCGGCAGCGGGCGAGGATCCTCCTGGACAGCCCCGCGGTCGAGGCGGCGCGGCTGCTTGGCTTCGGTCCCGGTCACGTCCTGCGGCGCCATCTCCTGCCCGAGCTTCTGCCGGGGCTTCTGACGCTTGCCGCCTTCGGCGTCGCCACCTCGGTGACCGCGATGGCCGCGCTCGGCTTCGTCAGCGTCGGCATCCGCCCGCCGACCGCCGAATGGGGCGTGATGATGACCGAGCTTTTGCCCTATTGGCGCGAGGCGCCCTGGCTGATCCTGCAGCCGGTCGTCTGTCTTGTCGTCACCGTCCTCGCGCTGCACTTGGCGGTGGGACCGACTGCGAGGCCCGAGACCTGATGCTCGAGGTGCAGGAACTCACGATCCGCAGCGCGGCCCAAAGCGCCGCCGGTCCGCTGGTGGGGCCGGTCGGCTTTGCCGTGCCCGAGGGCGGGTCGCTCGTCATTATGGGCGAGACCGGCGCAGGCAAGAGCCTGATCGCCCAGGCGGTGATGGGATCGCTGCCGGGCGGGCTCTCGGCCGGCGGCGCGGTCGTGCTCGACGGGCAGCGCCTCGACACCCTCGCCCGCCGGGACCGTGAGGCGCTCTGGGGACGGCGCATCACCCTGCTGCCGCAAGAGCCGTGGCGCGCGCTCGATCCGCTGATGCCGAGCCTCGCCCAAGTCGCCGAGACCCATCGCCTCGTCAGAGGGCAGTCCGCCCGCGAAGCCCGCCGCAGCGCGCTGACCGATTTCGCATCCCTCGGCCTTGCGGGCGCCGAAGGACGGCGGCCGGGGGAACTCTCGGGCGGCATGGGCCAGCGGGTCGCCTTCGCGGCAGCGCGGGCGGGTGGCGGGCGATTGCTGCTAGCCGACGAGCCGACCAAGGGGCTCGACCGGGACCGTGCGGCGAAGATCCTCGCGCTTCTCAAGGAAACGCCGGCGGCGGGCGGCGCCCTCATCGTGATCACCCATGACGTCGGCGTCGCCGAGGCGATCGGCGGCGCGATCCTGGTCCTCAAATCCGGGCGCACCGTCGAGGCGGGCGCGACGGCCGAGGTGCTCGCGCGGCCGCAAAACGCCTATACCCGCGCGCTCATCGAGGCGGCGCCGAAGACCTGGGCCAAGCTCCCCCGTCCCGATCCTGGACCCGCGCTCATCGAGGCGGATCGGCTCACGGTCGGCCGCGGCGGGACCGCCCTCATCGAGGATGTCTCGCTCACCCTCCGGCTCCGGGAGCGGGTCGCCCTCGTCGGGCCGAGCGGCATCGGCAAGTCGAGCCTCCTCGACACGCTCGCAGGGCTCATTCCGCCGCTTGCGGGCTCGGTGCGCAAAAGCCCGGATATCGGCGCACATGGGCTGCAGAAGATCTACCAGGACCCCCCGAGCGCGTTTGCGCCGCGCGTCTCCCTCGGCACGGGGCTGCGCGACGTGGCCCGCCGGCACCGCGTGGACTGGTCGCGGATCGCGGGCCTGCTCGAAAGCCTGAAGATCGACGAGGCGCTTTTGGCCCGGCGCCCGGATGCGGTCTCGGGCGGCGAGTTGCAGCGCATCTCCATCGCTCGCGTCCTCGCGGTCGCGCCGAAGGTTCTCTTTGCAGACGAACCCACATCCCGGCTCGATCCGCTCACCCAAAAGGAGACGATGACGCTGTTGTCCGAAACCGCCGAAGCGATGGACACCGCCGTTTTGCTGGTGACCCACGATACCGATCTTGCCACTGCCTGGGCCGGGCGCACCGTCGATCTGGTGGCGCCGCCGTCGCACGCTTGAGGGGTTTTGGGACCGCGCCGGCCGCTTTGGACGCGATATCGGACCGTCTGACAATCCGGCTTTGTCATCGAAGCTTCACGGCGCCGAACGGATAATTATAACATATCACTTTCGCGTTTTGTTAGAACCTGCTGTGGCGCGTGCGGGCAGCGCTCGCCCGCCGATCCGTCCTCCGGGGGCCGCGCGCCGCGGTCCCCAAACCGTCAACCGACCGCTCACGAGGTGTCCCATGCGCTTTGCTCTCATCGCCGCCGCCGTCCTCTCGACCACCGTCCTCTCCGCCACGGTCGCCACGGCCGACAGCGACGATCATCTGCTCGATTTCGGCTGGCTGAGCGAGGAGCAGCACGCGCGCATCGAGGCCGCCCACACGGCGCTCGAAGAGGCAGAGGCGGAGATGTGCGCCACCATGGTGGCCATTTACGCCGAGCATTCGGCGCGCGTGCACGGAGACCATGCGGAATTGCCGGAAGAAGAAGCCGGGTTCATCGAGCGTCGCTGCGTCGCCGAGGCCTTCGCCGCGCATATCCAGCAGTCGATCGCGATCCACGACGCGATCCACGCGGAAATCCACAGCAGCGGCCACCATCACGACTGATCCCTAAAGCGGCCGGTCCGGCGGCTCACGCCCCGGTCCGGCGCTCTGGTGCAGGGTTGGCCGCCGGCTTGCCACGGCTCGTCGATGACGGGGAGGGCGTCCGCCACCCGGAGCTGACGCGGGGCGGGTCGCCCGGCGCCTGCGCTACCCCGCGCCGTCGAACACCCGCTCGACCGTCCAGGCGTCCCGCGGTTCCGTGAACAGCTCCCAAAAGGCCTCGGCGATGCGGTCCGGGTCGAACGCCCCGCCGGGCGCGACCTGGCCTGCGATGGTGACGGTGCCCAAATGAATGCCACGGGCCGCGAACTCGGCGGCGGCGGCATGGACGAGGGCACGGACTGCCGCCTTACCGGCCGCAAGCGCCGGCACGGCGCCGCCATATTGCGGTGCAAGCGCGAGACCGCCGCCGGTGACGAGGATGCTTCCGCTGCCCGCGCGCTCCATGGCCGGTGCGACCGCCTGGGCGGCAACGAGCGCGCCGACCGTGGTCAATCGCAAATCCGTCTCGAAATCGGCGGCGGCGAGCGAAAGTGCCGGGGTCTCGACCCAGCGGCCTCCGTTCCAGACCAGACCTTCCGGCGCGCCCATTTCCGTTTCGATCCGAGAGAGCGCCTCGCCGAGCGCGGCCATCTCGGTGACATCGGCTTCAAAGCCGCGGGCCGTGCCGCCGGCCTGAGCGATCTCCGCCACCATCGCCTCGAGGGCGGCGGGGCGGCGCGCGATGAGCGCCACCGGATGCCCTTCCCGGGCGAAGCGTTTCGCCACCCCAAGCCCGACCCCGGGGCCGGCGGCGGCGACGATCACGGGTCTCTTTTCCGCGGCCATTCTCAGTCCTCCGCCAAGACGAGCGGGCTCAGCACCGGCGCGAAGACCATCTCGAACTCGAGATTGGTCGCGGAAACGACGTTCTCCGTCACCATGCCGCTGTCGATCCGCATCACATGCGTCTCATCGAAAAGGATCGAGCGGTGCGTGGGCGCGAGGCCGAGGAACGCGCCGGAGTGGGTCGCGCGGGCGCGGATGCGCATAACCGCGCGGTCTTCGGTGACGATGCTGTCCACGATCTCGACGGGCGTCTCGAAGGTGAAGGCCTGCGCGAACGCAAAAAACGTCTCGATGTAAGCCGCGCGGCCCTCGATCGGCGCCGTCGGGCTGAGCGCGGTCACGGCGACGATGTCGGGCGAGATGACGGCCTCGGCCGCCTCGATGCTGCCCTGGCCGAGGAATTCGAGCACGAAGCGCTCGGCGACGGCCCGGGTGTCGGCGTCGGCATGCGCGTCGGCGGGCCCGAGCGCGACCAGGGCGGCGAGCGCGAGTTGCATGAGGCGGGAGCGGGAGGCCGTGGGGGCCGGTCGGTCGGTCGGTGTCATGGCAGGTCTCCAAAGGCTGCGATGCCCCGGATATCGGCCGACGGCGTGACAGAGCTATTCCCGAAACTGAATAGAGGATATCGATGTCACCGATGGATCTCCGACGGCTCGACCTCAACCTGTTGCTCGCCTTCGAGGCGCTCCTGGCCGCACGCAGCGTGACCGGCGCGGCCGCCCGCCTCGGACTGCGTCAGCCGGCGATGAGTGCGGCGCTTTCGCGGCTTCGCGCGGGGCTGGGGGACGAGCTTTTCGTGCGCGTCGGTCAGGGCATGCAGCCAACGCCGCGGGCGCTCCGGCTCGCCCCGGGCATCGCCGCCGCCCTCGAGAGCCTGCGCACGACGCTCGGGCCCGAACTGCCTTTCGATCCAGCCGAGGCCCGGCGGACCTTCGTGCTCGGCATCACCGATTATGCGCTCGCGCTGCTCGGCCCGGCGCTGGTCGCGCGCATTCGGGCGGCGGGGTCCGGCCTGCATTTGCGGTTTGTGACTTACGACAAGGACGGGCTGGCACCGATGATCGAAGGGGGCGTGTTGGACCTCGCCATCGGTGTCTTTGCCGATCCGCCGGAGACCGCCGTTGTGACGCCGCTCTTCGAGGAGCGGTTCATCGGCATCGCGCGGGTCGGTCATCCGGCGCTCGAGGCCGAGCTGGATGCGGCGGCCTTTGCGGATCTCGATCACGCGCTTTACACCACGCGCCGGGACGCGTCGGGGGCGCTCGATGCGGCCCTCGCCCGTCGCGGACTGGCCCGCCGAGTGGCGGTGACGGTGCCCTTCGTCAGCCTCTTGCCGCCGCTGATCGCGACCTCAACCCTCGTCGCTGCCATGCCGGCGCGCGCGGCGGACGCGCTCTTAGACGCGCGCATCGCGACCTTTCCGATCCCGCTCGACCTGCGGCCCTGGACGCTGCAAATGCTCTGGAGCCCGCTCGCCCGTCGCGATAATGGCAGCGCCTGGCTGCGCGAGGCCGTCTTGGACGCTGCGCGGCGGTCACCCCGCACGCCCTGATCGCAGGGGCGCGCGCATGCGGTGCGCAGGATGTCGCCGACGCCTCAACCCGGCCGGTCCGTCTGCGGCACCGGCACTGCGCCTGCCGAGGTGCGAAAGAGAAACCGTTGCTTGAGGTTCTCCCAGAGTTTTGCCATGCCGAGCGGCTCGTAGATCATGAAAAGGATGATCAAGGCCCCAAAGACGACCTGTTCGATCGCCGATATGATCGTGGCGTCGATCATCCCGTGGAACCAGGCATTGCCCAGGCTGTTCAACACCACAGGAAAGAGCAGTATGAAGGCCGCGCCGATAAAGGCGCCGCTGATCGTGCCCAGACCGCCGAGGATCACCATGAACAAGATCTGGAACGACAGCTTGATGTCGAAGGCGACCGGCTCGAGCGATTTCAGATAGGTAAAGGCGAAGAGAGCGCCGGCGACGCCGCAGTAAAAGGCGCAGAGCGCGAAGGCTTGCAGCTTTGTCTTGAGCAGGGAGATCCCCATGCTCTCGGCGGCGATATCCATATCGCGCACCGCCATCCAGTTACGCCCCACCGAGCCGCGGGTCATGTTGATCGCCAGGATCGTCAGGACCGTCACCACCGCCGCCACGACGAGATACATCTCCAAGGGCGAGGTGAAGGCGTGGCCGAAGATAACGATGTCCTGCGCCGTAATAATGCCCGAGCTGTCGTAGTTCTTGAACCAACCGAACTTGTCGATCATCCAGATGATGAAGAACTGCGACGCAAGCGTTGCGACCATCAAGTAGATCCCGCGGACGCGCAGGCTCGGCAGGCCGAAGAGCACGCCGAAGGCCGCCGCGATCAGCCCTGAGAGCACGAGCGAGAGCGGGAACGGCATCCAAGGCAGGCGCAATTCGATATTGTAGCAGGCGAAGGCGCCGGCCGCCATGAAACCCGCCGCGCCGAGCGCCAGCTGCCCCGCATAGCCCATGACGAATTGCTGCCCCGTGGCGGCGAGCGCGAGGCAAAGCCACGGGATCAGGATCGAGGAGTACCAGTAATCGGTCTGGATCGTCGCCGGCACCACTGCGAACGCCACGACCATCAGCACGAGGAACGTCGCGATATCGGTCAGGCTGTAGGTGAGGAAAACGGGTTTCTTCTGCATGTCCTTGCCTCCCACGCCTCAGACGCGTCTGATGATCTTTTCGCCGAACAACCCTTCGGGTCGCCAGAGCAGGAAGAAGATGGCCAAGACGTAAGGCGCCCAGCCCTCGATGCCGCCGCCGAAGACCGGGCCGACATAAACCTCGAGCGTCTTCTCGGTGACGCCGATGATCAGCCCGCCGACGATGGCTCCGGGGATCGAGGAGAAGCCGCCGATGATCAGCACCGGCAGCGCCTTCAGCGCGAGATCGACGAGGGCGAACTGCACGCCGGCGCGGGCGCCCCACATCATGCCGGCGACGAGGGCCACCACGCCGGCGGCCGACCACACGAGCAGCATGATGTTCTTGAGCGGGATGCCGATCGAGGCGGCAGCGCCCGGATCGTCGGCGACCGCGCGCAGACCGAGCCCCATCTTGGTGTAGCGGAAGAGGAGCGCGAGCACGATGATCAGGACCGCCGCGACAACGCCCGCGGTCACGTCGAGCGCGCTGACGAAGAGGCCGAAATTGTCCGCAAGCCACGGGATCGGAAAGTCCGGGATACCCAGGTCGAGCCGGCGCACTTCGACGCCCCAGACCGCCTGTGCGAGCCCCTGCAACACGAAGGCGAGGCCGATGGTGGCCATCAGCATCGTGTCCTCGCTCTCGCCCATCAGCGGCTCGAGCACCATGCGTTCGGTGGCGTATCCGACCGCCACCATCAAGAGAACGGTGGCGACGAATGCGAGAGGGAATGGCAGTCCCAGTTCCATCAAGCCCACGAACGACAACACCGCAAAGAACACCATGGCGCCCTGGGCAAAGTTGAATGTCGACGAGGCTTTATAGATAAGCACGAAGCCGAGGGCGACCAGCGAATACATTGTTCCCGCCAGCATGCCGGCAAGCACGACTTCGAAGAAGAACAACAGCTCAATCATGGGCCACCCCCAGATAGGCGTCGATCACGTTTTGATTGACGCGGACTTCGTCCGGTGGGCCGTCGGCGATGATCTTGCCATAGTCGAGCACCACCACGTTGTCGGAGATGTCCATAACCACGCCCATATCGTGTTCGATCAGCACCATTGTCGTGCCGAGTTCATCGTTGACCTTGAGGATAAAGCGGCACATTTCGCGTTTTTCTTCCACGTTCATGCCAGCCATCGGTTCGTCCAAAAGCAAGATGTCGGCCTCGGTCGCCAGGGCGCGGCCGAGTTCGACCTTTTTCTGCAGTCCGTAGGGCAGCTTGCCGACGGGGGTGTCGCGGAGCTCGGTGATCTCCAGGAACTCCACGATCTCTTCGCAGCGTGCGCGGTTTTCGGCTTCTTCGCGGCGCGCTCTCGGTGTCTGGAACGCGACCTCGAGGAAATTCGCCTGCATGTGCAGCCTGCGCCCGACGAGGATGTTGTCGAGCACGGACATGCGCTTGAAGAGCGCGAGGTTTTGGAAGGTCCGCGAAATGCCCTTACGGGCGACGATGTTCGGGCTGATTTTGCTGAGCGTCTCGCCCTTCAAGACGATGCGGCCCTGCTGCGGCTTGTAGATCCCGTTGATGCAGTTCAGTAGCGAGCTCTTGCCCGCGCCGTTCGGCCCAATGATCGCCCGGATCTCATGGGCCAACACGCGAAAAGAGGTGTCAGTGATCGCCTTCACGCCACCGAAATTCAACGAGATGTTCTGCACCTCGAGGATTGGGTTGCCGATCGGAAAATTGCGGGTCTGGTTCATGATCGATCGTGTCCCTGCCGCAAATCAGTGATGGTGCAAATCGGCATGGGACTCGGCCTCCTTGCGAAGGACGTCGCGGAAGTTCTTGCGGCCCTCTTTCGAGATACCAAGGTAGAACTCCTTGATCTTGTCATCTTCGAGGAGCGATTTGGCGTCTCCTTGCATGACCACGTGACCGCTTTCGATGATGTAGCCATAGTCCGCATTGCGCAGGGCGACATTGGTGTTCTGCTCGGCCAGCAGGATGCTGACGCCTTCTTGCTTGTTCAGCTCTTGGACGATGTTGAAGATCTCGGCGACGAGCTGCGGCGCCAGCCCCATGGAGGGCTCGTCGAGCAGCAGCATCTTCGGCTTCGCCATCATGGCACGGGCGACCGCGGTCATCTGCTGCTCGCCGCCCGAGGTATAGCCGGCCTGGGATTTACGGCGGTCTTTCAGACGCTTGAAATAGGCGTAGATCCGGTCGAGCTCGGCCTGCATGTCGCCCCGCGACAGCTTGCGCGAATAGGCCCCGGCGATGATGTTCTCCTCCACGGTCAGGTGACCGAAGCAGCGCCGGCCCTCGAGCACTTGCACCATGCCGAGCGCGACCATGTCGGAGGGGGCCTGATCGCGCACGGCCGTGCCGTCATAAGTGATCGCGCCGCGGGTGACCTTGCCGCGCTCGCTCGCGAGCATGGTCGATACGGCCTTGAGCGTCGTGCTTTTGCCCGCGCCATTGCCGCCGAGCAGGGCCACGATCTTGCCGCGCGGCACGCTCAGCGTCACGTCGTGCAAGGCCGAGATGACGTTGTCGTAGACGACCTCGATCCGGTCGACCGTGAGGATGGCGTCGGGCGGGGCGGTCTCGTGGATCGCGGTCATCGGGCATTTGCCATATTGGGGTCTCCGGACACGTCGGAACGGGGCCGCGGGTGGCGGCGCGGATGGCAGGGCCGGGGTTGGGGCCGGCACTGCCTCGGTTCAGGTCGGGCGGAGGCGGATCAGGAGCAGCTGCGCGGCGTGAGGCCGTTCTCGGCGGCGAATTTGGCCGCCGAGTCCTCCACCAACTGACGGATGAAGGCCGGGTCGAGCGGCTCCTCCCAGTCGGTCACCTGGACGAACTTCTCCCCGTCCCACTGCATCATGGAGAAGCGACCGGCGCCGGCGTGCTCCTCGCAGCTGAGCGCGAATGGCGCGAGCATGCCGCCGATGCCCAGCTCCTCGAGTTTCTCCGCAGTCATCTCGAGCGCCTCGTAGCCGTCGCGGAATTCGGCGCCGGTGACCGGCTGGCCCACCTTGTCGTGGATCTCCTGCGCGTTCTTGAGCGCCTCGATCCACATCACCGCCGCGCCGAGGCCGCGGTTCCAGTAGACCGAGCCGATGCGGCTTTCGTCGGCCAGATTGCCCTCGCCCGCCCCGTAGACCTGGTCCTTGATCGCCTGGACGAGCGGATAGTCCTGCCCGGGCAGCGCGTTGGCCATGGCATAGGTGCCCGTGGCGCTTTGACCGGCGGGGTACATGTCCTCCTCGGCCGCGCCGAAGGTCACATAGATCAGCCGGTCGCGCGGGAAGCCGATGCGCGCCGCATTCGTCATGCCGGTCGAGTTCATGCCCGAGCCCGCGCCCCAGAAGGTGACCCAATCGGGGCGCTCGCGGCGCACCTGAAGCCACTGCGATTGCTGCTCGAGGCCCGGGGGCGGAACGGCGATCTCGACGATCTCGACGCCCCATTCCTCGGCGATGGCGCGCATGGCGGGAAGCGGCTCGCGGCCGAAGGCGCTGTCGATGTGCATGTGCACGATCTTCTTGCCGCGCATGTTCTCGACGCCGCCTTCCTGCTCGGCCATGAAGCGCATCTTGACCGCCATCTGCGACCAGTAATGGCCGGCCGCATTGAAGACCCAAGGCCAGACCGTTCCGTCGGCCGCGTCCGTGCGTCCATAGCCGTATTGCGCGAGGACGACCTCGTCCTCGGCCATCCGGTTGATCACGGCATAGGCGCCTGGGGTGCCGAGCGTGTCGAAGACGACGATACGTTGGCCGTCGTTCTCCAGCAGTCGCTGATAGCACTCGACGGTTTTCACCGCGTTGTACTCGGTTTCGCATTCCTGCCAGGTCAGCATGACGCCGTTCACACCGCCATTCATGTTGACATAATTGAGATAGTCGATCTGCGCGCCATAGTAACCCGTGCCCATGGCAGAGTAGGGCCCCACGCGGCTGCTTGCGATCGGGAAGTACTGCGTCGACTGAGCGACTGACAAGTTCGGTAAAGCCAGCACCGAGGCGAGTGCACAGCCGAAGAGTGCCCAACGAAACGTTGTTCCGGTCATCATTTCCGAGTTTCCTCCCTGTCGGCACTGCTGAGGGTCAGTGCTCGATCGTTTTGTGGTTTATCCGCTTTGAGAAGCGCTTGGTCTGACGCGTGTCCGAGCGTATCCGGTCACCGGGTTGGTGACAGACCGCTCGACGCGGTTGATCCGACGTGTCTCCTCCCGTCACGCTCGGACCATCTGGATTTGTCGCTATTTTGCGACTTCATGACGCAGCATAAGCAGACGGAGTGTGCCGTCAAGCATGTCTCTCCAACCTGGGGTTGCGACGCGGCTCGGCTCGCCCGGTAGCTCGCGCATGCGTTTGGTCTCGGTCTTGTCGGGGCGAGGTCGGCGCGCGGCGATTTTGTCCGCGGTCCAATCGTCATTCGATGGCGTTCTCGAACATAATCGCGGAACGGTCTGCAGATCCCCCAATTTTTTCAAGATCTTTATCATTTACACGGTGTGATATTTCAAAGATTTGAGAAATCGACGAGGATTTGTTTCCAAAAAGAGTGAATCCGCAGCGAAATCACCAAGTTTCTCTATCTTTTATTTCGAACCTTCAGACCTTTAGAATAAATTAATTTATGCAAAAACTAGTTTAATGCGGGCGGCTGCGGCTCGGTGCTAGCCAGCCGTCATGAGTAATCGAGCTCACCCAGCCGCCCCCGCCCCCGCCCCTGTCCTCGTCACCGGTGGTGCGGGCTATGTCGGAAGCCACGTCGCCCACGCCCTCGTCGATGCTGGAGAGCGGGTCATCGTCATCGACGATCTGAGCACGGGCTCGCCCGCCGCGCTCCCGCCCGAGGCCGACCTCGTCGAGGGCGACGTCGCGGACCGGGCGCTGCTCGACGCGGTGCTCGCCAAGTCGAAGGCGGATGCCATCCTCCATCTGGCCGGCTCGACGGTCGTGCCCGAGAGCTGCCGCGACCCCCTCCGCTATTACGCGAACAACACCCTGGCCAGTCACGCGCTGATCGCAGCCGCCCGGCACCACGGCGTCGAATGCGTGCTCTTTTCCTCGACCGCGGCGGTTTATGGCGCGATCTCGACCGATCCGGTCGACGAGAGCGCAGCCCTCGCGCCGGCCTCGCCTTACGGCGCGTCAAAGCTGATGACCGAGCGGATGCTGGCCGATGCGGCCGTCGCGCACGGGCTGTCGACCGCGGCGCTTCGGTATTTCAACGTCGCTGGCGCCGACCCGGCCGGAAGGACGGGGCAGTCGACCCCTGGAGCGACGCATCTCGTCAAAGTCGCCGTGCAGGCGGCCCTCGGCCTGCGCGCAGGTCTCGAGGTCTTCGGCACCGACTGGCCGACACCGGACGGGACCTGCATCCGCGATTACATCCATGTGAGCGATCTGGCCGAGGCCCATCTCGCCGTGCTGGCCCATCTGCGCACGGGGCGGCAAGCGGCCCTGGCCGCGGGGCGTCCGCCGCCGCCGGCGCGCGTCTTCAATGTGGGCTACGGCCGCGGCGCCTCGGTTCGCGACGTGATCGCGGCCGTCCGTCGCGTGGCGGGCAAGTCGTTCCCCGTCACCGACCGCCCGCGTCGGCCGGGCGATCTGCCGGCCGTCGTGGCGCGGGCCGACCGGATCCGGCGCGAGACCGGCTGGAGAGCGCGACGCGATGCGCTCGACACGATTGTGGCCGATGCGCTCGCCTGGGAGCGCCGGCTGATCGCGGCCGCCGGGACCGCGTCTTTGCCTTCCAAGCCATCCTCAAGAACGACCGCACTGCCGCGAAAGGAAGCCAAGCATGCTGAAATCGGTTGAACAGACGGTGGGCATCGCCGTCGTCGGGCTCGGCGGCGGTGTGTCGACCACCGTCGCCACGGGGCTCGAGATGCTGCGCGCGGGACGGATGGGGACCGACGGTCTCCCGCTCGCCGAATGTGCGGATTGGGACGATCTGGTGCCTTATACCGATTTGCGCCTCGCGGGCTGGGATCTCTCGCCCGACGATCTGGCCGCCGCCGCGCGCGGGCACCGGGTCGTGCCGCGGGACGAGCTCGATCAGGTGGCGCCCGCGCTCGCGGAGATCCGGCCCTGGGCCGCCGTCGCCGATGCCGCGTTTTGCCGGAACGTCACCGGCGAGCATGTCTATCGCGACAACTCCAAACGCGCGCTGATCGCGCGGGTGCAGCGCGACTTGACGGGCTTTGCCGCCACCACCGGGTCGGGCCGGGTCGTGGTGATCAATCTCGCCTCGACCGAGAGATGCGCGCCGCTCGACACGCCCGCCTTTCAGACGCTCGAGGCTTTCGAACGCGCCCTCGACGCGAACGATCCGGCGATCGGGCCGTCGATGCTCTATGCCTATGCGGCGCTCGACCTCGGCCTGCCCTTCGGCAATTTTACTCCCAATCTGGCGGCAGAGATCCCGGCGCTCATCGCGCTCGCGCGGCGGCGGGGCGCGCCGATCGCCGGGCGCGACGGCAAGACGGGACAGACGATGATGAAGACCGTGCTGGCGCCGGCCTTCCGGGCCCGGGCGCTCACGGTCGAGGGCTGGTACTCCACGAACATCCTCGGCAACCGCGACGGCCAGGCGCTGTCGGACCCGGCCTCGCTCGCCTCCAAGCTCGGCACCAAGGGCGACGTGCTCGATCAGATGCTCGGCTACCCCGTCGGCAACCACCTGGTACAGATCAGTTACTACCCGCCGAAGGGCGACGACAAGGAAGCCTGGGATCACGTCGACATCACGGGCTTTCTCGGCCAACGGATGCAGATCAAGGTAAATTTCCTCTGTAAGGACTCGATCCTGGCCGCGCCGCTCGTCATTGAGATCGCGCGCTGTCTCGATCTCGCGCAGAGATGCGGCGAAGGCGGGCCGCTCGAGGCGCTCGGCGTCTTCTTCAAGGCGCCGGTGACGGGCGACGGCTGGCCGCCGGAGCACGCCTTTTTCGTGCAACAGGCCCATCTCATGCGTTGGCTCGCGACCGCGTCGGCTGCGGGAAAGGCGGATGGCGCGCGGGCCGAGTTGTCGCGGGCGGCGCCCGTCCCGGCGGCCGAGTGACCGGCGGCGCGGCGATCCGGACGGGCCCCGACATGGGGCCCGACACCGGGCCCCACACTGGGCCAGACATGGGGCCCGAGGGCGCCTTTCCCGAGCTTCCCGGACTGATGCCGGCGCTCCTCGGGCCGCTTCGCGAAATCGTCGAGCTGAAGCGGATCCGCCGGGCGGGCCGGAGCCTCGCCGCCCTCGGCTTCGCCCGGAGTTGGGCAGGCCTTGCCGCCGGGCGACCCCCGGCCGAGGTCGCGCTTTCGGAGACTGCAGAGGCGGTTGCGGCCCTTACCCTCGGCGGGGTCGACGCGGAGATCCTCGCAGCCGCGGGCCTCGCCGAGCCCCGCATCGCCGAGATCAGACGCGACGCTATCCGCGCGCGACGATACGCCCTCGGCCCAGCCGTGACCGAGCGGCTTTCAGCCGCGGCACCGGCACGGGTCCCGAAGACGCCGCCGCCGGCCTTCTGCGCCCGGTTGGAGGCGGAACCGCGGGCGGGAGCGACCTTCCCCGGCAAGCCGCGCCTCGCGCCGCCTTTGCCCGAGAACCATGCGGAGCATTGCTGGGTCACGGGCGTTCTGACGGTTCTCCTGCTCGGCGACGGGCCGGACGCGCCCGACGACGCGGTGGGCGAGGCGTGGCTCCTCGCGATGGCCCATCATCTGCACAATGCCTGGTTGCCCGACGGGGGCTACGCGGCGGAGATGGCGCTCGGGGCCGATCTCGAGCCGGTGCTCGCGGCCTGCACAGAGCGCGCGCTCGGCGATCTTTCCGAGGCGCTTCAAGCGCGTGTGCGCGGCGCGCTCGCCGGAAAGGACGATGTCGGCAAGCGGGCGGGCGCCGCGTTCACCGCGGCCGACGCGATCGACCGGGTGCTCGAGCTCGAGGCCTGGGAGACGGCGCTCGGCTTCCGCCTCGACGTCGCGCTCGGCGACCGGCAGCTGGTGCATCCCGGTCCGCTGCAAGCGTTCCAGACCGGCGCGCTGGCGGCGCTCGGGCTCGTCCCGCAGCCGGAGGCCAAAACATGATGCCGTCACTCTGCCACCCGGTCAGCGGACGGCCGCTCACGCCGGACACAGTCCACAGCCTGGCGGGGGAGGGCGAGCGCTTTCCGGTCTTGGACGGCATCGCGTTCCTGCGACCGGATCGGCGGGCGCTCGGCGCGGCGGCGCTCGACCGCCTCGATGCGGGCGATGCGATGGCGGCCCAGAGCCTGCTGTTGGCCGACCGGGACGATCACGCGCCCGGCCCAGCGCCCGAGGCATCCGCCTGCCGCGCGGTCGCCGAGGGCCGCGCCGACACCCTGCGCCGGGCGATGGACGCGCTCGGCTACGGCCCGGTCAGCACCTATTTCGCCTATCGCTGGTCGGCGCCCACCTTCCTCGCCGCCCTCGGGCTGCTCGAGCGGTATTGGCAGCCCCCTCAGCCCGTCATCGAGATCGCCTGCGGGCTCGGTCAGATCCTGCGCGAGGTGGCGCAAGCCGGAGGGCGCGCGATCGGCACCGATCTCGTCTTCTCCAAGCTTTGGCTCGCGCGGCGCTTCGTCGTGCCGCCGACGGTCACGCTGGTCTGCGCCGATGCGGCGAGCCCGGTGCTCGCCCCGGAGCCGCCGGCCACCGTCATCTGCCATGACGCGCTCTATTTCATGGTCGAGAAGGCGGCGACGCTCGCGGCGATGCGCCGCCTGGCGGGGAGGGCGGGCGCCGTTCTGGTCGGTCATGCGCATAATGCCTGTGTCGACCAGCGGGGCGTCGGCGGTACGCCGCTCAGTCCCGAGGGCTGGGCCGAGTTGATGCCCGACGCGCTTATCTTCGACGATGCGGCCTTTGCCGAGGCGTGGGCGGAGGGAGGCGGCGCCCGGCCGGCGGCGCCCGAGACGATGCGCGGCGCCGAGGCGCTTGCCTTGGCCGAGGGCCAGCCCGCGCGCGCGCCCTGCCGGCTCGGGCGGGCGGGCGAGGGGCGGCGGATGCAACTCAACCCGCTCTTCGTCGGCTGCGGCGGCGAGATGCTTCATCCGGTCTGGCCGACCGAGGCGATTGCCCGGGAATACGCGGCCGCACGCTATCTGCGGCCGATCACGCGTCCCTCGCGCGAGCTTCTGGATCGTGCGGCGGCCGGCGAAGACAGCGCCGAGATCGACCGCCTGATCCGAACGCGCGTGCTCGTCGATCTGCCGGAGGCGTGGTGATGGCCGGGACGCGCGCCAATGGCGGGACGGTGCGCTGGGGCGTGGTCGGTTGCGGCTGGGTAGCGCGCGACTTTGCGATCCCGGCGATCCGCAACCCCAAGAGCGCGGCCGAGCTTGTCGCGGTTTGCGACCCCGATCCCGCGTCCATGACGGGGCTCCCCGAAACCGTTGCCCGATACGCCGCTCTGGACGCACTCTTGGCCGACGAAGCCGTCGAGGCGGTCTATATCGCGACGCCCAATCACCTCCATGCGGCCCAGGTCGTCGCGGCCGCCGAGGCGGGCAAGGCGGTACTCTGTGAAAAGCCGATGGCCACGACACCCGAGGACGCCGAGCGCATGGTCGGCGCCTGCCGGCGTGCGGGCGTGGCATACGCCACCGCCTATGACCAGCGCCCCCACCCGGCCCAAGCGCGGTTGGCGCGCCCGGATCTGCGAAATCGCCTTGGCATCGTCACCCAGGTGCGGCTGCACTATGCCTGCTGGCTGCCAGCGGCCTGGGCCAAGGACAACTGGCGCATCGACCGGGCGCGCGCCGGCGGGGGCGCAGCCATCGACCTGGCGCCCCACGGGCTCGACCTGATCTCGCTCCTGCTGAACGAGACGCCGATCTCGGTCACGGCACTCCTCCAGCGCGCGGTCCAGGGTTACCCGGTGGACGACGGGGCGGTGATCACCCTGGCCTATCCCTCCGGCGTTCTGGCCTCGATGCATGTGGGCTACAACTGTCCCGACGCGCTGCCCCGCCGGCGTATCGAGATCATCGGCACCGAGGCGATGGCGGTGGCCGAGAACACCATGGGCCAGACGCCTGGCGGCACGCTCACGCTGATCGACGCGCATACAGGCGTGGCGGAGCCCGTGGCCTTCGACGCCGACCGCGATCCGTTCGAGCGGCAGATCAGCGCTTTCTCCGCCCATCTGCGCAGCCGCACAGGCGACGGAGGACCCGACGGCGCGGCCTTCCCCGGCACCCCCGAGCGGGACGTGGCGCTTACGACCCTGCTCCTCGCGGCGCTCGACGCCGCCGACCCGAAGGAGACCTCCCATGCCGCTTAAGCATTACGCCTGCGCCAATTGCGGACACTGGCAGATCTGGTTTGCCGATCGCGAGCCGCTCGGCTGTCCGATCTGCATGGATACGCGCAACGCGCTGCCCGAGGACGGCTGGGACTTCAAGACCGAAGCCTTCGCCGAGACCACCTTCACGACCAGCTGGCGCCAGGTCGACGACGATCTCTGGGCTTTCACCGCGCGCCCGAAATTCGGCCTCGGCGCCACCGGCTGGTTGACCACCCGGGACGATGGCAACGTGATGTTCGAGAGCTGTCCCTGGTACTCGGCCGACGCCCTCGAGCAGATCCGGAGCCTCGGCGGGATCCGGGCTCTCGCGGCCTCCCATCCGCACGGTTACGGCGCGCTCTGGCAGCTCCAGCGCGTCTTTGCGCCCATTCTCACGATCCACCGCGCGGATATCCCCTATTCCAAGGCCTTCCGCGTCACCTGGCCCGCCGACGACGTGCACGAGATCGCGCCGGGGCTGACGCTTCACCATGTGGGCGGCCATTACGAGGGCCACAGCGTGCTCCACGACATGGCCAACCGGCGTCTCTTCGTCGGCGACAGCCTGAAAATCGATCAAACCGAGTTCGGCGTCTCGACGGCGATTTCGTGCCACAAAGCCTATCACTACGAGATCCCGCTCAGCCATGGCGAGCTCGCCCGGTATGTGGAGGTGTTCCGCCAGCTGCCCTTTCAGACGGCGATCACGCCCTTCGAATACGCCCCGGATGTCGATCGCACGCTCGCGCTCGAGCTCTTCCTCGCGCAGATGCGCCAGGCCCCGCACACGCAGCCAGTTCGCCTCGAGGTGCTGCGCGATCACGCAGGCCGAAGGAGGGCCGCCGAATGACACTCCGCTATGCTTACAATACGAACGGATGCGCCCATCACCGGCTCGAAGACGCCGTCGCCCTGATCGCCGATGCGGGCTATGACGGGATCGCGCTCACGCTCGATTTCCAGCATCTCGACCCCTACCGCCCGGGCTGGGAACGCCATGCGGAGCGGCTCGGGACCGATCTCGCGCGCCGGGGCATGGGCACGGTCGTCGAGACGGGCGCGCGGTTTCTCCTCGACCCGGCCATCAAGCACGAGCCGACGCTCGTCTCGCCCACGCTCGAGGGCCGGATGCGGCGGGTCGATTTCCTCGGCCGCGCGATCCGGGTTGCGGCGATCATGCGGGCCGAAGCGGTGAGCTTCTGGGCCGGCGTGCCGCGCCCGGGGGTCGACCCTGCGCAGGCCTGGGACTGGCTGCGCGTCGGGATCGAACAAGTCAGCGCGCTCGCCGAGACCGAGGGCGTGGTCCTCGCGCTCGAACCCGAGCCCGGCATGCTGATCGAGACCGTGGACGATTACGCGCGGCTCTGCGCCGGGCTCGGCCGCAGCGCCCCGCGCCTCGCGCTCGATACGGGCCACTGTCTCGTCACCGGCGAGCGGGATCCGGCAGCGGCCGTCCGCGAGTTCGCCCCTTGCCTCGGCACGGTCTCGATCGAGGACATGAAACGCGGCAAACATCTGCATCTGCCTTTCGGCACGGGGGATATGGACATGCCCTCCGTCCTCGGCGCGCTTCGCGACGTGGCCTTCGACGGGCTCGCCTGCGTCGAGCTCAGCCGCGAAAGCCCCCGCGCGGATCGGGCAATCCCGGAGGCGATCGACTGGCTCCGCGCCTGCGAGGCGGCCCTTCCGCCGCTCGGCTCCCCCCTGACGGCAGCGGCCGAGTGAGGCGGGGGCCCATGCGCATCTGTTTCCTGTCGCGCCGGTATTGGCCCGCGGTCTCGGGCATGAGCGTCTATGCGGAGAATTTCGTGCGCCAGCTCGCGCGGAAAGGGCACGAGGTGGTGATGCTCAGCCAATACCGCGCGGACCCTGCGGGCATGCGCGTCTATGGCGGCGGGCCGCCCCCGGCGATGGCCGGGGTCCGGATCCGCGGTCTGCGCAGCCATGGCGAGGAACGGGCCGAGACCGGCCATCAGGCCGACTTCGAGGGCGATATCGACCGGATGGTCGCGGCCGTCGAGGAGGAGCACGCCGCCGCGCCCTTCGACATCATCCATGCGCAATACGCCTATCCGACGGGCTATGCCGGGCTGATCGCGGCGCAGCGCCTCGGCTTGCCATGCGTCGTCTCGATCCAAGGCGGGGACGGCCACTGGGTCGGGCTGTGTTGCCGGACCCATGCGGAGGCGATGCGCGAGGTGCTCATGGGCGCGGGACGGCTCTTGATCGGCTCGGCGAGCTTCGCGGCGGAGGTCTCCGAGAACCACGGCGTTTCGCCGGACCGGTTCACGATCGTGCCGGGCGCGACGGACACGGCGCTCTTCCGCCCGCCGGCCGAGCGGCACCGGGCAGAGCCGATCCGGCTCCTCTATCACGGCCGGGTCGACCGGCGGAAAGGGCTGCACGAATTGATCGAGGCGGCGGATCTCTTGCGCGCGGCCGGCCTTGCATTTCGTCTGACCGTCTCCGGCATCGGCCCCGATCTCGATGCGGTCAAGGCAGATGTGGCCGCCCGGGATCTCGGTGCGCAGGTGCGCTTCACCGGGCACGTCGCCTACCAAGACGCGGGCGCAGTCTATCGCAAGGCGGATATCTTCGTCTCGCCAACCTGGAGCGAAGGCTTCTCGAACACGCTCCTCGAGGCGATGGCGACCCGGCTGCCCATCGTCTCCACCGAGACGGTCGGGGTCGTCGACTGCCTCGCCGACAGGCGGGACGCGCTGCTCGTGCCCGTGCAGGATGCCGCTTCCCTCGCAGCCGCGATCGAGCGCCTGATGGCTGACCAAGCGCTCGCCGAGCGTCTGGCGGCGACGGCGCTCGAGGAAGTCACCACCCTCTATGCCTGGCCCGTGGTCGCTGACCGGATCTTGGCCGCCTACGCGGACACGCCGGTCGCGGGCCGATCGTCGGCCGTCCCGCACGCCCACGCTGCGGCGGATCCGTCCTGCCGGTTCCGCGCCAGCCCCCATCTGCTCTGAGGTGACATGACCCGAACGGCACTCTTCGTCTCGCCCCATCTCGACGACGCGGTCTTCTCCGCCGGCGGTACGATCGCACGGCTGGTGGGCACCGGCTGGGCGGTCACGGTCGCGACGGTCTTCACCGCGAGCGTCGCCGAGCCGGAGGGGTTTGCCCTCGCCTGCCAAACCGACAAGGGGATCCCGCCCGAGATCGACTATATGGCCGTGCGACGGGCGGAAGACGCCGCCGCCTGCACCGTCCTCGGGGCGCGCACGCGCTGGCTCGATCTCGCGGAGGCGCCGCATCGGGGCTATGGCTCTGCCCGGGCGCTCTTCGGGCCGGTGCACGCCCAGGACACCGCAGAACAGGCGGTTCGCGCGCGGCTCGAGCCGGTCCTCGCGGGGCAGGCGCCGGATGCGGTCTTCGGTCCCGACGGCATGGCGGGGCATGTGGATCATCTGATCGTACGAGCCGCGCTCGAGCGTCTCCGGCCGGGCGGGGTGCTTCTCTGGCGCGATGAGCCTTATGGCTGGCGCCGGCGGACCCCCGCCGCGCCCGGGGCCCTGCCCGTCGGTATCGACCGGTGGCTCGTGGCGAAAACCGAAGCGGCGGGCTGCTATGGGTCGCAGCTCGATTTCCAATTCGGCGGTCCGACGGCGATGGTCCATGCCCTTTGCGAAGCGGCGGAGATAGTGGCCCGGGGCGCGCCGGCCGCGCGCGACCGGTTTGTCGAGCGGTTCACCGGGGCACCAAGTGCGTGCGCCGCATTCGGCGCGGCGCTCTCGGAGCGCATCCCCGGCGAGGTCTCGTGAACGCGCCGCCCCGGGATCTGGGCCCGGTCCCCCTTGCCGAGGACGCCGGCACGGCGGCGGAGCTCGAATGCGTCGGGCCCGGTGCGCTCGCGCGCAGCGACCGGGCAACGGTCGCCGAGGCGCCGCTGCCGCCCGCCGATTGCCTCTATCTCCGCGCCCGGGCGACCGGGGTTCTCGTCGCGGTTCATCAGGTGTCCGGCGCCGCCCCGTCCGATCTTCGCCTCTGGTTCGCACCGGCGGCCGAGACCCTGCCCGCGCTCCGCTGGCCTGCGCTCGTCGCGCTCCTCGACGCGCATGCCCGGGGCGCCGGTGCCGCGACCATGCGCCTTCAACAGAAAATTCCGGCCGGCGGCCGGCTGGCCGCCATCCTGTCGCGCCACGGCTTCCACGCCGGCGAGGTCTCGGTCGCGCATGAGCTGGCCGTCGATGCGGCCGGGACGGTGCTCGACCGCCTGGCGTTTCCCGCCGCGCGCCTTTGCCGGCTCGCGCCCGGCAGCCTCGCCGCCGCCGCGCTGCCCGAGCTCCGCACCGTGCTCGAGCGGGAACAACTGATGGACGGCATCGAACTCGATGCCCGCGGCGCCATGACCGGGCCGGGCGGCGTGGTGCTTTGCGAAAGCCCGGCGGTCTATGACGGCAGCCGCCTCGCGGGCTTCGTGCTTGTCGCCCGCGCCGCGCGGCCCGACGCCCGGGAGCTTGTCGCCCGCTGGGTCCATCCGGAGGCGCAGGGGCTCTCCCTGGTCAACCTCTCGCTGATGCGCGATTGCCTCGCGCGGGCACGGGCGTCGGGCATCGCCACTGCCCGGTTCCGCGCCAATCCCGGCCGCCACGCGGACACCATGGCCCTCGCCCGTCGCATCGCCGCCCGCGAGGTCGACCGCCTCGCCGGTTTCGAGCGCCGCATCCCCGAGACCGCGCCCGGATCGGGCGCCCAGGAGGAGCCCCGATGACCCTGCACGCCCCCGACGCTCCCGACGCCCCCGACGCTCCCGACGCCCAGACTGGTCCACCGCACGCCATCGGCCCGACCGAGACGGAACTCGCCGCCGCCATCGCCGCCTATCGCGCCGCGTTGCCGCCCGGGAGCCTCCACCTCTTCGACATCGCCCCGCTCGACCGGCTGGGGCTCAGCGTCTTCGCGGCGGGCTTTGTGGGCGATGACGGGTTCCTGCAGGACGGCTTCGGCTATGGCGCGAACGCCGCCGAGGCGACGGTCGGCGCCCTCGGCGAGATCAGCGAGACCGCGCATCTCGACCGCGCATTGCGGACGGCGCCGGTGACCCTAGCGAGCTATCGCGATCTCGTGGCCGCCCACGGGGCCGGGGCCGTGCTCGATCCCCTGACGCTCTGCTTGCCGGCCGGCTCGGATTGGACCCCGGAGACCCCGCTCGCCTGGGTCGGCGTCCGGCGCTGGCCCGATGGGGCGGCGGGCCTCGCGCCCCTCGAATGCATCGCCACCGCCCCCTCGCAGCATCGCGCCCGCGCCGACGGTGCCGCGCGGCTCTTCCGTCCGATCACCTGCGGTCTCGGCGCCGGGCTCTCGCCTGCACAAGCGCTCTCCCATGCGGTTCTCGAACTCCTGCAACGGGACGGGAATTGCACGACTTTTCGCGCGATGGACGAGGGCCATGTCCTCGATCTCTCGGATCTCGGCGATCCCGGGCTTTTGGCACTCCTCGACCGGCTCGCCGCGGCGGGGATCACGCCCATCGCCAAGCTCGCCTCGACCGAATTCGGCCTCAGCAACATCTATGTCGTCGGCCGCGGCGGAGCGGCGGCGCTGCCGATCATGCTGACCGCCTGCGGCGAGGCGGTGCATCCCAACCCGGTGCGCGCACTCCGCAAAGCGCTCTTGGAGTTCATCGCCGCCCGCTGCCGAAAGGCTTTCATGCACGGGCCGCTCGCGCCGATCCGGGCCGTCGCGGGCGATGCCTATCTCGACGGCTATGCCGCCCGCTTCGATCTTTCTGCCGAGGAGCCGCGCGCCTTGGCCGAGATGACCCGTTGGCTCGCGCTCGACGCCGACGAGCTCCTGTCGGGCCTGGCCGAAACGGTCTTTGCCGCACGTAGGACGACCCGGCTCGCGGAGCTGCCGAGCGCGCCCGACGCCCGCGTTGCCGAGCCGGCCGCGCGCATGGCGGATGTCTCGGGCCGCCTCGCCGGCGCGGATATCCCCGTCTGGTACTTCGACGCCTCCCCGGCCGAAGGCGGAGGCGTCCATGTCGTCAAGGCGATCGCGCCGGGGCTCGAGGGTGAGACCATGTCCTATTACCGGCTCGGCGCACGGGGGGCCGCCCGCCTCCTCGAGCGCGATGTGGCTTTTGTCGGCCGGACGCCGCGAGGGCGCGCGCGCCGGGTGCGGATGCCGGGCGCCGCGGAGGCGCGGCTCGGCGGACCGGTCTATCTCGACACCGATGCCGTCGACCGGGTGGTGGGCGCCGCCTACCCGCTTTACCGGGAGCCGTCGAGCCATGCGGTCCAGTTCGGTCTCGGCCGCCGCTGAGGGCGCGGATCCCGGCGCCGATGCCGCAATCGCCGGGATCGAAGCCGCCGTCGGCACGGCGCTTGGACCCTATGCGCGGGTGTTGCCGCCAGGGCGTGCCATGGCGCTCCTCGGTCTGCGCGCCCTCGAGCCCGCCTATCGCCGGGCGCGGGCCCTGTCCGGTTCCGCGCCGGATCCGCAGACCCACGACGGTCGACCGGGCTTCGACGCGGCCCTGCTCGATGCGCTCGAGATCGACTGGCGGATCACCGCGGGAAGCCCGGGCGCCATCCCCGCGACCGGCCCCCTCATGGTCGTCGGCAATCACCCGACCGGCGGCGTCGAGGGCTTGATCATGGCGGCCGTGGTCGATGCACGCCGGTCCGACCGCCTCGCCCTCGGCAATGCAGCCGTCGGATTGCTTCCCGAGATCGGACGCCACCAGATCGGCATCGACAACCGCACCAAGCGGGGCAATCTGCCGGCGTTGCGCCGCGCCGCCACCCATCTCGCGGCCGGTGGCGTGGTGACGACCTTTCCCGCCGGGACGGTCGCGCATCTGCGGTGGTCCCGCGGCCGGGTGCAGGATGCGCCCTGGCACCGCGGGATCGCCCGGCTCGCGCTCGGCGCGGGCGCTTGCGTCCTGCCGGTGCATTTCGAGGCGCAGGCCGGGGCGCTTTGGCACTGCCTCGCGCCCTTTAGCCGGACCGCCCGATCATTGCTCCTCGCCCGGGCGCTGCTCCACCAGCGGGGCCGCCGGATCGATCTTCGCATCGGCACGCCGCTTTACGACCGAGACCGCATCGCGTCGCTATTTGCCCGCTACGATTGATCCCCTCGGCATCCGCCCTAAACTTTTCGGCTGGGTTGGCGGGAGGACGCGATGGAATTTCTGAAACGACTGCAGAGCTGGGGCATTCGTGAGGAAACGGCCGCGGGCCTAGAGAAACATCTGGGCCAGCCGATCGCCGTCGAGCGCGGTGCGACTTTGATCGAAGCCGGTGCCGCTTCGGAATTCGTCTATTTCGTCGAGGAGGGCTGGCTGGTCACCCAAAACGGTCTGTCCGAGGGCAGCACGGTGATCACCGACGCAATCTTGCCGGGCGAGATCGCGGGGCTCGGCGAGCTCGCCTGGGATCAAGCCTTCAGCGACACGATGGCCGTGACGCCAGTGCGCGCCATCGCCTTGTCCCGAGCGCGGCTGAGCGACATCCTCGATACGGTGCCGGGGGTCGCCGGGGTGATATTGACGCTCATGACCGTGCGCAGCACCGCGCGGAGCGACCGCCACGCCATGACCTTGCGCGCGAGCGCTCGGGAGCGGTTGCTTTATCTGTTCGTCGAACTGCACGCCCGACAGACCGTCCGCCGTCCGATCGACTGGATCAGCATGCCGCTGACGCAGAGCCAATTGGCCGATCTCGTCGGCCTCACGAACGTTCATGTGAGCAACATGATGAAGCAATTGGAGGCCGACGGCGTCCTCGAGCGCCGGCCGTCGAAGCTTCGCCTGATAGACGTGCCGCAGCTTCGCATGGATATCGGCTTCCGCGACCGCTGGGGCTTTCCGGATTTCAGTTGGACGAGCGCCTTCGGGGGCACCGTCGGTCTGCAAGAGCGCGTGAAGATCCAGGCATAACCCCGCCGACGCCGCCCGAACGTCCCTTCGACCAGCGCCGGTCAGCGCCTGGCGACGTCGAGCACGGTCGCGAGTGCCGACCCGACCCGGTCGGGGTTCCAGACGAGCCGGGTCGTCACCTGGGCGTCGGCATCCTCGAGCGGGCGGATCGCGACCGCATCGCGTCTCAGCACGCGGAAGCCCGCCGGGGCGAGCGCGAGGCAGCCGGAGGTCGCGATGACGAAGAGGATCGTCGCGATCTGGCTCACCTCGTGGACGATCCGCGGCTCGAAGCCGGCGCGGCGATAAAGACCGAGATAGAGGTCGTGCGCCGCCGGATCGTGCTCGCGCGACAGGTTGAGAAGCGGCTCGTGCTCGAGATCGGCGATCGCGACCGTCTCCTGGCGGGCAAGCCGATGCGTTTCGGGCATCAGGCAGATGACCGGCTCGCGCATCACCGTCATGAGATCGAGGCCCGGCGCGCGCGGCTCCGCCCGCACCATGCCGGCATCGATCGTCCCGTCGCGAAGTTCGCGGAACTGCTCAGTCGCCGACATCTCGCGAAAGCGGAAGCGGATGTCGGGGGCGACCGCGTGGACGTCTGCCATGAGCCGCGGCATCGCCTCGAAGGTCGCCGCCCCGATCAGCCCGACGGTCAGGCTGCCGCGCCGGCCCGCCCCGATGGCGCGCGCCTTCGCGAGCGCGGCCTCGTGGCGCGCGAAGATTTCGGTCGCATCGCCGAGGAACGCGGCGCCGGCATCGGTCAGCGCGACACTGCGGCGGTTGCGGGTGAGCAGCGCCACCCCGAGGCGGCGTTCGAGCTCCTTCACCTGCTGGCTCACCGCCGATTGCGTGGCGTGAAGGCGCGCGGCGGCGCGGCGGAAATGCAGCTCTTCGGCGACCGCCACGAAGGCGCGCAGGAGCTTCGGGTCGAGATCGGTGTTCAAAATCTCTCATCCTGTGATCGGCTGTGAACGCTTGAGGCGATCATGGGCCGCGCGCATTTTTGCGGCAACCGGGGACGGGCGGGTCTGTCCGGCACCCTGGTCCCGGAAACCGCAGGAGATCCGATCCATGAGACGCGCATCGTTCTTCGCCTCCACCGCGCTCGCCGGCGCGCTCGGCCTCGCCCCCCCCCGCCTCGCGCAAAACCCCCACGGCGCGCTCGATTTCGAGGGCCGCTACATCGTCGCCATCTCGGATGCCGACATGGTCGCCTCGGCCTATGTCGATGGCCAGCTCGGCCCGCGCGAGGGCGAGGACACGCTTTCGGTGATCGCGCTCGCCGGCGATCCGCGCGACTGGCGCGCGGCGACGGTGCCGGCCACAAACTCCGTCGCGGGGCCGCCCGCCGCCGTCGCCCTCTCGCCCGACGGCCGCTTCGCCTACGTCGTCGAGAGCTTCACCCCGCGCCCCGACGACGACGCGCCGCACAGCTTCGGCGATCTCTCCATGGGCTCGACGCTCACGGTGGTCGACCTCGCCGATCCGGCGCGCCCAGAGGTGGTCCGGACCATCGAGGTGCCGGCCCGGCCCGATGCGGTTCGCGTGAACGCGGCCGGCGACATCCTGGCCGTCACCTTCCACCCGGCCGGCGCGGGCACCGAGGCGCCGCTTGCGCTCTTCCCTCTCGAGGACGGCATGCCGGGCGAGATCGCGACGCCGGCTATCCCGGGCTGGGACGCCGCGGGGCGGCTGATCGACGTCGACTGGCACCCGGAGGAGAATGTGCTCGCGATGATCGATGAGCGGCTCAACACGCTGCGCTTCGCCCGCGTGAGACCTGATCTGAGCGTCGAGCCCTTCGGAAACGTCGTCGACATCGACCGCGCGCCCTACCGAGTGGAATTCACGCCCGATGGCCGGCACGCGGTGGTCAACGCGCTCTATTGGGGCCCGGATATCGCGGGGACCTGGATCGAGGCGCCGCGCGGCTCTGTGCTGACTGTCCGGATGAACGCGGAGACAGGCGAGACCCCGCGCCACGCCTTCGTCAGTCGTGTGATGACCGGCGTCTCGCCGGAGGGGCTCGCGGTCTCGCCGGACGGGCGGTTCGTGGCGACGACCAATCTAGAGCGCAGCTACCTGCCCTATGACGACGCGCGGATCACCTGGTTCAGCTCGATCACGCTGGCGCGGCTCGACGAGGCGACCGGCCAGCTCGCCACGGTCGGCACCTTTCCCTATGACGGCATCCTTCCCGAGGCGGCGGTCTTCGACAATTCGGGCCGCTACCTCGCGGTCGCGACCTATGACCATTTCGACGACCGGCGCGAAGGCGGCTCCGTCGATTTCTGGCGCATCCAGGCCGACCCCCTCGACGCGAGCCGGACCGTGCTCGTCAAGACTGAGCATTCCGTGCCCGTGACCCGCGGCGCCCATTCGATGGAGATCGCACGATGAAACCTATGCTCGTCTCCCTGTTGCTCGGAGGACTGCTGATGGTCGGAACGGCTCCCGTGGCTACGGCACAGGAAGGCACCGTTCGGGCTCTGCCCGCGGGCGACGACGCGATGGCGCGCGCAATGCTCGACCGGGTGACCGAATGGCTCGAGGCGACGCGGGATCTCGGGGCATCGGAAGCGCTCGGCGAACGGCTCGATGCGCTCCTGCACGCCGATTTCCGCTATCAGCATGGCGGCGGCCGGCTGCTCGACGCGGCCGACTATCGCCGGCTCCTGGTCGAGGGCGGGATCACGGTCGAGACGCTCGGCCCCCTCGACCTGACCGTCCGGGACCTCGGCGATACCGTCGTCACCTTCGGCCACAGCGCCATGTCTGGCCGGGTCTTCGGCGGCCCCTATGACGGATATCTGCGCTTCGTGAACGTCTGGGCGCGCGAGGGCAGCGCGTTCCGGCTCCTCCATCGCAACTCGGAATTCTTCGAAACCGCACCCGAAGCCGGGTCCTAGGCCTCGGTCCGTCGAAGATAGGCCATGCGCACGGCGGTCGAACCGAGACATCGGGTCGATTGCCGGCCGCCATGCCGAGCGCGAAACCCGACGGCCATTCTCGGCCGTTCGGCGAGCCGGCGGCAATCCGCGCCCGGCCGAACGGTCCGGGCCGCGCCGCGCGCTCATGGACTGCCCCGCTAAAGGGCCGCACCCGGGGAGCCGGTCGCATCCCGAGGGGTTTCCCCATTCCTTTCGCGTGAAAGCCAAAGATCGGGCGCCGGGCTGCCGTGAGCCTGCATGCCAGTCGGTCGCGCTCGGCTTTCGCGTGCGCCGGGGACACGGACGCCGCGCGACACCTCTTGGCAAGATATCGGTTAGAGTATAACACACTTCGCGGCGGTGGCTCAGGTCGGCCGGGAAGGGCGTTGGAGAGACGATGCGGCTTGTCATGCCAGACGGTTTCCGATTGCCCGCCGCCCGGTCGTCTGCGGATGCCCGAGCCAATATCTGGCGCGTCGCCGGCCGCTCGGCTCGCGCGCCGCAGGACCGTGTTGCCGGGATCCGGCATCGCTCTGCGGGCTCGGCATCCGCGAAAGGGACCGCATGAGCCGAGGGTTCAGGCGCGGCCGAGCGACGCTTCTGCTGCTCGGGGCTTGGCCGCGGCTCGCCGGCGCGGCGCTCATTGCCGCCTTGCTGTGGGCCGGGTTCTTCTGGGCGACGACCCCGCCGGGGGCATCATGAGCGCCAAGTCAGCCCCCATCCTCGCCTTCGACGACCTGACCCTCGGTTACGACCGGACGCCCGCGGTCTCGGGGTTGCGCGCCCGGATCGCCGAAGGCAGCCTGACGGCCGTCGTCGGGCCGAACGGGGCGGGGAAATCCACCCTCCTCAAAGGGGTCGCCGGGACGCTCGCCCCGATCGCGGGGACGATCGCGCTCGGCACGGTCGCACGGCACATGATCGCCTATCTTCCGCAACAGTCCGAGATCGACCGCAGCTTTCCGCTCACCGTGGCGGATCTCGTCTCGATGGGGCTCTGGCGCGAAATCGGGGCGTTCGGGGCGCTCGGGCGGGCAGGGCGCGCGCGGGTCGCCGAGGCCATCTCGGCCGTCGGGCTGGAGGGGTTCGAGGGCCGCGCGATCTCCGCGCTGTCCGGCGGCCAGATCCAGCGGGCGCTCTTCGCGCGGCTGATGCTCCAGGACGCCCGGCTCGTGCTGCTCGACGAGCCGTTCACGGCGATCGACGCGCGCACGATGGCGGACCTGCTGGGTGTGATCTCCCGCTGGCACGGGGAAGGGCGCACGGTCATCGCCGTGCTGCACGATTTCGAGACGGTCCGCGCGCATTTTCCCGAGACCCTGATGCTGGCCCGGGAATTGGTCGCCCATGGGCCGACGGCCACGGTCTTGACCGCCGAGAACCAGTTTCGGGCCCGACAGATGTGCGAAGCCTGCGCCGGGCCACCCCACACTTGCGGGCGGAGCGCCGCGTGATCTGGGACTTCGTCGTCGCGCCCTTTGCCGAATTCGGCTTTATGCGGCGGGCGCTGGTCGGGTGCATCGCGATCTCCCTCGGCGCGACGCCGGTCGGCGTCTTTCTGATGCTCCGGCGGATGAGCCTGACCGGCGAGGGCCTTGCCCATGCGATCCTTCCAGGCGTCGCGGTCGCCTATCTCTTCGCGGGGTTCTCGCTCTTTGCCTTGACGCTCGGCGGCGTGGTGGCCGGCCTCGCGGTCGTCCTGCTCTCTGGCCTCGTGACCCGGAGCACGGCGCTCAGCGAAGATTCGAGCCTTGCCTCCTTCTACCTGGTCGCCCTGGCCCTCGGCGTGCTGATCGTCTCGACCCGCGGCAGCAATGTGGATCTCATGCATGTGCTCTTCGGCACGGTCCTCGCCCTCGACGACGCGGCGCTGATCCTGCTTTGCTCGATCGCCAGCGTCTCGCTCCTCACTCTCGCGCTTTTGTACCGGCCGCTCGTCCTCGAATGCGCCGACCCGCAATTCCTGCGCTCGGTCAGCGGGCTTTCCGCGGTCACCCACTTCACGTTCCTGACCCTGGTGGTGCTCAATCTCGTCGGAGGCTTCCACGCGCTCGGCACCCTCATGGCGGTCGGGATCATGATCTTGCCGGCGGCGGCCGCCCGGTTCTGGGCGAACGGCATCGGCGGACTGATCGCCGCGGCGGTGGCGGTCGCGATGGTCTCGAGCTTGGTCGGCCTCCTTCTCTCCTACCATCTGAGCCTGCCTTCGGGGCCTGCGGTTATCCTTGTCGCCGGTGTCGTCTATGCGGCGTCGCTGATCATCGGGCCCGTCGGCGGGCTCGTCGCCCGACAGGTGCCGCGCCCTCCTGTCTCGACATGAAGCGTCGGACGGCAGCCGCGCGCGCCGGGGCGCGCGCCTCGTGATCGCTGCCCTTGGGTGGTGGGCCGGCTTGCCGGGCCTCAGCCGCTTTTCTTGAACGGCGTCATCTCCAAGAGCGCCTCGTTCTCCCGGTCGACCGCATCGCGCTCCGCTTCGAGATAGCGGGCGACCGCGTCGTGGAGACCCGGATGTGCCAAAAAGTGCAAGGATCGGGTCGTCACCGGCGCATAGCCGCGGGCGAGCTTGTGGCCGCCCTGCGCGCCCGCCTCGACCCGTTTGAGCCCATTCTGTATGGCGAAGTCGATCGCCTGGTAATAGCAGGTCTCGAAATGCAGACAGGGGTGATCTTCCGTGCAGCCCCAATACCGGCCAAAGAGTGTCTCCGACCCGATGAAATTGAGCGCGCCGGCGATCCAACGCCCATTCCGCGCACACATGACAAGCAAGATATCCTCGCCGCGCGTCCGATGGATCTCCTCGAAGAACGCGCGATTTAGATAGGGCCGACCCCACTTCCGCATGCCGGTGTCCTGGTAAAAGGTCCAGAACGCCTCCCAGTGTTCCCGGCCGATCTCGGCGCCCGAGAGCCAGTGGATCGACACACCGTTCTCCACGGCCTTTTCGCGCTCTTTCCGCAGCGTCTTGCGTTTGCGCGATGCGAGATCGTTTAGGAAATCGTCAAAGCTCCCATAGCCCCGGTTCTCCCAGTGGAATTGCTGGTCGGTCCGCTGCAAGAGCCCGACGCGCCCGCCGAATTCCCATTCTTCCTCGCTGCAAAACGTCCAGTGCACCGAGGAAAGCCCGTTTTGTTCGCAAAGCGCCACCGCCCCTTGGACGAGAGCCGCGCGCACCGCGTCGCGATCGGGCACGGTCCCGTCCGGAACCGGGCGAACCAGAAACCGCGGGCCCGTCGCAGGCGTAAACGGCACGGCGCATTGCAGTTTGGGGTAATAGTCGCCGCCCGCGCGCTCGAAAGCGTGGGCCCAGGAATGATCGAAGACATATTCGCCCTGGCTGTGGCTCTTCAGATAGAGCGGCATGACGCCGACCACCCGACCGCCGAACCGTGCCAGCAAATGTTGCGGACCCCACCCGGTGCGCCGGGTCGCCGAGCCTGACCGCTCGAGCGCGGCCAGAAACGCGTGCGTGAGAAAGGGGTTGTCGGGCCGTCCCCCCGCCGCGAGCGACGGGGCGGCGCAGGCGTCCCACTCGGCGGCGGGGATCCGGTCGATGCCGGCATGCACTTCGATTTCGATGAGCCCGGCCGGGTCGCTGTCCATCGCCGCCTCCCTGCGTTTCCTCGGAGGTGGCGGAGGGACGGTCGAGGTCAAGGGGGCGCGCGCCGGGCCCGCGCCCCGTCTCGTGCTTACTCTTCCCGCCAGGCGCGGTTGATATAGTCGGTGAGCGGCCGCATCAAATAGTTGAACGGCGTCCGCTCGTCGGTTTGGATAAAAGTCTCGACCGGCATGCCCGCGATCAGCTCAAGATCTTCGAGTTTTGCCAACTCGCCTTCGTTGAGTTGGATCTCGACCTTGTAGTAGGTGATCCCGGTCTGCTCGTCTTGAAAGCTGTCGGCGGACTTTTGGGTCACGTGGCCGACGAGCTCGGGCGTCGTGCGTGAATTGAACGCCGAGAAGCGCAGCGCCGCTTCTTGCCCGATATAGACTTGGTCGATGCTGATCGGCTCGACTTTGGCCTCGATCACCATGCCCGTGTCGATGGGGACGATGAAGAGGATCGGCTCGGCCGGCCGGATCACCGATTTGAGCGCGAAGATCCGCATGTCGTAGACGATCCCCGAGCGCGGGGCGCGGATCGCGAGCCGGTCGAGTTGTTCTTGCAACTGGATGCGGCGCTCCTTGAGCTCGAGCTCGCGGAAACCGATCTCCGTCAGCTGGGTGTTCGCCTCTTCGATCCGGGTGGCCCGCATGCGGATCTTTTCGACCTCGAGCTCCGAGATCTGGCCCTTGAGCTGGGCGATTTGCGCCTTCATCTGGCCGGACTGGCCGCGGAGCCGGGCCGCCTCGCGCTCGAGCCCCTTCACCCGGTCCTCGCGGGCGAGACCCTGATCGCGGAGCCGCATCATGCTCTTGAGTTCTTGGGCGATCAGCGCGCTCTGCTCCGAGAGCGAGGCGAGTTCGGCCTGCGCGCCCTCGATCTGCTCGTCGGTCTGGGATTGCCGCTCGCCCATCACCTTGAGCTCGGCGTTCATCGTCTCGATCCGGGCGCGGAAGAGGGCTTCCTGAGCGCGCACAAGGCTCGCGACTTCCTCGTTCTCGGCGGCGGCGGCGAGCAGCTCGTCGTCGAAATCGATATCCGATTGGCCGATTTGCTCCGCGGTCAGGCGGCCGCGCCGTGCCATCAGCTCGTAGATCTGGCTTTCGAGCGCGGCGAGTTCCGAGCGCAGCGACGTGCCTGACAGCTCGACCAGGACCTCACCGCCTTCGACGAGGTCCCCGTCCTTGACGAAAATATCGCCGACCACACCGCCATCCGGATGCTGAACGACCTGCTGCTTGGCGGTCACGCGAAGCTCGCCGGTGGCGACAACGGCCCCCGCGAGCTTGGCGGTCGCGCCCCAGGTTCCGAGGCCGCCCACCAGGATCGCGACGACGATCAGGCCGAAGCGGATGAAGCCCTTGGGCGACCATTTGTCGACCGGGCGTTGCGAGGGTTGTTTCTTGGGCGCGGGGCCCGTGAGTTGGAGCGTTGCCATCAGGTCTTACCCTTGGTGAGCGTGGGGCCGAGCATGGCCGGCGCGCCGAAGCTTGCGCCGATCGCGGATTGACTGCCGGACGGGGTCGGTTTGGCCGCGGGCTGAGCGCCCTCTGCCGGGGTTGACGGATCGCCACCCTGACGCTTGGCCGCCGGAGCGGTGGCGGGCGTGTTCGGCGCGGCCGCGGCGGTGGTCTGCGGTTTCGCCGCCGCCGCCGGCGCAGGGGCCTTGGAGGCGGTTGCGGGAGCAGATGCCGCGGCCTGGCGGGCTGCGGCTGCGGTCTTTCCGCCGGCAACGGTCTGCGCCTGAGCGGCAGCCGCGGCGGTCGCTTGCGCGGCGGCGGAGGGCTGAGCAGCTGCACCTTGACCGGGCGTGTGCGACCCGGCCGAGCCGACCTGCGGCACGGGCTGGGCGGCCACCTCGGCGCCGGCGGCTGGCTTTTTGTCCTTGTCGCCGACCAGTTGCGGATAGTTCCGGGTGCGCTTCTTCAGCACTTCGTCGCGCGGGCCGAAATCCACCTGGAGGCCTTTGTCAAGCATGAGCAGCAGGTCGCACGCCGCAATCGCCGAGGGCCGGTGCGCCATCACGATGACCGTCTTGCCACGGGATTTCGCGTCGCGGATCGCGTCGACGAGGGCCTGCTCGCCCTGGGCGTCCAGGTTGGCGTTGGGCTCGTCGAGCACGATCACCGGGGGATCGCTGTAGAGCGCGCGCGCCAGGGCCACGCGCTGGCGTTGGCCGCCCGAGAGCCGCCCGCCGCCATAGCCGATCTCGGTGTTGTAGCCGTCGGGCAGGCTGAGCAGCAGATCATGCGCGCCGGCCCGTTGCGCCGCTTCGACGATCTTGGCGTCGTCCGGCATCGCATCGAGCCGGGCGATGTTCTCGGCCACGCTGCCTGCGAAAAGCCCGATATCCTGCGAGAGGTAGCCGATATGCTTGCCGAGCTCGTCGGTCGGCCACTGATCGAGCGCCGCGCCGTCGAGACGCACCTTGCCGGCAGCGGGCCGCCAGATGCCGGTCAGCACTTTCGCGAGCGTCGATTTGCCCGAGCCCGACGGCCCGATCACGCCGAGCGCCTGGCCGGGCTGAATGGCGAAAGAGATCCCGCGGATCGCCGGAACCTCTTCGCCCGGGGCGAGCACCGAGACCTTCTGCGCTTCGAGATATCCGCGGGGGCGGGGCAGTTCGGTCTTTTGTTTCTCCATCGGTGTGCGCGCGAGGAGCTCTCCCAGCGACTTCCAGCCGCGGATCGCCCGCTGTGCCGAACTCCACTGGCCGATCGCCTGCTCGATCGGGGCAAGCGCGCGCCCCATCAGGATCGAGGCCGCGATCATCATGCCGGGCGAGATCTGCTGCTGCAGCACGAGCCAGGCGCCGACCGCGAGCATGATCGACTGGAGATAGAAGCGGAGCGCCTTCGAGGACGACGAGTAGCTCGACGTCCGGTCCGAGGCGAGCAGCATCTTGTCGGTCGATTGCTCGCGCAGCCGCTGCCAGCGCGCATAGCCCGCGTCCTTCATACCGAGGCCCTGGACGACCTCCGCGTTCTGGCGCAGCGCCTCGCCCAGGTTTTCGGCTTCGTAGCTGGCAACCTGCGCCTCGGCGTTCGGCTCGCGCGAGCGCATCTGGTTGAGAAACGTCATGATGATCAGGAGCGCGCCGCCCGCCACCGCGACCCAGCCCATCAGCGGATGGAAGAGAAAGATGATCGCGAGAAAGAGCGGGGTCCACGGAATGTCGAACAGGGCGAAGGGGGCCGGGCTGCCGAGGAGGGTCCGGATCGAGTCCAGATCGCGGGCCGCGGTATTCGGCCGCGCACGCTCGCCCGGGCTGACCGAGCGGCGCATGATCGCCGTGAAGACGCGGTTGTCGAGGAGCGACTGGAACTGCGCGCCGGCCCGCGCCAAAACCCGACCGCGGGCGAATTCGAGCATCCCCATCACTGCGAAGAGACCCGTGATCAGGATCACGAGCGCGACGAGCGTCTCGACCGACCGGCTGGTGAGCACCCGGTCATAGGTTTGCAACATGAAGAGAGGGCCGGTGAGCATCAGCATGTTCACGAAGATGCTGAAAATCATCACGTTGACGAAATGCCACCGGCAGGTGCCCATCGCCTTTTTAAGTTCGGCGACGCCTTGTTGTTCCTGCATATCCGTTCCTGTCTCGCGCCTCTTGCGGCCTCTGCGGGCTTCGCCGCGCCTGCGGTCCGCTGACCGCTCCGACTTGCATTTGGGCGCCGCAAGGCGAGCGCCCGGTTCATCGGCAGACAGCGCCGGACGGGGTCGAGACCCCGCATCCGGTCCGCGGCATCCCGCAGAGCGACCGACCGCGGCAAACCCCGCGCGCCCAGAGGGCATCGGTCGAGCTCGGGCTGCCCGTCGTCCGAGACCGGCGGCACACGACGTGGGCGCCCGACCCTGTCAGCCTCGTTGGCGATCCGAATATCGTGTCGGCGGGGGATCGGCAAGCAAACTCGGCGAGGGGAGACCCGCGCGGATCACGAGTGTTGCATCGGGCGCGGTCCCGGGCGATTCATCGGTTTCATCGTGACGCCGGCCAGCCTACATGCGTTTGGCCGGCAACGGGGGCCTCGCGGTGGACGTGTTCGGCGCTCGCGACGCCTTCGATTTGGATAGGGAGACGGGCATGCGGCTTCAGCGACGGGATTTCATCGGTGGCGCCGTCGGCGCTTTCAGCCTGGCGGCGGTGCTCGGGTTCGGCGCGGGAACCGCCTCGGCCCTCGAGCCGGCGGATGCCACGCGCTTCGTGCAAGAGACCGTCGATGCGGTGGTGGCCCTGATCGAGGCACCCGGCGACGACGCCGGGAAAGCCGATGAGTTTCGGAAGATCTTGCAGGCCCGCGCCGCGATGCCGCAGATCGCCCGGTTTGCGGCGGGCACCGCCTGGCGGCAGATGTCCGAGGCGGAGCAGGCGCGCTATGTCGACGCGTTCGTCGCGCATATCTCGCGGATCTATGCCCGGCGGTTCGGCGAGTATCGTGGGGAGGAGCTGCGGCTCGGCGCGGCGAGCGATGCGGGCAAACGTGGCATTCGGGTGGACAGCCGGGTGATCCGGCCGGGCGCGCAGCCGATCACGGTCGAGTGGTTCGTGACCGACCGGCCGGGTCGGGTGGTGATTTCGGATATCGTGATCGAGGGCGTCTCGCTCGTGGTGACCCAGCGCGAGGAAGTGGGCGCGATGCTCGAGGCGCGCGGCGGCTCGGTGGAGCGGCTGATCGCCGATTTGGCCAACGGCACCGCTTAAGGCGCCCGCCGGCGGGGCCTCGCGGGCAAAAGCGCCGGGCGCGACGAAGACAGTCTCTTGCCCGGAGGCACGGTCCCCGGAGGCACGGGTGCCGCTCAAGTTGGCGAACGCTTCGCGCCCAGAGGCATGACGCTCCGCGCCCAGAGACATGACGATTGGCTGCAAAGGGGCCGTCGTGGGGGGGGGGGGGGGGCCCCCCACCCCCCCCGCCCGGGGCCCGCCCCCCCCCCCCCCCCGGACAGCGCCCCCCCCCCCC
>JBHJGX010000096.1:0-27831 GCA_050331395.1 Paracoccaceae bacterium
GGGGGGGGGGGGGGGGGGGGGGGGGGGGGGGGGGGGGGGGGGGGCGCCCCCCCCCCCCGCGCCGGGCGTCCCGACGGGGCGGTCCGCCGGGACCCCGGGGCGGTCTCGTGCGCGCGAGGGTGGGTCCCGGAGAGATCCGAGGTTCGCGGTGTCCGATCGGCGCGGCGAATGGGTCGACGTGGGAGCTCTCGCTACCTTTCACATCGACGCCAGCGGTCGCGGCCACCGGCCAGTGGCTCGGTCCGATGCGGGCGCGGGGGGCGCAGTGGATCCCATCCGAGGCCGCGGCGTGATGACACCCGGCCCGATGCTGCCAGCGAGGTCCCGGCGAACCGCGTCCGCGGGACGCCCGGCGCGCGGGGGGCTCGAAGCCCCCCCAAGCCCGTCAAGTGCGGCCATCTGTCTCGGTGGCTTCCCTGCGGATCGGGCATCCGCTCGGTGCGCGCCCCGCCCCCCGCGCCGGTGTCTCAAGGTCGTCTCACCATGGCAGCCGGCCGCGCGCGCTGAGGAGCATGCGTGATGCGCCCTCCGGCCTTCTGGTACGCGTCGTCCGACCGTCCGAGCCCTCTCGCCCGCCTGCTCGCCCCAGCGGCATTCGTCTGGCGGCTCGGCGGATGGATCAGAGCGACCCGCCGCACGCCGTGGTGCGCGCCGGTGCCCGTCCTCTCAATCGGCAATCTCAGCCTCGGCGGCACGGGCAAAACACCGCTGGCAGCCGCCATTGCCGAGCGCGCCGCCGCCCGCGGTCTTCGTCCCGCGATCCTCTCTCGCGGCCATGGGGGGCGGCTCACCGGCCCCGTCGCCGTCGATCCGACACGGCACACCGCCGCCGAGGTCGGCGACGAGCCGCTCCTTCTCGCCGCGAGGGTCCCGGTCTTCGTCGCGCGCGACCGGGCCGCCGCCGCCCGCGCTGCGGTGGGGGCGGGCGCGGACCTCCTGATCCTCGACGACGGCCACCAGAACCCCGCTCTCCGTAAAGACGCGGCCATCGTGGTCGTCGACGCAGAGACCGGCTTTGGCAACGGGCGCGTGGTGCCGGCCGGACCGCTCCGCGAACCCGTGTCAGACGGCCTCATGCGAGCCGATCTGACCGTGATCGTCGGTGCCGCGGAGCGGCGCGCGGCCGCGCGCGCCCGGTGGCCCGCCCTTGCCGCCCGGCCCTCGGTGGGCGCCGATCTCCTGCCCGTGCCGACCGGGCTTGATCTCGGAGGGCAGCGGGTCGTGGCCTTTGCGGGGATCGGTCGACCGGCGAAATTCTTTGCGACCCTCCGGACGCTCGGCGCGGTCGTCGTGGCAGCCGAGGCATTCGACGACCACTACGCCTATCCGACCGCGGTCCTCAGACGGCTCGTGACCCGCGCCGAGGCGGCGGATGCGCTCCTGGTGACGACGGAGAAGGATGCGGTCCGCCTGCCGGCCGCTTTTCGCTCCGAGGTGCTGACCGTGCCCGTGCGACTGGTCCCGGAGGACTGGTCGCTGCTCGACGAGCTCCTTGCGCGGCTGACTTCCGAGGCCGGGTCTCATCCGACGTGATCGCCCGTGCCGCGGGCCGGCTTGGGGGGGCATCGAGCCCCCCGCGCGCCGGGCGTCCCCGAGAGGACACCGGGAGCGACCGTCACCGATCCGCGCGCCTCGCGATGGTGAGATCCAGGCCGGACCTCAGGGGGAACGCAGCGATGACAGCGGCGGGCGGCGGGCGGCCGGGCGCGCGCCCCACGCGCGCGGCGGGAGCGTGTCTCCCGCCTCTGCGATCGCAGATCGCAGCCGGCCGCCGCTCCGTCCCGGGGCCGCTCAGAGCGCCTCGTCCGTCACCAGATGGGTCCACGCCCCCTCCGGCCGCTCGGTGATCACCGGGTCCGACCCGCCCGCCAAAAGCGTGTCCACCGTGCGCTCATAATCGGCCGGATCGAGCGCCCCCGACGCCCCGGCCGTCAACTTCGCGATCTCCCGCATCATCCGCGTCTGGTGCTCCTCGGTCTGTGCACCCGTCGCATCGTTGTCGAGCACGATCTCCGCCGCCGCGTCCGGGTTCTCCTCAGCCCAGCGCCAGCCCCGCATGCTCGCCCGCACAAAGCGGACCATGCGATCGACGAATTCCGGATCCTCGAGCCGGTCCTCCAGCACATAGATCCCGTCCTCGAGCGTCGCGACCCCCTGCTCTTCGTATTTGAACGTCACGAGATCCTCGGGCGCGATCCCCGCGTCGATCACCTGCCAGTATTCGTTATAGGTCATCGTCGAGATACAGGCCGCCTGCTTTTGGAGGAGCGGGTCCACATTGAAGCCCTGCTTCAGCACCGTGACGCCGCCGGCCGATCCATCGGTCGGGATGCCGAGCTGGCTCATCCACGACAGAAACGGATACTCATTGCCGAAGAACCAGACCCCAAGCGTATGCCCGCGCAGATCCTCGGGCGTCTCGATCCCGGTCTCCTTCAGGCAGGTCAGCATCATCCCCGAGCGCTTGAAGGGCTGCGCGATATTCACGACCGGCAGGCCCTTTTCGCGGGTCGCAAGCGCCGACGGCATCCAGTCGAGGATCACATCCGCGCCGCCGCCCGCGAGCACCTGCGCGGGCGCGATGTCGGGTCCGCCGGGCTTGATCGTGACGTCGAGGCCTTCCTCATCGTAGAAGCCTTGGTCGGCGGCCACGTAATAGCCGGCGAACTGCGCCTGGGTCACCCATTTGAGTTGCAGCGTGATCTCGTCGGCGGCGAGCGCCGGCGTGGTGAGCGCGGCCGCGAGGCCGGCAAAGAAAATGGTCCGCATCTGTGTTCTCCCTGTTGGCGGCACGTGCGCTTTTTGCCGCGCCGCACCAAACGATCCCAAGAAATACTCGGGAGATCAAGCGCTCCGGGCGGCCCGGGCGCTCCGGGGAGAGGTGCGGAGGGTGGCGGGCCGCGCCGCCGGCCGCTGCGTCAGCTTCGGGCGCGGCGGCGCAGGCCAGCGAGACCGAAGACGCCGAGCGCGGCCGCCAGAAGAGGCGCGGTCGCCGGCAGCGGCACCTCGGACGGCACGTCGGCAGCCATCACCGACACCTGGTCGATCCCCCAGCCGCCGTTACCAGTGTTGGTCTCGAAGAAAATTGAAATCACCGACGTCGTGCCGCTCGCGATGAAGCTGTCCGTCGTTTGTTCGAGGACGCCGACGGGCCGCGGAATCTCCACCTCGGCCCCGCCGTCAAGCGAATAGCGCAATTCGTTCCCAACGACATTTAAAGTCGTGGCAGAAAAGAAAGCGAAGTCATAGGTTGTCCCCGCCACGGTGTCGATCGTCTGGCTGAGCGTGGCAAATCCGTCGTTCTGAAACCCGACGAACAGAGACGATCCGTCACTCGGCAAAATGGCACCTGCACTCGAGAGTACACGACAAGATTCAGCAACACAGGACCAACCATTAAGGCCATCCTCGAAGCTCCCGTTGACAATCAACTGGGTCGCCGACTGCGCCTGGAGAGGCATTCCGATCGCCAGCGCAAAGGCAGCAGCGGTAACAACGAAGGTGTTTTTCATAGCCATTCTCCCCGATTTTCCCGAATGGTCGAACTTTCGACAAGCCAAAATAATCACAGCGGCACCGCGACAACAATTAGAAACTGTTGCACGGCGCCCCAAAGCGCAGCAGTCCTCGGGGGTGCCGCTCAGCCGCGCATCGAGGGGTGCCAGAACGTCACCGCCCGCTCCGCCGCCGCCACGAGGGCGTAGAACGCGGTCCCCGCCAGCGCGGCCACCGCGATCTCGGCCCAGACCATGTCGAGCGCGAGCCGGCCGATTCCGGTCGAAATCCGAAAGCCGATGCCCACGGTCGGCGTGCCGAAAAACTCGGCGACGATGGCGCCGATCAGCGCGAGCGTCGTGCAGACCTTGAGGCCCGCAAAGACAAAGGGCATCGCCGCAGGCCAGCGGAGCCGCCGGAGCGCCTGCCCATAGCTCGCCGCATAGGTGACCAAGAGTTCTGCCTCGGCGCGATCTGCCGCCCGCAGCCCCTGGATGGTGTTGACCAGCATCGGGAAGAAGCACATGAGCGCGGCCACCGCGGCCTTCGACTGCCAGTCGAAGCCGAACCACATCACCATGATGGGCGCGATCCCGACGATGGGCAGCGCCGCCGCAAGCGTGCCGATGGGCAAAAGCCCCCGCTGCAGAAAGGGCGAGCGGTCCGTGGCGAGCGCGACGGCGATCCCGGCACCGCAGCCGATCGCATAGCCCGGCAGCACGGAACGGACGACGGTTTGCCAGAAATCCGCCCAAAGGAGCCCGGTGTTCGCGGCGATCGCCGCGGCGATGGCCGAGGGCCCCGGCAGGATCACCTGCGGCACCGCGAAGCCGCGCACGACGATCTCCCAAAGCGCGAGCAGGGTGAGGCCGAAGATGACCGGGATGGCGGCGCGGGCGGCCGGATGGTCCGACCGGCTGAGCCGCCAGTTGAGCCACCAGCCGCCGAGCCAGACGGCGAGGGCGGCGAAGATCACGACGGGGAGGCCGAGCGACATCATGAAGATCTTGACCGAGTGATAGGCGTCCCACCACGCATCCGCATGCCTCATGCCGCTCCCCGGTGGCGCCGGAGCGCCAGCCGCTCCGCCAGGCCGATCAGCCCGACGAGCCCCCCCGCGCAGATCGCGGCGCCCACCAGCGCTGACCAGATGATCAGCACCTGCCCGTAATAGCTGCCGTTCAACATGCGCGCGCCGAAGCCGCCCTGGGCGCCCGTGGGCAACTCGCCGACGATCGCGCCGACGAGCGCTGCTGCCACCGCGATCTTGAGCGCCGGGAAGAGAAAGGGCAGCGCGGCCGGCAGGCGGAGCTTCCAGAGCGTCTGGGCCGGGCTCGCCGAATAGGTGGCCATCAGATCGAGGGCGATGGGCTCCGGGCTGCGCAGGCCCTTCACCATGCCGACCACCACCGGAAAGAAGGACAGATAGGCCGAGATCGCCGCCGTCGCCGCGAGACCCGACACCTCGAGATTGTAGAGCACCACGATGATCATCGGCGCGATCGCGAGGATCGGGACGGTCTGGCTCGCGATCACCCACGGCATGACCGAGAGCGCCATCACCCGCGAATGCACGATCCCGATGGCGAGCGCGATGCCGAGGAGCGCCCCCATGGCAAAGCCGAGCAGCGTGGACGAGAGCGTGATCTGCGCATGATAGACGAGGGACCGGGGCGAGGTGATGCGTTTCTCGGCGGTCGTCTCCCAGATCTCGAGGGCAATCTGATGGGGGGCGGGCAGGACGGGCCGCGCTTGGGACATCGTCCCGGCAAGGAGCTGGACCGTGCTCACCTCGGTGCCGGCGCGGGCGGCTTGGTCGCGCTCCCACGGCGCGTTGAGGATCACCGCACCCACGTACCATGCCGCGAGGATCACGGTGAGGACCACGAGCACCGGCAGCGCGCGGGTTCTCGCCCAGGTCACGGCGCCGCGCTCTGACCGGCGCGAAGGCCCTCGCGGACCCGCCGGGCGACCTCGAGGAATTCCGGGCTTTCGCGGATCTCGAGCGGCCGCTCGCGCGGCAGCGGGCTCTCGATCACATCGGCGATGCGGCCGGGGCGCGGGCTCATGACGACGATCCGGGTCGCGAGGAAAACCGCCTCCGGGATCGAATGGGTGACGAAGCCCACGGTCTTTCCGGTCTCGGCCCAGAGGGCGCGGAGTTCCGCGTTCAACCGGTCCCGGACGATCTCGTCGAGCGCGCCGAAGGGTTCGTCCATCAACAGGATCCCCGCGTCGAAGGAAAGCGCCCGGGCGACCGAGGCGCGGGCCTGCATGCCCCCGGAGAGCTGCCAGGGATATTTGCGCTCGAACCCATCCAGACCGACGAGCGCAAGCACCCGGGCGGTCCGGGCCATGCGCTCGCGCCGCGGCACGCCCATGATCTCGAGCGGCAGGCGCACATTCGCGCCCACCGTCCGCCAGGGATAGAGCGCCGGCGCCTGGAAGACATAGCCATAGGCCCGGGCCCGGCGGGCCGCGTCGGGCGTCATGCCGTTCACCCGGATTTCGCCCTCGGTCGGGTGTTCGAGCCCAGCGACCAGGCGCAGGAACGTTGTCTTCCCGCAGCCGGACGGCCCGATGAAGGCGACGAAATCCCCCCGCGCGATGGTGAGATCGACGCCCTTGAGGGCAACCACCGGGCCATCGCCCGTCGCAAAGGTCAGGCCGAGCCCGCGGGCCTCGACCGCCGCCATGGCGGCGCCGTCAGCAGACGTCCCGACCGTCGGTTCCCCGGCCTTTTCAGACCCGGCCTGCTCCAGCATTGCCGCTCCCATATTGCGCCGCACCATGAAGCCCGAGGTCCCGCTTGCGGTCAATCCCCTCGCCCAAACCTTGCGCCGGCTGCGTCGCCGGTCGGCTCACGCGCGGCCGAGCCACGTCATCCGGGCGCGCGCTTCCGCCGCCAGCGCCTCCAAAAGCTCTCCCGCCGGGACCGCACGCGCAAGCGCCGCCGCTTGCCCGTACTGATGCGCGGCATAGGCCTCGCCGCCGGCTTCCCGGAGCGGGCCCGAGAGCGCATATTGCGACGGAAACGGGAGGGTCGCCACGCCCGCAGCCGCCACCTTGCGCAGACCGGGCCCGACGGCAATCCGGTTGGCCCGGCCCGAGACGATGGGCGAGACCACCGTGTCGGTGTCGCGCGCCGCGGCCAGACGGGCGCGCCGGGGCGCATCGGTCGCGGCCTCGGGGCAGCGGAGGAACGCCGTGCCGAGCTGCACGCCGCAGGCGCCGAGCGCAAAGGCCGCCGCGATCCCGCGCCCGTCGGCGATGCCGCCCGCCGCCACGACAGGCAGCCCGACCGCGTCGGCGATCTGAGGCCCGAGCGCGAGCGTGCCGACGCCGCCATCGGCCTCGGTGGGGGCATGCGCCCCGCGATGCCCGCCTGCCTCGAACCCCTGGGCGATCACGAAATCGAGCCCGGCCGCTTCGATGGCCTCGGCCTCCGCCGTGGTGGTCGCCGTGGAGCCGAGCCGGATGCCCGCATCCTTCAACGCCGAAATGGCCCCGGCGTCGGGAAAGCCGAAATGGAACGTCGCGATCTTCGGGCGGGTCTCGAGCAGAAGCGCGAGCTCCTCTGCGCCGAACCCGTCGCCAGGCTCGGGCGCGTCGGCGGGCACTGCGCCGAGGCCGAGCGCTGCAAAGCCGGGCGCGACCGCCGCCCGCGCCGGCTCGAGCGGGGGCGCCCCCTCCACCGCCGCGCGGTTGGCGAAGAAATTCAGGTTGAAGCCCCGGTTGGTGCGCGTTGCGAGATCCGCAATCTCGCGGACCCGGGTCTCGTGCGACTTGAAGGCCAGCCCCATCGAGCCCAGCCCGCCGGCATTCGACACGGCCGCCGCGAGCGCCGGCGTGCAGGTCCCCGTCATCGGCGCCTGCACGATGGGGTGCTCGATCTCGGCGAGATCTGCAAAACGCCGGTCGGGCCAGCCCATCAGACGCCCGAGGGAATGTTGGTCGGGTCGCGCTCGACCTTGCGGGGGCTCGTCAGCGCCTTCCAGGTCGACAGCGCCCGCGCCGCCGAGGGGAAGGCCGGCCGCGGCACGAAGCGTCCCCGGCCCGGCTGCGGCGCACTGTTGGAGCCGTGCGCAAAGACCACCTCGCCGCGGGAAAGCGTAAAGCGGGGCTGCGCATTCACCTCGACCCCTTCGAACACGTTGTAATCGATGATCGATTTTTGCGTCGCGGCCTGGATCGTCTTCGACAGCTTCGGATCCCAGACGACAAGATCCGCATCCGCGCCCGGGACGATCGCGCCTTTCTTGGGATAGATATTCAGGATCTTGGCGATATTGGTAGAGGTGACGGCGACGAACTCTTCGGGCGTCAGACGGCCGCTCTCGACGCCCCGGGTCCAGAGCACGGGTAAGCGGTCTTCGAGCCCGCCGGTGCCGTTCGGGATCCGGGTGAAGTCGTCGACCCCCATGCGCTTTTGCTCGGTGGAAAAGGCCGCGTGATCGGTCGCCACCACCTGCAGCGAGCCCGCCGCCAGCCCGGCCCAGAGCCCGTCCTGATGCGCTTTCGAGCGGAAAGGCGGGGACATCACCCGGCGCGCCGCATGGATCCAGTCGCGGTCGAAATACGCGCCCTCGTCGAGCACCAAATGCTGGATGAGCGGCTCGCCATAGACCCGCATGCCTTTCTGGCGGGCGCGCCGGATCGCTTCGTGCGCCTGCTCACAGGAAACATGCACGACATAAAGCGGCACACCCGCCGCATCCGCGATCATGATCGCCCGGTTGGCGGCTTCGCCTTCGACTTCGGGCGGTCGGCTGAAGGCATGCCCCTCGGGCCCGGTGACGCCGTCGGCCAGGTATTTCCGTTGCAGCTCGGCGACGATGTCCCCGTTCTCCGCATGAACGAGCGGCAGCGCGCCGAGCTCGGCACAGCGCCGGAACGAGGCGAACATCTCGTCGTCCTCGATCATCAACGCGCCCTTATAGGCCATGAAATGCTTGAAGGTGTTCACGCCGCGGCGGACGACCTCCTCCATCTCGGTCCAGATGCGCTCGGACCAGCCGGTGATCGCCATGTGATAGCCGATATCGACGGTGATCTGCGGGAGCGCCCGCGCGTCCCACTCCTCCATCGCGGTCACGAGCGAGCCGTCCGCGCCCGGCAGCACGAAATCGACGATCATGGTGGTGCCGCCCGCCGCCGCCGCGAACGTGCCCGAGGTGAAGGTCTCGGCCGCCCGCGTGCCCATGAAGGGCATCTCGAGATGGGTGTGCGGGTCGATGCCGCCCGGGATGACGTAAGCGTCGGCGGCGTCGATGACCTCGTCGCCGGTCAGGCCCTCGCCGATCTCGGCGACCTTTTCGCCCTCGATCAGCACATCGGCCTTCCAGCTGCGGTCGGCGGTCACGACCGTCCCGCCCTTGATCACCTTGGTCACGGTTCGAACTCCCTGTCGATGCGCGGGGCATCGGCCAGCTCGGCGTCGAGCGCCTGCCGGTACCGGATGCAGCCCCGCAGAAATTGTGGCCAGTCGGGCACCTCGGGGCGACCCGCAGAGCCGCCGGTCGGGGTATCGGGCAGGAGCGCCCACATATCGGGGTGATGCCAGCAGAGATCGTGCCCGCTCGCATCCCGATGGGCGCGGATCGCGACGCGCATGGCCCGTGCCACGGCGAGGAGTTCCGCGTGTTCCATCCCGTCGAGATCGGCGCCGGGGCCTGCGCCTGGACCGGCGGTCCGCCCACTCTCCATGCTCACACTTGCACCAGATCGAGGCGCTTCTCGATCCGATCCGTTCGATCATCGATGCGGTCGACCCGCTGAGAAAGGCTCGCGTATTGCTGTTCGAGGAAGCCGACGCGGGTCTTCAACTCCATCAGCATCTCCGTGTGACGGTCCTGCGTGGTGCGGATCGCGCGCAAGTGTTCAAGAGCGATGTTGTCAGTCATGCCGGCCTCCGAAACTCGAAGTCAAAAATAACCCCATCGCGTTCAGCTCACCACCTCGGCGGCTTCGAGGACGGCGTGGAGGAGGACATTGGTGCCCTTCTCGGCCCATTCGGGCGTGATCTCTTCGGCCTCGTTGTGGCTGAGCCCGTCGACGCAAGGGCACATGATCATCGCCGTCGGCGCGACCCGGTTGATCCAGCAGGCGTCGTGGCCCGCGCCCGAGACGATGTCGCGCCGCGTATAGCCGAGCCGGTCGGTCGCCCCGCGGATCATCTCCAGGCACCCCGCGTCGAAGGCGGGCGGGTCGAAGCGCCCGGTGATCCGGCTCTCGAAGCTGCAGCCGAGCGCCGCGCAGATATCGGGCGCGGCGGCGTCGAACTCGGCGACCATGGCCTCGAGCGTCTCGAGCAGGTGGCTGCGGAAATCGATCGTAAAGACCGTCCGGCCGGGGATGATGTTCCGACTGTTGGGATAGACCTCGATATGGCCGATGGCGCCGACCGCGTTCGGCTGATGTGCCATGGCGATCTCGTGCACCCGCTCGGTCAGCTGCGCGAGCGCGCGCCCGGCGTTCCGCCGCATGGGCATCGGGGTCGAGCCGGTATGGCTCTCGCGGCCGGTCACCGTGCATTCGATCCAGCGCAGCCCCTGGCCGTGGGTCACCACGCCGATATCGACGCCTTCGGCTTCGAGGATCGGACCCTGTTCGATGTGCAGCTCGAAGAAGGCATGCATTTGCCGCGCGCCCACCTCTTCGTCGCCGCGCCAGCCGATGCGCGACAGCTCGTCGCCGAAGCGCTTTCCCTCGGCGTCTTCGAGCCCGTAAGCCCAGTCGAGCGCATGCACCCCCGCGAACACCCCTGAGGCGAGCATCGGCGGCGCATAACGGGTGCCTTCCTCGTTCGTCCAATTGGTAACGACGATGGGCCGGCGGGTCTTCACCCCGAGTTCGTTCAGCGAGCGGACCAGCTCGAGCGCGCCGAGCACCCCGAGCACGCCATCGTACTTACCGCCGGTCGGTTGGGTGTCGAGATGGCTGCCCACATAGACGGGCAGGGCATCCGGTTCCGCCCCCTCCCGGCGGAAGAACATCGTGCCCATGCGATCGACGCCCATCTGCAGGCCCTCCGCCTCGCACCAGCTTTGAAAGAGCGCACGGCCCTCGGCATCCGCATCGCTTAGCGTCTGGCGGTTGTTCCCGCCGGCGATCCCGGGTCCGATTTGGGCCATCTCCATCAGGCTGTCCCAGAGGCGCGCGCCGTTCACCTTGAGGTTGCTTCTATCCATCCCTGCCTCCCGCATTCGCTTTGGAGAGGCTTGCCTGCCCGGTTGCGCGGGTCAAGCGCCGGGCGACGCGGATCGGGGCAGACGTGCCGATCCGGCACGGGACTGCGGCAAAGCCGGCCGCCGGTCCCGCTTGACCTCGGCCAGCTTTTTGCCACATTCTGCCATAGTTTGGACAAATCTGTAGGAGTTCCCCATGTCCACGTCGCGTCTCGGCTCGCACGCCGTCCTTTTTGGTTTTCATCTTTGGATATCGCTCGTCGTTGCGGCGCCGATCGGCGCCTTGGTCGTGTCGGTGGTGCTGCCGGATACGCTCCCGACCAGTATCGCCGTCATCGCGCTCACCGCCGGCGGCTTCGGCGGGATCCTGATTTACTGGGATAGCTTCAAACGGCTGCGGGGGCGTGACGCGCCCGAGACCGCCGTCATAGCCGCGGCGCCCGCGGCCGCCCCTCTGGCCGAGGATGATCGGGAGGCCCGCTTTGCGCGCGAAGTGGCCGAGGCGTTGCGCACCGCCCGCTGGCGGGTTGCCGCCGTCGAGGGCGCCTCGGGCGATACCCCCCGGCTTGTCGCCGAGGGGCCGGCGACCGTCTCGGCGATGCCCGTCTTTCCGCGCTGCTCGGCTGCGCCCGTCTCGGAGGCCGAACGCGACACCTATGCCGGCTGGACCCGCATTCTCGAGACCGACTACGCGCTGGTGATTACCCGCGCGGCGGTACCCCCTTCGACAGCCGGCGACGACCCAAGCTTGATCGTGATGCGGATGGGCGAGCTCGATTTCCTCATGCGCGAGATCGTCCGGCGTCGGGAGCAAGCGCCGCTTGCCGTCGAGGCCGCGCAAACGGGCGCCGGGCTGGTGCAGGGTGAACCCTTGCGCCGCGCCGCGAACGATCGCTGAGGTGCGGGGCGTGGGGGGGGTGCCGTCGTCCCCTCGCGCCTCTTCCCGGGAAAGGCCCGGCGCGGCATCGCGATTGACAGGGCGGCCGCATCCGGCAGTCTCGGTCTCCTGACCGAGAGGAGACGACCGATGAGCCAGCCCGCCCTCACCCCCGGCATCGCGCCCGGGCGCCTCGACGCCGAGGCGCTCGCCCTCAATTTCGCCGACCTGCACCCGCCGCTCTCGGGCCACGAAGCGCTCGTCGCCGCCGACCGCTGCTATTTCTGCCACGACGCGCCGTGCATCGCCGCCTGCCCGACCGAGATCGACATCCCGCTCTTTATCCGCCAGATCCAGGCGGGCCGGCCGGTGGACGCCGCGAAGACGATCCTTACGCAGAACATCTTCGGCGGCATGTGCGCCCGCGTCTGCCCGACCGAGACGCTCTGCGAAGAGGCCTGCGTCCGCGAGATCGCCGAGGGCAAGCCCGTCGAGATCGGCCGTTTGCAACGTTTTGCGACCGACGCGGCGATGGGCGCGGGCCCGCAACCCTTTGCCCGGGCGCCGGAGAGCGGCCGACGCATCGCCGTCGTTGGGGCCGGACCGGCGGGGCTCTCGGCCGCGCATCGCCTCGCCATGCACGGGCACGCGGTCACGGTCCATGACGCCCAAGACAAGCCGGGCGGGCTCAACGAATACGGGATCGCCGCCTACAAGACCGTCGACGACTTCGCCCAGGCCGAGATCGACTGGCTGCTCGGCATCGGCGGGATCGAGATCCGCCGAGGGGCGCTCGGCCGAGACCTCACGCTCGATACGCTCGCCGCGGCGCATGACGCGGTCGTCCTCGCCATGGGGCTCGGCGGCGTCAACGCCCTGCGCGCCCAAGGGGAAGACCGCGACGGCGTGCGCGACGCGGTCGGCTTCATCGCCGAGCTTCGCCAGGCCGAGGACGTGGCGCGCCTTCCCGTCGGCCGCCGGGTCGTCGTGATCGGCGGCGGCATGACCGCCATCGACGCGGCCGTCCAATCGAAGGCGCTCGGTGCGGAAACCGTCACCCTCGTCTATCGCCGGGGCCGCGAAGCCATGCCCGCCTCGGGCAAGGAACAGGCCCACGCCGCCGCCCGCGGCGTCGCCTTCCGGTTCTGGGCGCGGCCGGTCGCGGTGCATGGCAACGGCGCGGTGCGCGAGGTCGAATTCGAATACACCCGCACCGGGGCGGCCGGGCTCGAGGGCACGGGCGAACATTTTCGCCTCGCCGCCGATCAGGTCTTCACGGCCATCGGCCAGACGTTGGACGCGCCCGCCGGGATCGCGCTCGAAGGCGGCAAGATCGCCGTCGATGCGGAGGGCCGCACGTCGCGGCCGGGCGTCTGGGCGGCGGGGGACTGCGCGGCCGGCGGCGACGATTTGACCGTGACCGCGGTCGCCGAGGGCCGGGACGCGGCGGAGAGCATCCACCGTGCCCTCTCTTCGGGCTGAGGCGTGGCCGGCGCCTCGGTGCGCGTGGGACTTCGGTCCCGGCCACGCGCAATTCCGGCCCTCGCCCTGCCATGGCGTGAAGGATGGGCCACGCGGCCCGCAGTCCGAGCGCGTGCAAAGGAGACCCGCCCCATGTCCGATCCCTCCCGTCGCCCGCAAGTCGTTCGCCGGCATCTGACGCTGGCCCTCGCCGGGCTTCTCCTCGGCGTCGCCGCCCCCGCGGCCGGCGACCCGTCGGTGCCCTATACCGAGGACGACCGGGGCGCCGCTGCCGCCTTCCGCAGCCTCGATCCGATCTTCGCCTCGAGCCTCCGTCAGCTCGCCTTCACCGACGGCCGGCGGATCGCGGTTGGCGGCCCGGGCGCAACCCACCGCTTCTGGGAACTCGCGCTCTATGCGGGCTGGCTTAGCATGGGCGAGCCGACGCTCGGCGACCCGGCCGGTGCGACCATGTACCGGCTGACCGAGCTCGGCGCCCAACGGATCCGCGATCTGAGCCGATAGGGGCCGATCAGGGATCGGCGCGTGCAACCGACACACAGCTTCGGTCGTTTGAACCCCGTCAACAACGGAGTCTGTCCATGAACCCCACGTTGCTCGCCACCTGGATCAGCCTGATCTTCGGCGTCCTGACCATCGTCCTCTTGATCGCCCATCTGCTCACCGGCCGAAAGCACAAGGCGCTGCAGGCCGCGGTCGGCGTCTCCGCGATCGTCGGCCTCCTCGGTTTCGCCTACTGGCGCTATCTCGGCTGACCGCAGCGGTCCGCGAAAAGCCTTGACCTCGGGCGGACGCCCCGCTGCACTGGCGCAAGGATAGTCCGACGGGAGGGCGGCATGGCCAGGGCGACAAAGACACGCGACCTCGTCGCTGGGGCGGACGCGGAGGCATATCTTGAAACGGTCGGGGAGGCGGTCGGGATCTCCGTTGCCGAAGCGGACGCCGAAAGGCGAAGGAGCATGGACGATCTCTTCGATCCGGTTAGGGAACATCCTGTCCCGTCCACCGGCGGGCCTTGCCTGACGCGGACTGCGCATCGGCGGCTGCTTGACGCGATCCCCGGCGCCGCCCCCTTATTCGCCAACACCTGAGGCCTTTGCCATGTCCTTCGTCGACGGGTTCGTCGTCGCCGTGCCGACCGAAAGCCGCGCCGCCTATGGCGAGCACGCGGCCCAGTTCGCCGCGATCTTCCGCGAATACGGCGCCACCCGCGTGGTCGAGGCCTGGGGCGCCGATGTGCCCGAGGGCGCGGTCACGTCCTTTCCGATGGCCGTCAAATGCGCAGCCGGGGAGACGGTCGTCTTCTCCTGGATCGAGTGGCCCGACCGCGCCACCCGCGACGCGGCGATGGCGAAGATGAGGACGGATCCGCGCTTTGAAGACGCAGGGCCCATGCCCTTCGACGGCAAACGGATGATCATGGGCGGCTTTGAGCCGATCCTGGACGTGGGAGGATAAGATGGCCGATCTGAGAACCGATTTCGTGGGCATCAAAAGCCCGAACCCCTTCTGGCTTGCCTCCGCGCCGCCGACGGACAAAAAATACAATGTCGAGCGCGCCTTCCGCGCCGGCTGGGGCGGCGTCGTCTGGAAGACGCTCGGCCTCGACCCGCATTGCGTGAATGTGAACGGGCCGCGTTACGGCGTCGTCTATGGGGCGGACCGGCGGGTCCTCGGCATGAACAATATCGAGCTCATCACCGACCGGCCGCTCGAGGTGAACCTTCGCGAGATCAAAGAGGTCAAGCGCGCCTGGCCCGACCGGGCGATGGTCGTCTCGCTGATGGTGCCCTGCGACGAGGAGAGCTGGCGCGCGATCCTGGCCCGGGTCGAAGAGACGGGCGCCGACGGCATCGAGCTGAATTTCGGCTGCCCGCACGGCATGTCCGAGCGCGGCATGGGGTCGGCCGTCGGCCAGGTCCCCGATTACATCGAGATGGTCACCCGCTGGTGCAAAACGCACACCCGGATGCCGGTGATCGTGAAGCTCACGCCCAATATCACCGATATCCGCTATCCGGCCCGCGCGGCCAAGGCCGGCGGCGCCGACGCGGTCTCCCTGATCAACACGGTCTCCTCGATCACCTCGGTCGATCTCGACAGCTTCAGCCCCGAGCCCTCGATCGACGGCAAAGGCACCCATGGCGGTTATTGCGGGCCGGCGGTCAAACCCATCGCGCTCAACATGTTGGCCGCGATCGCCCGCGACCCGGAGACCTCCGGGCTCCCGCTCTCGGGGATCGGCGGGATCACCACTTGGCGCGATGCGGCCGAGTTCATCGCGCTCGGCGCCGGCACCGTTCAGGTCTGCACCGCAGCGATGACCTATGGGTTCCGCGTGGTCGAGGAGATGGCGACCGGGCTCGCCGCCTGGATGGACGAGAAGGGCCATGACGGGCTCGGGGCGATCCGCGGGCGCGCCGTGGCGAACGTGACCGACTGGCAGTATCTGAACCTCAACTTCGTGACCAAGGCGCGGATCGACCAGACGGCCTGCATCAAATGCGGCCGCTGTTACGCGGCCTGCGAAGATACCAGCCACCAGGCGATTGCCATGTCGCCCGAGCGGGTCTTTACCGTCGTCGATGCCGCCTGCGTGGCGTGCAATCTCTGCGTGAATGTCTGTCCGGTGGAGGGCTGCATCACCATGGAGCGGCTGCCCGCGGGCACGATCGATCCGCGCACCGGGCGCCCGGTCGTGGCAGAGCCCGCCGACTGGACGACGCATCCGAACAACCCGATGGCCCAGGCGGCCGAATAGGCGCGGACCGGGCGGCGGGGCGGAGCCCGGCCCGCATCCGCCCGCCCGTGCGTCCGCCGGCCCGTGCGTGCGTCCGCCCGCCCGTCAACCCGGCTTAGAGGATCGCGGGCTCGTCGACGAACTCGGCCGGCAGGATCTGCGGCACAAGGCCCTGATCGTCGATTGCCACGTTGTCGATCCGGATCGCATCGCCCGGGCGCACCGCATCGGCATCGCCGAACCGCCCCTCGAATTGGAACGACACGGTGACGAACTTGTAGCCGTCCTTAAAGTCGAGGAGCGCGGATTGGCTCTCCCAGCCATCCGTGTCCCCGAACCGCTCGAAGTAAAGGAGCTCGCCCTCCATCGGGATCGCCGCTTCGCCCGCGAGCCGATCGTGCCCGGCATTGTGCTTGAACTCGGTATCGAAGCCCCAGACGGCAACGTCGAGATACCGCCCCTCGGTGTCCGAGAAATAGCTGTAGTCGAGATCGAAGCGGAACTCCTGCAGTCCCTGCCGCCCGCCATTGTCGAGGAGCACCTGCTGTAGACCGTTGTTGATCGGGCGTGTGAGCGGCGCGGCGGCGGCGCCGTCCGCGACACTCCAGCCGGTGGTCTTCCAGCCCTGGTTCAGGATCGAGGGGTTGATCGCGTACCAGGGGCTGTCGCCGAGCGGGGCATCGAAGCCGCCGTCTTGCAGCAGGTTGTCATAGGCGCGCGCGGTGACCTCGACGGTCTCGGTGGTCGTGCCCGACTGGCCGTCGCTGTCCCAGACCGTGAGAGCGACCTCGTAGCTGCCCGGGGCCCCGAAGCTGTGGGTGACCCAGCGCCCGACGGCGTCTGGCGTGCCGTCGATGTCGAAATCCCAGACATAGGCGGCGATCGCGTTGTCGGCGACGCGGATCGCCGGGTTCGGATCGGCGTCGGACGAGGCGCTCGCGTCGAAGCGGACGGCGCCCGGGCCGCCGAGACCCTCGACGTCGAAGGCGGCAGTCGGCAGTTCGCCCGTCGGCACGCCCTCGCCGAGGGAGAGCCCGGAGAGATCGATGAAGTTCGGGAACGCTTCCGGGTCCGCCCATGTGGCCTGGGTGTTGCCGAACACGCTGTCCACGTTCGCGACGGTGAGGTCGTAGACTTCGGTGCCGTTGAAGTCGAAATAGGGCACCGACGGGCCGCCGAAGCCGCCGGCTTCTTGCGGCAGGCGGAGGCCGACCTCGAAGCCGTCGATCTCGAGATTGCGGTATTCTAGATCGTGGGCCGGGCCGTTCGAGCCGATCCCGCGGCCGAGCCCGCCGCCGTTGATCCCGGGCCGGAACGCGACCGGATCGTCCGGATTGCCGACGATCACGCCGTTCACGAAATCCACTTGCGTCGAGTACTGGGTGAAGATCCCTTCGCCCCAGATGTTCCAGAGCTCGAAATCCGACACCTCGGTGCGCAGATCGTGGCCGTCCCCGCCGAAGAAGCTGAGAACGCCGTCGTCATTGCGCATGTGGTTCCAGAACTCGATGCCCTTCTTCGAGTTGATCGCCTCGAAGCCGGAGATCCCTGGCGAGATCGCGGCGCGGATATCGATCTTGTCCTCGAGCGCATAGCCGGCGGCCAAGAAAGCATCGCGCTGCTCGGGGGCGAGGGTCGCGACGGCGACTGTGGCGCCGTTCACGTCCTTGTTCCGGTTGCCGTCCACGTCGGTGAAGATCTCGAGCGCGGCGCCGTTCGCCGAGGCGGCCTTGTTGTCGACGAATTCGACGAGTGGCGCGCCCTGGATCCAGTAGCCCTCGCCGTTGAAGCCGAAATCGAAGACCGGCACCCGGGCCGAGCCGTCGAAATCCGGCTGGTCCCGGTCGTCGCCCGTCGTCTTGATCGTGAGGTTGTTCGCCCAGCGGCCGATCTCGTTGCCCGCCTCGGCGACGATGCCCGAGCCGAGCACGTCGAAGACGACGCTGTCCGACAGATCGAGATGGCTGTCATGGTGGACGATGCCCCAGCCCGGAGAGCCCTCGACGGCGAGGCCCTCGGCAATGGCCGGCCCCTGCGCCGGGTCCGTGCCCGTACGGTGGAAGTGGACCGAGTACCGGCCCCGGGGGTTCGTGCCCTCCTCGGTCCCGTCGAGCCCGAGCGAGCCGTCCACATTGGTGCCCGGATCGTCCACGAGCAGGTTCTTGTCCGCCCGGCCGAGCCCGACGAAGCCCGCGTGCTTCACGACGACGTCGTTCGAATGCATGAACATCACATGGCCGCGGTCGGGAACGGGCGTGTCCTTGCCGCCCTCCGACGCGACGACGACGTTGCGGGTGATGTTGCCGACGGGGATCTCGAAGCGGTCGCCGTAGCCCTCGGGGATCGTGTGGTCGAAGCGGAGCGCGCTGCCGCCGGTGTCGGCATTGACGAAGCTGACCGTGCGCCCTTCGATCGCGGTGATCTCCAGCACCTCGTCGCGGAAGCGGCTGTTGTCCGCATCCGAGCCGTCGCTGTCATAGGACGTGCCCGCGAGCACGATCCGGTCGCCGATCTGCCAACCGGACGGGGTTTCGGCCAGGGTGAGGGTGGTGTCGCCGGCCTTGGCGTCGCCCGCGAGAACCGTGTGGTCGAGCTTGTCCGCGCCGACGATGGAGACGGTCCCGTGGGTGACAATCCCGCGGGCCATCGTCGCCTCGGGCAGCGCGCCCGGCGTGTCGGAGATGATCACGATCTCGGCGGTCGCGTCGGCGGCGATGGGCGCGGCTTCGGTGCCGATCTCGAGCCGCCCGCCCGGCGTCAGCACCAGGGTCTCGAGCACGAGCCGGGTGTCGGTATCGGTCGCGAAGGAGAGCGCGCCGTCGATCCGCAGCGTCGAGAGACGCGCCGCGCTCTCGCCATCGACGGTGACCGAGATCGTCTCGGGGATCAGCACCTTGGCGCCGTCCTCGGGCATGCGACCTTGGTACCAGGTGAACGGATCGCTCCAGTCGCCGTCGGCGACGGCGATATGGCTCGACGCCGCGCGGGGGACGAGATCGAGCAGCTTGTCGTGCTCGGCCGCCTTGAGCGGGTCCGTGCCGTGGTGGTGGCCGCCGCCGTGCTCGGGCGCGCTCAGCACCGCTTGGACGAAAGCCTCGACGTCGTCGCCCGAATTCGGGACCGTGACCCTGACCTCGGCCGTGGCGGTCGCCTGCCCGTCCGAGACCGTGTAGGAGAACGTGGCCACGCCGTCGCCGTCGGCATCCTCGACCATGATCTCATCGCCGTGCCAGACCGCGCCGTCGAGGGCGACGAGGCTCAGCGTATCGCCGTCGGGATCGCTGTCATTGGCCAGAAGATCGGCCACCGGCACGTGCAGCATGCCCATGGTCGGGACCGCGTCGACCGCGTCGTCGAGGGCGACGGGCGGGGAATTGGCGCCCGGTTGCGGATCGCCGTCTCCGCCGTCGGCGGGGGTGTCGCCGGGCGTATCGTCGGGTGTGTCCTCGGGGGTATCGTCCTTCGAGCAGTGACAGATCGGCCCGCCGGTGACGGGGCAGGGGCCCGGATCGCCGGTCTCGGTGGTGCCGTGGCTGACGGCAGCAGCGTCGAGTTTGACGAGCGCGCCGCCCGTATCGGGACCCGCCCAATCGAGCTCGAGCCCCGCCTTCCGCTGGCGCTCGAAATAGAGGACCTCGATCTCATGAATGCCGGGCGTAAGCGCGACCTCGACCGTCTCGGTGGTCAGCTTGAGGCTCACATCGTTCAGCACCCTTTCGCCGTCGATGAAGAGCTGCGCGCCGTCGTCAGCGGTCAGTTGAAAGGTATAGGTTCCACCGGTTTCGACCGCGAGATCGCCGGTGAACCGGGCCGCGAAGAAGTTTTTCGGCCCGCCCGCCCAGAACCGGCCGAAACTCCAGTCGAAGTCGAGCCGGTCGCGCACTTCGGTCACGTCTGGGGTGGTGGTGAAATCGATCTGGGCCATTGCCGTCGGGCTGAAATCGAGTGCGTAGAATTCGGTGAGGAACCCTGGCGTGCCGTCGCTGCCCGTATCGTTGGCCGCGTCCTCGCCGGTGTCGAGCCCCGTTTCGGCAAGCCCCGTTTCGGCGATCGCGGCGATTTCGGCGTCGGCGAGCACCGTGTCGAAGATCGCCACATGGTCGAGCGCGCCATTGAGCGCCTCTCCCTTGCCGCCCTCACCGAATACGAGCCCGCGGATCTCCTCGGCCGAGATCGTGCCGCCGAGGGCGGCCGGCGGTGCCGAGGGCAGGTCGCGGACCCCGTCGATCCAGAGGGCGGGCGCCTCGCCGGATTGCCAGGTGAGCGCAAGGTCGATCCATGCGCCCGGCCGGGCCGCGCCGGCGGAGGATTCGAACGCCGTCTGGCCCTCGCTGGTGCGGATCGACGCCTTGAAGAGGTCCCGCGTCGCGCCGCCGCTCAGCCAGCCGGACGCGTCGAAGCGGAGCCCGAGCGCATCGTCGCTGCCCGTCGCCGCGCCGGAATAGAAGATCCCCGCATCGCTCACCGCCGGCGCATCGAGGCGCACCCGCACGGCGATGGTGAGCGCGGTCAGCGGATCGGCGAGCGTCAGTTCCTCGAGCGTGAGCCCGCCGGTGCCTGCAAACATCGCGGCGCCGTTCCGACCGGTGTCAAGCGCGAGCACCGCGTCGCCGGAGACGCCGAGCCCGGCCGCGTCGAAGGCGTCGTCGCAGTCGAAGTCGCTGTTGAGGATCGAAGATCCAGGAAGGCCGGTCATGATGCGTTCCCCCGGGTGAATTGCCCTTTGCGCGATACGCAGCGCCCGATGACTCGCCAATGGGTTGTTTGTAGCATGACTTCACGACCGTAAGAAGAAACTTAATGCCGCGCCTCTCTACCGCGCCCGGAGACGGCCTTTCCCCCCGGCGCCGCGCTTTGCTAGCGTCCCCGCACGCACAACCGGGGAGACCGCCCATGACCGAGCCGAGCGACCTGCCGACCGCGCCCGCCGACGCGCTCCGCCCGGAGCCGGGCGACTGCCTGGTGCTGATCGACCTGCAGCCGGATTTCATGGAGGGCGGCGCGCTCGCCGTGCCCGACGGGGCCGCGGTCGTTCCGATCGTCAACCGGTTGATCCCGCACTTTGCCCATGTGGTCGCCTCGCAGGATTGGCACCCGGCGGGACATAGCTCCTTCGCCTCGGAGCATCCGGGGCGCGCGCCTTTCGAGACCGTCGAGATGCCCTATGGCCCCCAGGTCCTCTGGCCCGATCACTGCGTCCAAGGCACGCCCGGCGCCGCGCTCCACGGGGATCTCGACACCGACCGGCTCGACCTGATCCTCCGCAAAGGCACCCGCCGCACGCTCGACAGCTATTCGGCCTTTCGCGAGAACGACGGCACGACGTCCACGGGGCTCGCAGGATACCTGCGCGAACGCGGGCTCTCGCGGCTCTTCTTCGCGGGGCTCGCCACCGATTTCTGCGTCGGTTGGTCGGTGGAGGACGCCCGGCGCGCGGGCTTCGTGGCGGTCTTGATCGATGACGCCTGCCGCGCGATCGACCTCGACGGGTCGCTCGCCGCCGCCCGTGCCCGGATGGCCGCCGCCGGCGCCCGCGCGACAACCGCGGCCGCGCTCTCGGAGATCCGCCGATGAGCCCGGGGCTACTCGCGACCGACGCCTACCAACTCAACATGGTCGAGGCCTATCTTGCCGAGGACATGACCGGGCCCGCGGTCTTCGAGCTTTTCATGCGCAATCTCGCGCCGACGCGGGGGTTCCTGCTGGCGGCGGGGCTCGCCGAGGCGGTGCGGTTCCTCGAGACCGCGCGGGTGAGCGCGGAGGATCTCGACTGGCTCCGCGGGCTCGGCCGGTATTCCGAGCGGCTTCTCGATTATCTCGCGGGCTTCCGCTTCGCGGGCGATGTCGATGCGGTCCCCGAAGGCACCGTCGTCTTCGACCAGACGCCCCTCCTCAGGATCACCGCGCCGCTGCCCGCGGCCCAGCTCGTCGAGACCGCGCTTCTCAACCTCATCAACTTCCAGACCATGGTCGCGAGCAAGGCCGCGCGGATGCGCCTCGCCATGCCGGACCGGCCGCTCGTCGATTTCGGGTTGCGCCGGGCGCAGGGTCTCCCGTCGGGGATATTCGCCGCCCGGGCGGCCTATCTCGCGGGGCTCGACGGCACCGCGAGCGTGCCGGCGGGGCGGGGCTACGGCATTCCGCTCTTCGGCACGATGGCGCATTCCTTCATCCTCGCCCATAAGAGCGAAGCGGCGGCCTTTCTCGCTTTCGCGCGGCGCTGCCCGGATCAGACGACCTTTCTTCTCGATACCTACGACACCCGGGCGGCGGCCGAGACGGTGGTGCGGATCGCGCCCGAGCTCGCCGCCGAGGGAATCGCGATCAAGGGCGTGCGCCTGGACAGCGGGGACCTCGCGGCGGAGGCCCGCGAGGTGCGGCGGATCCTCGATGGTGGCGGGCTGACGGACGTGAAGATCATGGCGAGCGGCAATCTCGACGAGCACAAGCTGGCCGCCATCCGGGCCGACGGGGCGCCGATCGACGGTTTCGGCCTCGGCACCGCGCTCGTGACCTCCAAGGACGAGCCCGCCCTCGACAGCGCCTACAAGCTGAAGGCCTTTGGCGGGGTCGCGCGGCGGAAACGCTCCGAGGGCAAGTCCTACGCGCCGGGGCCGACGGATATCCACCGGCGGGTCGGGGCGGACGGGCGGCTTTTGCGCGACCGGTTGGTGACGGCGGGGGAGATGCCCGGACAAGGGGCGGAGGCGCTTCTGGTGCCGGTCCTGCGCGGCGGAGGGCGGGTCGCGCCTTTGCCCGATCTGGAGGCGATCCGGGAGCGCGCGCGGGCTGAGCTGGCCCGGCTGCCGGACGCGCAGCGGGTGCTGAGCGATGCACCCTCGTTCGAGCCCGAGCCGTCGGCGACGCTCGCCGCACTTGGCCGCGAGGTCGATGCCCGGCGGTCTTGAGGGAGGCCGCTCCACCGCTCCGCAAGGCCCCCGCCGCCGGAGGCTGGCCCCCGACCGGCCCCTGCCAGCCCCTGGCCAGCCCAGACGACAGACTGGCGACAGCCCCGTCAGAAAACGGTCACGTGATCCCACGGCCGATTTGCGCAAACGTTTGCGCAAGCTCCGGGGAGATTCGCCGCCCATGCGCAGCAGAGTGACCATCCGAGACGTGGCCGAGCGCGCGGGCTGTTCGGTCTCCACCGTGAGCCGCGTCCTGAACGGCACCGGCCGCGTGGGCGCCGACACCCGGGCGCGGGTGCACGAGGCCGCGGCCGTGCTCGCCTTCCGCTTCGATCCGGTCGGGCAATCGCTCAGGTCGCGACGGTCCCGGACGCTCGGCGCCCTCGTGCCGACGCTCGCAAACCCGGTCTTCGCCGACGCGATCGAAGGCGTGCAAAGCGTCGCCCGGGGAGCGGGGTATCAGCTCCTCCTTTCCTCGACGGATTACGCGCCCGAGGAAGAGGCCGCGGCCGTCTCGACGCTGCTCGCCCACCGGGTCGATGGGGTGATCCTCACCGTCTCCGACAGCGCTGCGAGCCCCGCCCTCGACATCGTCCTCGAAGCCGGCGTGCCCTTCGTCCTCGTCTTCAACCAACCGGCCCAGGATCTGCCGGCGGTCGCGTTCGACAACGCCGCCGCCGCCGCGGACGTGGCCCGCGCGATGCGCGCCCGGGGCCATCGGGAGACCGCCTTCGTCGCCGGCCGGTTCCGCAGCTCGGACCGCTCGAAACAGCGCTATCTGGGCTTCCGAGACGCTTGGCGCGCCATGGGCGGCCCCGACCCGCATCTGATCGAGGTCGACTATACCGGGCGCAGCCATTGCCAAGCGCTTGCCCGGATCCTCGCCCGGCACCCGGGCCTGACGGCGTTCTTCTGCTCGAACGATATGCTGGCCCTGCGGGTGATCGCGGATCTGCGCGAACTCGGCTGGGGCGTGCCGCAGGATCTAAGCGTGGTCGGCTTCGACGGCATTGACGTTGCCGCCATGAGCCAGCCGACGCTCGCAACCATCGAGACGCCCTCCGTGCGCATGGGCGCCGAGGCGGCCGAGCGCGTGATCCGCGAAATCGAAACGCGAGGGGAGCCCGAGGACGGCCTCACGCTTCTCTCCCACGCATTCCGCCCGGGCCAAAGCCTCGGCCCCGCCCCGGGCGGAACGGCCGGAGACGACGCTGCCACGTCGTCCCCGGTGACGGTTCCCGAAACACAGAGCACGGAGACCATCCCATGACCCGTATCTTCGCCGCCGCCGTTGCCGCAACCCTCGCGGCCGCGCCGGCCGTCCACGCCGACGAGCAGGCCATCTGCTACAACTGCCCGCCGCAATGGGCCGACTGGGCCTCGATGCTCGAGGCGATCGAGCGCGAGCTCGGCATCTCGATGCCCCACGACAACAAGAATTCGGGCCAGACCCTCAGCCAGCTGCTCGCCGAGCGCGAGAACCCGGTCGCCGATATCGCCTATTATGGCGTGACCTTCGGCATCAAAGCGGCGGCCGAGGGCGTGGTCGAGGCCTATCGACCGACGGGCTTCGACGAGATCCCCGAGGGCCTCAAGGACGCGGACGGCCGCTGGTTCACCGTCCACCAGGGCACGCTCGGTCTGTTCGTCAATGTCGACGCGCTCGCTGGCGCGCCGGTCCCCGAATGCTGGGCGGATCTGACCAAGCCCGACTATGCGGGCCTTGTCGGCTATCTCGACCCGTCTTCGGCCTTCGTCGGCTATGCGGGCGCGGTCGCGGTCAACCGGGCCTTCGGCGGCGATCTCGACAATTTCGACCCGGCGATCGAGTTCTTCCAGTCCCTCGCCGAGAACGATCCGATCGTGCCCAAGCAGACCTCCTATGCCCGCGTCGTCTCGGGCGAAATCCCGATCCTCTTCGACTACGATTTCAACGCGTATCGGGGTAAGTACACCGAAGACGGCAATTTCGAATTCGTGCTGCCCTGCGAAGGCTCGGTGGTCGTCCCATACGTGATGTCGAAGGTGGCGAATTCGCCGAACCCCGAGCTCGCCGAACGGATGCTCGATTTCATCATGAGCGATGCGGGCCAGGCGATTTGGACGAACGCCTATCTCCGCCCGGCGCGGCCGATCGAGCTGCCGGAGGAGGTGGCGAGCCGCTTCTTGCCGGCGTCGGATTACGAGCGGGCGACCCCGGTCGATTATGCGAAAATGGAACAGGTTCAGGCGGGCTTCGGCGAGCGCTATCTCGCCGAAGTCGACTGAGCGCGTTCGGACGCCCTGCGCCTTTCGTTCCCCCGGTCCGCCGGGGGAGCGCCCCGCAACGCCCGGCACCCGACGCCCGGCACCCGACGCCCGGCGCCCGACGCCCGGCGTCCAAGAGAGGAGCCGCCGATGATCCCAGGCCCCGCACCGCGGCTCGCGATCCTGCTCGGGCTGCCGCTCGCCGTCTTCGCGTTCGCTTTTCTGCTTCTGCCGATCGTCCGGCTGGTGGCCGCATCGGCCGAAGGACCGTCGGGCTGGGCGCTCTACGGCGAGATCCTGACCAATGCCCGCTATATGCGCGCGCTCGGCGATACGGTCGTTCTCTCGCTTGCCGTCGCGCTCGCTGCGCTCGCCGTCTCGACCACGGCCGCGCTTTTTCTCGTGCGCCACCGGTTCACGGGCCGCACCGCGCTCATCGCTATGCTGAGCTTTCCGATGGCGTTCCCCGGCGTCGTCGTCGGTTTTCTGATCATCCTCCTCGGCGGGCGCCAGGGTCTCGTGAACGACATCGCCCGAGACCTGACGGGCAGCCGCCTCGTCTTCGCCTATTCGATGACCGGGCTCTTCTTCGGATACCTCTATTTCTCGATCCCGAGGGTGCTGCTGACGGTGATGGCCGCGGCCGAGAAACTGGATCCCCGGCTCGAGGAAGCCGCGCGGTCCCTGGGCGCGGGCCCGGTCCGCGTGCTCCGCGACGTCACGCTGCCCGGCCTCGCGCCTGCGCTCGCGGCCTCGGGCGCCATCGCCTTTGCCACCGCCATGGGCGCGTTCGGGACGGCCTTTACGCTCGCCACCGATATCGACGTGCTGCCGATGGTGATCTACACGGAATTCACCCTCTCGGCGAACATCGCCGGCGCTTCCGCGCTTTCGGTGGTGCTCGGCCTCGTGACCTGGGTGCTCCTTCTCTTGGCCCGCCGGATCTCGGGCAGCGGCGTCGCGGCGGCGGGGTAGGGCAATGCGCACGGTCTCCTTCGCCTTTCAGCTCACGGTGACGCTCGCAGCCTGCGTGTTCCTGATCCTGCCGGCGGCGCTGTCGGTGCTCGCGGGCGTGACCGCCAACTATTTCCGGGGACCGGGCGCGGGGCTCACCCTCGACTGGATCGTGGAAGTCTGGCGGCTCTACGCCGAGAGCGTCTGGCTCTCGCTCGTGATCGCGCTCGCCTGCGTGGCCGCGACCCTCGTGATCGGCGTCCCGGCCGCCTATTTGCTGGCGAAGAACCCGGGCCGCCTCTCCCGCGCCATCGAGGAATTCGTCTCGCTCCCGCTCGCGATCCCGGGGCTCGCCCTCGCCCTCGCGCTCTTGCAGCTCTATGGCGGCTTCCCCGAGTTCCGGCTGTCCTGGGCCTTTATCCTGGTCGGCCACGTGCTCTATACGCTGCCCTTCATGATCCGGGCCGTGCTCGCGGTTTTTGCCGTCATCGACTTGCGCACCCTCGAGGAGAGCGCCGCCTCCCTCGGCGCCTCGCCCTGGCAACGCTTTCTCGGCATCGCCCTGCCGAACGCGGTTCCGGGGATCCTTGCGGGCGCGCTCACGGTGGTCACGCTTTCGGTGGGCGAGTTCAACCTCACCTGGATGCTGCACACCCCGCTCACCAAGACGCTGCCCGTCGGCCTCGCGGACAGCTATGCGTCCATGCGCCTCGAGATCGCCTCGGCCTATACGCTGGTCTTTTTCGTGATGATCCTGCCCTTGCTCGTCGCTATGCAGATCGCGGCCGCCCGCCTGGGAGGCGTGCGATGAGCGACGCCGGCGCGGCGGGCGCGGAGATCGGGTTGAGCGGCTGCGCCAAGACCTTTCCGGGCGGCGTCCGGGCGCTTGAGCCCACGGACCTTACGGTGGCCCGCGGCGAGATCCTCGGCCTCCTCGGCCCGTCGGGCTGCGGCAAGACCACGCTTTTGCGCATCATCGCGGGGCTCGAACGGCCGGATCGGGGCGGCACGGTCCGCTTCGACGGCGAGGACGTCACGCCTGCCCCCATCGAAGGGCGCCGCGTCGGCATGGTCTTCCAGTCCTACGCGCTCTTCCCCAATCTGAGCGTCGCAGGCAACGTGGGCTATGCGCTCCGGGTCCGGCGGCGCCCCAAGGCCGAGATCGCGGCGCGCGTCGCCGAGGTGATGGCGCTGTGTCGGATCGGCGAGCTCGGCGACCGCCCGATCGACGCGCTCTCAGGGGGACAGCGCCAGCGGGTCGCGCTCGCCCGGGCGATTGCCATGCGCCCGCGGGCGCTCCTTCTCGACGAGCCGCTCTCCGCCCTCGATGCGGGCCTCCGCGAGAGCCTTCGCGACGAGCTTGCGGGGCTGCTGCGCGAGCTCTCGATCACCGCCGTCTTCGTCACCCACGACCAGGGCGAGGCGATGGCCATCGCCGACCGGGTCGCGGTGATGGACCGGGGCCGGATCCGCCAGATCGACACCCCCCGCGCGCTCTATGCCGCACCGGCCGACGGCTTCGTCGCGCGGTTCGTCGGCGGGGCGAACCGGCTCGTCGGGACCCGGGACGGCGCCGGGCTGCGGTTGCGGGGTGGCGTCCTCGCGCTGCCCGAGGGCACGGACGCGACCGCCGAGGTCTTCATCCGGCCCGAGGCGATGTCCCTCGATCCCGAGGGCCGAGGGACGTTGACCGGCGAGGTCGCGCGATGCGTCTTTCTCGGGGACCGCACGCGGGTTTTGATCGCCGATGTCGCCGAAGAGCTGATCGCGGTGGATGCGCCCGCGGCCTTCGACGCCCCGCCCGGGACGCGCGTCTCGCTCGTCGTGCCGCCCGAGGCGGTGATCGCCACGCCGCCGGCCAGCTGAAACACGCCCCCGGGGGGCCGGCCGCCGCGGGGCGGCGGCCGGCGGCGGCGGGCGGCGCGGGGGGGGCGGGGGGGG
>JBHJGX010000097.1:0-63886 GCA_050331395.1 Paracoccaceae bacterium
CGGCGCGCCGCAGCCCTGTCCCTTCCGCGAAGACAACCGGTGCGCCTCGGGCGCCTTTCGGCCCAAGGCGCCGGTGCGGGCCGCCGCCGCGGGCGGGTGGGTGGGGGAGACCCGCCGGTCGCGGCCGGGCACCATGCTGCCTGGGAGCCCGCGGCGGCCCTCGCGTCGACCGCATCGCTGGGCGCGAGGCCCACCGGGTGGTAGAGACCCTCAGGACCCCCTTCGCGAGGCCCGCGACCGCGCATGTTCCAGCACCTCGGCCATATTCTCCCGGGCCTCCCTTATCCCTACCGGGGGTCGGCGACGGATTGTCCGCTTTGCGGCTCCGCCTCCCATGCTCCGATCGCCCGCTGGGACCGGCGTCTGAAACGCCTGACCACCCGGCTCTGCGGCGCGTGCGGGCTCTTTTTCACCGATCCGATGCCGACGGAGGCCGAGCTTGCCGCATTCTACGCGCGCCTCTACCGTTTCTCGTATCAGGGAGCGTGCGGCGGCCTCTCGGCGCGCCACGGCCGCCGGAAGGCCGCGGAGGCCCGGTTCCGCCTCGGCGTGCTCGAGCGGGTCGCAGGGCCGCTCCGGGGCCGGCGCGCGCTCGAGGTCGGCGCGGGCGGCGGCGAGCTCGTCGCGGCGCTCGCCGATGCGGGCGCCCGGTCGGAAGGCCTCGAGCCGGGCGGCGGGGGGCGCGACCCGCGGATCGCCCGCGGAACCGTCGCCGAGGCCGATTACCCCGCGGAGGCCTTCGACCTCATCGTCTGTCTCCATGTGCTCGAGCATCTCCGCGCGCCGATGCCTGCGCTTGACCGGCTGCGGCGCTGGCTCGCGCCCGGCGGTGTCCTTTATCTCGAGGTCCCCAACATGCAGCACTACGAGCCGAAGGGCACGCTCCGGTTCCACTTCGCCCATGTGCTCGGTTTCTCCGGCGACAATCTCAAATGGGCGGCGGCGATGGCGGGCTTTGCGTGTCTCTCCGAGGAGCAGGAGACCTCGCTCGTCCTCGTCCGCGACGACGACCCGCGCGGGCGGGCGATGCCCGTCGATCTCGCGGGGACCGTGAAGGCGAACCGGGCGAGTTACGGTGCGGCTCTCGCGCCCGGGGCCCGGCTCGTCTATGAGATCGGCCGGATCGCGCGTCTCCGCCGCCGGGCACGCATCAAGTAGCCGTCCCGGCGAGCCCTCCCCAGAATGCGGCCACGGCCGCATAGCCCGCCACGCCGCCGAGGATCCCCCAGACCAGGCTCCGCGTGGCGATCCCGGCGGCAAGTGCCGCGATCCCGGCCGCGATCCGCGGTGGGTCGGCCGCGAGGCTCCCATCGGGCGCCCGCGCGATCATCGGCACGACGAGCGCGGGGATCACCGTGACCGGCACGAAGGACAGCGCCCGCACCAGCCCCTCGGGCAATGTCCGTCCGCCGAGAAAGCCGAGAAACGAGAACCGGATCAGAAAGGTCGCGACGCCCAGACCGAGGATCACGCCCCAGATCGTCGCGCTCGGCAGATCGAGGGTCATCGCCCGCCTCCGGCGCCCATCCCGGCCGCGATGCCGGCCACTGCGCCGATCATCATGCCGAGACCCCAGGGCAGCGCGACGAGCGCGAGGGACACGGCGCTCGCCACCGTCGCCGCTAACAGAACCGCCCGGCCCCTGAGCATCGGCGCCACGAGCGCGATAAAGGTGATCGGTGCGATCACCGACAGGTCGATCTCCTCGGGCAGATGCTGTCCGAGGGTGGCGCCGACCAGGCTCATGCTGACCCAGGTGCCGCAGGTGAGGCAGCCGACCCCAAAGTAAAAGCCCAACCGGTCGTCGAGGCTCTCTTCTCGGGTCCGATAGCGCGCGATCGAGAGGGCATAGTCCTGGTCGTGCAGCACCGCCGCGGCGAGCGCCCGCCAGCCGAGCGGCACGTCGCGCCAATAGACCGCGAGCGAGGCCGAATACATGGCCATTCGCAGGTTCACGATCGCGCCCGTCAGCACGGCGATCGCCGCGGGTGCGCCATCGGCGAGGACCTGCAACGCGGCCAGTTGGCTCGCCCCGGCGATCACGAGCGCGGTCATCGCCATCGTCTCCGAGAGGGCGAGCCCCGCCTTCGTGGCGATCACACCGAAGAGCAGCCCGAACGGTCCGACCGCGAGCAGGAGCGGCAGGGTGGCGACCAGCCCTTCGCGAAAGCCGCGCGCGCTCGGACGCACGCGCACCCGGGGTGGCGTTTCGGGCGGTCGTCTGGATCCGTCCATGCCCCTCGTTAACGGGCCTTGACCGCGCGCTCCAGTCTCGCTTTGTGATGGCTTATGTCAGAGTTCCTGATCGCGCCGGACCCGGAGGACCGCCGCCTCACCCGCGGCGTCTCAGGACGCGACCAGACGGGGGCCGAGGTCGAGATCCGTGTGGTCGAGGAGCGGGCGCTGACGATCTACCTGAATTCCCAGGAGATCGTGACGGCAATGACGATCGGCGACTATCCCGAAGAGCTGGCGCTCGGTTATCTCCTCAATCAGGGAATGCTGCGGTCGGACGACCGGGTGACGGGCATCGACCATGACGACGAGCTCGGCGTCGTCGTCGTTCGCACCGCCCGCGAGACCGATTACGAAGAAAAGCTCCAGAAGAAAACCCGCACGAGCGGTTGCGCGGTCGGCACGGTCTTCGGCGATATGATGGAGAGCCTCGAGGGCGTGCGTCTGCCGGCGGCGGAGCTCCGCACCTCCTGGCTCTACGCGCTCGCCCACAAGATCAACACGGCGCCGAGCCTTTATCTCGAAGCGGGCGCGATCCACGGCACGGTGCTCTGTCAGGGCGACCGGCCGCTCGTCTTCATGGAAGACGTCGGGCGGCACACCGCGGGCGATAAGAGCGCCGGCTGGATGTTTAGCGAGGGCGTCACCGGCGGCGACAAGACCCTCTCCACGACCGGGCGGCTAACCTCGGAGATGGTGATCAAGACCGCGTTGATGGGCGTGCCGATTTTGGCCTCGCGGTCGGGCTTCACCGCTTGGGGGGTCGAGCTCGCCCGGCAAGTGGGGCTTACGCTCATCGGCCGGATGCGGGGGACGCGGTTCACCTGCCTCTCGGGGGCGGACCGCCTGATCTGGGACGCCACACCGGGGCACGCCGAGGAAGACCCCAAGCACCGCCGTAAAGGTGCCGTCGATGGCTGAGGCTCAAGAAAATGAGCTTGGCGATAAGCCGTCCCGAGGCCGGGCGATACACGCCGTCTGTTTCGTCACGGTGGACGCGGGCTTCCGTGCGTGGCCTCGGCGGTCGGAGGTCTTCGTCGCGCTCCCTTTGGCGATAAGCGGAACCTTTGCGGTCGGGGCGTGGTTTTGGCTCTTTCTTTCAAGTGCGGTCTTCAGATTTCATGGCTTCATTGTGGCGGTATTTGCCTCGATAGCTGCGGTGATGGCGACACTCCTGATCCAGATCTTTCTCATTGTGCCCATGCTTCGGATCCAGATGTCACAAACTACGTTCGCGCGCGTCGTGAGGCTCGGTTTCGAGGGCGTCGAGCAAAGCCGGGGAGCCTCCTCGATCCACATGGCCTGGGCAGGGATCCGTGCCATCGCGGACGCTCCTGGAGCCACACTCCTCGAAACCGCGGAAGGCGACGGTTGGCCCATTGCTGATGCCGAGCTTCCCTCGGGCGCGGACCGAGCGGAGCTGAGGCAGCGACTTGCCCTTTGGCGCGAGACCTCGGCATGAGCATCGCGGGGGTGATCCTGGCGGGCGGTCTCGCCCGGCGGATGGGCGGCGGCGACAAGACCCTGCGACCCCTCGCGGGTCGGCCGCTCCTCGCCCATGTGATCGCCCGGCTAAGGCCGCAGGTCGCGGCGCTGGCGCTCAACGCGAACGGAGATCCCGCCCGCTTCGCCGAATTCGCCCTGCCGATCGTGCCGGACACCGTGCCCGGCTTCGCCGGTCCGCTCGCCGGGGTTTTGGCGGGTCTTCGTTGGGCGGCGTCCGAGGGCCATGACCACATCGTCTCGGCCGCCGGCGACACGCCGTTTTTTCCGAGCGATCTGGTGGCCCGGCTCGCCGCCGCCCGCAGCCCGGCCGAGCCGATTGCCATGGCCGCCACCACCGACCCGAAGCGCGGTCTCTCCGAGCACCCGACCTTCGCGCTCTGGCCGGTCGCACTCGCCGACGATCTCGAACACGCGCTGACGGTCGGCGATCTGCGCAAGGTGATCGTCTGGACCTCGCGCCACGGCTTTGCCCGGGTGCTCTTCGACGATGCGGCCTATCCTTTCTTCAACGTGAACACGCCCGAGGACCTCATCGAGGCCGAACGGCTCGCCGCTGCGGAGACCCCGCCATGACCCTGCCCCGGCTCTATGGCGTCATCGGCTGGAAGAACGCGGGCAAGACAACGCTCGTCGAGCGGTTGGTCGCCGAGATCGTCGGGCGCGGCTATACGGTCTCGACGGTCAAGCACACCCATCACCTCGTCGACGTGGATCGCCCCGGTAAGGACAGCCATCGCCACCGCCAAGCGGGGGCGCGGCAGGTGATCCTCGCCTCCTCGGCGCGCTGGGCGCTGATGACGGAGCTGCGCGGTCAAGCCGAGACGCCGCTTGCCAGCCTTCTCGATCGGCTCGATCCGGTCGATCTGGTGATCATAGAAGGCTATAAACGCGACGCTCACCCGAAGGTCGAGGTCTGGCGCGCGGCGACCGGGCAACCGCTGATCGCCGCCGAGGATCCGACGGTGCGGGCGGTCGCTTCGACGGATCGCCCCGAGACCGATCGGCCGGTGATCGATCTCGACGACGTCGCCGGCATCGCGGATTTCGTGCTGGCCGATCTCGGTCTGTCGCTTCGGCGGAGCGCATGAGCGGCGGGCGGCTCGCCGACGACTGTTTCGCGTTGCCGCGGGGCGTGGACTGGACCCCCGTCGATGTAGCGCTCTCGCGGCTGAAGGAGGGCTTGGCCCCGGTTTGCGCCGTCGAACAGGTCGCGCTCGGGGACGCGGCCGGCCGGATCCTGGCGGCCGATTCGGTCGCGCTGAGGGATGCGCCGCCCCAGGCCAACGCGGCCGTGGACGGCTATGCGTTCCGGCATGCGGCGGCCGAGGCCGAAGCGGAGTTGACCTGTCTCGAGGGTCGGGCCGCCGCAGGGCATGCCTATGGCGATCCGGTGCCCGCCGGGTCATGCCTCCGGATCCTGACAGGGGCAGAGTTGCCCGCGGGCACGGATACGGTCGTGCTCGACGAGGACACCACCCGCGACGCCGACCGGGTGCGGTTTCCGAGACCGAAGCGGCCAGGCGCGAATGTGCGTCCCGCGGGCGAGGATGCGCGGTCGGGCGAGGCGCTCTTGGCGGCCGGTCGCCGGCTCGGCGGGCAGGATCTGGCTCGGGCCGCCGCCGCGGGGGTCGCCCAGTTTGCCGTGCATCGCCGGCTCCGGGTCGCGATTCTGTCGACGGGGGACGAATTGCTCGAACCGGGCGCGGATCCGGCAAAGGCAGGGATCTTCGACGCCAACCGGCCGATGCTCGCGGCACTTGCGACGGCGCAGGGCTTTGAGGTCGTCGATCTCGGCCGGGCGGCGGATCGGGCCGAGGCGGTGCGGGACGCCTTCGACCGGGGCGCGCGGGAGGCGGATGCCATCGTCACCACGGGTGGGGCCTCGGCGGGCGATGAGGATCACGTCTCGCGGCTCTTGCGCACGGAGGGGCGGCTCGAGACCTGGCGGATCGCCGTGAAACCCGGCCGGCCGATGGCGATGGGCCTCTGGCGGGGCGTGCCGGTCTTTGGGCTGCCGGGGAACCCGGTGGCGGCCTTCGTCTGTTTTGCAGTCTTCGCCCGGCCCGGGCTCGTCCGGCTTGCGGGCGGAGATTGGCCCGAGCCGCGTGGGTTCCCAGTGCCGGCCGCCTTCGAAAAACGGAAAAAGCCGGGTCGGCGCGAATTCCTTCGCGCGCGCCTCGATGCGGCGGGGCGGGCCGAGGTGTTCCACTCCGAAGGCTCGGGCCTGATCGGCGGGCTCACCTGGGCCGACGGCCTCGTCGACCTGCCGGATGGTGCTCTCGAGATCGCCCCGGGCGATCCGGTCCGCTATATTCCGTTCGCGAGTTTCGGTCTCTGAGCGCCCGGGGCGCCGCCCCCCCAAAGGCGGGCGGCGGCAGGGGGTTCAGACGTAGCGCACGGCCACGATCTCATAGCTGCGGCCGCCACCCGGCGTGGAGACCTCGACGCTGTCGCCTTCGTTTTTGCCGATCAGACCGCGGGCGAGCGGAGATTTGATGTTGAGCTTTCCCGAATTGATGTCCGCCTCGGGCTCACCGACGATCTGATAGGTTTTCTCCTCGTCGGTGTCCTCGTCGACGAGCCGGATCGTCGCCCCGAAGCGGACGGTCGGTCCCTTCATCTTGGCCGGGTCGATGACGTCGGCGCGCCCGATCAGCCCTTCGAGCTCTTTGATCCGGCCCTCGATGAAGGACTGCTTTTCGCGGGCCGAGTGATATTCGGCGTTCTCGGACAAATCGCCGTGCTCCCGCGCTTCGGCGATCGCCGAAATCACGGCGGGCCGTTCGATCTCCTTCAAACGCTTCAACTCCTCGTTCAGGGCATCGTAGCCCTGCTTGGTGATCGGAACCTTGTCCATGAGGCTCACCTGCTGAGTGGTGTGGGAATGGGCCGCGGTCGGCGCGGGTCGGCGTCGGCCACCACTGTGAAACTAAGCCCGGGGGTGCCGGGGCGGTGACCTGGGAATATTGTTAGGAGCGGAGCGGACCCAGCGCAAGATCCGCCCCTGCAAGTATGTGGGTGGTCTATCGGGTGGCGTAGGATTGGAGCGGCGCCACCTCCATGGCACCATCGCTCAGCGTTTCGATGGCGCGCGCGGCCGCGTGCGCCCCTGTAGCGGTCGTGTAATAGGGGATTTTCATCTGGAGGGCGGTGGCACGGATGTCGAAGCTGTCCCGAACGGACTGCGCCCCTTCGGTCGTGTTGAAGACAAGAACCACGTCGCCGTCCTTCATGCGGTCGACGATGTTGGGCCGGCCCTCATAGACCTTGGCCACGCGTTCGGCGCGGATGCCCTGGCCGACCAGATATTCTTGCGTGCCGCCGGTCGCGAGGACCTGGAAGCCGAGGCGTTCGAGGATCTGCGCCGCGGGCAGGATCGTCGCTTTGTCCGCATCGCGCACCGAGACGAAGACCGTACCCGACTGCGGCAGATGCACGCCGGCGCCGAGCTGGCTTTTCAGAAAGGCCCGCGCGAAGCCTTTGTCGAGGCCCATCACCTCGCCGGTCGAGCGCATCTCGGGGCCGAGCAGCGTGTCGACGCCCGGAAACCGGGCAAAGGGCAGCACGGCCTCTTTGACCGCCATATGCGGCGTGTCCGGATCTGCGAGCTCGAATGCCGAAAGCGCTTCGCCCGCCATCACTCGCGCGGCGATGGCGGCGATCGGACTGCCGACGGCCTTGGCAACGAAGGGCACCGTCCGCGAAGCGCGTGGGTTGACCTCGAGCACGTAGATGTCCTGGCCCTGGATCGCGAATTGCACGTTCATCAGCCCACGGACCCCGAGGCCGAAGGCCATCGCCTGGGTTTGGCGTTCGAGCTCTTCGATCACGACCGCAGAGAGGGAATGCGGCGGCAGGGAGCAGGCGCTGTCGCCCGAATGGACGCCCGCCTCCTCGATATGCTCCATCACGCCAGCGACATGGACGTCCTCGCAATCGGATATCGCGTCCACATCGACCTCGACCGCCCCGGCGAGATAGCCGTCGATCAGCACGGGCGCATTCCCGGAGACGACGACCGCCTCGCGGATATACCTCTCGAGTTCGCTCTCGTCGCGGACGATCTCCATCGCCCGCCCGCCGAGCACGTATGAGGGACGGATCACCACCGGATACCCGACCTCGGCGGCGATTGCCTTGGCCTGACCGGGCGCATAGGCGATGCCGTTCACCGGCTGGCGGAGGTCGAGCCGACGGAGAAGCTCCTGGAACCGCTCGCGATCCTCGGCGTGGTCGATCGCGTCGGGGGGCGTGCCGAGGATCGGGATCTCCGCCGCTTCGAGCCCGCGGGCGAGCTTGAGCGGGGTCTGCCCACCGAACTGGACGATCACCCCATGCAGCGTGCCCGCCTCCTGCTCGACCCGCAGGATCTCGAGGACATGTTCGAGGGTGAGTGGCTCGAAGTACAGCCTGTCCGAGGTGTCGTAATCGGTCGAAACGGTCTCCGGATTGCAGTTAATCATGACCGTCTCAAACCCCGCTTCGCTGAGCGCGTAGCAGGCGTGACAGCAGCAATAGTCGAACTCGATGCCTTGGCCGATCCGGTTCGGGCCGCCGCCGAGGATCACGACTTTCTTGCGGTCGGTGGGCCGGGCCTCGCATTCGACGGTGCCCATCGCGTCCGCCTCATAGGTCGAGTATAGATAGGGGGTCTGCGCTTCGAACTCGGCCGCGCAGGTGTCGATACGCTTAAAGACCGCGGTGACCCCATAGGCATGGCGGATCCGCCGCACGCCCTCTTCGTTCAAATTAGCGAGATGGGCGAGGCGGGCGTCCGAAAACCCCATTTGTTTGAGGTGTCGAAGCCCGGCCGCGTCCTCGGGCAGCCCCTGTTCGATCAGCCGGGTCTCGGCGCCGACGATCTCGTCGAGGCGGGCGAGGAACCACGGGTCGAAGCCCGTCGCCGCGTGGATCTCCTCGAGGCTCAGCTCCTCGCGGATCGCCTGAGCTGCCAGGCGGAGGCGATCGGGTGTGCGTTTCGAGAGCGCGGCGATCACGGCCCGCCGGCGTTCGTCGGCCGACTGCTCCGGCGTGACGCCCTCGATCTCGATCTCGTCGAGCCCCGAAAGCCCGGTTTCGAGCGAACAAAGCGCCTTTTGCAGGCTTTCGTGGAAGGTCCGGCCGATCGCCATCGCCTCGCCCACGGATTTCATCGCGGTGGTCAGTTCGGGCTTGGCGCCGGGAAACTTCTCGAAGGCGAACCGCGGGATCTTGGTGACGACGTAATCGATGGTCGGCTCGAAGGCCGCGGGCGTGACCCCGGTGATGTCGTTTGTCAATTCGTCGAGGGTGTAGCCGACGGCGAGCTTGGCCGCGATCTTTGCAATCGGGAAGCCGGTCGCTTTCGAGGCGAGCGCGGAGGAGCGCGAGACCCGCGGGTTCATCTCGATGACGACCATGCGCCCGGTCTCGGGATCGACGGCGAATTGCACGTTCGAGCCGCCGGTCTCGACGCCGATCTCGCGGAGACAAGCGATCGAGGCGTTCCGCATCCGCTGGTATTCGCGGTCGGTGAGGGTGAGCGCCGGGGCAACGGTGATCGAGTCGCCCGTATGCACGCCCATGGGATCGATGTTCTCGATCGAGCAGATGATGATCGCATTGTCCGCCTTGTCGCGGACGACCTCCATCTCGAACTCCTTCCAACCGAGAAGGCTTTCGTCGATCAGGATCTGCGCGACGGGGGAGGCCTCCAATCCCGCCCGGCAGGCTTTCACATAGTCCTCGCGATTATAGGCAATGCCGCCGCCGGTGCCGCCGAGCGTATAGGCGGGACGGATGATCGCCGGCAGTCCGACCTCCGCGAGCGCCGCGAGCGCCTCTTCCAGTCCCCGGTCGATGTCGTAGCCGCCCGGAGCTTTCGGCGCCGAGACGATGGTCGCGCGAGGGTTCTCGAGCCCGATCCGTGTCATCGCCTCGCGAAAGAGCCGCCGGTCCTCGGCCATTTCGATCGCTTCGCGCCGGGCGCCGATCATCTCGACGCCGAACTCCTCGAGGACGCCGAGATCCGCGAGCGCGATCGCGGTGTTGAGCGCAGTCTGCCCGCCCATGGTCGGCAAGAGCGCGTCGGGACGCTCGCGTTCGATGATCCGGGCGACCACCTCGGGCGTGATCGGCTCGATATAGGTCGCGTCCGCCATGCTCGGATCGGTCATGATCGTGGCGGGGTTCGAATTGACGAGGACGACCCGGTACCCCTCTTCGCGGAGCGCCTTGCAGGCTTGAGCGCCCGAATAGTCGAACTCGCAGGCCTGGCCGATGACGATGGGCCCGGCACCGATGATCAGGATCGAGCGAATGTCGTCGCGTCTCGGCATGGGTCCCCCGCACGCAGCCGTCGGGGCCCGCCGAGGGCCCGGTTCGGTGCCCCTGCCGGTAGCACCCGACCGAAATCCCGCGCGTTATACCCGAGCCGGCGCCCCCCGCAAGGCAGCGCTCGCAGCCGGGCGCTCCTGCTGTCAGACTGAGTGGACGAATCAAACGGACGACCCGATGGACACGACCCTTCCCCCCGACATGACCGCCGCGATCGAAGCGTCTCGCCGCAGCCGGGCCCGCCGTCGGAGCCGCTATTCCGTGACCGGCGACGGTGTGCATTGCGCGGTGCTCGAGCTGACGCATTCGGGCTTTGTGATCGAGGCCGACCGCCCCCCGCCCTTTGGCGGCTATGTGGATATCCTCGACGGCGAGCGTCGGATCGACCGGCGTCTCGTGGTCTGCGTGTGGGCCGCGGACGGTCTCGTCGCCTACGAGTTCAAGCGCGACGGCGCCGGCTGGGACGTCGGTCCCGACTATGTGCCGCCCGCCCGCACGGCCCTCCTCGATCCGCCCGGAGACTGACCCGATCCATCCGCTCGTCGGGGCTGCGACGGTCGGCCCCTCGTATTCCTCGGGCGATCGGTCCACGATCCGCGCGCCTGGACATAACCTCGAACCGAAAGGGACACCCCATGGCCGACACCGCGACCGACCTCGACCCGATCGAGACCCGCGAATGGCTGGACAGCATCGAGGACGTGGTCGAACGCGACGGTGCCGAGCGGGCGCATTTCCTGCTCGACCGGGCGATCGGCGCGGTTCGCGAACACGGTGCCAACCTGCCCTTCGGTGCGACGACGGCCTATGTGAACACGATCCCGCCCGATCTCGAGCCCGCCTATCCCGGAGATATCGAGACCGAATGGCGGATCCGCTGCATCAATCGTTGGAACGCGATGGCGACCGTGGTGCGGGCCAATCGCTCGACCGACGGCATCGGCGGGCATATCGCCTCCTTCGCCTCGTCGGCGGTGATGTACGACATGGGCCTCAACCATTTCTGGCGGCCGCGGACCGAAGATCACGGCGGAGATCTGGTGTTCTTCCAGGGCCACGCGGTTCCGGGGATCTATGCGCGGGCCTTCATGGAGGGGCGGCTGCCGGCCGAGCGGCTCGACAGCTTCCGCTCTGAGGTCGGCGGCGAGGGTCTCTCCAGCTATCCGCACCCATGGCTGATGCCGGATTTTTGGCAGTTCCCCACGGTCTCGATGGGGCTTGGCCCGCTGATGGCGATCTACCAGGCCCGGTTCATGAAATACATGCACAACCGAGGGTTCATCGACGCCGCCGACCGGCAGGTTTGGGCCTTCCTCGGCGACGGGGAAATGGACGAGCCCGAGAGCCTCGGCGCGATTTCGCTCGCCGCCCGGGAAGAGCTCGGCAATCTCAATTTCGTCATCAACTGTAATCTCCAACGTCTGGACGGCCCGGTCCGCGGCAACGGGAAGATCATCCAAGAACTCGAGGGCGAGTTCCGCGGCGCGGGCTGGAACGTGATCAAGGTGATCTGGGGCTCGGGCTGGGACGCGCTTCTCGAGAAAGACACCTCCGGGATGCTGCGTCGCCTGATGGACGAGACCGTCGATGGCGACTATCAGGCCTTTAAAGCGAAGGGCGGCGCCTATACGCGCGAGAATTTCTTCGGCAAGTATCCGGAGACTAAGGCGCTTGTGGCCGATATGACCGACGAGGAAATTTGGCATCTGCAACGGGGCGGGCACGACCCGCTCAAGGTCTATGCGGCCTATCGCGCGGCCATCGAGAACACGCACCAGCCGACGGCGATCTTGATCAAGACCGTCAAGGGCTATGGCATGGGCGAGGCGGGCGAAGGCCAGAACATCACGCACCAACAGAAGAAGATGGCCGACGATCAGCTTCGGGCCTTCCGGGACCGCTTTGAGATCCCGGTGAAGGACGAGGAGCTCCACGATGCGCCCTATGTGAACCTCACGAACGAGCAAAAGGCCTATTTGATCGACCGGCGCGAGGCGCTCGGCGGCTCCTTTCCTCAGCGGATCTGGCGAGACGCGCCTAAGCTCGAGATCCCGGCCCTCGACGCGTTCTCAGCGCAGATCAAAGGCACGGGCGACCGCGAGATCTCGACGACCATGGCGTTCGTTCGGATCATGACGACGCTGTGCCGCGACAAGGCCATCGGTCGGCGCGTCGTCCCGATCGTCCCCGACGAGAGCCGGACCTTCGGCATGGAGGGCATGTTCCGCCAGCTCGGCATCTACAATCCTAAGGGCCAGCTCTATAAGCCCGAGGATGCCGATCAGCTCATGTATTACAAAGAGTCGAAAGACGGGCAGGTGCTCCAGGAGGGCATCAACGAGGCGGGCGCCATGGCCGATTGGGTGGCGGCGGCGACCTCCTATTCGGTGCACGGCGTGCCGATGATCCCGATTTACATCTTCTATTCGATGTTCGGCTTTCAGCGGGTGGGCGATCTCGCCTGGGCCGCAGGCGATGCCCGGGCGCGCGGGTTCCTGATCGGCGGCACGGCCGGGCGCACCACGCTGAACGGTGAGGGTCTTCAGCACCAGGACGGCCACAGCCACCTGCTCGCAAGTACGATCCCGAATTGCGTCTCGTACGACCCGACCTTTGCCTTCGAACTCGCGGTGATCGTGCACGACGGACTGCGGCGGATGTTCGTGGAGCAGGAAGATGTTTATTACTATTTGACGGTGGAGAACGAGAATTACTCCCACCCCGAGATGCCGGAGGGCGCAGAAGACGGGATCATTCGCGGCCTTTACCGCTTGGAGAAGACCGAGCCAAGCGCAAAGGGCCATGTCAACCTGATGTCATGCGGTTCGATCATGCGCCAGGCGATGGCCGCAAAGACCAAACTCGCCGAGGATTTCGGCGTGACGGCGGATCTTTGGGGCGCAACATCGTTCAACGAACTCGCCCGCGACGGCCACGACTGCGAACGGGCCAACCGCTTGGATCCCTTGGGCGAGGAGCGCGTGCCGCACATCACCAAGGTGCTGCGCGAACAGGCGACCGGCCCGGTCATCGCCGCGAGCGACTACGTGAAAGCTTATGCCGAGCAGGTCCGCGCCTTTGTGCCGATGGCCTTTCATGTGCTCGGCACCGACGGCTTCGGCCGCTCCGACAGCCGCCCGACCTTGCGCCGGCATTTCGAGGTGGACGCAAACCATATTGCGGCCGCGGCGATGGTCGCGCTTTATCGCGAGGGCACGGTGGACCGTGCGACGCTCGAGACCGCACTCAAAATCTACGAGATCGACGGGACGAAACCGAACCCGCGCACGGCCTGAGGGAGGGCCCCATGTCCATCATCGAAGTCAAAGTGCCGGATATCGGCGATTTCTCCGACGTGCCGGTCATCAGCATCCTGGTGAAGCCGGGCGACCATGTCGCCGAGGAAGACGCGCTCATCGAACTCGAAAGCGACAAGGCCACGATGGAGGTGCCCTCGCCCTCGGTCGGCGATATCCGCGAGATCCTCGTCAAGGAAGGCGATACGGTCTCGGAAGGCACGCCGATCATCATGCTCGAGGTGGTCGACGCGAAGGCGCCGGTCGACCCGCCGAACCCGGCCGGCCATCAGGAGCACGAGCCGACCAAGCCCGAGCCTGCGCGTGCGACGAACGGGGCTGCCGCGCCTCAGCCCGCGGCGACCCCGCGCAAGGGGCCCGGCGCGCTCGCCTCGGTCGACGAAGGGGGCTTCGGCCGCGCCCATGCCTCGCCCTCGGTGCGGTCCTTCGCCCGTGAGCTCGGCGTCGATCTCGCCCATGTGAAGGGGTCGGGCCGTAAGGGCCGCATCCTGCGCGAGGACATCACCGCCCATTTCAAGGGTCAGGTCCAGGCCAAGGCGCCCGCTGCGGCGGCCCCGGCGGCCGAAGGCGGGATGGGCATCCCGCCGGTCCCGAAGGTGGATTTCTCGAAGTTCGGGCCGGTCGAGGACGTGGAGATGTCCCGGATCAAGAAGATCTCGGGTCCGGCGCTCCACCGATCCTGGCTGAACATCACCCATGTGACGCATCAGGAAGAGGCGGATATCACCGAGCTCGACCTCTATCGCAAGCAACTCGACACGGCCGCCAAAGAAGAGGGCTACCGCGTCACGCTTCTTTCGTTCGTCATCAAGGGTTGCGTCTCGGCGCTCAAGACCCATTGGGAGGTGAACAGCTCGATCCATCCCGACGGCGACAAGCTGATCCGTAAGCATTTCTATAATATCGGCTTTGCTGCGGACACGCCGCAGGGCCTCGTCGTGCCGGTGATCAAAGACGCCGACCGCAAAGGCATCGTCGAGATTTCCAAGGAACTTGGTGCGCTTTCGAAAAAAGCGCGCGACGGTGCGCTCAAGGGCCCGGACATGCAGGGCGCGACCTTTACGATCTCCTCGCTCGGCGGGATCGGTGGGACGGGCTTCACGCCGATCGTGAACGCGCCCGAGGTGGCGATCCTCGGCCTGACGCGCTCCAAGATGGCACCCGTCTGGGACGGCGAGACCTTCGTGCCGCGGAACATGCTGCCGATGTCGCTCTCATACGATCACCGCGCGATCGACGGGGCGCTCGCTGCCCGGTTCTGCGCCACGCTTAAACACCTGTTCGGCGACGTGCGCCGGTTGATGCTCTGACGGAGGTCCCATGGCTCTGATCGAGGTGAAGGTCCCCGATATCGGGGACTTCCAGGATGTGCCGGTGATCTCGGTGCTGGTGAAGCCGGGCGATACGGTGGCGGTCGAGGACCCGCTCATCGAGCTCGAGAGCGACAAAGCGACCATGGAGGTGCCGGCGCCGCAGGCGGGCACGATCCGAGAGATCAAGATCTCCGAAGGTGACACGGTCTCCGAAGGCACCCTCATCGTCATGCTCGAAACGGAAGGCGCGGTCGAGGGCGAGGCGCCGGGAACCCGCGTCTCGGGCGGAGGCGCCGCGACCACGTCCGAGAAGGCGGGCTACGGCTCGGCTGCCGGCCACCACGAGATCGTCGATATCCGCGTGCCGGATATCGGGGATTTCACCGATGTGCCGGTCATTTCGGTGCTGGTGAAACCGGGCGACACGGTCGCCAAGGAAGATCCGCTCATCGAGCTCGAGAGCGACAAAGCGACGATGGAGGTGCCTTCGCCCTTTGCCGGCACCATCGCCGAGATCAAGGTCTCCGAAGGCGATACGGTCTCCGAGGGCACGCTGATCGCGACGCTTGACACTGGCGAAAAAGCGGCCGACACCCCGGCCCCTGCCGCGGCTCCAGCGCCCGCCTCGCGGCCGACGGCGCCTGTGACCGGCGACATCCATGCGGAGGTGCTCGTCCTCGGCTCTGGCCCGGGCGGCTACACGGCCGCGTTCCGGGCGGCCGATCTCGGCAAATCCGTCGTCCTCGTCGAGCGCGACCCGACGCTCGGCGGCGTCTGCCTCAATGTGGGCTGCATCCCGTCGAAGGCGCTCCTCCACGCCGCCAAGGTGATCACCGATGCCGAGGAGATGACAAGCCACGGGATCACGCTCGGCAAACCCGAGGTGGATATCGACAAGCTGCGGTCCTGGAAGGACGGGGTGATCGGAAAACTCACCGGGGGTCTCGACGGGCTCGCCCGCGCCCGCAAGGTCAAGGTCGTGCGCGGTACCGGCGTTTTCGCCGCGCCCAATCTCGTGCGCGTGACCGGCGATGGCGAGCCCATGGTGAGCTTCGATCAGGCGATCATCGCGGCCGGATCCGAGCCGGTGAAGTTGCCCTTCATCCCCCATGACGACCCGCGGGTGATCGATTCGACCGGGGCGCTCGAACTCACGGACATTCCCGCGCGGATGCTCGTCCTCGGCGGCGGGATCATCGGCCTCGAGATGGCCTGCGTCTACGACGCACTCGGCAGCCGGGTCACCGTTTGCGAATTGATGGACCAGATCATCCCGGGCGCCGACCGCGATATCGTCAAGCCGCTGATGAAGCGGATCGAAAAGCGGTACGAAAAGATCCTGCTCAAGACCAAGGTGACCGCCGTCGAAGCGATGGAGACGGGTCTCAAGGTGACATTCGAGGGGCCGGACGGCACGACGACCGACGTGTTCGACAAGCTGCTGGTGGCGGTCGGACGGCGGCCGAACGGCAAGCTGATCGGCGTCGAGAATGCGGGCGTCGCGGCGGACGAGCGGGGCTATGTGCCGGTCGATAACCAGCAGCGCACGAACCAGCCGCATATCTTCGCCATCGGCGACATCGTCGGTCAGCCGATGCTGGCGCACAAAGCCGTCCACGAGGGGAAGGTCGCGGCCGAGGTCGCCGCCGGACACCGCCGGGCATTCGATGCCCGGGTGATCCCGTCGGTCGCCTATACGGATCCCGAGGTCGCCTGGGCGGGGATGACGGAGACCGAGGCCAAGGACGCGGGCTATAAGGTCGGCAAGGGTGTCTTCCCGTGGGCTGCGTCCGGGCGCTCGCTCTCGAACGGGCGCGACGAAGGGGTGACCAAGCTGATTTTCGATGCGACCGACGACCGGCTCCTCGGCGCGGCGATCGTCGGCACCAATGCGGGCGATCTGATCTCGGAGGTTGCCGTGGCCATCGAGATGGGCGCCGACGCCACCGATATCGGCCGCACGATCCACCCGCATCCGACGCTGTCCGAGACGGTGAACTTTGCCGCCGAGATGTTCGAGGGGACGATCACCGACCTGATGCCGCCTAAAAAGAAGCACTGAGGCGGGGGCGACGGTTTCCCGCCTTATCGGCGGGGGCCGATCGCATTACGTCTCAGGGCGATTAGGCGAAGGAGACCCCCATGGCCGAGCGCGACCTCTCGATCCGTGCCGAGCGACACCCGGAAAAGGCGCACCGGGCCGACAATCCGAGCCCGGCAAAACCGCCCTGGATCCGCGTCAAGGCCCCGTCGGCGCCCGGCTTCTTCGAGACGAAGGCGATTATCCGGGAACACGGGCTCGCCACGGTCTGCCAAGAAGCGGGTTGCCCGAATGTGGGGGAGTGCTGGGCGCAGGGCCACGCCACCATGATGATCATGGGCGAGGTTTGCACCCGCGGCTGTACCTTCTGCAACGTGGCAACGGGGCGGCCGGACGCGCTCGATGTGTTCGAACCTGCCCGTGTCGCCGATGCGGTCGCCAAGCTTGGGCTCAACCACGTGGTCGTCACCTCCGTGGACCGGGACGACCTCGAAGACGGGGGCGCGGAGCATTTCGCCCAGACGATCCGCGCTATCCGGCGCCGGACGAACGGGACAACCATCGAGGTGCTGACGCCGGATTTCCTGCGCTGTCCGCCGAGTGCGCTCGAGCGGGTGGTGGCTGCGAAGCCGGATGTGTTCAACCATAATCTCGAGACCGTGCCCGCACTTTACACCGAGGTGCGTCCCGGGGCCCGCTATTTCCACTCGCTCCGTCTCTTGCAGCGGGCCAAAGAACTGGATCCGACGATTTTCACGAAATCCGGGATCATGGTGGGGCTTGGCGAGCGCCGAAGCGAAGTCCTCCAGGTGATGGACGATCTGCGGTCCGCGGATGTGGATTTCCTCACCGTCGGCCAATACCTCCAGCCATCCGCGAAGCACCACCGCGTGGCGGAGTACCTCCCGCCCGACGCCTTCGCGGCCTATGAAGAAGCGGCCTATGCGAAGGGGTTTCTCATGGTTTCGGCCTCGCCGCTCACCCGGTCGAGCTACCATGCGGGCGACGATTTCGCACGCCTGCGGGCCGCGCGCGAGGCTCGCCTGGCCCGCTGATCCGCGGGACGAAAAAGCCCGGGCGCCGTGGCACCCGGGGAGGTTCGTCCGGTGAGAGGGACGGGGCCCGCGCCGGAGGGACAAGTACCGGCGCGGAGGGATCGCCAAGCCGGGGCGTGGCGAAGCTCAGATGAGCGGCAAGTCCTGCGCGTCGAAGGCCTCGTCATAGATCTCGAAGCGGTCGATCGTGCCGTCGAAGACATACTTCAACTTGCCGTCGGAATTGTTCCGCTGAGACGAGGCGCTCGCGCCGATCCAGATGTCCTCGTCGGCACTTTCCCAAGTCATGGGTGTGTCTACCGAAGCCACTTCGTCGCCGTCGAGGAAGAGCGTCAGGGCGGATCCGTCGAAAGTGAACACCGCTTCGTAGTCGACGCCGGTCTCGATCAGGTTCTCCGCCCGAAGCGTGACCGTGCCGAGTGACGTCTCGGCCTGGACGATCAAAGTATTGAACCGGATCCAGGCTTCGAGGTGGCCGTCTTCGTAGGCGCTGAGTTCACGGGAGAAAAGCGTATCCCGGGTATGGTCGCCCGCGCTTGTCGGAGTGAAGCCCATGACGATGCTCGCCTCCGAGAGTGCAAGCTCCGGCGCGGTTTTGAGCTCGCTCGCGCCGCCCAGCCAGTTCACCGTCAGCGGTTGCGGGAGCTCGTAGACGAGCGCCCCGGACAAATCCGCCGGATCGAGCGGATCGACCGGGTCGACGTCCTCGACCGGATCCGCAGGTTCGACCGGATCGGGGGGATCGACAGGATCCGGCTCCGATACGGGCTCGGACACGGGCTCGGACACGGTGAAATCGGCCTCGATCGTCTGAATCAGGTCGCCCGAACCGTTTGAGCCGGAATACACTTCGAGCGTGACCTTAGCCTCGCCCGGCGGGATCGACACGCCGCCGTTATAGCTGCCGTTGCTGTCGCCGAAGAGCGCATAAGGCACGACGTTCTCAGTTTGTTTGTGAGAACCGAACGTCATCTTGACGCTGCCGATGTCTGGAGCGCCCTCGGCGGGCACGCCGACGATCGTGACGTCGCCGCCGTCGAGAAGCTCGCCCGGGATCGTCGCGTTCGCGTCGAGATCGGCGATCTTCGCCCCGGTCTCGGTGCTTGCGAGGAACAGATCAAGCACCGGTGCGCCGGGCGGCGGAGGGGGTGGCGGTGTGTAATCGTCCACTTGTCCGGGTGCCGCTTCGATCAGAGCTTGGATCTCGGCAAAGTCGAGCGCGTCTTCGTAGATCGCGAACCGGTCGATCGTGCCGTCGAACCGGTCCCGCACATCGGTGTCGAAGTTCGACTTGTGCGACCAAGCATTGCTGCCGAGCCAGATGTCGTTGGTGGTGTTCTCCCAGGTGGCGTCGAAAGCTTCCGCATCGACCTTCACCCCGTCGAGATAGAGGGTGACGATCTCGCCGTCGAAGGTGACCGCCATGCTGTGCTGTTGGCCGGGCAGGATCGCGTCCCGGGCTTGCAGCCAGATCTCGCTGTCCGTGCTTTGCAGACGAACCTTGAGGTCGCTGTCCTCGACCATGGCGGTCATGTGCCCGCCGTCCTGAAAGCCGTTTCCGTCCCGGGAGAAGATCGTATAGCGCGGTCCCGCATCCGGCGTATCGGCCGTGAACCGGGCGATGACCGTCCCTTGCGAGAGCTTGAACGCGTCGCTCGTCGGGATCTCGACTTCGCCGCCCGCTGCGTCGACGGTGATCTTCTGGTCGAAGAGCGCCACGCGGGCGGCCTCGAGCGCGGCGAGATCCACATTGCCCGGGTCGAAGGCCGGGTTGTCGAGCCCGTCGCCCGCCAGATCCTCGGCGAGAAGCGCATTCAGCCAGTCGGCGACCGTCCCGACCGACGCGTTCTTGTCGCCGTCTTCGTTCAGGAACCGGCCGCCCTCGATGGCAAAGCCGATGTGGTAGATCCCATCGGCGACCGTGTTCACGGCGTTCTTGTCGAAGATCTCGGTGCGCGCGCCGTCGTTCTGTACCACGTGGAAGCCGTCTTCGCTGCCATCCGCGTAATCGTCACCGTGCAGCGGTTCGAACGCGTCGTAGCGCTCCGGATGGGCCGGATCGCGGAACCAGGCATTGATCTCGTAGACGTCGATTTCCGTGTTCGCCCCGTCTTTGGCGGCGCCGAGGTCATAGATCGCCTGGAGGATCAGTTTGTTGAGGCCATCGGCAGCGGTCGCGCCTTCGAGGATTTCAGCGGTGGAGAGCCGCTCGATCAGACCGTCATCGGTGGTGATGATCGCGGTCAGCCGGTCGAGCCCGGTGCCGGTGGTGCCCATGAGATAGGGGTTCGCCGTCGCCTCGGCCGCGAGCGCCGCCATGTCCTCGGCCGAGAGAATGCTCTGCAACCATCCCGCCACCGTACGGACCGATGCGTTCTTGTTGCCGTCCTCGTTCAAGAGCCGGCCGTCCTCGATGGCAAAGCCGAGGTGGAAGAGGCCGTCGATCACCGTGTCGATGGCGTTGTCGTCGAAAAGCCGGGTCGTCGCACCGTCGGCCTGCACGAGGTGGAACCGGGTCTCGGTGGTTCCTTCGTCGTTGCCGTGATTATAGACGAAGTCGGCCTTGCGCTCCGGGTGGGCCGGGTCGTTGAACCAGGCGACCAGCTCGTAGATGTCCGAGGTGTTGATGTTGCCGTTTTGAGCGACGCCCGTATCGACGATCGCTTGGCGGATCTGGGCGATGAGCTCCACCGCCGCGTCCGCGCCCTCGCGGATCTCCAGCTCGGAGATTTTCGTCTCGAGGCCCGGATCGTCGAGGATGATTTGCACGAGCGCGTCGAGCCCGGTGCCGGTCGCGCCGGCGGGCAACGCGACGCCCGAGGCGAGCGAGCCGTCCTGCAGGTCGTCCTTGAGGAGCGCGTCGATCCAGGCGGCCACCGTCTCCACGGATGCGTTGGCGTTGCCGTCCTCGTTGACGAAGCGGCCTTTCTCGATATCGAAGCCGATGTGCAGGAGCCCGTCGAAGACCGTGTCGACCGCGTTCCGCCCGTAGAGTTCCGTGTCCGCGCCGTCGCCTTGGACGGTATGGAAACCGTATTCGACGCCATCCTCGTCGTCGCCATGGGCGATCTCGAACGCGGCATAGCGGACCGGATCGCCCTGGATAAAGGCGTTGATCGCATAGACGTCCGAAGCGGTGATCGCGCCGTCATCCGCCAGCCCGTAAAGCTCGACCGCCTCGAGGATCAGCGTCGCGATCGTATGGGCTGCGGTGGCGCCTTCGACCGCGGCGAGCGTCTCGACGTTCTTTGCGAGGCTCGGATCGGCGAAGATGATCTCAGTGATCAGATCAAAGCCTGTGCCTGTCGTCGGTACCTCAAGCGCGGCATCGTCGCCGAAGATCGGCCCCGTGCCGGTCGCCGCCGCGGCGAGATCGTCCTCGAGATAGTGCGAGAGCCACCAGGCAATGTCTTCGAGGGTCGCGTTCTTGTTGCCGTCCTCGTTGATGACGTTCGCGCCTTCATAGCCGAAGACCAGGTGATAGATCCCATCGGCGATCGTGTTGACCACATTGTCGCCGAGCTCGCGAAACTCGGCGCCGTCGTTCTGCACCAGGTGATAGCCCGTCTCGACGCCGTCTTCGTCGTTGCCATGGGCGACATAGGACACGTCGTAGCGATTGGCGGCGATCCAATCCGAGAGCGTGCGCACATCGCCTGCGGTGATCGCGCCGTCATTCGCGACGCCGGTGGCCTGGAAGGCCTCGACGAGGATCACATTCATCGCATCCGCAGCGGCCGCCCCGGCAGCGATGTCCTCGGACGAGATCCGCCGCAGAAGCCCGACATCGGTCGTGATGATTTCGATCAGCTGGTCGAGGCCTGTCCCCGAGGTGCCGGGCGCAAAGCTCGGCACCGGGTAGGGCGAGACCGAGGCCTGCGCGAGCGGGATGCCGCCTACCGCCATGATCTCGGTCGTCGAGAGCGCGCCGGCATAGATCTTGGCATCGGTCACGGTCCCGTTGAAAACGTCGCCGACCCAGTCCTGCCCGTCCTTGCGCTGCCAGATATTGGCGCCCAACATCACGGCTTCGTCGGCGAGGAGCCAGTTCGCCGTGGTCTCGTCCACATCCTCGAGCACGCCGTCGACAAAGAGTTTGGCCTCCGTGCCGTCGAAGCTGACCGCGATGTCGAGCGCGGTGCCGATCTCCGCCACGTCATGGGCAACGAGCCAGTCCTCGCCTTCGGCGGTTTGGATCCGTGTCTTCAGATCGTCCCCGTCGAAGAGGATGGTCAAGTGCCCGCCGTCCTGGAGCCCGTTGCCATCGCGGGAGAAGACCATTTGCCGGCCGTCGAGATCCGCGGGCGTCGCTTCGAGCACGACCGTCGCGGCGGCGAGGTCGAGATCCGGCCCGTCGGCGAACTCCTGATAGCCGGTCGTGCCGTCCGGGGCGACCGATCCGAGATCGCGCACGAGCTGGGCCGCATCCAAAGCGACGAGGTCCACATTGGCCGGGTCGAAGGCCGGATTATAGAACGTGCCCGACCCCAGATCGTCGGCGAGGAGCCAGGTCAGCCACTCGGCCACGCTCTCGACCGACGCGTTCTTGTCGCCGTCTTCGTTGAGGAACCGGCCGCTCTCGACTTCGAAACCCGCATGGTAGAGCCCGTCCATCACGGTGTCGATCGCGCTATTGCCGAACAGCCCCGCCTTGCCGCCATCCCCTTGGATCAGGTGGAAGCCCGTCTCGACCTGCCCGTCATCGTCGCCGTGAAAGGCGTTCCAGGCGTCGATCCGCGCCGGCGTCGCGCGCAGATAGGCATTGATCTCGTACATATCGAGCTTGGAGATCGCGCCGTCATTTCCGGCGCCCGTGGCCTCGATCGCCTCGATCAGCATCGCGTTCATGCCGTCGGCCGCCTCGGCGCCGGCGACGATCTCTGAGAGCGTGACGTTGCGGACAATGCCCGGATCGGTCATGGCGATGTCGATCAGGGCGTCGAGCCCGGTCCCCGTCGATCCGGTGACGACCGTCGTGAGGTTCGGATTGACGAGGCCGGCGAGGTCGGCGGACGACAGCAGCCCGTCCAGCCAGGCGGCGACATCCTCGACGGATGCGTTCTTATCGCCGTCTTCGTTCAGGAACCGGCCGTCTTTGATCTCAAAGAAGAAATGGTAGATGCCGTCGAAAACCGTGTCGACTGCGTTCTCACCATAGAGACGCGTCTCGGCGCCGTCATTCTGGACGAGATGAAACCCGTCTTCATAGCCGTTCTCGTCGTCGCCATGGGCGATCAGAGCTTTCTCGTAATTGCTGCCGGGCGACATGTCCTGGCGGATCCAGGCGTTCACTTCGCGCATATCGGCCGTGGAGATCGACCCGTCATTGGCAGCGCCGGTCGCCTGAATGCCCTCCAGCAAGAGCAGGTTCATCACGTCGGCGGCGGCGGCACCCCCGGCGATGTCGTTGAGCGAAATGTCGCCATTGAGGCCGATATCGGTCTCGATTGCCGTGACGATCCAGTCCAGCCCGGTGCCCGTCGTGCCATCGGCGACGACGTCGGCGGTGGGGTTCACGAGGCTGCCGGCGTCGAAATCGTCCTCGAGCAGACGATCAATCCAGCCCGCGACCGTGTCGACCGAGGCGTTCTTATCGCCATCTTCGTTTAAGAACCGGCCGTCGTCCACTTCGAAGCCGATGTGGAAAATACCGTCGCCGACCGTGTCGAGTGCGTTGTCTGAGAAGATCCGGCTGGTTGCCCCATCGGCTTGGATCAAGTGATAGCCGGTCTCGATGATGTTCCCTTGGGCGTCTTTCTCATCATTGCCGTGTAGATCGACAAATTCTTCGTAAAGACCGCCGGGGGATTTGTCAGCACGTATCGTCTCGCTGATGAAATAGACGTCTGACGTTGTGATCTGGCCATCATTTGCGAGGCCGTTCGCCTGGATGATATCGGCGATCATCGTATTGAGGTCGGCCGCCGCCTGGGCGCCTTCTTGCAGCTCAGAGGTCGCGATCTTGCGATTGAGGCCCGGATCCGCGAGGGCGATGTCAACGATCTGGTCGAGGCCGGTCCCGCTCGTGACAACGGCTTTGGGATCGACATTGCTCGCAAGCGGGCCGCTGCCCATCTCAGCTGCGGCGAGATCCGCCTCCAGCAACTCGTTCAGCCACCAAGCTAGATCTTCGAGGCGTGCGTTGTTGTTGCCGTCTTCATTGATGATGTTGTCTTTGCTATATCCGAAGACGAGATGGTAAATCCCGTCGGCCACCGTATCTATGGCTTTTTGTCCATAGATATGGATTGCGTTGCCGTCGTTCTGGACAAGATGAAACGCGGTCTCTTCGTTGTTTTCATCGTCGCCATGCGCCTTACGGAATGCCACCGGATAGGTTGCGGCGATGTAGTCCGATAGGTCTCGCACATCGCCGGCGGTGATCTCACCGTCGTTTGCAATGCCGAGCGCGGTGATCGCGTCGCGGATCATGACATTCATTTGGTCGGCCGCTTGGGCGCCAGCGATGATTTCGCTCTCGGGAATGTTCGCGGCGAGGCCTTCGTCCTCGAGAATGAGCCGGACGAGCAGGTCTAAGCCGGTGCCGCTCGTCGGCACGACCGAAGTGATCGCGTTCATTGGATCGCTCCCTCTGATCCTTTGGGCGTTGGCTGACCGGGTGGGGCAGTCAGCTGTGGCTATTTGGTGACAGCACTCAACGAACCGAGCAAAAGCGGACGGGAAGTCCAGGGTTGCGACGCCAGTGTTGCGAGGAATCACCCCCAACTGTCAAGGACAATTACCACTTCAGGTTGTTAATGGGACGTTACACATCGATGGATCGTGGGTATGGGCCGACGGCGCAGGCTCTCTCCGGCCGCGGCACACGTTTAGGGTGAGTCGCCCCGCCGATGCCTTGATCTGTCGCAATTTGCATGTCTCAAAGGAGGACGTGGTGGCGATCATGGCCGAGACAGCCTTGCCCGGCTATGATCCAGAGCGGCCGCACTGCCCACCGACTGCAAGAGGACCGCATGAGCTGGAACCCCACCCTCGACCCCGACTGCCCGACGACGCCCGAGGCGTGCGCCGCGATCGAGACGCTGATCCTCCCCCGCGCCCGGGATATCGGCGCCTTCGAAGTCCGCCGGGCGCTGCCGTCGGCCAAACGCCAAATGGTCGGACCCTTCATCTTTTTCGATCAGATGGGACCGGCCGAATTCGTCACCGAAGAAGGAATGGATGTGCGCCCGCATCCGCATATCGGGCTCGCCACGGTCACATATCTCTATGAGGGCGGGGTCTTTCACCGGGACAGCCTCGGCACCGCGCTCGAGATCGCGCCCGGAGCGGTCAACTGGATGATCGCGGGCCGCGGGATCACCCATTCGGAGCGGACGGCGCCCGAACGGCGGATCGCCGGCGAGCGGCTCTTCGGGATCCAGACTTGGGTGGCGCTGCCGGAAGCCGAAGAAGAGCGGGCGCCCGGGTTCGAACATGTGGAGAAAGCGCGGCTGCCGGTCCTCGATGGCGAGGGCAAGACCGTGCGGCTGATCCTCGGAACCGGCTGGGGCGCGCGGGCGCCGGTCAGCACCTTCTCCGAGATGGTCTATGCGGATGCGGTGCTGAACGCCGGTGCCAAGCTTCCCCTGCCCGCCGAGCATGAAGACCGGGGGCTATATATCGTCGGCGGCACCATCGAGATTGCCGGAACGCCCTATGAGGCCGGGCAGATGATGGTTTTCCGCCCCGGCGACGAGATCACCATCACCGCCCTGACGGACGCGAGATTGATGATCCTCGGCGGGGAGACGCTCCCGGGCCCCCGATACATCTGGTGGAACTTTGTCGCGTCCAGCCGGGAGAAGATCGAGGCGGCAAAGGAAGCCTGGGCTGCGGGCGATTGGGAGCACGGACGGTTCCAGCTTCCGCCCGACGACGCGGACGAGCATATTCCCTTGCCCGAGCGCTGAGCGCCGTCAGGCGAAGACCCAAAGGCCGTCGGGTCCGAGGAACAGGTCCTCGATGAAGGGCGAGCCCGCCACATTCTCGGGGATCCGGGCAAAGGCGAGGAGCACATCGGACTGGGTAACGAACGGGTCCGCGAGCCGTCCGGTCCAAAATTCGACGCCCGCGTCCTCGCCCTCCCGGTTCAGCACGTTGCGGTAAAGGACGCGCACGAGCTCTTCGTCCGAAAGCGTCTCGGGCGGACCGAAGGCAGCGGAGAATTCGGTGCTGTCGAGAAAGGCCTGGGCGAGCTGGCGTTCGCTCGGGCGGTCCGGGTCTTCGCGGCGGCCGATCCAGAAATTGAGGCCTGAGACGTCGATGAGGCCGTCGCGGTCTAGGCCGGCTTCGTAGAGGAGGGCGACGGTTTGCGCCTGGTAGGCGGACAGCCCGCTGCCCGCCTCGAGCCGGAGCGAACCGTCCGAGGCGACCAGATCGAGGAGCGGGCTCGCGCGCCCGACGGGAAGGCTGCCGTCGACGAGCGTGCCGTCGATCTCGGCGAGGAGGACGGTCTCCGCGGGGCGGAGCGCGAAGGCACTGGGCGCGTCGAGGACGGCGTCGATGGCGTCGAGATTGAAATCCGCATCGCCCGCGATGGCGATCCGGTCGGCGGTCTCGGGGGCGTCCACGTCGAATTCGAACACCGCACCGTCGGCGAGGGCGAGGCTGCCGCCAAGCGTAAACGTGCCGATCCCGTCGTCCGCGACTGCGAGCGTGCCCTCGACGGTGAGATCCGAGTCGAGGCTGCCGTCCCCGTCGAGCCGGCTCTCGGCGCCGACGAGGGTCAGGCCCGCCGACACCTGCCCGCCTGCCTCGATGGAGAGGCTCGCGGCGCCGCCCGTTCCGGTGATGCGGTCGTCGAACTCCGAGAAGCCTTGGCCGACGAGGAGGAGCGGACCGGCGTCGAGCACGGATCCGGCGCCGCTCACGATGACGATGCCCGTGTTGCCCCTGTCGGTCGCGATGCTGGTCACGCCGAGGGGGCCCTCGACGCGGACCTGCCCGCCGCTTTCGACGGTCATCGTGCCTGTGCCGGTGCCGCCGACCGTATCGCCCGCATAGCGCCCGCCGACGAAGAGCCGGCTCGCTTCGCCCGAGACGACGACGGTGCCCCCGCCCGAGACGGTGAGGCTGCCCTCCCCCGCCCGGCCGACGGACAGATAGGCGCCGAAGGTCTCGCCCGGGGCGAAGGCGTCGGTGCTCGGGCCCGTGAGCGCGACGCGGAGGACCGAGCCCGCTCCCTCGACGGTCGCGCTGCCGCGGGAGCCTGCCTCTCGGGCGATCTCGAGCCCGGGAAGATCGGCCGTGCTTCCGGGGGCGTTCACCACCTCTACCCGACCGCCTGCACGGATCTCGAGGGCGCCGCTGGCCCCGTCGCTTCGCCCGATCCGCAGAAAGCCAGCCTCGCCGCTCGGCGCACCGGTCGCGTCCTGGAAGTTTGCATACGCATCGGAAACCAAAAGCCGGGAGCCCATGCCCTCGACCGTGATCCGTCCGTCCGAGCCCACGCGCTGACCGGCGACGACGAAAAATCCTTGTGCTTCGGCGCCGTCGCGGATCGTCAGCCGGCCGGTGCCGTGCTCGCCGATATAGATAAGACCCGCACCGCCCTCGGATGTGAGGCGCGAGCCTGGGCCTTCGACGACGATCTCGCCGAGAGTTTCCGTGGAGCGTCCGGCCCAGATGCCGCTATAGGGTGTGGCGGCGGTGGAGAGCGCAGTGACCGTGCCGCCAGAGGCAATGGTGAGCCGTCCGCTGCCCGCCACGGCGACGTCGGCAAGGTATTCGCCCGTCACCGTCGCCGGTTGGCCGGCGGCATCGGTCCCGCGGGCGACGGCGCCCACTTCGATTTCGAAGGCCGATACGGCCGCCCCGTTCGAGACGCCCATGGTGCCCCGGCCGAGGGCGCCCACCAGAAGCTCCCCTGTCGTATAGTCGCCGGGGATGTCGGTCGCGGCCGTCAGGGTCAGGCTGCTGCCGGGGCCGTCGACCCGCACACGGGCTGTCGTGCCTTCGGCGGCGGCAATCTGCATGCGGCCACCGTCGAGGCCAGGGGTCAGCGCGGCCTGTCCGCCGTCGAGGACGACGCTGGCGCCCGAACGGATCTCCAGGCTGCTCTCGGCCGCGGTCGGCGCCCCGTAGCCGCCCGCGCCGAGGGTGAGCCGGGCGTCCTGACCGATGATCCGCAAGCGGGCGCCCGCCTCGAGTTCGACTTGGCCCGCGCCGGACTGGCCGATCGCCAGCCGGGTCTCGCCACTCGGGCCGGTGACGGACGCCTGTTCCAGCCGGATCTCGCTGTCGCCTGAGACCGTGAGCCTTCCGGCGCTGCCCGCCTCGCGACCGAGCGAGAGATCGACGCTACCGGTGTCGCCGCTCTCGAGCACGATGCGCCCGTCGGTCACGCGGCCGGTGGCGACCGATCCCGCCGCACCGCCAAGCGCGAGCGCGACGGCAGAGAGTTGCCCGCCATCGATTTCGAGGCGCCCGGTGCCCTCGTCGGCGACCGAGACGAGGCCGCGTCCGTCGGTGGCCACCAATTCGGTCGCGGCGCCGCTCAAGCTCAGGGTTCCGTTGGCGCCGGGCCCGCCCGAGACCTGGACGCCGGCCACCTCGGGATCGGTGGGTGCGACCGTGACCCGCGCGCCGCCCGAGAGCTCGACCTCTCCCGTGGAACCGGCCTCGGCACCGACGAGGCGCCCGACCGCATAGGTCCCGCCCGCGATCCGCACACTGCCGTTTCCGGCCGAGGCGCCGGTGATCTCCGTGTCGCTGACGCGGCCCGTCCCGGTGATCGTGATCGTCATGGACCGGCCCCTGCGCTCAACTCCGTTCGGGACAATGCGCCGGATGGGCCGATGCCGCAACGCGCCTTCTCGGGAAGGCGCGTCCCGGCGGCCCTATGCGGTCAGACCGCCACGGCGATGGTGTCGAGGGTCCGTTGCAGCGGCAGCCGACCGAGATCGCGGATCGGCAGCGTGATCAGGGTGTCGATCCGACGCCTCAGCCGCGCGAGCACCGTGGGCTCCGCATCGGGCAAGCCGATGGCGGCCGGGTCGTGCAGGTTCCAATGTGCGGCGACGGGATTGCCGGAGAACGGTGGTGCATCGAAGTTCGCCGCGCGATCCGAGAGGGTGACGACCAGATCGAGGGCGGGCGCATCGGCCCCGAGAAAGTGGTCCATCGGCTCGACCTGCAGGTCGGTCATGTCGAGGGCTTCCCGCGACAGCCAATCGCGGAACGCCGGGTCCGCTTCGGCGTCGGCGATCACCTCGATGCCCGAGGCATGGGCGACGAGCCAGTCCGGGCCGCGTCGATTGGCCAGCGCCGCCGCCACGAGCGCCAAACGACAGTCGCCATGGCAATAGAACAGCACGCGTACGGGGGTTTCGTCCTCGGGTCCCGTCGCCTCGGCGAGGGGAAGATCGACCGGCCAAGGAAGCGTGGAGACGAGCTCTGGCCGGCCGCGACCGCAATCGAGCACCAAGTACCGGATGAGTTGCCCCGTCGTGCTGACATCGACGCTGTAATAGACCGAGCGCCCGCGCCGTTCCGAGGTGACGAGCCCTGCCCGCGAGAGCGTGCTCACATGCACCGAGAGCGTGTTCGGCTTCATGTCGAGCGCGTCGGCGATGGCGCTCGGCCGGACGCCCGCGGGCGCGTGCCGCATCAAGAGGCGGAAAACCGCGAGCCGGCTCGGGTGGCCGAGGGCGGTGAGCGCATCGGTAAATCGGGTCGATTGGGACGGCTCTCCGCGGAAGCCCGTGGCACGCATGTCATCAGAGAACGCACCGGCACGTCTGTCGCCGTCGTCGTCAGGGGCCATTAAACACCCTCTCTCTCATCGTAAAGTTCGAACCCACAATATACGCATACGATCCGAACACGGTTCCAAGCCTCGACAGTTCACGCGTTTTAGAGGGACAACCCGCCCCGACAGCGGGTTCGCGTAACGTGGTCGAGAAGACTGGACGCCCACGCGCGGACGAGCCTGCATGAACCGTCAAACCCGCGATTGCTCGACATCTATCCCTTCTGCGGGCAGACGCAAGCGGCTTTCAGCGGTCGGGTGGCAATCTGCGGGCGGCTCACGGAGACGTGTCGGATTGCAGGGTCTCAACGGTCTCAGAGGCCAGGCGCGAGAGAGAGTGGCTGGGGCGGCTGGATTCGAACCAGCGCTTGGCGGTACCAAAAACCGCTGCCTTACCGCTTGGCTACGCCCCAACTGCCTTGGGTTCTAATGCGAGAGGGCAACGCCGACAAGCCCGTGGGCTCCGATCCTTGGGCTCTGCCCTTGCGTGTCGCCCGGGCCGCGTTTATAGACCGCCAGCGATCCGGAGTGTAGCTCAGCCTGGTAGAGCACTGTCTTCGGGAGGCAGGGGCCGCAGGTTCGAATCCTGCCACTCCGACCAGGATCGCCGCTCGCCCGGTTCCCGCTGACAGTTGCGGGCTTATCGGTCGCGCGCCCGCGGCGCTCCGAGCGCTTGCGCCATGGCCGCGAGCCGGGGGCCGATCTCGTCCCGCAGCTGTTGCTCCGAGACCAGAAACGACGGTCCGCCCGCATTGATTGCGAAGACATCGCCGCCATCGAGCCCAATCACCGGCGCCGCAACCGCGTTGACATCCGCCCGCCAGCCGCCGAACGACGTGCAAAACCCGTGCGCATCGATCGCGGCACGGGCCTCGTCGAGCGCGGTGCGGATCGCGGGGATCTCGGAGGGCACGCGCTCGGAAAGCGCACGCAAGAGGTAATCCCGTTCGGCGGCCGGGAGGCTCGCCAGGATCGCCCGGCCCATCGAGGTCGACTGGAGCGGAAGCCGCGCGCCGACCGTGCGGCTGAGGGTGATTGTTTGCGCGCCGCGGGCCACCTCCAGATAGACGACCGAGAGGCGGTCTCGCGCCCCGAGCGCAACGGTGATCTCGGCCCTGCGGGCGAGTTCCTCCATATGCGGTCGCGCCCGTTCGCGCAGATCGATCCCGGCGAGCATGGCGTAGCCGAGCGCGAGAACACCCGGCCCAAGGCGGAAGGTTCCCGTCCGCGGCGAGGCGATGAGATAACCGAGTGCGCAGAGCGTATGGGTCAGCCGCGAGATCGTCGGCTTTGGCAGGCCTGTGCGGGCAGAAATCTCTTGGGTGGAGAGCACCGGGTCGCCGGGTCCGAAAGCGCGGAGGACTTCGAGCCCGCGGGCGAGCGCGGTGACAAATCGGCGATCCTTCTCCGCGGGCTCGTCGGTCACGGGCGGGCGAGGGACCGTCGGCGTCTCGCCCGGACGAAGGCGAGCGGACCGATGGCGAGCATCAGCCCGAGAGCCGAAAGCTCGAAATGGCCGAGCCCGAGGGCCTCGCTGCCCGGCATGGCGAAGAGGAGCCCTGCGAGCAACATCACGCCGCGAAGTGCCAGTGCCGCCGGACCACGACCGAAATCGCCAAGGAGGCTCACATGCCCTTGCAATGCGGCCGCGAGCAGTCCGATGCCGATGAGCGCGGTGACGACAACGGTGACGACCTCGACGGCCGAGCCTTCGCCGACGAGGGCAGGGTTCAGCACGAAGAAGAAGGGCGCGATGTAGATCACACCGCCGAGCTTCATCGCCTCGAGGGCCGCCCGCATCGGCCGGGCGCCGGCCAGCGTCGCGGCTGCGAAGGCGCCGAGGGCGACAGGCGGAGTGATATAGCTGACCATGCCCCAGTACAGGATGAAGAGGTGAACGGCGAGCTGGTTGAGGCCGGCTTGCTCGAGGGCAGGCGCCAACACGATCGCCAAAAAGATATAGCACGCGGTTACGGTCATCCCCATGCCGAAGACGAAGGCGGTCGCTGCACCCATCACGAGGAGGAGCGCGAGACTGTCACCGGCGAGGAAGATTAGATCGTTCACGAGCGTGCCCGCCAGCCCGGTGGCCGAGAATGCGCCGATGATGAGGCCGATGCCGAGGAGAACGGCGGTGAGCTCGGCAAGCGCCCGGCCGAGGCCGACCACGAGCGCGGCCGCCCCTCGCAGATCGAGCCGGTGGCGGCGGAGAATTTGGTTGATCGCGAGGAGGAGCGCCACCGCATAGAAGGGGGCGAGCGCCTCTTGGCGGAGGACGAGCATCATCCCGATCAAAAGCGCGAAGACCGCGATGTAGGGCCAGCCTTCGGCGAGCGCCTTGCGCATCGAAGGGACCTCGGCGGCGGGCAGGCCCTTGAGCCCGCGCCGGGCCGCGTAGGCGTCGATCTGGGCGAAGAGCCCGAAATAGTAGAGCACCGATGGGATCGCGGCCGCGAGGGCGATCTCGAGATAGGGGCGGCCGAGAAAGGACGCCATCACGAACGCGGTCGCGCCCATGATCGGCGGCATCAGCACGCCGCCCGTCGATGCGCAGGCCTCGGTCGCCGCCGCATAGCGGTTGTCGAAACCCGTGCGCTTCATTGCCGGGATCGAGACCGCGCCTGTGGTCAATACGTTCGAGATCACCGATCCGGACATGCTGCCCATGAAGCCGCTGGCGAAGATCGCGACTTTGGCCGCGCCGCCCCGGTAGCGTCCGACGAGGGCAAGAGCGAGGTCGTTGAAGAACTGTCCGCCGCCCGTGCGCTGGAGGAGTGCGCCGAAGACGATGAAGCCGATGACGATGCCGCCGAAGGCCCGCATAGGGATGCCGAACGAGCTCTCGGACGAGATCATGTGATAGGGGATCGCGTCCCAAAACGGCGAGGGGAAGCCCGCGATCGGTCCGGGAAGGCGGTCGGCGAAGGTCGGGTAAAGCGAGAAGACGAGCACGAACAGAAAGATCGTCGTGCCCCCCGCACGCCGGGTGCCTTCGAGGATCAGAAGCCAAAGGACGAGAGACGCCCACTGCGCGGGCTCGGGGGCGGCATATTCCCAGCCGCTCTCGAGGCTCGTCTCGGCCGTCCAGGCGAAATAGCCCGCGGCGGCGGCGGTCAGCGCGGCGAGGCCCCAGTCGTAAAGCGGGACGGGACCCCTTTTGCTCCCGTCCGCGCGGATCGTCAGGAAAGCGATCGCCAGGAAGACGGCCGCGAGCAGGTAGAGGTATCGACCCTCGATCAGCACGATGCCGAAGAGCCGCAGATTGAAGAGCTGATGCACCGCGAGCGCGATGCCCACGAGCGTGCCGGCGATCACGACGCCGTCCGCGGTCCGGGAGTGTCCGGGGGCCGTGTCGGTCTCGGCGGTTTCGTCGGGGGAGGGGCTTACGTTCATGGCTCGACCCTAGAGTTCCGGCTGCGGAGAGCCACGGCCGACCCCTCATCCGCGGCGATCAGAACACCACGTCGAAGCCGCCGGCCGCGAGTGCGGCGCGACGTTTCTCGGCCCAGGCCGCCTCCCAATTCTCAGGCGCCTCGGCCGAAAGTTCCTCCCAAGCCGCCCGGAGCGCCGCTTGGCGCGCGATCAGCCGATCGTTATGCGCGGCGGCGGCGTCCGACCAGAGGCCGATCTCGGTCCAATAGCGCACGGCTCCTTCGTGGTACGGCACCACCCATTCGAAGTCTTGCGCGTCCTTGGACCAGCCGCCGATGCCGGGCGCGTTGCCGTCGTAGTCGGGGAAGAGCTCCACCATCGCTTTGGTCATCGCATAGACCAGATCGGCGTCTTGGCTCTCCATGGCGATCAGGACCGGATAGGCATAGCCCGCAGTCGGCGTGCCGGGCGTGTCGTCGATGGTCGCGCCCACCGTCGCGGTCATCGGCGTGAAGAAGGGCGCGATCGCCTGCATCCGCTCGAGGCCGGCGGCGTTCTCCGGGTCGATCGGCGGCCAAAAGAGCCCCCGCGGGCCTGCAGCCGCTTCATAGGCCTTTCCGGAATTCGTCGAGGCGAAGGCCGCGTCCACGTCGCCGTTCACCATGCCGGCCCAGCTCGCCGAGAAGCCGCCGAACTCAACGCGCTCCACATCGTCCCAGGTGAGCCCGCCATAGGCCAGATAGGCCTCGTTGTTCACGTTGAGCGCCGGGGCGCCTTTGACATAGGCGACGCGCATGCCCTCGAGGTCGGCATAGGCGAAGCCCTCGCAGCCAGGCTTGCCGGCGCGCTCGCAGGCCTCCGCCGCGACGCCCATCGAGAGGCCGACGGTGCCGCCGTTATTCGCCATCAGCACGCGGACGGGTTGCGGGCCCCAATTCGGTTTGCCGAATTCGAAGGCGCCCTCCTGGGACATGAACGAGCCGCCGACGCCGGTCGCCGAGAAATGCACTTTGCCTTGGCGGAGCGGCTCGGTGCGGGCCACGTCGTTTTTTCCGGGCAAGACCCGGAGGTTCACCCCGGCGGCGTTCTTAAGCGCGGCGCCGATGGCGACGGATTGGTTGTAGCCTGCCGAACCGGTGCCGTAGGCGGTCCAGGCAAGCGTCCGCGGCAGCGCGATATCGGCGGCGATGGCGGGGGCCGCGGCGAGGCACGCGGCGGCGAGGGCAAGGGCTATGCGGGTCATGACGTCTGTTTCCTCCGTGGGCTGCCGGCCATCGTAGCCTCGCGGCGCCGGGGCGCCGGAGGTCGTGCCGGGCGTTCTTATGTGCGAAACATTGTTCCGCATGTGCCCCGGCGCGTCAATCGCGCTGCGGGGGAACCGGCACTGGGGCGGGTCGCCGTGCCCGGCCTCCAGCCCTATCGAGCCCGGGGCGAAGGTCGGGACATCCTCGGTTCGCGGGGCGAGCGGGTCCCTCTCGAGGACCGTGCTGCGGCGGCGGCGATGCCGCTTTGGCGCGACGGGCACCCTCTCTCGGTCAAAGGCAGCGCGCTCATTCTCCTTTGAACTCCGGGCGGCGTTTCTCGAGGAAGGCGCGCATGCCCTCGGTCCGGTCCGCGCTCGAGAACAAGAGTTGGAAGGCCCGGCGTTCGAGCAAGAGCCCCGCCTCCAGCGAGGCGTTCTCACCCTGGACGACGGCCTCTTTGACGAAGCGGGCGGCAAGTGGCGGCATTCGGGCGATCGAGACCGCGAGCTTGATCGCCGCCTCGAGAACCTCGCCGTCCGGCACGCATTCGCAGGCCAGCCCGATCGCCAGCGCCTCGCGTCCCGAGATCGGCTTGCCAGTCAGGCACATCTTCATGGCGTGGAACTTGCCGACCGCCCGGGTCAGGCGTTGGGTGCCGCCGGCCCCCGGCATGATGCCGAGGCGGATCTCCGGCTGGCCGAGTTCGGCCGTCTCGCCGACGACGATCAGATCGCAGGCCATGGCGAGCTCGAGACCGCCGCCGATGGCATAACCCGAGATCGCCGCGACCACGGGCTGCGGGCTGTCGGCGACGGCGCGCCAATAGCGCTCGGTCCGCCGCTGAACCATCTCGATCGCACTCGCATCGACGAATTCGGTGACGTCCGCGCCCGCGGCAAAGGCCTTGTCGTCGCCGGTCAACACGATGGCGCGCACCCGGTCGTCCTCGCCCAACGCCTGGAACGCCTCGGCCAGGCGTTTCCGGGTCGCGAGATTGAGCGCGTTCAGCACCTCGGGACGGTTCAGTCGGACGATCGCGACGCCGTCGTCGCGGATCTCGGTCAGGTCGGTTTCTTCCGTGGACATGCTCCCTCCGGCGCACAGTTTCGTTTTGCAGTGCAAAAGCCTGTTTCATATTTACGCGGGATGCTACCACGGCGTACCAAGATGAAAAGACGGCCTCAGGGGAGGATGACGGAATGAAATCGGCAGACGCGCCGGACTATGTCCTCGGCGTGGTTGGCGCCGGCGCGATGGGGCAGGGGATCGCTCAGGTGGCCGCAGCCGGCGGCCTCCGGGTATTGATCCAAGACGCACGCGACGGTGCCGCGACGGCAGCGCGGGAGGCGGTGGCAGGACGGCTCGACCGGCTCGTTGAGAAGGGCCGCATGGGCGCGGACGCGGCGCGCGCAGCAATCGCCCGGATCGAGCCGGTGGCCGGCATCTCCGATCTCGCGCCGGCGGATACGGTCCTCGAGGCGGTCTTCGAGGATCTCGAGGTGAAGCGCGCGGTCTTCTCCGCGCTCGAAGCGGCCGTCTCCCCCCATTGCCTTCTTGCCTCGAACACCTCGTCGATCCCGATTGCGGCGATCGCGCGGGCCTGCGACAGGCGAAACCGGGTGGCCGGGCTGCATTTCTTCAACCCGGTGCCGCTCATGCGCCTGGTCGAGGTGATCCGGGCGGCCGAAACCTCGGACGCGACCGTCGAGACGCTTGCGGCGCTCGGCCGGCGGATGACCCGGGTGCCGGTGACCGTCCAGGACAGTCCCGGGTTCCTGGTCAATCTGGGCGGCCGGGCCTTTACGACCGAAGCGCTCCGGATCGCCCAGGAAGGCGTCGCGGCGCCCGCCGAGATCGACGCCGTCATGCGCGACTGTTGGGGCTTTCGGATGGGGCCGTTCGAGCTGATGGACCTGACCGGCATGGACGTGAATTATCCGGTCAGCCAGATCGTCTGGGAGGGGTATGGCTACGACCCGCGGCTTGCGACGACACCGGCGCACCGGGCGATGGCCGAAGCCGGGCTCCTCGGGCGGAAGACGGGACAGGGCTGGTACCGCTACGAGGGCGGGCGGGCCGTCGATCTGCCGCCGTCCGATTGGTCGGGAGAGGCGCGGCCGGCCGCACGGGTGGCGCTTGCGCATCGGGACGCCGCCCTCGAGGCGCTGCTGCGCGAGGTCGGCATGAACTTGGCGCCCGATGCGGGCGACGTCCCGGTCCTCGCGGCGCCACGGGGAGAGGACGCGACCGCCCTCGCGACCGCCGGCACCGATCCCCGGCGCCTCGTCTGCGTGGACTTGCTCGGGGATACGAGCCGTCGGGTGACCCTGATGACCGCGCCCGGGGCGGATCTCGGCCTGCGGGACACGGTCGCGGCCGCCTTTCAAGCATCGGGGCGCAAGATCACCGTGATCAAGGACAGCCCCGGCTTCGTCGGTCCCCGGATCTGCGCGATGATCGCCAATCTCGGCTGCTTCATGGCGGAAACGGGCCTCGCCGCGCCTGCGGATATCGACACGGCGATGGAGCTCGGGCTCAACTATCCCCGCGGTCCGCTCGCGCTCGCCGAGCATCTGGGCCTGCGGACGAGCCTGGCGATCCTGGAAGGCCTCGGGCGCGCGACCGGCGATCCGCGCTACCGTCCGACCGGCTGGCTGCGGCGCCGGGCCGTGCTCGATCTGCCCGCGAATACCCCCGCATGAGCCGGGGCACCGTCCTCATCACCGGCGCGAGCCGCGGCATCGGCCGGGCAATGGTCGCCCGGGCCGCCGCCGAGGGCTATGAGGTCGTCGGCGTTTCGCGGGCCCGGCCCGACGGGTTCGAGGGGATCCATTACCCGGTCGACCTGGCGCAGCCTGCCGCCCGGGACGCGCTCGCGCAGATTGCCGCCACCCACACGCCCGGCCGGCTGATTGCGAACGCGGGCATCGTCACCGTCGCCGGGATCGACGACGTGACCGACGCGGAGTTCGAGGCGACCTATCGGGTGAACGTCCAAGCGGTGCTCTGGGCGATCCAAGCCTGTCTCGCGCCGATGACCGACGACCGGTTCGGGCGGATCGTGACGCTCGGCAGCCGCGCCGCGCTCGGCAAAGCCGGCCGCGTCGCCTATGCGAGCTCGAAGGCCGCCGTGACCGGGCTGACGCGCACCCTGGCGCTCGAACTCGCCCCCCGTGGGATCACGGTCAATTGCGTCGCGCCCGGGCCCATCGACACCGAGATGTTCGCCACCGACCAGCCCCCGGGCTCGCCCGCCCGCGCCGCGCTCGTCGGAGCGGTGCCGCTCGGCCGGATGGGTACCGCCGAGGAGGTCGCCCACGCGGCGCTCCACTTCCTCTCGGACGGGGCGGGATACACGACGGGCCAGACGCTCCATGTCTGCGGCGGGCTCAGCGTCGGCGGGATGGGCGCATGAAGACGACCCTCGACACGCTCCTCGCACCCCGCTCGATCGCCATCGTCGGCGCTTCGGACGACCCGACGCGGATCGGCGGCCGTCCGCTCGCCCATATGATCCGCCAGCGCTTCGAGGGCCCGGTCTATCCGATCAACCCAAAGCGCGAACGCGTGCAGGGGTTGCCCGCCTATCCGAGCCTCGCAGAGATCCCCGGCCCGATCGATTTCGCGCTCATCGCCGTGCCGGCGCCCCTCGTCGCCGAGCAGATCCGGCTCGCCTCCGCCAAGGGCGCGCGCACCGCGCTCGTCTTCTCCTCCGGGTTCGGCGAGGTCGGGCCCGAGGGCCAGGCCCTACAGGACGCGCTCGGCCGGGCGGCGCAGGACACGGGCGTCCGGGTGATCGGGCCCAATTGCCTCGGGATCTTCAACGCGGACGCCGGCTTTTACCCGACCTTCAGCTCCACCATCGACCGGGCGACGCCGGTGCCGGGCGGGATTTCCATCGCCTCCCAGTCGGGCGCCTATGGCAGTCACATCTACATGGCCGCCCATGCCCGCGGGCTCGGCATCCGATATTGGTTAACAACCGGCAACGAAGTCGACGTGCACACCGCGGAAGTGATCCGCCTCCTCGCCGAGCGGGACGATGTCCACACGATCATGGCCTATGCGGAGAGCGTGAAGGACGGCGACGTGCTTGCGGACGCGCTCGAGACCGCCCGGGCCAACCGCACGCCGGTCGTCTTCATGAAAGTCGGCCGTTCGGCGGTGGGCGCGGCTGCGGCCTCCTCGCACACCGCCTCGCTCGCCGGAGAGGACGCGGTTTATGACGCCGTTCTTCGGGCACACGGGGCGTGGCGCGCGCGCTCCACCGAGGAGATGATCGACATTGCCTACGCCGCGCGGCCGCGGATTTATCCGGCCGGACGCAAGCTCGGGCTGGTGACGATTTCGGGCGGCGCCGGGGTTCTGATGGCCGATGTGGCCGAGGACGAGGGCCTTGCGGTGCCGCCGATGCCCGAGGCCGCGCAGACCGAAATGAAGGCGATCCTGCCGTTCGCCGCGCCACGGAACCCGGTCGACGTGACCGCGCAGTTCTTCAACGATCTGAGCCTGATCCCGCGGTTCACCCGGACCATGCTCGACCGCGGCGGTTACGACGGGCTGGTGGGCTTCTGGACCTCGGTCGCGGGCTCGCCAATCCTCGGCGATCCGCTGCTCGCCCATCTGACCGAGACGATGGCCGATTATCCGGACCGGCTCTTTCTGCATGTGATGCTTGCGCCCGAGGAGATGCGGGCGCGCTACGAGGCGGCGGGATTTCCCTGTTTCGAGGATCCGACGCGGGCCGTGCGGACGATCGGCGCGCTCATGCATTTCGGCGAGGCGTTTGCCGCCGGCCCGCCCGAGAAGCCGCGTGTGACCGACCCGGTCGATCTCGGCACCGGCGCGCTCGGCGAGGCCGAGGCGCGGCGCCTCCTTGCCGATGCGGGCCTGCCGATGGGGGAGGCGCGGCTTGCGGCAACGGCGGATGCGGCCGTGGCGGCGGCGGTAGCGATCGGCGCTCCGGTCGCGCTCAAGATCGCTTCGGCGGATATCCTGCACAAGACCGAGGCCGGCGGCATCGCCCTCGGCCTTTCGGGTGCCGAGGCCGTGGGCGCCGCCTTCGACCGGCTGATCGCGTCGGCCCGCGCCTTCGCCCCCACCGCCCGGATCGATGGGGTGCTGGTCGCGCCAATGGTCGAGGGCGGGGTCGAATGCCTCCTTGGCGCCCGGCGGGATCCGGTTTTCGGGCCGGTTGTCGCCTTTGGGCTCGGCGGGATCTTTACCGAGGTCCTGGGCGACGTCGCGCTCCGCAAGGCTCCCGTCGGCCTCGTCACCGCGCGGGGAATGATTGCCGAGCTGAAGGGCGCCGCCCTTCTCACGGGCGCGCGGGGCCGCCCCGCCGTCGATCTCGAGGCGCTCGCCCGCGCGATCTCGGCGCTTTCGGTCTTTGCCGCCGCCCATGCGGACCGGATCGAGAGCGTCGAGATCAACCCGCTCCGCGCACGGCCCGACGGCTGTATCGCGCTCGACGCCCTGATCCTCCGCCGCGAGGACGCCCCCAGAGAGCCAGAGGAGACCCCCGCATGAGCGACCCGTCCGAGACCCCGGGGCCCGAGGCCCGGTTCCGCGCTTTCCTCGCCGAGGGGCGTTTTATGATCCAGCGCTCGGCATCGACCGGTGCTTTTGTCTTCTATCCCCGGGTCGCCGTGCCGGGCTCCGGCGCGACCGATCTCGATTGGGTCGAGGCCTCGGGCCTCGGGACCGTCCACGCGACCACCGTCACGCGCCAGCGTCCGGAGAAGGGCGGCGACTACAACATCGCGCTCGTCGATCTCGACGAGGGGCCGCGGATGATGGCTCGGGTGGACGGCCTGCCCCCCGAGGAGGTGCGGATCGGGCTCCGGGTCCGGGCGCGGATCGGCGAGGCGGGCGGCATTCCGGCCGTCGTCTTCATCCCGGCGGAGGGCTGAGCGATGGCGCATCCGTTGCGCGGCAAAGCCGCTTGCGTCGGACTGGCGACCGCGGGCGTCGGCGAGGCGCCGGGGCGAAACGCCATGGAGCTTATGGCCGAGGCGGCCATCGCCGCGCTCGAGGACGCGCAAATTCCGCTCGAAAAGGTCGACGGGCTCTTCGCCGCGTCGGCCTTCCACTCGATGGCCGCCATGTCGCTCGCCGAGCACCTGGGTCTGCGGCCGAGCTTCTCCGACGGCTCGAACATCGGCGGCTCGTCCTTTATGGCCCACGCGCTCTTGGCGGCGATGGCCTTGGAGGCGGGTCTGATCGAGGTCGCGGTGATCGCCTATGGCTCGAACCAACGGACCGCCGGGGGGTTCAAGTCGATCTCCGAGCCCATGCCTTTCGAGGCGGAGTACGGGCCCCGGAACCCGATAACGGCCTATGCCCTCGCCGCCAGCCGGTATTGCCACGCCTTCGGCGCGACCCGGGCCGATCTGGCCGAGGTCGCCGTCGCCGCCCGGGCCTGGGCCAACCTCAACCCCGAAGCGGTTGCCCGCGGATCCCTCAGCGTCGAGGACGTGCTCGCCGCCCGGATGATCTCGGACCCGCTCGGCAAGCTCGACTGCTGCCTGGTCACCGACGGCGCCGCCGCGATCGTGCTCACCCGAGCCGACCGGGCGGCTGACGGGCCGCGGACGCCGGTCTATCTCCTCGGCGCGGCGATGGAGCACCACCACCGGATGATCTCGGCGATGCCGGACCTCACCCGGACCGCCGCCGCCGAGAGCGGCCCCCGCGCCCTCGAGATGGCGGGCGTCGGGCTCGGCGATCTCGACACCGTCCAGCTCTACGACGCGTTCACGATCAACACGCTGCTGTTCCTCGAGGATATCGGATTTTGCGGCAAGGGCGAGGCGAAGGACTACATCGCAGACTGCCGGATTGCGCCCGGCGGCGCGCTGCCGGTGAACACCAATGGCGGCGGGCTCTCCGCGGTGCATCCGGGGATGTACGGGCTCTTCGTCACCATCGAGGCAATCCGCCAGATCCGCGCCGCCGCGGGCGAGGACGAGGGCCCGCGCGGCGCGGGCGGCTGGATCGACGGCGCCCGGCTTTCGCTGGCCCATGGCAACGGCGGCGTGCTGTCGAGCCAGGTGACGACCGTCTGGGGCCACGAGGAAACGCTCTGAGGAGGCATATATGGATCTGACCGATACGCCTGAGACCGCCCGCTTCCGAGCCGAGGTGCGCGCCTGGCTCGCCGAGGCGCTGCCCGCCCGGCTCCGCGACAAGGTGCGCGGCCATAAGCGGCTGACGAAGGCCGACCACGACGACTGGCACCGCCTGCTCGCCGATCGCGGCTGGCTTTGCTGGCACTGGCCCGAGGCGTATGGCGGCGCGGCCTTCACCCCGGTGCAAAAGCATATCTTCGAGGAGGAGATGGTGGCAGCCGGCGCTCCGCGGATCGTGCCCTTCGGGCCGAACATGCTCGGGCCCGTCCTCCTCGAATTCGGCACCGAGGCGCAAAAGGATTTCTATCTGCCGCGGATCCTGTCCGGCGCGGACTGGTGGGCGCAAGGATACTCGGAACCCGGCGCGGGCTCGGACCTCGCTTCGCTCAAGACGCGGGCGGTCCTTGACGGCGACACCTATGTCGTCACCGGGCAAAAGACCTGGACCACCCTCGGCCACCACGCCAACCGCATGTTCGCGCTGGTGCGCACCGACCCCGCCGCCGCCAAACCGCAGCAGGGGATTTCGTTTCTGCTGATCGACTTGCAGCAGGAGGGGGTCGAGGTTCGTCCGATCGTCACCCTCGACGGCGAGCACGAGGTGAACGAGGTCTGGCTCTCGGAGGTCCGGGTGCCCGTCGAAGACCGTGTCGGCGCCGAGAACGACGGCTGGACGATCGCCAAATTCCTGCTCGGCTACGAGCGGACGGGGCTCGCGGGTGCCGCCTATTCCAAGCAGATGCTCACGCATTTGAAGGGCATTGCGGCCCGAGAACGGGCGGGCGGCCGCCCGCTTGCGGAGGATCCGATGTTCGCCGCGCGCCTCGCCGAGGTGGAGATCGACCTCCTCGCCATGGACATGTTCAACCTGCGCATGGTCTCGGCCGCGAACGAAGGCGCTCGGATCGGGCCGGAGGCGTCGCTTCTCAAGATCAAAGGCACCGAGATCCGGCAACGCCTCTCGCATCTGTTGCGCCAGGCGGTGGGCCCGTACGCGATGCCCTATCTGCCCGAGGCGTTCGAGGAGGGCTGGAACGGCGATCCGGTCGGCCCCGACGAAGCGGCGCCGCTCGCCCGGCAATACTTTAACCTGCGCAAGCTCTCGATCTATGGCGGCTCGAACGAGATCCAGAAGAACATCGTCGCCAAATCGATGCTCGGGCTCTGACCGTGCAGCCGTGGCTCTCCGAGGAACGCCGGATGATCGCGGAAACCGCCGAGCGCTATCTGCGCGACCGCTATCCGATCGAGGTCCGGCAGGCGAATGTTGCACGCGAGGCGGGATACAACCCCGATCAATGGGCGGAGATGGCGGAGCTCGGCCTCCTGGCTGCGCTCTTGCCGCCCGAGGCCGGCGGTCTCGGCGGGGCTGGCGCGGATATCGCCCTCGTCTTCGAAGCGCTCGGCCGGCGGGGCGTGGTCGAGCCTTTTCTTGCGACGGGCATCCTCGGGGCGACCCCCCTCTGGCGGCAGAGCGATGGGGCGACGGGCGCGGACCTCGGCGCGCTTATCGAAGGCCGAAGGACGCTTGCCTTCGCCCATGGGGAACCGGAGGGGCGCTATACCCCCTCATATGTCGCGACAAAGGCCGAGCGCGAACGCGACATCTGGCGACTGACCGGGCGGAAGGCGGTGGTGCTGAACGGGGACAGCGCGGACCGCCTCGTCGTCTCGGCGCGCATCGACGGGCCTGTCGATGCCGAGGCGGGGCTCGGACTTTTCCTCTTGGACCCGGACGCGGCAGGCGTGACCCGGCGCGGATACGGGACCGTCGAGGGTGGCCGCGCCGCTGAGATCACGCTCGCCGGTGCGCGCGCGACCCCGCTCGGACAGCCGGGGAAGGCCTTTCCGGTCATCGAGGAGACCCTCGCCCGCGCTGCGCTTGCGCTCTCCGCCGAGGCGCTCGGCCTCGCCGAAGCGGCCAAGGAGATGACCCTCGATTACCTGAAGGCGCGCCGGCAATTCGGCCGGGAAATCGGCGCGTTCCAAGCGCTTCAGCACCGGATGGTGGAGATCGTCCTCGAGATCGAACAGTTGCGCTCGGCGGTGATGCTAGCGGCCGCCCGGCTCGAGGCGGACCGGCGCACCCGAGAACGCCTGGTCTCGGCCGCCAAGAACTTGGCGGGCCGGGTGGGGCAGCGGGTGGCCGAGGAGAGCATCCAGCTCCACGGCGGGATTGCGATGACCTGGGATTACGCCTTACCCCACCTCGCAAAGCGGCTCGTGATGATCGACCACCTCTGCGGCGACGCGGATCATCATCTGCTGAGATTTCGATCGCTCTCCGCGACGGAGCACGGCTGAGCGCGGAAGCCCAGCGTCAGGGCGGGCGGCGCTCCAGGTCGCCCGCATCGTGATGCGGTCGACCCGGAGCGCGCGTGGGCACGGTCAAATGCAGCTCTGGCGGCGCGCGGGTAAAGATCGGACGCCCATCCTTGAAACCCCAAAGCGGTGGTGCGAGTTCGGCGACCGCGTCGGCTGCATTGCGCGCATCGAGGACCACGAGATCCGCCGGTGCTCCCACTGCAATCCCGTAATCGCCCAGGTTCATTAGCCGTGCCGCGCCGCCCGTGACCATCTCGAAGCAGCCGGCCATCCCCTCAGCATCGCCGAGCTGGGCGATATTGGCGTAGAGATTGGCCATTCGCACCAGCGAGCCGTCGCCGAAGGGCGTGAACGGATTGAGCATGTTGTTCGTCGACAGCGAGCATGTGACCCCTTCGGCCGCCATCAGATGCACGGGCGTCACCCCACGCGGCGGGTCGCAATCCGCCGCATGCGTGCTATGCATCATGAAGAGATCCGTCGCCGGCAATACGGTCACCGCGACGCCTGCCTCTTGGAGCCGTCGCGTCAGGACCGCGAAGTCCGGCCGCAGCAGGCGCGCGAACCGCGTCACGTGTCCGACCGCGACCCGGCCGCCCCAGCCTGTCTCCTCGGTCCGCCGGCAGACATGCTCGATCGTCAGCCCCTCCGCTGTCGGCCCGAAATCGAGATGCATGTCGATGTCCGCATCATAGGCCTCGGCCAATTCGAAGATCCGGTCGATCTGCCCGAGCGGGTCGCGGTCGGTATAGGGCGCGGCCCCGATCACCCGGGCGCCCCGTTCCAGCCCCTCGACCAGCAGTGCATCCGTTTCGGGCGAGCCGATCAGCCCCTCTTGCGGAAAGACGCAGATCTCCACGTCGATCGCCGCAGCCCAATCCCGGATCGCTGCGCGGACACCGTCAAAGCCGCGCATGCCGATCGTCGGGTCGACCTCCACATGGGTGCGCATCCGGGTTGTCCCGTTCAGCACGCATTTCCGGAGCGCACGGCTTGCGCGGTGGGCCACGTCCTCCTCGGTGAAGGCGCGTTTCAGCTCGGATACTTCCGCGATCGCGCCGTCGATCCCGCCTGGCATCCGGCAGCGGTCGAGGATGCAGGCTTTGTCGAGGTGGATGTGGCTTTCGCAGAAGCCCGGGATCACGAGCCGCCCGCCGACGGTCACGCTCCGCTCGCCCGGCGCAAGCCCCGGGCGGATCGCCACGATCCGGCCGGCTGCGACGCCGATATCGACGGTCTCCCGGGGGGCGTCGATCAGGCATGCGCCGTGCAGTGTCAGCTCCATATCTCGCCTCCCGCCTCGAGCCCGGCCCAATAGGCGCGCTCGGCCCCGTCGATCTTGGCGAGGAGCGGCCCGAGATGCGGCCGATAGCGTTCGGACCGGCGAACTGAACTTCGATAAATCGGCTGGCGCACCTGCCACTTGCTCGCGGTGAGCACCGGCCGCTCCGAGCGATCCGGATCGAGGCAGGCCGGGTCCCAGGGCAGCTCCAGGAAGGCGAGGAGGCGCCGCGTCTCCGCCGCCGGTTCGGCGACCATCCGCTCATAGGCGAGCTCGTAGACGGGCAGCGGCAAGACCTTGCGCCAATGGGCCATGTGCTCGAGGTAGCCGCGATAGACCTCACCCAGCCAGGCGAGGTCGAAGGCATAGTCCTGTCCGCTCGTGAACCGCTGGAAATAGCACGAAAGGCACGTGTCGAGCGGGCTCCGGACGCAGTGCACGATCCGCGACCGGGGCAGGAGCAGCGCGATCAGCCCAAGATGCAGGAAGTTGAGCGGCTGCTTGTCGGTGATCCGCACCGCCGCGCCGGCCTCGGCCCCCACTTGGCGCGCATAGGCGGCCCCGAAGCCTGCAAGGACACGTCCCGGCAGATTGCCGACCCCGTCCGGATAGCGTTGGTCTCCGGGCAAATGCGCATCGAGCGTGCCGGCGATCGCGCGGATATCGGGCCGCTCGCCCATGCCGCGGGCGGCGCCGTGGCGGTCGATGACCTGCTCGGCGAGCGAGGTGCCCGAGCGCGGCATGCCGACGATAAAGACGAACCGCGGATCGCCGTGGCCTTCGCCCGATCGCGCGCGCAAGGTCTCGGCCGAGAAGGCCGCGCGGATCCGTTCGAGCATCGCCCGGTGGGCCGCGGGCTCGAACCGTGCGCCATGCACCCGATTGCCCTCCGCGTAATGCGCGAAGGCCCGGTCGGTCTCGCCCAGATCGTCGAGGATCTTGCCGGCTGCGAAATGCAGGAACGACCGGTCTGCGCCGGAACGCGCCGTTGCGAGGAGCGCGTCGATGCGCGCGACGGGGGCGGCATCGTCGAACCGCTTGGCGGAGGAATAATTGTACCAGGCCTCCGGGTAATCGGGCTTGAGCGCGAGTGCCTGCTCGAAATGGGCGCGTGCCCGGTCGAAGGCGCCGGCAATGCCGAGCGCGACGGCGAGATTGTGATGATAATGCGCCTGGCTCGGATCGAGGGCGAGGGCATGGGTGAACATCTCGGTCGCTGTCTCGATGCGGTTCCGCTTTTGCGCGACGAGGCCGAGGCCGAACCAGCCGCCTGCCGTCTGCGGATGGCGCTCGGCAAAGGTGCGATAGACCCGTTCGGCCAGATCGAGATTTCCGTCCAACACGAGCCCGGCCGCATCGTCGAGCGTAAAGGTTTTCTCGGTCATCGCCGGTCACCGCCCGTTCTCGCCCCGGTAACGCCTCGGGAATTTCCCACTTGCCAGCCGCGGCGGGATTTGCCATATCGCACGCCACAGCGCGGGCGTAGCTCAGGGGTAGAGCGCAACCTTGCCAAGGTTGAAGTCGTGAGTTCGAATCTCATCGCCCGCTCCATCTTTCAATAATTGTCGCGATGGTGTGCATCTATTGAGCCTACGCATATTGGCTTGACCACGGAAACTTGCCGATCTGGACAGCCGAATTCATAGACCGCAGGCTCGGATATGCGGCATGCGCGAGGCGCTTGCGCTGGACCCGAGACCGGATCGCGTAAACGTCAGATCACGATCTAACGTTGCGCCGGTGCCCATCGCTCTCCGGATATCGCCGCTGGCATGGATCTTTTGCCCCATGGCCCGCATGCCCCTATCCGGATGAGACCTACCGCTGACCTCGGTCATTGAGACCGCATCGCGAGATCCGGGCCAAACCTCGACAGAATTGCCCGAGCCTTCACGCATCACGCCACGCGCGGAGGGTCCCCGCAGGCGCGTCGCTCCTCCCGAGCGCCTCTGCCAGATCCGCAAGACTGGCGAGATTGTGGACGGGGCGATAGCTGTCGACCTGGGGTAAGAGCGCGCGCATGCCGCCGGCCTTCGGCTCGAACCCGTCCCAGCGCAAAAGCGGGTTGAGCCAGATCAGGGTCCGGCACGAGAGCCGCAGCCGTTCGGCCTCACGCGAGAGCCTGCCCGGATCGTCCCGGTCGAGCCCGTCCGTGATCAGGAGCACCACCGCTCCCTGGCCGAGGACGCGCCGCGACCAGTCCCGGTTGAACGCGCCGAGCGAGGCCCCGATCCGCGTGCCCCCTTCCCAGTCGGTCGCCTCGCGACCGGCCCGCGCCAATGCCTCGTCCACGTCCCGCGCCGCAAGATGGCGCGATATGTTGGTCAGCCGCGTGCCGAAGGTGAACGCATGCACCCGCCCCCAACCGGGGCCCGGCGCATTGGCCGCCGCGTGCAGGAAGTGGAGAAACATCCGGCTATAGGAGGCCATGCTGCCCGAGATGTCGCAAAGCGCGACGAGGTTCGGCCAACGCTCCCGCCGCCGCCGTCGGGCGAGTGCCCGCGCCTCGCCGCCCGTGCGCATCGCCCGGCGCATGGTCTGGCGCCAATCGGCGAGGGCGCCTCGGGGATGGGCTTCGGTGCGCCGGCCGGCGATCGGTCGCACCGGCAGGCGGAGCCCGGCGATCGCGCGCTTGGCGGCGGCGATCTCGGCGGCGGTCATCTGTTCGAAATCCCGGGCCGCCAGCGCCTCGCGGTCCGAGAAGGTGAAGGCCGCATCGATCTCGATCTCCTCGCCGGGATCCGGGGCGGCTGGCGGCGGGGGCTCGACACCCGCGGTCAGCGCTTCGGCCGCGCGCGCCTCGCCGGGGCGGGGGGTATGCTCGCGCTCGGGCTGGCGGAGTTCCGGCAAAAGGAGCGAGAGCGCCCGCTCCAGCAATTGCGGATCCCGCCAGAAGAGGTGAAAGCACTGGTCGAAGACCGCCCGGTGCTCGGGCCGCGAGATTAGACAGGCCGCGAGCGTGTGGTAGAAATCGGCCCGGTGCTCGAACCCCGCCGCCTCCACCGCCGCGATGGCCTCTACGATCCGCGCGGGCCCGACGGGCAGTCCTGCGGCTCTGAGCGCCCGGGCGAAGTGCAGGATATTGGCCGCAAGCTTGCCGTTCTCCGCCACGGGCAGCGCGCTCATGGCCTCCGCCTCCCCGGGCCCGCGAGGCGCTCGTGGCTTGCCCCGCGCGTCGGCTGCCTGCGGATCACCGGTCCTGACCTCGCCTCGAGCGGACGGCTCCGGGCCCGCCGGAGGGCGGGACGGAGCGAATGGCGTATCGCGCGCCAGCGCGATTCCGCTTGATCCGAGGGCTCATGCTGCGCTGCCGACGGCCATTTTGACCTCGTCGAGCACGCGTTTCGCCTCCGAGCCCTGCATTCGGGCGATGTCGTCCTGATATTTCAACAGCGCGCCCAGCGTGTCCGCCACCACCTCGGGCTCGAGCGCCACCGCGTCGAGCGCCACCAGACAGCGGGCCCAATCGATCGTCTCGGCGACGCCCGGCCGCTTGAAAAGGTCCTCGGTCCGGAGCCGCTGGACGAAGGCCACCACCTCCGCCGAGAGCCGTGCGGCCACCTCGGGGGCCCGCGTCTCCAGGATCGCCAGTTCGCGTTCGGCGGTCGGATAGTCGACCCAGTGATAGAGACAGCGCCGTTTGAGCGCATCGTGCACCTCGCGCGTGCGGTTCGAGGTCAGGATCACGATGGGCGGCTCGGGCGCTTTGACGGTGCCGAGTTCGGGGATCGTCACTTGGAAATCCGAGAGCGCCTCGAGCAGGAACGCCTCGAAAGGCTCGTCGGTCCGGTCGAGCTCGTCGATCAGCAGCACCGGCGGCCCGCCCTCCTGCGGGGACATGGCCTCGAGAAGCGGCCGCCGGGTGAGGAACCGCTCCGAGAAAAGATCCGAGGCGAGATGGGCGCGTTCGCGGTCGCCCGACGCCTCCGCCAGGCGGATCTCGATCATCTGCGCAGGGTAGTTCCACTCATAGACCGCCGAGGCCGCATCGAGGCCCTCATAGCATTGCAGCCGGATCAACCGGCGGCCGAGCGCGTTGCTCAGCGCCTTGGCGATCTCGGTCTTGCCCACCCCCGCCTCGCCTTCCAGGAAGAGCGGGCGGCCGAGCTTGAGCGCGAGGAACACGACCGTGGCGAGCCCGCGACCGCAGACATAGCCGGTCTCGCCCAGCAAGGCCTGGGTCGCGTCGATGCTGGGGGGGAGCGGTCGCATGGGGCCTCCGGGGCAGGTTGCCCTTACCCAACCTGTCCGGGCGGGCGAATGCAAGGCCCCGAAGCGCGGCGCCCCGCGCCCTCAGCTGTGGACGTAGATGAGGGTTGCCGCTACCGCGACGGCAAAGCCGCCGAGCGCTAAGACGGTGAGGATCAAGTCCATTCTGTGAGCCTCCTGAGCATTCGAAGAGCAAGGTAATGCAGCACGAGGCTTGTCACAAGCGCAGCCGCCGAGGCGCCGATCAGGCGGGTCGGCTCCCGGGTCAGGGGCTCCACTTCAAAAGCAAGCGCCGCTATCGGAGTGATGACCCCGATCGCAAAGAAATTCACAGCGATGCGATTGACGTAGTCTGCGGAAAGCTTGAGCTGTGCTTTCCGGACTTCGGCCGTCGGCCCGGCGGACTTCGGCGTCACAACAGAACCAGCGCCGCGAGCCCGAGAAAGGCGAAGAACCCGACCACATCGGTTACCGTGGTCACGAAGGTCCCCGAGGCAAGCGCCGGGTCCGCACCCAGCCGCTCGAGGGCCAGCGGTACGAGGATCCCCGAGAGCCCGGCCATCAGCAGGTTCACCACCATCGCCACCCCGATCACCCAAGTGATCGTCGGATCCGCGAACCACACCCAGGCGATGCCCGCCATCACCACCGCAAAGGCGAGTCCGTTCAGGAGCCCCACCAGCACCTCGCGCTGCACGATCCGGAGCGCGTTCGTCGGCGTCAAGTCGCGGGTCGCCAGCGCCCGCACCGCGACCGTCAGGGTCTGCGTTCCCGCATTGCCGCCCATCGAGGCGACGATCGGCATCAGGATCGCGAGCGCAACCACCTGCTGGATCACGTCGTCGAAGATCGCGATCACCATCGAGGCGAGGATGGCCGTTGCCAGATTGACCGCGAGCCAGGGAAACCTCCGCCGGGTGATCGCCCAGACCGTATCGGAGATCTCCTCGTCGCCGACGCCCGCGAGGCGTTTGATGTCTTCCTCGGCCTCGTCCTCGAGCACCTCCATCGCATCGTCGATGGTGATCGTGCCAACGAGCCGCCCGTCGTCATCGACGACCGGGGCCGATACCAGGTGATATTGGTTAAAGGTATAGGCGACGTCCTCTTGCGCGTCTTCGACGTGGATCTTGTGCAGATCGCCCTGCATCAGCGCTTCGAGCGTTACCGGCCGCGGGCTTCGCAGAATTTGTGCCAGCGGGATCTTGCCGAGCGGCCGCATCGCCGGATCGACGACAATGACGTCGTAGAACTGCTCGGGCAGATCGTCGGAGGCGCGCATCTCGTCGATCATCTGGCCGACCGTCCAGAAGGGCGGCGCCTTGACGAAGGACGTGTTCATCAGCCGTCCGGCCGAATAGTCCGGATATTCAAGCGATTTCGCGACGACGAGCCGGTCGCCCGGGTCGAGCGCACTGACCACCCGGTCGCGGCTCTCGTCATCGAGGCCTTCGAGCAGATAGACCAGATCGTCGCTGTCGAGGTCGCGCGCGGCTTCGGACAAGAGCGCCGGGTCGATATCCGACAGCACTTCGTCGCGGATGTTCTCTTCGAGCTCGACCAGGAAATCGGCACCGATTTCCGGCCAGACCGTTGGCAGGAAGGCGCGGCGCCGGCTCGCATCCATCTGCTCGACGAGGTCGGCGATGTCGGCGGCGTGAAGCTCGGAGAGCGCGGCCGCGGCCCCCGCCCGGTCGCCGGCATCGATGGCCGCATAGACCGCAGCGACGATCTCCGGATCGATATCGAAGCGTTCGTCCGCGTCGGCGCGGCCGTTGTCCGGGTCGGGCGTCTCCTGGCTCATGGCGGATCTCCTCGGTCTGGGCCGGCGCCCGGCGCGTGGAACTCAGCTCCGTTTGCCCGCGTTGATCGGGTTCTTGAGAGCCAAAGGAGGACTGCATGAACTGGGATCGTATCGAAGGCAACTGGTCGCAAATGAAGGGTGCGGCCCGCGAGCAGTGGGGCGCGCTGACCGACGACGACGTTGCGCAAATGGAGGGCCGGCGCGAGCAGCTCCTCGGCAAGATCCAGGAACGCTATGGCGTTGCCCGCGACGAGGCCGAGCGGCAAATCGACGACTGGGCCGACCGGATGAAAGAGCGGATCTGACGTCTCTTACCGGTCCCTCGTCAGGGAACTGGCCGCGGTCCCATCGGGGTCGCGGCCATTTTTGCGTTTGCCCCTTCCATCGCCTGCATCGAGCGGGGCACATCGGGCGCCCGGGCCACAGAGCGGGAGGCTTCCATGCCTAAGGGACAGACAACGGTGAGCGGGCTCGTTCTGGGTTCAGGTCGGATTGTCGAGATGGCCGACAGCTTCGCTTTCAAATCGGTCGATGCGCCGGCGGACGACACCCGCATCGCCAATCTGGATTTGGGCTCGGGCCGGATCGCCGAGGCAAAGGCCGGCGGGTCCGATCTTCTCAACGTGCGCCCCGAGGCCGATGCGCTCATTGTCTACGACGATCTGAGCAAGGGCGTGACCGACAGCGATTGGCTCGATTTCGCCTGATTGCCGGGGCCCTCAGCGGGCCCGGGCAAGCGCCTCGGCGAGTTGGTCATGGAGCGCGGCCCGCTCCTCGGGACTGAGGAAGGCACCGAGCTCGATCTTTCGCCCCGCCCCCGACAGCGTGAGATAATTCTCCGGCGTCGCGTCTTCGTGCATTTGCAGCGTCACCCAGTAGGGGTTGGCGCTCCAGCGCTGGATCCGGCCGCTCGGCTCGCGCCGTTCGACGCGGATCTCATCGGACCAGAGGGTCAGTTCTTCGGTGAGCGTCCCGTCGAAATCGCTCCGCCGGAAGCCGTACCAGAGGCAGCCGAGGGCGGCGGCCTCGAAGGGGAGGATCCCCCAAAAAACCGGCGTCCCGATCGAGCCGATCAGCGGCAAGGCGAAACCGGCCGCCGCGATTGCCATCACCTGACGTTTGCCGGCTGGGCTGAGCGAACGGTTCGGCCAGAGGGTCACGTGCCAGACGGGCGGATCGGTCCGGTCGGTGCGGTCGCTGGAGGGGCGAGCGGCCGGAGCGTGAGCCCCGGCCGCCTCAGAGTTACCGGTCGTCACTGCGCGATCCTCAGTGGCTCGGCTGCTTGTCCCACTGCTCGCGGGTCGGCAGCGTCTCGAAAGTGTGCTCCGGCGGCGGGTTCGGCAGCGTCCATTCGAGGGTCCCGAGGACGTCATTCCAGTAGTTCGGCTCGGTCACTTTCTGTCCGCGGAAAAGCGTGTGGAACACCAGATAGATGAAGAACACAAAGGACGCGCCCGAGATCGCGGCGCCCCAGGTCGACACCTCGTTCCAGAGCGCGAATGCCTCCGGATAGTCGATGTACCGCCGCGGCATGCCCTGCCGACCGAGGAAGTGTTGCGGGAAGAAGGTGATGTTCGCTCCGATGAAGAACGTCCAGAAATGGAGCTTACCCATCCACTCCGGGTACTGGCGCCCGGACATCTTGCCCATCCAATAGTAGATGCCACAGAAGATCCCGAAGACGGCGCCGAGCGACATGACGTAGTGGAAGTGCGCGACCACATAGTACGTATCGTGATAGGCGCGGTCGATGCCCGCTTGGCTCAGCACGATACCGGTGACACCGCCCACCGTAAAGAGGAACAGGAAACCGAAGGCGAAGAGCATCGGCGTTTTGAACTCGATCGACCCGCCCCACATCGTCGCGATCCATGAGAAGATCTTAATCCCCGTGGGAACCGCGATCACCATGGTCGCCAACATAAAGTAGGCCTGAGCATTGTGGCTCATGCCGACGGTGTACATGTGGTGCGCCCACACGACGAAACCGAGCGCGGCAATCGCCACCATCGCAAAGACCATGCCCGAATAGCCGAAGATCGGTTTCTTCGAGAAGGTCGAGATCACGTGGCTGACGATGCCGAAAGCCGGCACGATGAGAATGTAGACTTCCGGATGGCCGAAGAACCAGAGGATGTGCTGGTAAAGCACCGGGTCGCCACCACCCGCTGGATCGAAGAACGTGGTGCCGAAGTTCCGGTCGGTCAGCAGCATCGTGATTGCGCCGGCCAGGACCGGCAGCGCCAGCAGGATCATGAAGGCCGTGATGAACACCGACCAGGCGAAGAGCGGAACCTTCATCAGGCTCATGCCGGGCGCGCGCATGTTCAGGAACGTGGTGATGATGTTGATCGCGCCGAGGATCGACGACGCGCCGGAGAGGTGGACGGCGAAGATCGCGAAATCGGTCGCCATTCCCGCCTCGCGCGTCGAGAGCGGCGCGTAGAGCACCCAGCCGACCCCTGCCCCCAGCTGGCTGTTCCCGCCGGGCACGAAGAGCGACATCACGAGCATCACCGACCCCGCAACGAACAGCCAGTATGACAGGTTATTCAGCCGCGGAAAGGCCATGTCTGGCGCTCCGATGTGGAGCGGCATGAAATAGTTACCGAACCCACCGAAAAGTGCCGGGATCACGACGAAGAACATCATGGTCAGGCCGTGACCGGTGACGAGCACGTTGTAGAGGTGCCCGTTCGGCGAGCCGTCTTCGAGTGTCATGTATTGGACGCCCGGATCCATCAGCTCGAGGCGCATGTACCAGGTCATCGCGACCGAGATCAGGCCGACGAGCCCGGCGGTCCAAAGATAGAGGATCCCGATATCTTTGTGGTTCGTCGAGCAGAACCACCGGGTGAAGAACCCGCGGCCCGTCCCGTGGTCTTGCGCGTGCAGTGCCGCATCGGCCATCGGTGCACTCCCATTTGGCTAGCGCGGGCAGGACACCCGCATCTCATCACAATGTGAGGTACCGCCCGCCCCCTGTCCGGTCAAACGCGCCACCGCGAAAAGCGGCGCGCTTACTGTCGCAGACCACCCCGGAATGCTGTAATTTCGGGTGTGATCCCGCTGGGTGGAAGAAATGGCAAGGGGCCGCGGCATCCACCGCGGCCCCTGACGGAAGCTCGGGCGCACTCAGCGGATCACGATCCGCTGCCGCCCTCTTCTTTCAAAAACGCCAACAGGTCCGCGCGATCCTGCTCTTTTTTGACGCCGTTATAGGCCATCTTGGTGCCTTTCACGATGCCGCGCGGGTCTTCGATGTATTCGAGGAACGTCGCCTCGTCCCAGACCTTGCCTTCGCCCCATTCGGTCATCGCTTTCGAATAGCGATAGCCGTCGACCGAGGCGACTTCGCGCCCGATCAGGCCGACGAGGTGCGGGCCGACGCGGTTCTGCTCTTTGTCGACCACGTGGCAGGCCTGGCACGCCCGGTAGACGCGCTGGCCCTTGCTCGCGTCTTGCGCGGTCGCTTGGCCGGCGGCGAGAGCGGCGGCAGCCGCAGCGGTCGTGATGAGGATCTTCCTGAACATTTGGGCTATCCCTTTGTGTCGTTTAGGCCGAGTTGACGGCCCGTCCGCCAACCTTGGATGACAGAATTAGCCTCGCGGTCACCGGAGACCAAGGCATTTTCCGGCTTGTGACAACTGATTTTGACAGAACTGCGCCGCCTGCTGTCAGATCAAACTGACAACTCTGTCCCGAGCGCGCCGACAGTCGCAGAGAAACCGCGTGCGAGCGCCAGGTCGAGATCCGTCATCGTGACCGGCAGGCCAAGATCCACGAGGCTCGTCACGCCGTAGCCATGCAGACCGCACGGCACGATCCCGTCGAAATGCGAAAGATCCGGTTCGACATTGATGGCGAGCCCGTGAAACGTCACCCAGCGCCGAACGCGAATGCCGATCGCCGCGATCTTGTCCTCGGCCAGGCTTCCATTGGCGCGGACGGGCTTTTCCGGCCGGGCGACCCAGACCCCGACGCGCCCCGGCCGAGGTCCCGCACGGATCTGAAATTCGTCGAGGGCCGCGACGACCCAAGCTTCGAGCGCTTGCACGAAGGCGCGGATATCCCGCCCCCGCCGCTCAAGATCGAGCAACACATAGACCACCCGCTGGCCGGGGCCGTGATAGGTATACTCGCCCCCGCGCCGCGCAGTGTAGACCGGGAACCGGTCGGGAGCGATGAGATCGGCGGCCCGTGCCGAGGTGCCGGCGGTATAGAGCGGCGGGTGTTCGAGGAGCCACACGCATTCCGAGGCCTGCCCGGCGCGGATCGCGGCGACCCGCGCCTCCATCCACGACAGGGCGTCCGGGTAGTCCGTCAGCCCCTCGCTCTGCCGCCATTCGACCATGATCGGGAAATAGGGGTGCAGGAGCGCTCTGGGAAGCAGGAAAAAAGTGGCGGCGCAGGGCTTCACACCCTGCCGGGGCTTTGCTATCTGCGCGGGACGTGAGCAAGCGGTCGTGGCGGAATTGGTAGACGCGCAGCGTTGAGGTCGCTGTGGGGTAAAACCCGTGGAAGTTCGAGTCTTCTCGACCGCACCAAGAACGGATGCAAGGGCCGCCTGCGGAGGCGGCCTTTTCGTTTTCCGCCGGGAGCGCTTGACCTCGCGGACCGCCCGGTCAGGATAACGCGACAGCCAGGGGAGCCCATCCATGACCAGTCGCACCACGCCGGAAGAGATGCTCGCGAAGCTGGTCGCCTTTCCGACCGTCTCGCGGGACAGCAATCTAGACCTCATCCATTTCGCGCGGGAGTATCTCGCGGAGCACGGGGTCGAAAGCCGGCTCGTGCCGAACGCGGACGGGACCAAGGCCAATCTCTACGCACAGGTTGGTCCGGCGGAACCGGGCGGCGTGATCCTCTCGGGCCACACCGATGTGGTCCCGGTCGACGGCCAGCCCTGGACGACGGATCCATTCTCCCTGACCGAAAAGGACGGCCGGCTCTACGGGCGCGGCGCGGCGGATATGAAGGGCTTTGACGCCCTCGTGCTGGCCCATGTGCCCGATATGCTGGCGGCCCCGCTCAAGCGGCCCGTGCAGATCGCGCTCTCCTATGACGAGGAGGTGGGCTGCCTCGGCGCGCCCTCGATGATCGCGGAGATGCGGGAGACCCTGCCGCCCGCCGCCGCGGTGATCGTGGGCGAACCGACGCTGATGCAGGTGGTGAGCCGGCATAAATCGGTGATCGGGCTTCATACCCATGTGCGCGGCTATGAGGTGCATTCCTCGCAGGTCCATCGGGGCGTCTCGGCGGTGATGACCGCGGCGCGGATCGTGGAGTGGATTTCGCGGACCATGGACGAGGGGCGGGCGCGCGCCGAGGCGGGAGACGATCCGGTCGCGGCGCTTTTCGATCCGCCCTTCACGACGCTCCATGTGGGCATGATCGAGGGCGGCACGGCGCACAACATCACGGCCAAGGATTGCCGGTTCTCGCTCGATATCCGGGCGCTGCCGGGCGAGGATCCGGCCGAGTGGGTCGCGCGTTACCGGGCCTTTTGCGCCGAGGTCGAGGCGGAGATCCGTGCGGTGCGGCCCGAAGCGGCGATCACCGTGGCCGAGCGCTCGCTCACACCGGGGTGCCGAAAAGAACCGGACGCGACCGCGGAGGCCGAACGGCTCGCCAGGGCGCTCACCGGCGACAATGGCGAGCATGTGGTTGCCTACGGGACCGAAGCGGGGCAGTTCCAAGATGCCGGGTATTCGGCGGTGATTTGCGGGCCGGGCTCGATCGACCAGGCCCACCAGGCCGACGAATATATCGAGAAGAGCCAGCTCGCCGCGGGCTCAGCCTTCCTTCGCCGCCTGATCGACCGTCTCGCCGCCTGACCCCAGAAAAGGAGCGCCCATGCCCGTCATCAACCGTTTCGCCGATCTCGCCGACGAGATTACCGCCTGGCGCCGGGACATCCATATGCATCCCGAGCTCGGGTTCGACGTGCACCGCACGGCCGGGCTCGTCGCCGAAAAGCTCCGCGCCTTCGGCTGCGACGAGGTCGTCGAGGGCATCGGCCTCACGGGCGTCGTCGGCGTGATCAAGGGCCAGGCGACGGGCTCGGGCAAGGTGGTCGGGCTGCGTGCGGACATGGACGCGCTGCCGATCCACGAACGCCGGGACATCCCGCACAAATCCACCGTGCCCGGCAAGATGCATGCCTGCGGCCATGACGGGCACACGGCGATGCTCCTCGGCGCGGCCAAATACCTCTCGGAGACGCGGAACTTCGACGGAACCGCGGTCGTGATCTTCCAGCCCGCGGAAGAGGGCGAAGGCGGCGGCCGGGCGATGGTCGAAGACGGGATGATGGAGCGCTTCGGCGTGGAGCGGGTCTTCGGCATGCACAACATGCCCGGCATCCCCGAGGGGCAGTTCGCGCTCCGTCCCGGGCCGCTGATGGCCGCGGCCGACAAATTCACCATCCACGTCGAGGGCAAGGGCGGGCACGCCGCCAAGCCCCATCTCGCCGTCGACACCATGGTCGTCGCTGCGCATCTGATCACTGCGCTCCAGAGCATCGTCTCGCGGAACGTCGATCCGATCGAGAACGCCGTCGTTTCGGTTTGCACCATCGAGACCGACAGCGGCGCCCATAACGTCATCCCCCAAACCGTGGTGATGCGGGGCACTGCGCGGACGCTCTCGCCGGCGATCCAGGACATCGTCGAGGCGCGGCTGGCCGAGACCGTCGAGACCATTGCCCGGGCCTTCGGCGCGACGGCGCGGCTCGAATATTCCCGCGACTATCCGGTGACGGCGAACGATCCGGCCGAGGCGGAGTTTGCCGCCGACGTGGCCCGCCAAGTGGTCGGCGATGCGGTCGACCCGAACGCGCCGCCCGTCATGGGGGGCGAGGATTTCTCGTTCATGCTGAACGCGCGGCCCGGGGCGTTCGTCTTCCTCGGCCAGGGCGAGGGCGCGAATGTCCACCACCCGGATTACGACTTTAACGACGGGATCATTCCGGTCGGCTGCTCCTACTGGGCGCGACTGACCGAGACGGCGATGCCGCTCGCACGCTGAGCCGTCGGAGCGGTCGACCCGGAGGGCCGGCCGCCTACCTCTCCGATGACGCCAGGCACGCGGATCAGGGCCACCCATTCGTTCCGGAGGCCCGATGACCGACATCCCTGCGCTTCAATCTCCCGGCCGGGCCGCCCTCGCCTTTACCGTGCTCGCGGCCGTCGGGCTCGGCTGGGGGGCGGCGGCGCTCCTCTCCAAAATCGCGACCGAAACCGGTTATGCCTCGCTCGGGCTCACGCTCGTGCAAAGCGCGGTTGGGGCCGTTTTCTTCACGGCGGCCGTTCTTGCCCGGGGCCTGCGGCTGCCGCTCGGGCGGAGATACGTGATTTTCTACCTCGTCTGCGGGCTCGTCGGCACCGCGCTGCCGCACACGCTCGGCTATGCCTCGATCCGGCATCTGCCGGTCGGCGTGCAGTCGATCGTGCTCTCGGCGGTCCCGATGATGACCTTTCTGCTGTCGCTGCCCCTCGGGCTCGAGCGCTTTGCCTGGCGCCGGCTCGGAGGGCTCGCGCTTGGTGCCGTCGCGGTGCTCATGATCGCCCTGCCGGAGGCGAGCCTGCCAGAGCCCGGCCAGGCGCTCTGGCTCATCCTGCCGGTTGTGGTCGCGGCCTCCTACGCGAGCGAGAACGTCTATATCGCGACCGCGAAGCCGAGGGAGCTCGAACCGTTGCAAGTCATGTGCGGGCTCTCCTTCGGTGCGCTCGTGCTGCTGATCCCGCCGGTCTGGGCGACCGGGGCATGGGTGGTGCCCGCATCTCTTTCGCCTGTGGATGCCGCGCTTCTCGGCGCGAGCGTGCTGCATGTTTTCGCGTATTTCGGCCTCGTGTGGCTGATCGGCCATGCGGGTCCGGTCTTTGCGGCGCAGGTCGGCTATGTGGTGACCGCCTCGGGCGTTGCCTGGGGGATGCTCGTCCTCGGCGAGCGGCATTCCGCCTGGGTCTGGGGCGCCCTCGTCGTGATGTTTGCGGGCCTTGCGCTCGTCAAACCTCGGGAGCGTGCGCGGGACGATTGAGCCCCGTCAGGCCCGCGCCCAGGGCTCGAGGAGCGCTCGCGCGGCGGTCCGGCCTTTCTCGGTCAGGTGCAGGGCCCGGCCCTCGCGGAGCACCACCCCCTCGGCGACCGCCCGGGCGAGCGTGTCGCGCGCCCGCGCCTCGGGCCAGCCGAGATGGGTGCGCAAGGCGCCTGCGACGTTCTCCTCGGCCCGATCCTCGCTGTCCTCATGGGTCGACAGATGCACGACCAGCGCGCGGATTTCGTTCTCGCGCGCGGCCCGGATCCGTCGCCCAAGCCCGGCGATGAGCCCGTATCGCGGCCCGAAGAAGACGGCACCGGCGAGGCAGACCCCCGTCGTCACCGCCATCATGCCGCCGATCGAAACATCGAGCGCGATCGCTGCTCCGTATCCGGCAAAGGCGGAGAGAACGGCCACGGCAATTCCGATCCAGATCATGCCCGCGAGCCGATCGGTCAGCAAATAGGCCGTCGCCGGCGGAACAATCGCGAAGGCGATGAAGAGAACCGCTCCCACCGCATCGAAGGCCGCAACCGCCGTCGCAGAGAGAAGCGCGAGGAGCGCGTAGAAGAGCGTCCGCGGGCGGAACCCGAACGCCTCCGCTAGCATCGGGTCGAACGTGGCGAGTTTGAGTTCCTTCCACAAGAGACCGATGAAAAGCGCGTTCGCGACCGTGACGGCCCCCATCCAGAGCATGGCCTTCGGTACTTGAACGGGCCCGACGGCAACGGTCTCGAGCCAGACGAAGCCGATCTCCCCCAAAAGCACGGTGTGGGTGTCGATATGCACGTTCCGGGCGTAGAGATTGAGGAGCAGGACCCCCACCGAGAAGAGAAACGGGAAGACGAGCCCGATCGCCGCGTCGTCTTTGACCCGTCCGGTCCGGGCGAGGGCTTCGGTCAGCCAAACGGTCAAGACACCCGCGAGCGCCGCGCCCGCGATCTGCACCGGTCCGCTCGCGAGCCCGGTGAACAGCCAGACGACAACGATGCCGAAGACGATCGAGTGGCTGATCGCGTCCGAAAGCATCGCGTTCCGCCTGAGAACGAGAAAGGGGCCGAGCAGCGCCGCCGCGACGCCGACGAGAAGGCCCGTCCCGATGATCGCGACGTCGGGGCTGTCGAGCCAGGCTTGCAGCGTCGCGATCACGGGCGTTCTCCGGCGCGGTCGACGCCCTCTTCGGTCAGCACCCAGTGGCGGCCTTCGCTCTGCATATGTCCGGTCTCGGCGACGAGCCCGTCGGCCTCGAGCGTGCGCATCCGCCTTGCGGTCGCCTGGCCGTGATAGGTGTCGATCATGCCCTGTTCGACCGGGTAATGGGGGTCGCCATGAGCATCGGCCAGGTCCCGCAACGTGGCGAGGATCTGACGATTGCGGAGCGCCTCGGCTGCGCGCGCCCGGGCGAGCCGTTCCCAAACGACGCCGCGTCCAGGTGCGAAAAGGATCGCCACTGCGACGATCCCGGTCGCGGTCAGCACGATGAGCGGGCCGGTCGCGAGCCCGGGGCCTGTGGCCGAGATCAGCGCGCCGAGGACGCCGGAGAGTGCGCCGAAGAAAGCCGCGAGGAGCACCATGGCCTCGAGCCGCCGGGTCCATTGGCGCGCGGCGACGGCAGGGGCGATGATCATCGCCGCCATCAGCACGACGCCGACCATTTGCAGCCCGACGACCACCGCGAGGGCCACCATGACCGTGAGCGCGGTCTCGAGCGCGAGAACCGGCAGGCCGATCGAGCCCGCATAGAGCGGATCGAAGGTGACGAGCTTGAGCTCTTTCCAAAGGATCGCGACCGTGGCGAGCGCCGCGGCGGCGATGCCCCCCATGATCCAGAGGTCTTCGCGGAGGATCGCCGCCGCCTGGCCGAAGAGAAAGCTCCCGAGCCCCGCCTGGCCCGCGCCGCCCGTGGCCTGGATCCGGGTGAGCAGCACGACGCCGAGCGCGAAATAGACCGAGAGCGCGATGCCGAGGGCCGCATCGGTCTTGAGCCGCGTCAGCCGGGTGAGGGCGAGCACGGTCAGCGCGGCGAGGGCTCCGGTCACCAGGGCGCCGGCGAGGATCGGGCCGAGCTCGCGCGCGCCTGCCCAGAGATAGCCGAGGCAGACCCCTGGCAGCGCGGCGTGCGAGAGCGTATCGCCGATCAGGCTCTGTTGGCGGAGGACGGCAAAGCTGCCGAGGACGCCCGAGACCACGCCGAGGATGAGCGCGCCCATTGCGGCGGTCTGGAGCGTATAGTCGCTGAGGAGATCGACGAGCGGGGACATGGGCGGATCGGCTCAGGCGGCCCCGTGGGTCGGTCGGGCGCGCTCGGGATCCGCCTCCTCGCCGGGCGCCTCCGCATCGGCCGTCCCGAGCAAGGCGGCTTGCCCGCCATAGGTGGCGCGGAGCTGGTCCGGCGTCATCACCTCGGCGACCGGGCCCTGGGCGATCACGCGCACGTTGAGGAGCACCAGCCAGTCGAAATAGCTTTTGACCGTCGCGAGATCGTGGTGGACGACGATGACCGTCTTGCCGCGGTCGCGCAGCCGCTTCAGGAGGGCGACGATCGCGCGCTCGGTGGTAGCGTCGACGCCAGCCATGGGCTCGTCGAGGAAATAGATCTCCGCTTCTTGGACGAGCGCGCGCGCGAGGAAGACCCGTTGCTGCTGGCCGCCCGAGAGCTGGCTGATCTGCCGCTCGGCCAGATCGGCGAGGCCCACTTCCTCGAGCGCGCGCATCGCCCGCGCCCGCGTGTCCCGGCCCGGACGCCGGAACCAGCCGAGATGCCCGTACCGGCCCATCATCACCACATCGAGCGCGGTGGTCGGGAAATCCCAGTCCACCGCACTGCGCTGCGGCACATAAGCGATCTGCCGGCGCATCGCTTCGACAGGTCGCCCGTGTAGGCAGATATGCCCGGCCGTCGGCGGCACGAGGCCGAGCACGCTCTTGATCAGCGTCGATTTCCCCGCCCCGTTCGGCCCGACGATCGCGCACATGACCCCGGGCGGCACATTGACGTCGATGTCCCAGAGCACGGGCCGGCCCTGATAGGCGACGGTCAGATCCTCCACATGGAGCGCGAGATCCGGTTCGTGGAGGCGCGTGGCCGGGGAGCTTGTGCGCGGTCGGCGGTCGCGTCGGAGGGCGGGAGACATGGGCGTTATCCTTGACTGGCGCGGTCGAGCTCGGCCGCCACGGGCTCGGGCAACGCCGCCGGCGTGCCGCCGAGGGCGTCGACGACGGCGCGGGTGTTCTCGACGATCATGCCCGCATAGCTGCCGCCGGGGGTGCCGGGCTCTCCCATGGCATCGGAGAACAGTTCGCCGCCGAGACGCAGCGCATGGCCCCGGTCGGCGGCCGCGGCGATCACCGCTTCGACGGTGCGCGGATTGATCGTGCTCTCGACGAAAAGCGCAGGCACGCTCCGCGAGACGACCAGATCGACCACGGAGCGAATATCGCCGATGCCCGCCTCCGCTTCGGTGGAGACGCCTTGGATGCCGACGACCTCGATGCCGTAGGCGCGGCCGTAATAGGCGAAGGCATCGTGGGCGGTGACGAGGAGACGCGCCTCGGCGGGGACGCTCGCGACGCTCTCGCCGACCCAGTCATGGAGCGCGTCGAGGGCCTCGCCATAGGCCTTGGCCCGGGTGCCGATCCCGTCGGCGCAGTCGGGTGTGATCTCGGCGAGCGCATCGGCGAGCACCGGGACAGTAAGTGCCCAGAGCGAGACGTCCATCCAGACATGCGGATCGGCATAGTCCTCGTCCTCGGAATGAATGAGCCGGTCGTCCGGGATCGCCCGCTCCGAGACCGGGATCGCGGGTTTCTGCCCTTCGAGCCGGGCGAGGACCGCGCCGAGCTGCCCTTCGAGATTGTTGCCCACATAGAGGAGCAGATCTGCAGCGACCAGATCCCGCACGTCCGAGGCGGTCGGCTGGTAGAGATGCGGGTCGATGCCCGGGCCCATCATCGTGTCGACCCTGGCGCACTCCCCGGCAACCCGGGCGGCGACATCGGCGACCATGCCGACCGTAGCGACGGCGCGGGGCGCGTCGACATCGGATTGGGCGGCCGCGATCGGCGCGGCGAGGACGGGCAAGGCGGCGAGTGCGGTCGCGGCCGCGGTCTCACGAAGCAAGCGAGGTGTCATGGCGGATCCCGTTGGTTCAGACGTTAACATGGTATCGGCTGACATGGCGTCAACGGCCTAGGATGTTTAGCCTGGACTATAAAATTGCAAGGGGCTACAGCTTTGCCATGACCGCCGACGATCCAGAGATGCCGCGCCGGCTCCGCGAGCCGACCCGCCAGGCCCGCGGCTTCGAGCGGGCCCGCGCCGCCCATGAGCGAGAGGTGGCGGAGGATTACGTCGAGCTGATCGCCGATCTGATCGATGTGACCGGCGAGGCGCGGTCGGTCGATCTGGCCGAGCGGTTGGGCGTGACCTCGGCGACGGTGGCGAACACGCTGGGACGGTTGTCCCGGGAGGGGCTCGTCATCAAGGAACGCTACCGGTCGATCTTCCTCACCGAGGGCGGGCGCGCCCTCGCCGAGCGGGTGCGCGAACGCCACCGAGTGGTGCGGGATTTCCTGGTGAAGATCGGCGTGGATCCCGAGACGGCGGAGACCGATGCGGAAGGGATCGAGCACCATATCAGCGAACGGACGCTGACGGCGCTCCGGCGCTTCACCGAGAGCTGACCCGTCGTCCGGCCGGTTTCGTGGGGACGATCCGCGTGGCGCGGGGCTCTGTTGCGACGCGCGGCGCAGGCGGAGGGTCGGGAGGCGCGGCCGCAGGCTCCCCTGCCGATACGGCACCGGCGACGGGCAATGCACGGCCCCACCCACCCGCCTCCGGCCGCGCCGCGGCGAGATCGTGCGAACATCCCGAAGCGTGTGGACCGACCCGGCCGCGGGCGGGTGGGTGGGCGCGACCCCAACCAGCCCCACCCACGCTGCCGCC
>JBHJGX010000098.1:0-27908 GCA_050331395.1 Paracoccaceae bacterium
GGGCTACTATATGAGAGTATATCATCGCACCTAGACATCGTCCGAGGTGGGGGTGTGGGTGGAGGGGGGGGGGGCGGCGCCCACACCCCCCGCCGCCGCCGAGGGTCAGGACTTCGTGATGGCCTGTGTGGGCAATGACGACGATTTGCGGGGGGTCGTGCTCGGGCAGGACGGGGCCTTCGCCGGTATGCGCCCGGGCGCGGTTTTTGTCGACCACACCACCGCCTCGGCCGCCGTCGCCCGCGAACTCCATGCACAGGCCGCCGCCGCGGGGCTCGGCTTCGTGGATGCGCCGGTGTCGGGCGGCCAGGCAGGCGCCGAGAACGGTGTGCTGACGGTGATGTGCGGCGGCGACGAAGAGGTCTATGCCCGGGCCGAACCGGTTATCCTGGCCTATGCGCGGGCGTGCCGCCGGCTCGGGCCCGCAGGCGCTGGCCAGATCACGAAGATGGTCAACCAGATCTGCATCGCGGGCCTCGTACAGGGCCTCGCCGAAGGGGTGAATTTTGCGCAGAAGGCCGGTCTCGACCCGGAAGCGGTCTTCGACGTGATCTCCAAGGGGGCAGCGGGCTCCTGGCAGATGGAGAACCGTCACAAGACAATGATCGCGGACGAATTCGATTTCGGCTTTGCGGTCGACTGGATGCGGAAGGACCTGGGGATCTGCCTTGACGAGGCGAAGCGGAACGGGGCGCGGTTGCCGGTGACTGCGCTCGTCGATCAGTTCTACGGCGAGGTCCAAGATATGGGCGGCGGGCGCTGGGACACCTCCTCGCTCCTACGCCGCCTCCGCCGCTGAGGCGCCCGGCCGGGCGCCCGACCGACCCGGTGCCCGGGGCGCTCGCGCCCCGACCGCTGCCGCTCTGGCCGAGGGCGCCGCGCCGGCGCACGCACACCGTGGCGGCCCGCTCACCCGCGGCGGGTTCGAACGACGGCTCCGCTTGGCGCGGCGATGCGAAAGGCCGGTGTTCTGGCGCGGACCTGCACCTTGGGTCATCTCCGGGCTTCCCGGGCCGCGGTTGATAGGCGGCTCTGTCTCCACAAGAGAATTGGAGGTAGGGCCTGTGACGAGCCTCGTCGGCGGACCTTGGCGAACGGGTGCGGGTCGGGGTGGAGGAAGGCAATTCGGCGCAGAAAGCGGCCGACCGGTCGGGCATCGGCGCGGCGACCGCCCTCCATCGAGAGCGGCGCTCGTGGGACGCGGGGCAGCCCGGCGCCCGTCGTCGGGGATACCCGAACCGGTGGGTATTCAGCCCGCACCAAGGGTCTCTTCTCGATCTCGTCGAGGATGGGTCCGACATCACGCTCGACGAGATGGCAGAGCGGCTGAAGGGGACGAATGGCGACGCTTTGTCCCGGGCGAGACTGTGCGGGCTTTCACGACCGGCGAGGCTGGTCGGTAGAATGAATTAATTCGCAGAGGCGGGAGCGGCCGGGCGATCTGGTGATCACGGACAATCTCGGGAGCCATGAGCGCGCGGCGCATCGCGATGGCGCCCAGATCGCCGTGCCGGTCTACGGCCAAAGGGACATATCGGCGCCGACCGTCCGCATCGCCCGAGCGCCGTCGAAGATCGGCCTGGCCAACCTTGCCGACAGTGTCCGCCCATACCCCTACCTCGAACCGGCGGCCGCGGCCGCATCGCTCCGGATCGTCGAACCCTGAACGGGGGGCCTCAACAGACCGGCGCTTGGAGCGACGGCGCAGGCCCCGTTCGGACCACAAACCACAGCGGCCATCAGGAAATGGACGTGTGCGACCGCGCGCTCGAACGGTATCCTAAAGGGGCGGCGCGACCGGGGTGGCGGGCTCCCGCCCGCCATCCACCGAGTGCGCGATATCGCTGTAGCAACAACTGTTTCAAATGTGACAGTTATCACAGCAGGAAAGTTGTAGACTTGCATTTAGCTCTCAGGCGGAGTTGTATCAGGAATTCTCTTATATGGCACAAGAAATTTCATCCGAAGATCCCAAACCCGTACCCCAACGACTTTAGAGTTGTAAGCAATTTTGACTATATCTCGCGCCTTGTTCTTGCTCGCGAGCCAAAGAAGGCAATGGTCAGCCCGGGATCGCGGGAGACGCAGTATCTCCTATATGAACCATACGAGGTCAGTTTCCTCGTTGACGGAAAGAGACAATTTCTAACGGTGCCCAAGGGCATGGCGACGGATCTGGTCTTAATGCCCGAAGGACTTCGCTGGATCGTCGAGCGGGTAGGCCCACATCTCGAAGCGGCAATCGTCCACGATTTTCTCTTTATTGCCTGGCAGTTGCTTAGCCGAGGCGCGCGCCGCAAGGACTTGGAATTTGCAAACGCCGTAATGTATGCGGCGCTTGAGAAGGCCGACGTTCCTTGGTTTGAGGATTTCGCCATTCGACGGGCGCTGAACAATTTTTCCTACGACGTGTACGCCGAGCGGGATGCCAATCTGTTTTTCGACTTTCCTGATCGGTACAAAGCGAAAACGACGGGTCTTGCCCGATGCCCCTGGACTGGCGCGGTCAATCGACCACGACGAGCGGGGTGGTCGAGAGGACTTCCCCATCGGCAAGGCTCAGATAGACGATATCGTAGCGGCCGGGCCGCGACGGCGCGCGGAGCGTGATCGCGACCGGGTTGCCCTCCGGACCTGCCCCCTGTTCGGAGACCGTCCTTCGGCTCACGCGCTCCACGATCTGAAGCACATGCCCCGCGCCGCCCGGACCATAGCGGTCGATCTCGAGCACCGCGCCCGCCTCGACCACCGTCGGCGCCCGCAGCCAGGCGCGGGTCGCATCCACCCGGAGCACGGCGCTGAGCAACACCGACCGGCCGTCGGCCCCGAGGAGCAGCACGTCGTAGGTCCCCGAGAGGACCGGCGCCCGTATCTCGACCGGCCCTACGCCTTCGGGAAGGGGCCGCGTCTCGAGCGCCACCGCCTCTCCCGGACGTCGGACGAGGAGCGTCGCGCCGATCGGTCCGGCCACGTCGATCGAGACCGGCTCGCCCGCCGGCACCTCTTGCGGGACCGACAGTCGGATCGCGACCGCCGCCACTTCGAGCGTCGCCCGGTCGCCCCGGTCCTCGAGCCGAAGCCGGTAGCTTCCAGGGCCGGGCGCAGAAAATCGCGCCTCGCCCGCCCCGGCTTGCAGCGGGATCGCCGCCGCCGTGTCCGAGACCGTCTCGGCACCGGCAAGCCCCTGCAGCCGCTCGATGACCAGAAGCCCCGGTGCCGCGAGCGGCGGCACGATGGCGATCCGCACCTCGACGCCGGGATCGACCGTTTGGGGCGCGATCAACTCCGCCTCGGCCGAGGTGGCGGCGACGAGAAGCGCGACAGGCAGCAGGCTCCGCAGCATCGTCGGCCTCCTCAAGGCATCGGGATTTCGTTCACATGCTTCGGCACATGGTAGCCCTTCTGGACCGCGGGGCGCTCAGCGATCTTGAGATACCAGTCCCGCACCCGGGGGAAGGCACCGAGGTCGATCTGCTGCCATTCGAACCTGCTGACCCAGGGCCAGGCTGCGATATCGGCGATGGAATAGCTTCCTGCGATGAACTCCCGCCCCTCGAGCCGGCGGTCGAGCACGCCGTAGAGACGCTTGGCCTCTTTGTGATAGCGCTCCTCCGCGTAGGGCGCCTTACCGGCGTTGTATTTGAGGAAATGGTGTGCCTGGCCCAGCATCGGCCCGAGCCCGCCCATCTGCCACATCAGCCACTCCATCGTGACCCAGCGATCCTCGCCCATGAAGCCGCCGTGCTTCTCTGCGAGGAAGAGGAGGATCGCGCCCGATTCCATCAGGCTTCGGCCGGTCTCCCGCTCGACGATCGCCGGAATGCGGTTGTTCGGCGAGATCTTCAGAAACTCGGGCGCGAATTGCTCGTCCTTGCCGATGTCGATCGCGTGGGCCGCGTAAGGGGTCCCCAACTCCTCGAGCATGATCGAGACCTTACGGCCGTTCGGCGTCGTGCAGGTGTAGAGATCGTACATATGAGGGTCCCCCGCTATTCGCGAGGAGCCTACCCGCTCGGCGCGGTGAGCGGAAGCCTCAGCCCCGCCGCCGCGGTCGGGGCGGTGACGGGACCCGAAACGCCCGACGAAGCCGGTCCTGGCCCCGTGGCCGGGAGGCATGTTCCGGTCAGCCGACCGAACCCGCCCGGCCGAGCGATCTCAGACATGCTGGCCACCGTTGATCTCGATTTCGGTGCCCGAAATATAGCTGCTCGCCGAGGTGCAGAGGAAATAGATCGTTGCGGCCACCTCTTCGGGACGGCCCAGGCGACGCATCGGGATCTCTTCGGCGAGTTCCTCGGTGCCGGGCGACAGGATCGCGGTCTCGATTTCGCCGGGCGCGATCGCGTTCACCCGGACGCCGAGGGGGCCGTAATCATGGGCCATCTCGCGTGTGAGCGCGGCGAGCGCGGCCTTCGACGTCGCATAGGCGGCCCCGGCGAAGGGGTGGACCCGGGACCCGGCAATCGAGGTGACGTTCACCACCGCGCCCCGTGCGGCGGCGAGTTCGTCCTTGAGCCCACGGGCGAGAACCACGCTCGCGAAGAAATTGACGTGAAACACTCGGCCCCAGTCGCGCAACCCCGTCGTCAGCGTCGAGAGCCGCTCGCCGGACGGTCCCTTGGGCGAGATCCCCGCATTGTTGACGAGCGCATCGAGATAGCCGCCCGAGCCACGGGCAAGCCGGGCGCGGATGTCCTCGACCGCTTGCATCGTACTGTCCGGGCTGCCGAGATCGACCTCCACATGGTCCTCGGGGCCGGCCTCCCAGGGACAGTCCTCAGGGAAGGGTTGGCGCGAACAGGTGATCACCCGCCAGCCCGCAGAGGCAAAACGTTTGACGGTCGCGTGGCCGATGCCGCGGCTCGCGCCGGTCAGAAGCAGGGTTTTTCGGCGTGGGGTATCGGGCATGGAGATGCTCCTCCTACGCCCGGCTTAGCACGGCAGAAGACCGCGGCACAGTCCAGCGATGCGCCTTCGAGGTAGCGCCCGCGTCAGTCTCCGCGCGTCTCGCGGGACCAGGGGACGGGCGCAGTCGCGGCGACTGCGGGACGGGCGGCGACCCGCTCGACGATGCGGGCAAGCCGGGGGCGTCCGTCGGCCCACGGGATCGGCTCGCGCGCCTCGGTCCACAAAAGACAGGCGGCGAGCGCCAGATCGGGCGCCGAGACCGGGCCCGGCCGAAATCCGGCTTCGGCTTCGGCGGTCGCCTCGAGCCAATCGAGGAGGTTCCGGGCGCGCGCCATTTCCCGCTCGATCATGTCGCAACCCAATCGGTTCTCGCCGACCGGACCGAGCCCTGCCCATTTCGTGTGGAAATAGAGTACGAGCGCGTCCGTCAGCGTCTCGATCGCAGTCAGCACCTGAGCATCGCGCCACCTGGCCTCGGCACGTTCGAGGATCGGCGAGAGGCCGTCACGATCCGCCCCGTCCCGCCCGGGTGCCCAGACCTCGTGCAGATAGGCCCTAATGAGCGCCGATCCGAAGAGGTGGCCCACACCGGCGGATCCGGTTTCGAGCACCGGTACCTGGAGCGCGGGCGAAAGCCGCTCGACCCCCGCGGGCGGATAGGCCGCCAGACACTCGGCGTCGTGCGGGACCGCCCATTCGAGCAGCATGGCCCGCACGATCCGCGCATAGGGCGATCCGTCGATGTACCAGATCTTGAGGGCTCCGCTCACGGGCAGAGACGCATCACCGACCAGGAGAGCGCTGCCGGCTCGGCCCGGGTCCAGCGGAAGCGGTCATGCAGGCGGAACTCGCCATCCGCCCAGAACTCGATCTCGACCGGTCGCAGCCGAAATCCGCCCCAATGCGGCGGGCGCGGCGGGTTCACCGGATACCTCAGCCCCCATTTGGCCACCTCGGCCATCAGCGCGGCCCGCGAAGCGAGCGGGCGGGACTGCGCCGAGGCCCAGGCGCCGATCCGGCTTTTATAGGCGCGCGACGCGTAATAGGCGTCCGCCTGGGCGTCCGCGACCCGCTCGACCGGCCCGCGGAGCCGGAGTTGCCGATGGAGCGACTTCCAGTGGAAGCACATCGCCGCCCGGGGATTGGCGACGAGCTCGCGCCCCTTCACCCCCTCGAAATTCGTATAGAAGACAAAGCCGCCGTCGCTCTGGCTCGCCTCGATCTCCTTCAAGAGGACCATCCGGACATTCGGCATGCCCTCCGGATCGACGGTCGCGACCGAAACCGCGTTCGGGTCGTTGGGCTCGGACTTCTCTGCCTCGCCGAGCCAGGCCCGGGCGAGCGCATAGGGGTCGTCACCGGCGAAAATGCCGCCCCGGCGCTCGCGCTCGGTGATCGGCGCTTCGACGCTCTCGGTCATGGTTTGCTCCTCGGATATCGGCGAGAAGCATATGACGGGGCGGCGCGAGGTCCACCTCTTTTGGCGCAACTCGACGGCGCAATCCGGCGGCGCGAGACGGCGGCGCGCCCACCGAGGCCCGCCATGCGCACCGGCAGGGCGCCCGGAAACGGTAAGATCGTCCCATGGCCGAGATCGAGAACCGCCAGATCCGGCGCCACGACCGGGCGCGGCCCGTCGTCAACGATCGCCAAGGGGCTCAAAGCCACGGGCAGCGCATAACCGAAGCAGAGCGTCGCCGAGTTGTCGAAGCTGGCGGCGGGCCCTGCCCGGATCCAGCTCACCGACCCGGCCTGCAGGACCGGGTTGAGCTGGACGCGTTTACCGATCTCCACGCTCCACACCCGATCCGAGGTTAAAAGAGGCGAACACCTTCGCCCCCCACGGATGGCTCGTTCAGCCCCCTGGGATCGGACCCGCGAGCACCGCCGAGAGGTCGCCGTCCCCCATTGGCGAAGGTTACGTCGATCATGCCCACGAGCGGGATCTGCGAGACGAGCATGACGTCCTGAGCGACCTCGATGCTCGCCAAGTTGGTGTCCTTGTCGGGCCCCCGGGAAGACGCCCGTCTCGTCATAGCTTGCTGCGGCGCCGATCCGGCCTGCGGACGGGGGGCGGCGGACGATCCCCTGATCCGTGACGCCCGATGCCGGATAGTCGAGCGCATCGCGCTCGCGCACCGACGGCGGCCGGGGTTTTCCTCTTTGCAACCGGGCTGCAGCTGGCGGAGCCGCGCATGCGCCTTGTGGCCGATCATCAGGAGGGGGGCGCTCGCGAGGATCGGCGGGATCGGCCGGGCCGACAAAGCTCGCCACCGCCGCATAGCCTTTTGGCCCGTGGATCGGCACCGCGGGCCCGCCGCGATCTCCGAAGTGGCGGCGGCCTCGAAATCCCATCACTTTACCGGGTCGAGGCCAGAGGGCGTTCCCCCGCGCGAATATCGGCCCAGCTCACCGGCGCGCGCGAACCCGCAACCGCCTCAAGGACCGGGGCGGCGGTTTACAAGCCTTCCTCGCCATAGGCCTCGAAACAATCGCTCGGCCAACGGGTTTTGGAAAACCTGGGCGGCGCGTTAGCATCCAACAGGAAGACCGTGCCGATCGCAAAGACGGTCATCCCCAAACGCGCGGTATGCGCCGCAACCAAGGCTGTCACCGCCGAGGGCGTCCGCCACCCTTCGACCTGCTCGACCACCTCCGAGTGATCCATGCGGGCCGCGCGCAAGCTGCCATTATTTGGATATCGCGATGGACGAGCGCCGGAACGGCGGATCCGGCTCGCCCTTCCGGCCGAGCCCCGCAGCCGCGAACCCAGCCCGGGCGAACGGCCAGAACCCGCCACCCCGTACCCGCGCGGGCCCGCCAAGCCGTCGGCCGTCGGCCCCCCGCCGCGCGCCAGCCACTCGCCACGCCGTGCGCACGCCGTCGCGGCGCCCTTGGCCCGAGCGGCCGCGGGCCGGGGCTCCTGCCCCGATGGCACCGACCCGAGCCTTGAGCGCGGGCGGAAATTGCCCTAAAGCCCGGCATCGTTGAAACGCTGGAAGGACAAGGCGATGGCTGGGCTTATGGCGGGAAAGCGCGGCCTCATCATGGGCGTCGCCAACGAACGCTCGATCGCCTGGGCGATCGCGCAGAAGGCGGCCGAAGAAGGCGCCACGCTCGCCTTCACCTATCAAGGTGACGCGCTTCTCAAACGGGTCGGCCCGCTGGCCGAGCGCGCCGGCTCGACCATTCTCCTGCCCTGCGACGTGGCCGAACCGGCCTCCATCGACACAGCCTTCGCCGAGATCACCCGAGCTTGGGGACGGCTGGATTTCCTCGTGCACGCCATCGCCTACGCGGACAAGGCCGAGCTCAAGGGGCGCTATGTGGACACCAGCCCCGAGAACTTCGCCCGAACGCTGAATATCTCTTGCTACTCGTTCACCGCCGTCGCCCAGCGGGCCGAGAAACTGATGGATGCGGGCGGCGCCATGCTGACGCTCACTTATTACGGCGCCGAAAAAGTAATGCCGCATTATAACGTCATGGGTGTGGCCAAAGCGGCCCTCGAAGCCTCGGTGCGCTACATGGCGGCCGATCTCGGGCCGCGAGGGATCCGCGTGAACGCGCTCTCCGCCGGACCGATCAAGACGCTGGCCGCGAGCGGGATCGGCGATTTCCGGTACATCCTGAAATGGAATGAACTCAATGCGCCGCTCCGGCGGAACGTGACCCATGACGATGTGGGCAAGTCCGGGGTCTATCTTCTGTCTGATTTCGCGAGCGGCGTGACCGGCGAGTGCCACCATGTGGATTGTGGCTATCACCTCGTCGGGATGAAGGCCGAGGACGCGCCCGATATCGCCCTCGATCTCGGTTGAAGGGCGGGCCGCCTCGAGGAGCCGACCCGACCGCTGCCGCTCTGGCCAAAGGCGCCGCGACCGCGACCGCTCGGCTTGGCGGCGATCGGTCTCGCGGCGGGTCGCTTGCATCGCACCGCTTGGCCGGTGGTCGCACGCCGGCTGCGGAGGCCGCCCCGGGGCCCGCGAGAGCCGGCCACGGGGGCAAGCGTCGGCAGGCCGTCGCGGGCCCAAAAATCGGCCAAGCGGAACGAAGGTCGTCGCGACGGTCAGGGCCGAAGGACCCGTCCAATTGCCGCCGTTCGGCACTCCGCTCGCCGATCAGCCGCCCCCATCGCCGAGCCAGATCGGGTTCGACCAAGCCCGGCCTCCGCCGGCGTCCTGCACCGCCACCCGGACCCAGCCGCCCGCCTCGAAGGGACGGAGCGGCAGCGCCACCTCCGTCAGGCCCGCCCCGTGCACCACCGTGCCCGCCGAGCCCTTGCCGAGTGCGATCACATTGACCGCTGGCGAGCATGCGATCCGCACTTCGCCGCCGGCCAGTCGCACGTCGTAGAGCTCGGGGCCCGTCGAGGCGTAATACTCCCCCGCCCGCAGCGCGGCCAAGAGCGCGTCCGGCGCGTTCGCCTCGGCCTTCACCATCACCCAGCCGCCGAAATGGTCGGGTCCGGCGAAATGCGCATCGTCCGTCGCGCAACCGGTCAGCCGCCGCCCCTCGCCGAGGAGAAGATCCCAGAGCGCAATCCCGAAGCCCCGATCCGCCCCCACATGGCAGCCGTGATTGTAGATCTCGACCGCATGAGCCGCCTCGATCGTCCGGGCGTCGTCCGTTCCGAGCCCGAACCATTCGGGATGGGCGAGCGCCACGAAAGCCCCGGCCGCCGCCGCCCGGGCCGCGAGGCTCGCGGCGCTCTCCTGATCCGGGGCGGTCTCGAAGTCGGGCACGTGGGGCGGCGCGAAATCCTCGGGCAGCCCGACGGCCAAGAGGTGCCAGAGCTCGCCATTGCGCATGGCGCCCGAATGCACCTCTGCGCCGAGGAGCGTCGTGAACCGATTGGTCCGGTAAGGGCGGGTATCCGCGATCGGGTAGCCGTATCGCCCCACCAGGTGGTCCGAGAGGCAGACGAAATCGTAACCCGCCTCGGCGTAGCGCTGGCAGACCTCCTCGGGCGCGAGCGTGCCGTCCGAGAGCGTCGAATGGGTGTGCAGATTGCCTTTATGGAAGCGGCCCGGCGCCGCGAATGCCTGGTGCTGCATGGTGGGTCCCCCGAACCATCCCCGAGACCGCCCCGTCGGCGGTGCGCTGCACCATGCCCGAGAGGCGCCCGGCGATCAACGCGCCTCGGGCACCGCCCGCCCGGCCGGCGGCGCTCGGGCCTTGACACCCCCCACCGCCCGGGCGAGCAGGGCGGATGCGCATCGCGAGCTTCAACATCAACGGCATTCGGGCCCGGATCGGTGCGCTGACCGATTGGCTGTCGGAGACTGCGCCGGACGTGGCCGTGCTCCAGGAGCTCAAATCCGCCGATGACGGCGTCCCGCGCGAGTCCCTCGAAGCGCTCGGCTACCATGTGGAGACCCACGGGCAGAAGAGCTTCAACGGCGTCGCGCTCCTCTCGAAACGCCCGATCGAGGACGTCAGCCGCGGTCTGCCCGGCGACGAGAGCGACGCCCAGGCCCGATGGATCGAGGCCGTCGTTTCCGGCGAAACCGGCGCTGTCCGGGTCTGCGGGCTCTATCTGCCAAACGGCAACCCGGCGCCCGGCGGGAAATACGACTACAAGCTCGCCTGGATGCGCCGGCTCGAGGCCCGCGCCCGGGAGATCCTCGCCGACGAGATGCCGTCGGTGCTCGCCGGCGACTTCAACGTAATCCCCGAGCCCCGCGACGCCGCGCGGCCCGAGGTCTGGGTCGAGGATGCGCTCTTTCTGCCCGACAGCCGGGCCGCCTTTCGCCGGATCGTCCATCTCGGCTTTCACGACGCGATCCGCGAGGTGAGTCAGGCGGACGGCGTCTATACCTTTTGGGACTATCAGCGGGGCGCCTGGGAGAAGGACGACGGGATCCGGATCGACCATCTTCTCCTCAGCCCGGAAGCGGCGGACCGGCTGACGGGCGCCGGCATCGACCGGGCGGTGCGGGGGCGCGAGAAGCCCTCAGACCACGTCCCGGTCTGGGCCGAGCTCCGGATCTGAGGGCGCGCTCAGCTGCGCCGCGGGGCGGGCGTCGGGGCGAAATCGGGCGCCAGCGGCGTGGCGGGACCGGGCGGCACGGTGGGCTCGGCGGACGGGCCGGCAGTCGGTGCATCGGCAAGCGCCGGAGCGACAAGCCGCGGGCCGCCCCCCCCGGGCGCGAGCACCGTCGGCCGCGCAGTCGGCAGGACCATGCCGGCGAGGCGGGTGGCCGGAGCGTCCGCGTCCGGCTGGCGCGACTGGTCCCGGGCGGGCGGATCGCCCGCATCCTCGGCCCGGACAAAGGCGAACTGCACCGGGGCGGGGGCGAGACGCCCGGGCCGCCGCAGGGGGATCCTCGGCTCCTCGCCGTCCGGCACCCGGTCGGGATCGGGCTCCGACAGCGAAAACGCCGGCGCGGCCGCCACGAGGACCGGCCCCTCGTCCGCCCCCATGCGCCGGTGGAACGGGTCCGCGAGCGCAAGCGCCGTGGCCTCCGGCGTCTCGCCATTCGCCCGTTCGATCGCCGTCACCTGAGCGGCCAAGGCCGCCTGCATCTCCTCAGGCGGCAAGGGCCGATCGCGAAAGCCCGAGACCGTCACCAGCATCAGCCGCCCTTCGACCTCGAGAAAGGCCCGCCAGAAATCGTCGGCGAGGAGCGAGAGCGTCCCCGAATGCCCGTCGCGCACATGCACGTAGAGCGTCGCGCCGATCGGCTCCGCCTCGATCAATTCGGCCGCCGCCCCTTCGCCGTTCCGGCCGAGCATCGTGAGCCCGGCTTCCGTGGCGAGGAACGCCTGGAGTTCGGCAATCGCCGCGTCGGGCGACACATCGGCTGCGTGCATCGGTGTGCCCGACACGAGAACGGTGACGATCCCGGGGAAGACTGGCGGCAGCTCGATCTCGGTCCCGAGGGCGCCATGCGCACCTTCGGTCACGCAATCCGACACGACGAGGAACGCGCCCCTGAGCGAGGCTTCGAAGCTGTCGTCGGCGATGCAGAGCCCGTTGGCCGGTGCGAGCGCCACCTCGACCCCGCGTGCCCGGATCCGCGCCGCCCGCGCGCTCAACTCGAGCGCCTGGAAATCGCCGGCCGCCCGAACCCGGCCGAGCTCGGCAGTCACCGTGTCTTCGCCGGGCTCGAGCCCCAGACACCCGGACACGAGCCCCGCCATCGCGAGCATCGCGATCCGCATCCCCCACCCCATGGTCCGCGATCCGCGTTCAGAGATCGGCGTAGACGTGGCGCTCGCCCGCCTTGCCCGGATGGGTGACCGCGCCGTCCTTGGTCGGTCCGACGAGGGCCGCGTATTTCCAGAGCGCCCCCGCGCCGTAATCGTGCTCGCGGGCGGGTTTCTCCTTCCAGGCTTTGTGGCGCGTCTTCAGCTCGGTCGCCGTCAGCTTGACCTTGAGCGTGCCGCGCTTGGCATCGATCTGGATGATGTCGCCGGTTTCGATGAGCGCGATCGGCCCGCCGACCGCCGCCTCCGGCCCCACATGGCCGACGCAGAAACCGCGCGTCGCGCCCGAGAACCGCCCATCGGTGATGAGCGCCACCTTGCTGCCCATACCTTGGCCCGAGATCGCTGCGGTCGTCGCCAGCATCTCACGCATCCCAGGGCCGCCCTTCGGGCCTTCGTTCCGGATGACGATCACCTCGCCCTCCTGGTAGTCGCGCGCCTGGACCGCGGCAAAGGCCTCCTCCTCGCTTTCGAAGACCCGAGCGGGCCCTTCGAATTTGAGGGTCTTCATGCCGGCCACCTTCACGATCGCCCCGTCGGGCGCGAGGTTCCCTTTGAGCCCGACAACGCCGCCCCAGCTCGAAATCGGTTTCTCGATGGGCCGGACGATGCGCCCGTCGGCCTCGCCCGCGATATCGGCAAGCTCTTCGGCCATGGTCCGGCCAGACGCGCTGAGCGCCTTGCCGTGGAAGAGCCCGGCCCTCAGCAATTCCTTCATGACGATGGCGACGCCGCCCACTTCCCAAAGGTCCTTGGCGACGTATTTGCCGCCAGGCTTCAGGTCGACGAAATAGGGCGTCTCGCGGAAAATCTGGCAGACATCGTCGAGGTCGAAGGACACCCCCGCCTCATGCGCGATGGCGGGCAGATGGAGCCCGGCATTGGTCGAGCCCCCGGTCGCCGCCACAACCCGCGCCGCGTTCTCGAGCGCCTCGCGGGTCACCACGTCGCGCGCCCGGATCCCCGATGCCAGAAGCCGCATGACCGCCCGACCCGAGGCTTCGGCGAACTGGTCCCGGCTCTCATAGGGCGCGGGCGCGCCGGCAGAGTTCATGAGCGCGAGGCCGATCGCCTCGGAGACGCAGGCCATCGTGTTGGCGGTGAACTGCCCGCCGCAGGCCCCGGCCGACGGACAGGCCGCCCGCTCGAGGATCGCGAGCGCGGCGTCCGAAAGCTGCCCCCCTTGGTGCCGGCCGACCGCCTCGAACATGTCCTGCACGGTCAGATCCCGGTCGACATACTCCTCGGGCAGTTCTGGCGCCTTCCGCACCCGGCCGGGCAGGATCGAGCCGCCATAAAGAAAGACCGACGGCACGTTCAGCCGGACCATGGCCATCATCATTCCGGGCAGGCTCTTGTCGCAGCCCGCAAGCCCGACGATCGCATCGTAGCAATGCCCGCGCATGGTGAGCTCGACCGTATCCGCGATCGCCTCGCGCGAGGCGAGCGACGAGCGCATCCCTTCATGGCCCATGGCGATGCCGTCGGTCACCGTGATCGTGGTGAACTCCCGCGGCGTACCGGCGGCCTCCTTGACGCCGAGCTTGACCGCCTGCGCTTGCCGGCTGAGGGCGATGTTGCACGGAGCCGCCTCGTTCCAGCAGGTGGCGACGCCGACGAAGGGCCGATGGATCTCGTCTTCGGTCAAACCCATCGCGTAAAAGTAGGACCGATGCGGCGCGCGGGCCGGGCCCTCGGTCACGTGTCGGCTGACGAGACGGGTCTTGTCGAAGGTCTTCGCATCCATCGGCGGTTCGCTCCCGGCTTTTTCTCGATTCCTGAATTGCGCGAGACGTTATCCCCGCCCGCGGCCAAGGGCTAGGGTTAAGCCGGGGACAGCAGCCGTGTCGAGCGGCGGACGGACCATGGCCGGGTCCCGAACGGCAAAGCGTGCCGGGGCGCACGCCTCCGCTCGGTCTCCGGCGGCACCAGACGCCCATGTACACATTCTAAAGTTGAAAATGATCTTTGACTTCCGGCGAATTACGAGATAACTTTTCAGGCTGCGGTAGCGGTGGGAACCCGACGGGTGCTGCTGCGGGATTGTTGGCTGTCGGACCTATTAGTGCCGAGGGACGACAGCAGAGAGCGGCACCTCGAGTGTGCGCAAACGTTCGCTCGAGCGACGACACCGAACCACGCATTCGGCCGCGATCCTTTTGCATGGCGCGGTCAGGGAGATAACAATGCTCGTCAATTCTGCACGCTGGCTTGCGCCGGCCGCGATTATTTGCGCCCTGTCGACGGCCCACCGCCCGGCCGAGGCCGCCATCCTCGGCGATAACATCCTTGTCGATACCGAGATCCTCGGGCTCGATCTCGCGCCCATACCAATCGTTGGCGATATTGTGTCTGGGGTGACCCTCAACGTCTATAATACCGGCAACACGGTCGCAGGCGAATAAATCATCCCCGATGTTGTCGTCGCCCAGGTTCTGGCCGACATCAATGTCGCGGGCCTCGCCGACGTCAGTATTTCGCTTGGGACACTCGGCGTCGACTTCATCGACCGCGACACCTTCGACTTGGTTTTCGGCCTCGAAGTGTCGGCCGTAGTCGACCCGCTGGTCGGCCCCACCCTCGAGCCGGCCGTCGGCATCACCGCGATCCCGACGGTCAACTGGGACCTGTCCGATCTCGATTTCGCGCCGGGGCGGCGGATTTTGGACGTCGTACCGAATTTCGACGATCCCTCGCTGCTCCCTTTCTTCGAAGGGACCATCGCTTTCACCGACCAATCGATCTCTATCGACTACGACAACCTGATCGGTGCGGGCGCGAATATCGATCTCGTCGGCGGATCCACGTTCGAGACGCGGGCACGGTTCGATATCGTGACGAACGTTCCGCTTCCGCCCGCATTTTGGCTCCTTTTCGGAGCCATCGCGGCGCTCAGGGTCACCGTGGCGCGTGCCGCACCGCTCGGGCCGCGGTTGAGCGAGGGCTGACGAAGGACACCCACCCTTCCGACACCCTCTGGCGCCAAGGGGGACGCCTCGCGACGCCTCAGAGTGGGCGGACAAGGATCCCACCCCTTCGATGCGTCTCCTCGTACCGGGGCGGAACCCGTCCCGGTGCTCAAGCGGCGCGCGCGTCGATGCGCGTTGCCTGTGCGGAGTCCGATCCGGACCCGAGCGACCGAAGACTGACCACGCGGAGGGTTCGGCTCGCCCCCCTTCACCGGCGCGAGGGGCCTCCCCCCTTGTCCGGACGGGCCCGCGATCCCCACCTTTGTCTAGGCGCGGCGACGGATCGGCCGATCGGCGCGCCTGACAACGAAGGGAGGACCATATGACTGAACGCCTGAACCCCGCCATCGACCGGTTCCGCAGCCACCTCGCGAAAGGCGCCGGCAGCCGTGTCCGCGCCTTTCTCGGCCTTGCCCGCCGCGACGGTGCGGAGCACGACCATCCCAAGATCCAGACCCTCCACCGCAGCCGTCTGGCGCCCGGCACGGCCCCTGTCGAGAAAACGCTCGAGGTCGAACGCCGCCGCGCGCGCGAAGAAGCGACCCGGCACGAGTGACCTCGCCCGCCGTCCGACGCACGCGTCGGATGGGCCCCCTCGCCCGGGATCGGACGCGGTGTTAGTCTCGGGACGATGCCGCGCTCAGGAGGCCCGATGACCCCGCTCGCCGCCTATATCGCCCCGGGGGCCGGCCGGCCCGGCCTCTGGCGCGTCGGCCTCTCGATCGCCATCGTGGCGGTCTTTTGGATCGGCTTCACCGCCGTCTGCCTCGCGGCCGTCGTGCTCTGGCAGATCGCAGGCGGCGCCCCCACGGCCGAGGCACTCCGCGTCCTCGACCGCTTGATGGAGGCGCGCGACCCGGCGTCGATCGCGTTGATGCTCGCCACGTTTCTGGGCATCTGGATCGGACTCTGGGTTGCGCTCCGATATCTCCACCGGCAGCCCTTCGCCACGCTCTATGCCCCCGAGGGACGCATCCGCCGGCTCGATTTCGCCGTCGGCCTCCTGCTCGGCAGCGCGGTCTTTGCGATTTCCGTCGTCCTCGCCCTCGCCGTCGGCGGAATGCCGGAGCGGTCGGAGCTGGACATCGGCACCTGGGCGCTCTGGTTCGTCCCGATCGTGGTGCTGGTCTTTTTTCAAGCGTCCGGAGAAGAGCTGATCTTTCGCGGCTACCTGCTCCAGCAACTGGCCCGGCGGTATGCGAACCCGTTGGTCTGGGCGTTGCTGCCCTCGGCGCTCTTCGGGCTCCTGCATCTGGGCGGCGATGTCACGGGGGTGGCGGGGCTCCTTTATGCGCTCGCCACGCTCCTGTTCGGGATCTCGGCCGCACTCCTCGTCTGGCGCACCGGGAGCCTCGCCGCCGCGATGGGTCTCCACACGGCGATCAACATCCTCGGATTGACGGTCCTCGGCCTCGATGGGGTCCTCTCGGGCGCCCAGCTGTTCAGTCTGCGGCCCGAAGGGATAGAAATGCTCTTGATCGCCGATTGCTTGGCAAACGCGGCGCTTCTCCTTTACCTCGTGTCTCCTGCCTGCCCGGTCGGCGCGAGCGGCTCGGTTGAAAGCGGGCCTGCGTCCGACCGCTGACCGCCGCGGCCGCCTCAGGCCATCTCCGCCAACCGCGACAGCGCGGCGTCGAGCCGACCCCGCTCGCCTTCGGCCGTCGCCAGGCGCTCGCGCTGCTTGGCGATCTCCTCCTCGGGAGCCTTCTCGAGGAATTTCTCGTTGCCGAGTTTCGCTCTCAGCCCGCCCATCTCCTTGTCGAGTTTGGCGATCGCTTTCTCGAGCCGCGCCCGCTCGGCGCCCACATCGATCACGCCCGCAAGCGGCAGGCTAAGCGCACTGTCCTCGAGCGCCACGGTGACGGCCCCCGCCGGCGCAGACGCCGCCTCCTCGATGGAGGAGAGCCGTGCGAGACGCGACAGAAGCTCCCGGTTCCGTCCGATGCGCGCCCAAACCTCCGCCCCGTGCCCGGTCACGACGAGAGGGATCTGCGCGCCGGCAGGCACGTTCATCTCGGCCCGAACCGAGCGGATTTCCTCGATCGCCCGGATGATCCAACCGATTTCAGCGGTGGCGTCGGGATCGGCTAGCGCATCGGGCAGCGCCGGCCAATCGGTCAACATCAGGTGCTTTTGACGCGGAGCGATGCCCCGCCACAGCTCCTCGGTGATGAACGGCATGATCGGATGGAGCAGGACCAAGCAGTGGTCGAGCGCCCAGGCCATCGTCGCCCGGGTTTCGGCCTGAGCGGGGTGCCCCTCGGCCAGAAGGGGTTTTGCGAACTCGACATACCAGTCGCAGAACACCCCCCAGACCTGCGCGTAGAGCCCGTTCGCCGCGTCGTTGAACCGGTAGGCCGCCAACGCCGCATCGGTCTCCCGCGCGATCCGCACGGTCTCGCCGACGATCCAGCGGTTGACGGTCTCCCTGGGGCTTGCCGGGTCAAAAGCGGGGTCGGGCGCACAACCGTTCATCTCGGCAAAGCGGGCGGCGTTCCAAAGCTTGGTTCCAAAGTTCCGATACCCGGCGATGCGGTTCGTCGCGAGCGGAATATCCCGCCCCATTGCGGCCATCGAGGCGAGCGTAAAGCGGACCGCATCCGCGCCGTATTCGTCGATGAGCTCGATCGGGTCGATCACGTTGCCGACCGATTTCGACATCTTCTTGCCGTGCTCATCGCGGACGAGCGCGTTGATATAGACGGTGTGGAACGGGACTTCGGGCGTGCCATGCGCGTCGCGGAGGAACTCTAGCCCCATCATCATCATCCGGGCGACCCAGAAGAAGATGATGTCGAAGCCTGTGATCAGCACGTCGGTCTTGTAGTATTTCCGGAGCTCCTCGGTGTCGTCCGGCCAGCCGAGCGTCGAAAACGGCCAGAGCGCCGACGAAAACCAGGTGTCGAGGACATCCGGATCGCGGGTGAGATCGACCGGCCGGCCGTAATGGCGATCGGCCTGTTCGGCCGCTTCGAAATGGGTCTCGGCGCAAAAGGCCGTTCCGTCGGGTCCGTACCAGACCGGGATCTGGTGGCCCCACCAGAGCTGGCGCGAGATGCACCAGGGCTGGATGTCCTCGAGCCAATTGAAATAGGTCTTGGACCAGTTGTCAGGGACGAAGCGGGTGGAGCCATCGCGCACGGCCGCGATCGCCGGCCCGGCGAGCTTGCCCGCATCACAGAACCACTGGTCGGTCAGGTAGGGCTCGATCGCGACCTTGGAGCGGTCGCCATGGGGCACCAAATGCGGGTTGTCGTCGATCCCGTCGAGCCAGCCCTGCTCCTCGGCGAGCGCGACGATCCGGAGCCGCGCCTCGTAACGGTCGAGCCCGTCGAGCGCGAGGCACTCGGGCGAAGGCTCCGCCCCGAAATGAAAATCGGCGTTGTCCTTGAGATGGATTGCGGCGCGGGTCGTCATCACATTGACGAGGCGGAGGCCCTGCCGCCGCCCGACCTCGAAATCGTTGAAGTCATGGGCGGGCGTCATCTTGACCGCGCCGGTGCCGGTCTCTGGGTCGGCATATGCGTCTGCAACGATTGGGATCCGCCGGCCGACGAGCGGCAAGATCACATGGTGCCCGACGAGATGCGCATAGCGGGCATCGTCCGGATGGACCGCGACGCCGGTGTCGCCAAGCATGGTCTCGGGCCGGGTGGTCGCGACGGTGATGTGATCGCGGGTCTCGAAGGCGGTGGGCCGGCCATCCTCGTCCCAGGCAACGGGCGCCTCATAGGTCGCCCCGCCCTCGAGCGGATAGCGGAACCGCCAGAGCTTGCCGCCCCGTTTCGAGGGCCGCACCTCGACCTGCTCGACCTCCAGATCCGAAATCGCCGTCTCGAATTGCGGATCCCAGTTCACCAGGCGCTTGTCGCGATAGATCAGCCCCTTGTGATAAAGCTCGACGAAGACCTTTAGGACGGCGCGGGACAGCCCCTCGTCCATGGTGAAGCGATTGCGCGACCAGTCGCAGGAGGCGCCGAGACGGCGAAGCTGCGAGATGATCGTCCCGCCGGACTGCTCCTTCCACTCCCAGATCTTCGCAACGAAGGCCGCGCGCCCCATTTCGCGCCGACCGGGTTCGCCCGCCTCCGCGAGGCGACGCTCCACGACCATCTGCGTCGCGATACCTGCGTGGTCCTGCCCGGGCTGCCAGAGCGTGTCGAAGCCCCGCATCCGGTGCCACCGGACCAGAATGTCCTGCAAGGTGTTGTTGAGCGCGTGGCCCATGTGAAGCGAGCCGGTGACATTCGGCGGCGGGATCACGATGCAGAACGTCTCGGGCCGCGACGCGTTGGCGCCGGCGGCAAAACAGCCATCGGCGTCCCACTGGGCATAAATGCGGGGCTCCGCCTCGGCGGCGTCGAAGGTCTTGTCCATGGCGCAGGCTCGTTCCGTCGGTCTGATCTGACGCGCGGTGTAGCCCGGCGCACCCCGTCTGCAAAGGGACGCGCGCCGATTGCCGGCGGCGAAATGCCAGAAGACCGGTCCCGTCGCCCGGATCGGCCGGGTTAAGTGCGGATTTTCGCGACCTCGGCCTGGATCATCTTCTGCACGTTGCGGGAGATGTTCTGACCGGTCTCGCCCATCAGCTCGGTGCGGACGACGCCGCGCATCTTTTCCTCGGCTTCCGCATCGCGGGCGGCGAATTCCTCGCGCACCACACGGCGGATCATGTCCTCGAGTGCCGCTTCATCCATTTCGACCGCGTCCTCCCCGTCTTTGCCGCCCTCGACGGCATGCATCACCACCGCCTCGCCGGTTCCCATGGCAGGCGCAGCGGCGCCCGCCCGATCTTCGTTCAGCTTGGTCAGATCGACGCGCATGTTGGGCGTGAGCGAAATGGGATCTGCCTCGCCTGCTGCGGGGGGTTTGGTCGGACCCTCCACCGGGTCGCCGAGGCGCATCGGAATGTCATCGTCGAAATCGGCGTCCTTGCGATCCGCACCGATAATCTTGCGGATCGAGGAAAGGACGTCGTCCATGGATCTGCGGCCGCCGCTGTTGCTGCTCATGGGTCCTGCCTGTTGCGTCATCGGGACCGCGGCAGTCTCGGCCGCGATCCGTGCTGGGTCAAGGTCGATAGCTGAGCGACCAAACGGTGTCGTCGCTTTCGTCATAGCCGAAATTACGGTCGCGCACGCTGGCGTAATACGAGCCCGGGGTGTCACGCTGTTCGACGTCGAGGCCGAGATGGTCGACCGTCAGCATGCCCATGGAAAACAACAACTGGTAAGCCGCCACATATTCGTCGCGCTGCGCGGTGATCAGACTGGCCCGGGCATCGAGGACTTCTTCCTCGGCATCGAGCACATCGAGCGTGGTTCGCGCCCCGACCTTGGCCTCTTCGGTCACGCCTTCGAAGGCAAGCTCGGCCGCCCGCACCTCGAGACGACCGGCTTCGATCGAGGCACGCGCCACTTCGAGCTGCGACCAGGAAATGCCGACATTGCGCACCGCATCGCGGATCGAGGTGGTGATGGAGGCCTCGGCGCCCTCGACCTCGGCCTGTTGCTGGCGCACGTTCGCATAGTTCGCGCCGCCGGAGTAAAACGGCAGCGTCACCTGCAACCCGATCGAGGCCGCGCGGCTGCCGCCCAGGTCGTCGGGAACCGTGTCGAACTGATCGAGCTGACCGACAAGCGCAATCTGCGGCAAAAGCGCCCCGATCGCCGCCCGCACATCGAGCCCCGCGGCTTCCCGCTCGATCCGCGCGGCCAGAAGCTGTGGCTCGCTTTCGAGCGCGATGCGCACGCTGTCCTCGACCGTTTCGGGCAGATCCGGCAAGGGCGGCGGCGTGTCGAGATCCTCGGGCGGCCTGCCGACCACATCGGCGAAGTTCTCGCGGCTGATCGCGAGCTGCCCCCGCGAGGCGGCCAGGTTCGAGCGCGCCGCCGCGAGCCGTGCCCGCGCCTGTTCCACGTCGGTCCGGGTCACCTCGCCGACCTCGAAGCGCTCGCGCGCGGCGCGGAGCTGCTCGGTCAACACCCGGACGTTGTTCTCGGAGACATCCACCAGGAACTCGTTCTGGCGCACGTCCGAGAACGCGGTGACGGCGTCGAGCAAAACCTGCTGTTCGGTCGCGATAAGAAGCGTCTCCTCGACCGAGATCCGGCGCTCGGCCGCGGCGGTCGAGTTCTCGACCTGACCGCCCGTATAGAGGTTCTGCGTCGCCGTTAGCGACAGCGTCGTCGGGAACACGGCCGTCTGATCGTTGAAATCGGTGTTGGAGATCTCGACGTCCAGCCCGATCGCGCCGGTCACCGTCGGCCGGTTGCCCGAGCGCGCCTGCGCCGCGAATTCGGACTGAACCTTGACCTGCGCCCGCTGCGCATCGAGGTCGGGGGAGTTCAGATACGCCTCGACGAGCACATCCGCCAAACTCTCGGCCCGCGCCGCGTGCCCCGAGGTCAGTCCGCCGGCGAGCCCTGCCGCCAACAGCGCCGCGGCCAGTCCGTGCGTTCGTCTCATGCCCTCACCTCACCAGCCCGCGCCAGATGCGACGCGGATCCCCTTTTATCTCAAAACTCGAAGCTCGCGAGCTTTTCGAAGCCTTCGAGCGCCGGCCCGCCCGCATCGAACAGATACCGCTCGGAGAAGCCCCCTCCGCTCTTGACGACGAGCCGACATTTCCCGACCGAGCCTTCGGCGAAGATCGCGACCAGCCGGCCCCCGTCTCTCAGCTGCGCATAAAGCGCATCCGGGATCCGACCGACCATCCCGTTCACGAAGATCACGTCGTAGGGCCCGTGCGGAGCGTCCCCCACCGCGGGGTCACCGGCAGAGACCGCCGCGTTGTGGATATCGAGCTCGACGATCGTCTGCTGTGCCGCGCGGGCGAGCGCCTCGTCGGGCTCGATGGCGACCACCGCTTCGGCCAGTTCGGCCATCACCGCCGAGGAATATCCGGTCCCCGGCGCCAGATCGAGCACCAGGTCTTTGTCGCCGATGGCTGCCGCATCGATCATTTTCGCGAGGATCCGGGGCTCGAGCAGCGCACGGCCCGGCGCGATCTCGATCTCGAGCCCGGCATAGGCCACCGCCCGGCGCCCCCGCGGCACGAACCGTTCGCGCGGGATCTTGAGCATCGCCGCTATCAGGCCATAGCGGGTGACGTCCGAAGGGCGGATCTGGCAGTCGACCATCGCAGCGCGCGCAGCGGCGTAATCGGTCATCGGGCTCCCCAGGGTCGTCTCAGAGCATCCGCATCCCGGCCACCCAAATTGCTTGCCACAAAGCCGAGGAGCGCGCAACAGATCGACCCCGCCGCGGGGGCGGGGCCGATGGGTTTGGGCGCCGATCAGAACGCGAAGTCGATCTGGTCGAATTCGGTGATCCCGGTCACGTAGAAGAGATCTCCGTCCGGCCCTGCGGTAAACCCGACGCCGGCGTCCGGACCAATCGACACGACCCCGAGCCCCATCGACACGGTCTCCGGCACGTACTCCACCTCGCTCGCGCGTTGGCCGCCCAGATCGATGACGTCGACAAAGTCATCATAGTCGAAGCGGAAGGTCTCGGTGACGCCGTCGGCGATCGTGTCGGAGAAGTCGAAGCGGTCGTCGCTGGCTTGGCTGAGGTCCTTGTCGACGAACCGCGCCGGATCGGTCGGATCGAAGGGCACACCGCCGCCATCCCGGGGCACGAACGGGTTCAACGGGTCGGTCGGGTTCAGCGGGTCGGTCGGGTTCAGCGGGTCGAGCGGCAGCGTGACCTCCACGAAAGTCTGGGCGCCCCCGCCAAAGGTCAGATCGTCGAAGCTGTTCACCCCGACGATGATGACGGTGTCGGTCTCTAGGCCATAGGGCTGGGTGACGGTGATGCTGACCTGACCGTCGATGCTCTCGTCGAGGACCCGGATTTCGGCCCGGCCGAAATCGAGGATCTGACCGGGCTCGTACGCCTCGATCGTATAGGTGTCCGCGGTGCCGTTCCCGAGCATCTCGCTGTAGTCGCGAATGGTCGGCGCGGGAGGCAGGATCGGCGTGTAGCCGCTGAAGCCGTAGTCCGGCAGTGTGAACGCGTCGATCGGCGTCGGTTGGGGCGTCGGCAATGGGGTCGGTCCAGGCATCGGCAGCGGCATCGGCATCGGCATCGGCCAGGGCATCGGCTGGAGGTTGAAATCGCCGGGGCCGGGAATGAAAATCATGTCGGTCATCGTCGCGCTCACTTTCTCGGTTACTTGCGTGGCCGGTCTTGGCCCTTCGCGATGACCAGGATTTACGCTCGACCGGCGGCGCCTCTTGTGCCGCGCGTCACAGGCGTGGGCGCTTTGTGCGATCCGGCGAGCGAACGGGCAAACGCCCTTCACCGGGTCGTCATAGGACGGGCTCATCGCGCTCGACGACGCAGAGGCGCGCATCGGCATCGCCGAGCGACGCTCCGTGCCGACGCCCGGGTTCGAGGCGCATCCGGTCACCGAGACCACCTGAACGGGCGCACGCGCCTATTGCCGCTGGCGGGGCGCCCGTCTGCCGAGCGAGGCCGAATGGGAGGCCGCCGCGCGCGGTCACCGCCATATCGGCTTTCGCTGCGCGCGCGGGGTCGATCCGGCCTGATCGGTCGGCTTGGCGCTTGACGGGGCCTGCGGGAGCAGCCTACCTCTCGCGATCTGGGGCGACGTGGCGGAGTGGTTACGCAGCGGACTGCAAATCCGTGTACGCCGGTTCGATTCCGGCCGTCGCCTCCAGCCCCGCCTCCTCCGACGCCCCCACCCGTCCGCAGTCCGCGGCAGGGGCCGAGGCGCGCTATGAGACTGCGCGTCCCGACGACCGAGATTGTCGCAAACCGACGAGACATTCCCACCGCTGATCGCCGGTCGATCCGGACCCGCGGGCAAAAGAGCCTTGCCCGGCGGGCGGGTCCGTGGTTCGCTGAGGGCTATCCATAACCAAAAGCCTGACAGGGTTGGGAGTCACACCGAAATGTCTAAGCTGATGATGACGGGGCGTACGCTCCATCCGATGGCCGAGAAATTCGTCGAGGGCCTCAAGCGCGGTCAAATGAGCCGCCGTGAATACCTCGCCTCGATGATGGGCGTCGGCGTCACCGCCGCGGGCGCCGCGACGCTCGGCGGTTTCGCGCTGCCGACGCCGGCCCGGGCGCAGTCGCCGGTGAGCGGAGGCACCCTGCGCATCTCGATGGAAGTCAAAGAGCTCAAAGACCCGCGCGCCTTCGACTGGTCTGAGATCGCGAATGTCGCCCGCCAGTCGCTCGAGTACCTCGTTCGCTGGAAAAACGACTACACGTTCGAGGGCTGGCTCATCGAGAGCTGGGAGGTGTCGGACGACGCGACCGAGTACACGCTGAACGTCCGCCAGGGCGTGAAATGGTCGAACGGCGACGATTTCACCGCCGAGGACGTTGCCTTCAACTTCGAGCGCTGGTGTGACCAGTCGTTCGAAGGCAACTCGGTCGCCGGCCGCGTCTCGACGCTGATCGACCCGGAAACCGGCAAGGCGCGCGAGGGCGCGATCACGGTCGTGGACGACTTTACCGTGAAACTCGTCTGCTCGCAGCCGGATATCACCATCATCCCGGGCGTCAGCGACTATCCGGCCGCCTTGGTGCACCGCAGCTTCGACCCCGAGGGCGACATGCTCTCGCAGTTCAACATCGGCACCGGCCCCTTCGAGATCACCGAGTGGCAGCCAGGCGTCCGCGCCGTCGCCGTGAAGCGCGACAGCTGGTGGGGCGGCGAGGTGTTCCTCGACCGCATCGAGTGGGTCGACCACGGCACCGACCCGACCGCGATGATCGCAGCGCTCGAATCCGAAGAAGTCGACTGCAACCACCAGACGCTCGCCGACACCATCGACCAGCTCGACGCGGTCGGTCTGGAGAAGTCCGAGATCGCCACAGGCTCGACCATCGTCGCCCGCGGCAACCAGGACAACGCGCCCTATGACGACGTCCGCGTCCGCCGGGCGCTGCAGCTCGCCATCGACAACAACATCGTGCTGCAGCTCGGCTATAACGGCGCCGGACAAATCGCGCACAACTACCATGTCGGCCCGATGCATGTGGAGCACTTCCCCCTCCCCGAGCACGAGCGCAACGTGGAAGAGGCGCAGCGGCTCCTCGCCGAAGCGGGCGCGACCGATTTCGAGCACGAGCTGATCTCTGTGGACGACGATTGGCGGCGGAACTCGACGGATGCGATGGCGGCCCAGCTCCGCGACGCCGGCATCAACGTCAAGCGCACGATCATCCCGGGCGCGACGTTCTGGAACAACTGGGCCAAGTATCCGTTCTCGACCACCAACTGGAACGCCCGTCCGCTCGGCGTGCAGGTGCTTGCCCTCGCCTATCGCTCGGGCGAGGCGTGGAACGAGTCGGCCTATGCGAACCCGGACTTCGACGCGGCGCTGAACGAGGCGCTCGGCATCGCCGATACCGAACAGCGAAAAGCGGTCATGGAACGCGTCGAGACGATCCTCCGTGAAGACGGCGTGATCATTCAGCCCTACTGGCGGTCGGTCTACCGCCATTCGCATGGCTGGGTGCACAACTTCCCGGCCCACCAGTCCTTCGAGCACCATCTCGAAGAAGTCTGGGTCGAGAGCTGAGCCTCCCGATGGGGCGCCCCCGCGGCGCCCTTCGCTGACCGCCGGTCCGCCCCGCGAGGGCGGACCAGAGCGCGCCCCGTGAGCCAGCCGAGAGACGCCAGATGCACCTTTTTATATTAAAACGCCTCGGCGTTATCGTGCTGACGATGATCTGCCTGACCCTCGTGGTCTTCTATCTCGTCAATCTCGACCCGAACCTCGAAAAAATCGCCAAGACCCAAGGCTCGATGCGGATGACCGATGCCGAGGTCGAGGCCTGGCTCGAGGCCAACGGCTATCGCGGCCCATTCTTCGAGCGATACTTCAGTTGGCTGACGAATTTCGCCCAAGGCGACATGGGCGACTCGCTGCGCTTTCAGCAGCCCGTCGAAGAGATCCTGCCGGAACGCCTCGGCTATACGGGTATACTGATGTTTTGGGTCATGGTCGTCATGGTTCCGGGCGCGCTGATCATCGGCGTGCTGGCGGGCATGCGCGAAGGCTCTGGGCTCGACCGCGGACTATCCGTCGCCTCGATCACCTCGACCTCGGCACCCGAATACGTGACGGGCATCGTATTCACCGTGATCTTCGCCTCGTCGCTTGGCTGGTTCAAAGGGATCGCTTCGACCCGTGAGATTACGATCGAAAACTTTACGCTCCCGGTGCTGACCATGGCGATTTACGGCATGGGCTATATTGCACGGATGACGCGGGCCTCGATGGCCGAGGTCATGACGAGCCAGTACATCCGCACGGCCCGGCTCAAGGGTATGGCGTTTCGAACGGTCGTACTGAAACACGCGCTCCGGAACGCGCTGATCGCACCCTTTACTGTGATCATGCTGCAGTTCCCCTGGCTCCTGACCGGTGTGGTCATCGTTGAGGCAATGTTCAACTACAAGGGCTTCGGGTGGCTCTTGGTCCGCGCGGCCGAGAACAACGATATCGATCTGCTGCTCGGCTGTTCCTGCGTGGCGGTCGTGGTGGTGCTGCTGACGCAGCTGATCTCGGATATCGGCTATGCGTATCTCAATCCGCGCATCCGGGTGAGCTAAGGGGCCCAAGATGATCGAAGAATATCTCTCCTGGTCCGAGATCCTGACCGAAACGGCCATTCGCTTTTGGCCGGTCTGGATCGCCCTCGCCGTCACCTTCGTCGCGGGTTATCTGGTTCGCGAGCGCCTCGGCATGTTCGGCCGCCTCTACGGCTCGCCGATCGGGCTCGCGGGTGCGGCCCTAGTGCTCTTTTGGATTTTCACCGCGATCTTCGCCGATCTGATCGCCGTGACGGGGCCGCTCGAACAGTCCTTCATGATGAAAAAGGCCGCCCCCGGCGCCATCGACCCGCAGACCGGCATCGCCTTCATCTGGGGCGGGGACAACCTCGCCCGCGACATCTTCAGCCGGATCGTCTACGGCTCCCGCGTGGTGCTGCTGATCGCGCCGGCGGCAACCGCGATCGCCTATATGGTCGGCATCGTGCTCGGCTTGCCGGCAGGCTACTATACCGGGCGGATCGACGGCGTCCTGTCGTTCCTCGCCAACCTGGTGCTCGCCTTCCCGGTGATCCTGCTCTTCTATCTGCTCGTCACGCCCGAGATCCGGGCGCTCAATTACGACACCTGGATCGGCCGCAATCTCGGCATCGGCTGGTCGATCCCGCGAGCGATGGCCGCGTTCTTCTTCCTGTTCCCGATCATCTTCCTGATGATCATGTGGTTCACGAAATACGAGAAGAACCGCCAGCGCCTGATGACCTACGGGGGGGTAACGCTGGTCGTCGGGCTTTGGCTTTACCTAGGGATCGTCTTCGACTGGGTGCCGTCGGTCAGCGATATCCCGCTTAACCTGTCGCTCGACCCGAACGAGTTGAATGTGTTCGCCGCGGTGGTGTTCGCCTCTTCGCCCGGCGTTTTCCGGATTGTCCGCGGACTGACCATGGACATCAAAACGCGGGACTACGTGGCCGCGGCCCAGACCCGGGGCGAGCGTCCCTGGTACATTATGCTGTGGGAGATCCTGCCGAACGCGCGCGGCCCGCTGATCGTCGATGCGTGCCTGCGGATCGGCTACACGACGATCCTCCTCGGCACGCTCGGCTTTTTCGGCTTGGGCCTCCAACCCGAAAGCCCGGATTGGGGCTCGATGATCAACCACGGTCGGAGCTTCGTGCGCCTCGCCTCGACCGCGCACATGTCGCTCTTCCCGGCGCTAGCGCTGATGACCCTGGTGCTGGGGCTCAACCTCCTGGCCGACGGCCTCCGCGAGGAAA
>JBHJGX010000099.1:0-15227 GCA_050331395.1 Paracoccaceae bacterium
TGGGTGGGAGCCTGCGGGACCGCGGGCGCGCCGCTGCCGCACCGGGCGATCTCAGAGCTGTTCGAGCGGGGCCATGCCGAGCGCGTGATAGCCGCCATCGACGAACAGAACTTCTCCGGTCGTCCCCTGACCCAGATCCGACAGAAGATAGAGCGCAGCACCGCCGACTTCGGCCAGCGTCGTGTTCCGCCTGAGGGGCGCGACCTCGGCCGAGACCTTATAGACCCGGCGCGCGCCCCCGACCGCACTGCCGGCGAGCGTGCGCATCGGTCCCGGGCTGATCGCGTTCACCCGGATGCCGTCCGGGCCCAGATCGTTCGCGAGATAAAGCACCGACGCCTCGAGCGCCGCCTTGGCGACGCCCATCACGTTATAGTTCGGCATCACCCGCTCGGCGCCCAAATAGGTCATCGTCACCATCGAGCCCCCCTCCGACATCAGCGCCGCCGCCCGGCGCGCCAAATCGGTGAAAGAGTAGCACGAGATCTCCATCGTTTTTCGAAAGTTCGCCCGCGAGGTGTCGGCATAGCGCCCGGTGAGCTCGGTCTTGTCCGAATGGGCGATCGCATGGACGAGAAAATCGAGCCGCCCCCAGTGCCCGGCCAATTCCGCGAAGACCGCATCGAGCGAGCCGTCGTCGAGCACGTCGGCGGGCATCACGTGGCGCGCTCCCACCGACGCCGCGAGCGGGCGCACCCGCTTCTCGAACGCCGCCCCCTGATAGGTGAAGGCAAGCTCCGCCCCCTCGCGTGCCAGCGCCTCGGCGACCCCCCAGGCGATCGAATGATCGTTGGCCACCCCGAGGACGAGGCCGCGCTTGCCTTCCATCAGACCCGGCATCGGTTCCTCACCCGTGAAAGCGGCTGAGGGCGAGCGTCGCGTTGGTGCCGCCAAAGCCGAAACTGTTGGAAATAACCGTATCGAGGCCAGCTTCGTCGCGCCGCTCGGTCACCGGGGGCGTCTCGGCAAAGGCCGGGTCGAGCGCGTCCACATTGGCGCTTGCGGCGATGAAATCGCCTTCGAGCATCAGGAGGCAGTAGATCGCCTCCTGAACGCCCGTCGCCCCGAGCGAATGCCCGGTCAGCGATTTCGTCGAGCTATAGGCCGGGATCCGGTCGCCGAAGACCTGGCGGATCGCCTCGATCTCGCGGCTGTCGCCCACGGGCGTCGAGGTGCCGTGGGTGTTGATGTAATCGACCTTGCGCTCGCCGAGGCTTTCGGTCGCGAGCTGCATGCAGCGCACCGCGCCCTCGCCCGAGGGGGCGACCATGTCGAACCCGTCCGAGGTTGCGCCGTAGCCGGTCACCTCGCCATAGATCCGCGCGCCGCGAGCGCGGGCGCGCTCCAATTCCTCGAGAACCACGACCCCGGCGCCGCCCGCGATCACGAAGCCGTCGCGATCTGCGTCATAGGCCCGGCTCGCGCGCTCGGGAGTGTCGTTGAATTTCGTCGACATCGCACCCATCGCGTCGAAGAGGCAGGAGAGCGTCCAGTCGAGCTCTTCGCCGCCGCCGGCGAAAACCACGTCCTGCTTGCCCCACTGGATCTGTTCCGCCGCGTTGCCGATGCAATGCGCCGAGGTCGAACAGGCAGAGGTGATCGAGTAGTTCACGCCCTTGATCTTGAACGGTGTGGCGAGCGTCGCGGAGTTCGTCGAGCTCATCGCTTTCGGCACGGCGAAGGGGCCGATCCGCTTGGTCGCGCCGGTTTTCAACACGGTCTCATGGGCCGCATAGAGCGCCTTGGTCGACGGTCCGCCCGAGCCCATCACGAGGCCCGTGCGCTCATGGCTGACCTCGCCGGGCTCGAGCCCCGCATCGCGGATCGCCTGGTCCATGGCGATGTAGTTCCACGCCGCCCCGTCCCCCATGAACCGCAGCACGCGCTTATCCACATGCTCGGAGACGTCGATGTCCGGGCGGCCGTGTACCCGACAGCGGAACCCGTGTTCGGCATAATCGGGGGCGAAGACGATGCCGGACTTGCCCTCGCGCAGGCTGGCGGTCACGGCTTGCGCTGAGGTGCCGATGGACGAGACGATCCCGATCCCGGTGATCACGACGCGGCGCATGGGCGGCTCCTTTCGGTCGGTCTGCGGGCAGTGCCCGGCGGCGTGTCGTCCGCCCATCGCGGGCGCACCGCCGCAAAGCGGACGGGACGATCTCTCAGGCGGGCGCAGGGTCGGTGAAGAGACCCACCCGCATCTCCTTGATCTGATAAATCGGGTCGCCGTCCAGCTCCACAACCCCGTCCGCGATGCCCATTTTGAGTTTGCGGTCGATGATCCGTTTGAGATCGACCGTGTAGCGGACCAGCCGACCGGTCGGCGTGACCATGCCGGAGAACTTGACCTCGCCGACGCCGAGCGCCCGGCCCCGCCCCGGCATCCCGAGCCAGCCGAGGAAGAAGCCCGTCAGCTGCCAGACCGCATCGAGCCCGAGACAGCCCGGCATCACCGGGTCGCCTTGGAAATGGCATTCGAAGAACCAGAGGTCCGGGCGCAGATCGAGCTCGGCCACGGCGCGGCCCTTGCCTTCGCTCCCGCCCTCGGCCTCGATCGAGGTGATCCGGTCGAACATCAGCATCGGCGGCAGCGGCAATTGGGCATTGCCCGGTCCGAACAACTCGCCCCGGCCGCAGGCGAGCAGGGCCTGATAGTCGTAGCTCCCTTGGCGATCGCCCATGGCCGCAACCCTCCCAGGCCTTATCCCGCATCGGCAGCGGTCACTAGCACCGGCTGCGAAGCGGCTCAAGGGAGGCCCTCGTCCGCGCGAAGGCAATGACTGGCCCCGCCGACGGTGCGCGGGCGGCAGGACCAATGGGCCGGATTGCCGCCCCGGCGCCGGTCCCCGACCGGTTTTCTCCGCGATTGCGAGGGGCTATGTAGACGGTCATGCTTGGCGCAGACGGGTGAGGATGTGAACGAAGACGACGACACGGGCGATGCGTGCGGGGCTGGACCGACGCCTCGGCAACGGGCGGCGCGGTGGCTGAGGCAAGCGGGGCTCCGGCCGACGCGGCAACGCCTCGGACTGGCGGAGCTGCTGGTGGGCGACGGGCGCGACCGGCATGTCACGGCCGAGAGCCTCTTCGAGGCGGCTCAGGCCGCCGGCGCGCCGGTAGCGCTCGCGACGGTTTACAACACGCTGCGCAGTTTCACCGAGGCGGGTCTGATGACCGAGATCTCGGTCGATGGCACCCGGAGCGTTTTCGACACCTGCACCGACGACCACGCGCATTTCTATTGGGAGCAGGACGGCCGGGTCGAGGATGCGCCGGCGGGTGCTGTGCGGTTCGAAGCCCTGCCCGCGGCGCCGGGCGGCGCCGAGATCGCGCGCATCGACGTGGTGATCCGTCTGCGCGCAAAGGACTGAGCGCGGGCGTTCAGGCTCAGGCGATGCAGAGCGCCCGGTCTCGGGGGGCGTCGAACCCCCCTCGCCCGGGGCCGGACCCTGTGGGGGTCCGTCCCGTCGCAGCCGCCGGCCACGCGCGGCACCCCTGGCAACGCCCGGCACGGGGCCTCCCTCGGTGACCGGCCGCCGCGGCCCTGTCGGCTGGCCGCTCAGGGCCCGGGCTGAGGCAGCAGGCGGGGCGCGTCGGGCTTCTCCCACTCCATCACGTGGAAAAACGGCACGCGGGCATTGCGCCTCCGTCGCGCGTCCGGGCCGCCCGTGGGCGCCGGCTCGGCGAAATGGCGGAGGACGAGGCCTGCGCCGAGGAACGCGCGCATATAGGCCTCGAGCGGCCGGTGCCAGTTGAGGATCCGGATCCCGCGCCAGGCCACCCAATCGCCCCGCGGCTCGAGGTACCGGTCGAGCGCCACGTATCGCGCGCGGCCCTCGGCGTCCTCGATCCAGGCCCGGCCCCCATTGCCCTCGATCGTCGCGCTGACGAAGCCGTTCATGTTGGCCACGAGCAGCGTACCGCCCGGGCGAAGCGCGCGACCCATCTCGGCAATCGCTTCCTCGAAGCCCTCGATGTCGATGAGCGTCAGGTAGCTCACGACGAGGTCATAGGCCGCGTCGGCGACCGGCAGCGCCTCGGCCCGAGCTAGCCGGTAATCGCCGCCGGGATCGCGGGCCCGGGCCGCGTCGAGGAGGCGCGCGGTCGGGTCGATCCCCGTCGGCCGTATGCCGATATCCGCCAGGATCCGGCAGAACCGGCCCTCGCCGCAGCCCACATCGAGAGCGGTCCGAAACCCGCGTCCCTCGATCCGGGCCCGCATCGCCGGGTCGAGCACGAAGACACGCGAGAAGTCTCCGGTCTCGCCTTGCTCGGCCATCCAGGCCTCAGCGCTCGCCGCCCAGCCGGTGTCTCGGAAGCCGGTCACCGGGTCTAGTCGCCGAATGTCTCTTGCGCCGCGACGCCCCAGAGCGCGGATTTCGGCACCCAGCCCGACTGCCCGCGCGCCTCGATAAGGCATAGCTCCGGCGCGCATTCCCGCAGCCGGGCGACGACGCCGCGCTCGAGACAGGCAGAGGCCCTGACGCCGGCGGCGGTCAGTTCGCTGCAGGCGCCGGTCCACGGTCCGGGTTCGGACGGGTCGCGGCGAAGAAGCGCCCCCTCCGTCGTCACGAGCACCGTGCGCCGACCGCTGATCAGCGCATGAAAGACCCACCCTCCGGCCCCGTCGGCGTCCTCGATCCGCCGCCAGCCGCCATACTCGTCGGTGACGCGCACCGGCAGCCCCTGCCGGCGAAACACCCAATCGCGCCGGTAATCGAGCCCTGGCCCCCGGCGGACGTTGATCTCGCGCGCATTGAGCGAGACGAAGCGTGGCAGCGGCAGGTTGGTCACCGGCCCGACCGTCGGATCCGGGAGCGGGGGCAGAGCGGCGGTCTCGGGGGGCGTTTCCGTCTCCGACGCCGTGGCGGGGGAAGGCAGCGGTGCGGCTTCGGGCGTCTGCGACGGGGCGGACGGGGCCGCGCGCTCGGGCCTCGGCACGGGGAACGGGATCTCGGCCGAGCGCTGGGCCAGGATGAGCGGCGGCGCGGCCGCCGGCAATGCGGCTGCCACGATGAGAGCGGCCAGCGCGACCCGCCAGCCCGTCACCGCGGGACCTCGATGTCCGGCTTGGTCACCGCGGTTGCCGGATCGCCCGTGTTCGGCGTGCCCGCGGGCTCGATGAGCAAGAGATCGGCCTCCGGTTCCGCGACGGGGCAATGCTCGACCCCGGCCGGCACCACATAAAGATCGCCCGGACCGAGGGTCACCGAGCGCTCGGCACCGCTCTCGCGGAGCTCGATCCGCAGCCGCCCTCCCAGCACGAGGAACAGGTCGTCGGTCTCGGGATGGGCGTGCCAGAGGAAGCGGCCGCGCGCCTTGGCCACCATCACCTCGTTGCCGTTGTAGCGGGCAACGATCCTCGGGGCCCAAGCCTCCTCGAAGGTCGCGAGCGCCCCGTCGAGTTGCACCGGTTCCGTCCCTCGATCTGCCATTCGCCCGCTATCCCGCTCGCTTCGCACCGGATGACCCCTTCACGCACGCCAGCCGAGAGCCTATCACACGGTCCGACGAACGAAAGCCGAGAGGGGTGGCAAGCATGGCGGAAGAACGCCTCCGGGTCGTGGTGACGCGCAAGCTGCCGGCGGCGGTCGAGACCCGTCTTGCCGAGCTCTTCGACGTGGTCCTCAACGAAACCGACCGGCCGATGGCGCCGGAGACGCTGGCCGAGGCGATGCGGAGTGCCGACGTGCTCGTGCCGACGCTCACGGACAAAATCGACGCAGGGCTCCTAGCGCAGGCCGGCGAGCGGCTGAAGCTGATCGCCAATTACGGGGCCGGGGTCGACCATATCGACGTGGCCACCGCCCGGGCGCGGGCGATCCTGGTCTCGAACACGCCCGGCGTGCTGACCGAGGACACGGCCGACATGACCATGGCGCTCATTCTCGCGGTGCCGCGGCGGCTTCAAGAGGGCGTCGACCTCATGCAGCGGGGCCGTTGGGCGGGGTGGAGCCCGACCGCCATCATGGGTCACCGGATCTGGGGCAAGCGGCTCGGCATCCTCGGCATGGGCCGGATCGGCCAGGCGGTGGCCCGCCGGGCCCGGGCGTTCGGGCTGCAGATTCACTATCACAACCGCCGCCGGCTGTCGGCCGAGACCGAGGCCGCGCTCGGTGCCACCTATTGGGAAAGCCTCGATCAGATGCTCGCCCGTATGGACATCCTCAGCGTGAATTGCCCGCATACGCCCGCGACCTATCACCTGCTGTCGGCGCGGCGCCTCGGGCTATTGAAGGGGAGTGCCTATCTCGTGAACACCGCCCGCGGTGAGGTCGTCGACGAGAACGCGCTCGTCCGGCTGTTGTCCCGCGGCGAGATCGCGGGCGCGGGCCTCGACGTCTTCGAGCACGAGCCGGCGGTCAATCCCGCGCTGGTCGGACTGCCGAACGTGGTGCTCCTGCCGCATATGGGCTCGGCGACCGAGGAAGGGCGCCTCGAGATGGGCGAGAAGGTGATCCTCAACATCAAGACCTTTGCGGACGGCCACCGGCCGCCCGATCAGGTCGTGCCTTCCATGCTCTGATGCGCCTCGCGCTGATCCATCCGCAGACCCGGGTCTATGTCTGCGTCCATGCGGTCGAGGATCCGGCGCGGCTTTGCATTGTCAGTCACGATCTCGACGGCGACTGGCAGTTTCTCTGCGAGCGCGACCACGCCGGGTCCGGGCCCGAGGAGATCTGTCTGGTCCATGCCGAGCATCTCGACGAGATGTTCCCCCTGCTTCGGGGGCTCGAGCGGGTGCCCCTCGGCGGCTGGGCGGAACTGATCGACGGCGCCTGGCAGGTCTTCACCGACGACGAGACCCCGGAACGCCCCGGCAGCGACAGCGATCTCGATAGCTGGGCATGGACCTGCGCTTGCTGCGGCCAGCCACAGCGCGGCATGCCCGAACTCGCCTTCCGCGGCCCGGACAACTGGGCGGCGCGTACCGGCGACCCGAGTATCGTCGAGATCGAGAAGACCACCGATCTCTGCGTGCTCGAGATCGACGGCGAGCGATCGTACTACATCCGTGCGCTTTTACCGATCCCGCTCGCCTTCGGCCCGCCCGAGCGCGACCATTGGTGCTTTGGCATCTGGGCGAGCCTCTCGGAGGAGAATTTCGCCCGTTATCGCGAGACGCTCGAGGACGACGCACGCGGACGGCTCGGTGGCATGTTCTCTTGGCTCTGCAACGGGATCCCCGGCTATGGCGCCGAGCGTCTGACGCTGGTGACGGTGCCCCAGGACGGCCGGAGGCGCCCCTTCTGTTTCGTGCAATACCGCCACGAGACGCACCCGCTCTTCACCGAGCAGCGGGACGGCTGGGACGAGGCGACCGCGCGCGAGCGGCTCTCCAACTTCTTCCGCCATGGCTGAAATCCGGCTCCGGCCGGCCGTGCCCGGGGACGTCCCGGCCCTCGCGCGCCTCCATGCGGCCTCCTGGCGGGACAGCTACCGCGGGATCGTCGCGGATCGGGTGCTCGACGGCGATTTGGAAACTCAGCGCCGGGAGCTGTGGGCGCGCCTGCTCGCGCGGCCGGCCGGGACGCTCCATGCGCATGTTGCAGAGGGCGCAGATTGGGCGGACCGGGCAGACCCGGGCAACGGCCTTGCCGGCTTCGCGCTCGCTTTGCCTTTGCCCGACGGCGCGTTGGCACATCTGGCGGCGCTTTATGTGGCGGCGCGGCTGCGGGGCTGCGGGATCGGCGACCGGCTTCTCCGGGCGATCGTCCGCGGTCTTGTCGAGACGGGGGTACGGACCCTCTCGGCGGAGGTTTATGCCGAGGCTGGGCGAGCGCGCGCGTTTTATGCCGTGCGCGGCGCCCGCGAAGGGGTACCCTTCGACGATCCGGCCGAGCCGCGCCCCGATGGCCGCCCCGTCTCAGTGGTCCCGCTTGCCTGGGACCGGGCGGCGCTTCACCGGCTTGCCGAACCCGATTGAAGGGTCTCCGCCTGCCCACTGGCGCGCCCGACCCAATCGGTGTACGACATCAAAAAGTGCGGAGGTCGCAAATGCCCGAAAAAGGGCCCGAGCGGGGAACGGGCTGGGCCGAGTTCTTCCGCATCTGGAGCGAGACGCAGCGGACCGTCTTCGAGGCCGCCCGTGCCGCCCCCTCGGCAGGAGCGACCGACGGTTCCGCGGCGTGGGAGCAGGCGAAGGCCTTGTCCGATGCCTGGATGCAGTTCGTCGAGAGCATGCTGGACGTCGTCGAAGCCCGGTCCCGCGCCCCGGGCGGGAGCCCTTTCGACCCGGCCGGTTGGCTGCGCTCCGAGGGCGCCGGCGGGCTCGGCGATCTCTTCCGCTGGCTCGAGGGACCCGACCTCGCGCCCCCGTTCGGCAGCGCCGAGGAGCTTAAATCCTTCGCGCGCGGAACCCGCATGTGGATGGCCTATGCGACCGCCGTCGAGCAGATGAAGGCGGTGCTCGGCGCGGCCTGGCTCGAGAGCTTTCGGGTTTTCATCGCGCGGCTCTCGGCGCCCGATGCGGCCGAGCGGTTGGCGGATTGGGAGGCGGTCGTCGCGCTCTGGAACGCGAGCGCCGAGGAGACGCTGGCCCGGACCTACCGGGCGCCGGGCTTTCATGCGGCGATGCGCGATCTGGTGGCGGCCGAAACCGATCTCCGGGCCGAGCTCCGTACCCGCGTCGAGACGCTGAGCGACGCGCTCGGGCTGCCGACCCGGTCCGAGCTCGACGATTTGCACGAGACGCTGCACGGGCTCCGCCGCGAGGTTCGTCGGCTGCGGCGCGCCCAGGCGCCGGCGGAGCGGGCTTGAGGGCTGGCCGGTGAGGATGGATGGCGAGACCGGCGGTCGGCGCCCGCCACGGCCGCATGGCCACGGCGCGCGGGTCGAAGCGGCGCCCGGATCTCTGCCGCAGGCGTCCGCTCAGCCCGAGGGCCGTGCGGCCGACGAGCCGGATGGGCCGGCAAAAGCCCCGGGGGCAAATTCGGCGGACGCGACCGCAGACGCGAAGCCCGAGGCGAAAACCGGCACTCACGATGTCGGCCCGGGCGAGGGCGCGGGCGCGGGCCCGCGATCCGGCGCCAAGGGCGGACCGGATGTCGAGGGCGAGGACGCCTCCCCACGCAGCGACAGCGACCGCGACGGGTCAAGCGCAGGCAATGAGGAGCCCGTCCCCCGTGCGGCGCTCCGGCGCTTCTTGGATGCCACCCGGCGGGGCGCCCGCCTCCTCGATGCGCTGCGCGACAACCGAGGCTCCGAGATCACGCCCACGCCCCGCGACGAGGTCTGGCGCGACGGCAAGGTCCGGCTCTACCGCTATCGCCGGGCCGAGCCCGCCACCCTCGGTCCGCTTTTGATCCTGCACGGGCTCTTCGCCCGCGAGACGATCACCGATCTGTCGCCCGAGCGCTCGATCGTCCGGCGGCTGCTCGAGGCCGGCTGCGAGGCCTTCGTGCTCGATTGGGGGGCGCCGTCGCGCGCCGATCGCTGCCTGGATTTCACCGACTATGCCGAGGACTGGCTCGGCGAGGCGATCGACACCGTCCGCGGGCTGAGCGCGGGCGCCCGTCCGGCGCTCTTCGCGGTCTGCCAGGGCGGGGTTTTCGCGCTCTGCCACGCGGCGCGGCATCCCGAACGGGTGGCGGGGCTCGCACTTGCGGTCACGCCTGTGGATTTTCACGCCGACCGCGCCGATCCGGACCCGGCGCACGGGTTCCTCAATGTCTGGCTCCGCTCGATGCCGCCCGATCTGCTGCACCGGGTAATTGCCGAGCGGGGCAATCTCTCGGGCGCGCTCTCGGGCGCGATGTTCCAGGGTCTGACCCCGGTCCGGACCGCCCAGAAATACAGTGCCGGACTGTTCGAGGCGGCCGAGGACAGCGCCTCGCTCGAGACGTTCCTGCGGATGGAGGCCTGGCTCGCCGACCGCCCGGCGCATCCGGGTGCGGCCTTGCTCGAGTGGCTGATCGGGCTCTACGGCGAAAACCGCCTGGTGGACGGCCGCTTCGAGATCGACGGGACGCCGGTGGATCTCGGCCGCATCGACTGCCCGATCCTTAATATCGTGGCGACCGAGGACCATATCGTCCCGCCGCCCTGCTCGAAGGCGCTGGCGGGGCTGACCGCGAGCCGGGACTACCGGCTCCTCGAAGTGCCGACCGGGCATGTGGGCGTGCTGGTCAGCGCCCGGGCCCGCGAGGTGGTCACGCCCGCCCTCGTCGACTGGCTCGAAGCCCTCCGGCAGACCGGCTGAGGCGAGGGCCCGGTGCAAACCGCGACGCCCGCACGCGGCGCTATGACCGGGTTTCCACAGGCAATTTATCCAAGCGGCCACCTTGCGCCGCCCGGCGACGCACGCTTAGCTGTCGGGTAACACCGCGGCCGATCGCCGGTCGGACGGCAGACGCGGGCGGTGGCCCGCAATCAAGGAGGCGTCCTTTGGCCCAGTTTCCCTTCACCGCGCGGCGGGTCGCGCTCTCGATGCTGACGGCGGCGGCTGTGCTCGTCCCCGCCGGCACGACGGCGCAAGGTGTGGCGGGGCCCTATCTCGCGGCGGAACAGGCGGCGCGACGGGGCGATCTCCTCGCGGCATCGGAATATTACACTGCCGCCCTCGCCCGCGACCCGGACAACGCCGCGATGACCGAACGCGCGATCAGCCATCTGATCGCGGCGGGCCGGCTCTCCCAGTCAATCGGCCTCGCACGCCGCCTGCAACAGCTCGAACCCGGGCGCCACGTGGCGGTGATGGCGGTCGCTGTCGACGAGCTTCGCCGCGGCGAAGCCGATGAGGCGGGTCTCGTGCTCGAGCTCGCGACGAACGGCGATACCCCGCTCGTCGGTCGGATCGTGCAGGCCTGGGCGCTCTTTGGGCAGGACGACCCGGACGCGGCGATCAGCGCCCTCGAAGCTTTGGCCGAAGAGGGGCTCGGCGGTCCGGCCGGTGCCTCGATCGCTGCCTATCACCGCGGTCTGATCGAAGCTGCCATTGGCGACGATCTCGATGCGGTCGCGGCCTTCGAGGTCTCGGCGGAGCAGTCGAGCCTGGGCTCGCAGCGCTTTGTTCGGCACAGGTCCGGCGCGCTCGCCCGGGTGGGCCGCACCGACGAGGCGATCGCGCTCATCGATGCGCGCCTCGACCGTACCCTCGGCGCGGCCAGGCTCGAGCGGCTGCGGGACGATCTGGCCGCGGGCGCCATGCCGGAACCGCTCGTCCGCGACGCCGCCGCCGGCGCGGCCGAGGCGCTCTACGATTTCGCCCGCTACCTGATGAGCGGTCCGAACAGCCTCCTCGGCCTCAGCTACGCCCGTCTGGCCGTCCATCTCGCGCCCGATATCGTGGATGCGCATCTGTTGATTGCCGAGCAACTCCGCCGCCAGGAGCAACCGGAATTGGCGATTGCGGCCTACGATCTTGTGCCCTCCGACGTGCCCGAGAGCCTCGAAGCCCGCATCGGCCGGGCCGAAGCCCTCGAAGACGCGGACCGGTTGGTGGATGCCATCGACGCGCTCGACGCCGTGATCGCAAGCTTCCCCGATAGCCTCGATGCGCACAGCGCGCTAGGCACCATGCTCCGCCAGAATGAGCGGTTCGCCGAGGCGGCCGAAGCCTATGATCGCGCTGTCGCTCTAATCGACGAAGCCGAGAACCGCCACTGGCCGCTTTTCTATCAACGCGGGATTTCTTACGAACGATCCAAGCAGTGGCCAAAAGCCGAAGCGGATTTCAAGACCGCTCTTGAACTTGAGCCGGATCAACCTCTCGTGCTCAATTATCTTGGATATTCCTGGGTCGAAATGGGCACGAATCTCGATGAGGCGAAGGCCATGATCGAGAAAGCGGTCGAGCAGCGACCCGATGACGGTTACATTGTCGATAGCCTCGGCTGGGTGCTCTACCGGCTCGGCGACTTCGAAGGGGCGGTAAAGCATCTGGGCCGGGCCGTTGAATTACGCCCCGTCGATCCGGTCATCAACGACCATTACGGCGACGCGCTCTGGATGGTCGGTCGGCGCATCGAAGCTGAATTCCAATGGCACCGCGCCCTGTCGTTCGAGCCGGAGCCGGAGGACGAGGCCCGCATCTTGCGCAAGCTCGACATCGGCCTCGACACGGTTCTCGAAGAAGAAGCCGCCGCCGGTAATCCGGCGATCATCGGGCAGACCGGGGCGCCGTCCGAGCCGCGCGACGGCGGCTGAGCCCGGCCGACGGGACGATCTCGGCTCGGCGGGGGCGTCGTCATGGAACCGCGGGAAACGGGCGGCGCCGTCGAGGAAGCGGCCCCCGCCAAGGTCAACCTCTTTCTCCATATCCGCGGGCGGCGCCCGGACGGCTATCATCTGCTTGAGAGCCTCGCGGTTTTTCCGCGGCTCGGCGACCGTCTCTGGGCAGAAGACGGGCCGGGATTGTCACTCAGCCTTTCCGGTCCCTTTGCCGATCAGCTGCCCTCGGATGGCGAAAATCTCGTGCTTCAAGCGGCCGAGAGGCTGGCCCGCGCGCATGGGCGGCCGGCGCGCGCGGCGCTTTCGCTCGAGAAATGTCTGCCGGTGGCCTCCGGGATCGGCGGGGGCTCCGCGGATGCGGCGGCGGCGCTCCGGGCGCTGTCGCGGCTTTGGGGGGTTACCGTTCCGCCCGATCTCGCGCTCGGCCTCGGGGCCGACGTGCCCGTCTGTCTCGATTGTCGGGCGCCGCGTCTGATGGGTGGGATCGGCGAGCGTCTTTCGCCTGCGCCGAACTTGCCGTCCTTTTGGCTCGTGCTGGTCAATCCGGGCATTTCGGTCTCCACGGGCGCGGTCTTTGGCCGCCTCGCCGCGCGGGAGAACCCGCCCGGGCCCGCGGCGCCCGCACGGTTCGCCACTGTCGAGGACCTCGTCGCGTGGCTCCGGGCTCAGCGCAACGATCTGGAGCCGGCTGCCGAGGCGCTCTGTCCGCCGATCGCCGCCGCCAAGGCCGCGCTCTCCGGGGCACCCCTTGCCCGAATGTCCGGATCTGGGGCGACGGTATTCGGGCTTTATCCCTCTGGTCCGGAGGCGCTTTCTGCCGCCGATGCGGTGCGTCGGGCATACCCCGCCTGGTGGGTTGCCGCCGGCCCGATGGAGCGGGCGCCCGCGCTCGCCTAGCCCGATTTCGCGCGGATGACCGGTGCCGTCCCGAACGCGGCCGGGGCTCCACTCAAATCTTCGGTTGCTTTTTCACCCTTTTTGGGCCACCTCTTAATTGAGGAATTGTCCATTCGGGGGTTGAAATGAATTTGTTCAAGTTCGTCGCAGCGAGCGTGGTTGCGCTCGGACTGGGTACCAGCGCAGGCGCCGTGCCGATCTCAGTCTTCGGCACCGGTTTTGGCAGTGATGGCAGCTTACTTCCTGCGGGAAGCCTCGACGAAGCGAACTATACGTTGACCGATGTCAATGGTGCGCAGGAGATTCTGGTCGGTACCGACTTGGGCGGCCCCGGCGGTGTCGGACAAGTTCCGGCTCCTTGGGTCGACGACAACAGCACGTCGCGTTGGATCGGGCCGAATACCGAAGATCAAGACTTTGTCGTGCCTGGCGGACAGTTCACCTATACGACCACGTTCGATCTGACTGGTCTCATTGCGGACACCGCGCAGCTGACGGGCCAGGTTACCTCCGACAACGGTGTCGAGATCTTCCTGAACGGTCTCAGCGTGTTCATCGGGGGGGCTTCGCGAGCTTCGCCGGGTTCAACATCACAACTGGGTTTCAGGACGGCGTGAACACGCTCGACTTCTTGGTCACCAACGCGCAAGGCGCGCCCAATGACAACCCGAGCGGCCTGCGCGTCGAGATTTCGGGAACGGCGGCGGCCATCCCGCTTCCCGCCGGTGGCGTTTTCCTGCTGACCGCGCTGATGGGGTTGGGTGGCCTCCGCCTCGCCCGCACGGTCAGGGCCTAACCGGACGCGCCAACGCCTTTTAGGCGTGTTCAGTTCACCCGGTCGGTGACAAAGTCAGCGACGGCGGCGAGCGCCGAACGAACTTCGCTCTCGGGCAGCCGCTCGAGAGCTTCGCGCGACCGGGCAACCTGTGCCTTCGCCGCCGACAACGCGTCTTCGAGCGCCCCGGTTTCCCGCAAATAGCCGATGGCGCGCTCGAGGTCCTCGGGCTCTTGCCGGGCTTCCACGATTGTCCGGCGCCAAAATGCTTGCGCCGTTGCGTCGCCGCGGCGATGCGCCAGAATGACTGGCAGGCTGACTTTGCCCTCACGGAAATCGTCGCCGGTGTTCTTGCCCATCACGGCCGCGGTGCCGCCGTAATCGAGCACGTCATCGGCGAGTTGGAACGCCATGCCGAGCCCGTCGCCATAGGTCCGCAACGCCTCAACCACTTCCTCCTCGACCCCCGAGATCACGCCACCAACTTCGGTCGCCGCCGCAAAAAGCGCCGCTGTCTTGCCCCGGATGACCTGTTCGTAGCGCGCCACATCCGTCGCCAGATCGTGCTGCGTGGTCAGTTGGAGCACTTCGCCCTCGGCAATCACAGCCGCCGCGTTCGAAAGGATGTCGAGCACCCGAAGCGAGCCGCATTCGACCATCAGCTGGAACGCCCGCGCAAAGAGGTAATCCCCGACGAGCACGCTCGATTTGTTGTCGAAGAGGATGTTCGCCGTCGCCCGCCCGCGGCGCTGCTGGCTCTGGTCGACCACATCGTCGTGCAGCAACGTCGCCGTATGGATGAATTCGACAACCGCCGCGAGCTTCATATGGTCCCCGCCCCGATAGCCGCACGCCTTGGCGGCGGCGAGCGTCAGGATCGGACGCAGCCGCTTGCCGCCCGCTTCGATCAGATGGGCCGAGATCTCCGGGATCCGCGGCGCGTGCTCGGACGACATCCGCTCGCGGATCAGCCCGTTGACCTGCCCCAGTTCGTCGCTAACCAGGGCCTGAAGCCGCTCGAACGGGGCGGTGGCGCGCGGCGGCGCGGGTGGGAGCGCGGTCATCGTCGATCCTTTTCGCTCGGGTCTGCGGTCGGCGGGCGACCGCGGTCCGGGGGCGCGGTCTCGACGCGGGGTCCGGGCTCGCCTATGACACGCGCCATGCATGAGCTGCTGCGCACCACAGACCCGACCCTGATCCCGTTCGCCCAGGCGCTCTTATCGGGCGAGGATATAGAGTGCTTCGTCTTAGACGTAATCATGAGCCTCCTCGAGGGCAGCCTCGGCATTTTGCCCCTCCGTCTCATGGTCGCCGAGCGCGATCTCGTGCGCGCTCAGCAGGTGCTCCGCGACAACGGCGTCGAGCCCTACGAGGGGGAAGA
>JBHJGX010000100.1:0-9722 GCA_050331395.1 Paracoccaceae bacterium
CGCGCGGGGAGTGGTGTTTTTCCGGCCCGTGCGTGGGGTACCTGCCACTGCCGTGTGGGGGCGGTGGCCGTCCCTGTGGGCGGGTTTGGGGGGGGGGAGGCCCTCGGCGTGTCTGGACACCGTCGGGCGCGCGAGGCGCGCGGGGCACGTCGGTCAGGCGCGGGCGTAGACATCCTCATAGCGGACGATATCGTCTTCGCCCAAATAGGCGCCCGATTGCACTTCGATTAGATGCAGCTCGAGCTTGCCCGGGTTTTCCAGCCGGTGCACGGCGCCAAGCGGGATATAGACCGCTTCGTTCTCGCTGAGGAGCCGCACCTCCTCGCCCACCGTCACCTTGGCGGTGCCGGCGACCACCACCCAATGCTCGGCCCGGTGATGGTGGGACTGCAACGAGAGCTGCCCGCCCGGTTTGACCATGATCTGTTTCACTTGGAACCGGGTGCCTTGGGCGAGGCTCTCGTACCAGCCCCAGGGCCGGTAGCAGCGCGGGAATTCGGTCGCCTGCGGGGCGTTTTGGCTCTTGAGCGCGGCAACCGCGCCTTTGACGTCTTGGGCCCGGTCCATGTCGGCGACGAGCACCGCATCGCCGGTGGCCACGGCGACCACGTTCTCGAGGCCGATGCCGACGAGGCGCACACGCGGGTGATCGGCCCGCAGGAGCGTGCGCCGGCAGTCGAGGGCGAGCGCCGCGCCGCCGGTCGCAACCCCGTCTTCGGCCGTCTCGGCCCCGCTCTCCGCCCAGACCGTTTTCCAGCTTCCGAGATCGTTCCAGCCGCAATCCACCGGCACGACCGTGCCCCGTTCGCGTTCCATGATCGCATAGTCGATCGAGATGTCCGGGTTTTGCAGATACGCGCCGGCGTCGAGCCGGTAAAAGCACAGATCCTCGCGCCCCGCGACCATGGCGGCGCGGCTCGCCGCGAGGCAGTCGGCGGCATGGGTCTCGAAGGCCTCCAGGATGCGGGCGACCGAGAAGAGGAACATGCCCGAATTCCAGAGATAGTTGCCCGAGGCGAGCATCGCTTCGGCGCGGGCGGCGTCGGGTTTCTCGACAAACGCGCGAAAGGCTTGGGCGCCGGGACGGCCGGCGGCGTCGAGTTCGATATAGCCGTATCCGGTTTCGGGCCGGTCGGGGGCGATGCCGAAGGTGACGAGCGCGCCGGCGCGGGCGGCCTCGGCGCCCTCGGCGACGGCGGCGTGGAAGGCGGCCTCGTCATGGAGCACGTGGTCCGACGGCAGTACGAGCAGAAGGCCGTCGGGGGCGATTTCGGCGACGGCGAGCGCGGCGGCACAGATCGCGGGGGCGGTGTTCCGGCCATCGGGTTCGAGCAGGATGCGCGTCGCATCGAGGCCCGCGTCGGAGAGTTGCTCGGCCGCGATGAACCGGAAATCCTGGTGGGTGACGAGGACCGGGTCGGCATAGCCCTCGCCCGCCACCCGCCCGAGGGTCCGTTGAAAGAGCGTGCCGCCTTCGAGGATCGGCGCGAACTGTTTTGGGAAGGATTTTCGGCTGACGGGCCAGAGGCGCGTGCCCGATCCGCCGCAGAGGATCACCGGAAAAGTCTGGGACATGGATCGGGTCCTTTGGGGCGGCGCGTCGGCCGGCTCGGCGGCGGCGTCCGGGGCGTCAGTGGGTCCAGTTACCGCGGCGGCCGTGGGCGAAGTTGCCCGCATAGCCCATGGGCCGGACGTTCGCTTTGCGCGGTTTCGCGGTCTCGACGGTGTGCGGGATGCCGTTGCGGCTGGCATACTCGACCGCGGCGTCGAGCGTATCGAAGCGCAGCCGCACTTGCCGACGGGTATCGCCCGAGCCCGTCCAGCCCATGAGCGGATCGATCTGACGCTGTTCGGCGGGGGCGAATTCGAGGACCCAACCGGTGGCATTCGCGGTGCCCTGGGTCATGGCGCTCTTCGACGGCTGGTAGATGCGCGCCTGCATTCTCGACGTCCTCCTTGGGTTGGAAGCCTTCTATGCCCGAGGCGACGGCCGTCTTTCAAGCGTTGCCCCGTCGCACGGCGCGCAGGAGGCTCGCGAGGTCGGTCGAGGGACAGGGTCTTTGGTCAGAGCAGCAGCAAAAGCCAAACGGCGGCGCCGATCAGGGGCGCAAGAAAAAGCGCCAACGGGGGCGCCTCAATGCTCTGGGGGGTTCTTGAATAATCACGTCGCCAACCCGGTGCAGGGAGCGAGGGTGGGGTGGGTGTAGCACCGGGTTGGCGACGCTTCGCTGCTTGCATTTGCAAATTGCCTCGTTGCTGGACCGCGGTCAAGCGGCAGTCGCATTCCGGCCCAGCTTTCGCCCAAATCTCTTGTGGAAAAGTTAAGGCCAACCGGCAAAATATAGATAAATCTCCTAAATGTACCGGCTTATGATCGCTCCGAGGGTCTCGGCATGCTCGTTTTCCCTTCTGAGCTGCAAAGCACGACTCCGTGGCGCAACCGAAATTTGCGAATCGCAATTCCCCCGGCCCACGCGCTTGCGCGAATGCCCGCTTCGGATCGGTTGAAGCGGGCCGGCGCCGACCTCTATCTTGGCAGCAGGCCGAGGGAGAGCGCCAGATGACCGACACCATGGTGACCGTTCCACAACGCCCGGCGACGCGGGACGCCCTCAAGAGCGACAAGCTCGAGGGCGGCAAACGCCTGACCATGCGCACGTCATACGAGCCCGCCGGCGATCAGCCGGGCGCGATCGCGGAATTGGCCGAGGGGCTGGTCAATGGCGAGCGTGATCAGGTGCTTCTTGGCGCGACCGGGACCGGAAAGACCTTTACCATGGCCAAGGTGATCGAGGCCGTTCAGCGCCCGGCGATCATCCTCGCCCACAACAAGACGCTCGCCGCTCAGTTGTATGGCGAATTCAATCAATTCTTTCCAGAATACGCCGTCGAGTATTTCGTCAGCTACTATGACTACTACGAACCAGAAGCCTATGTGCCCCGCTCGGACACTTATATCGAGAAAGAGGCGCAGATCAACGAGCAGATCGACCGGATGCGCCACTCGGCGACCCGGGCGCTCCTCGAACGCGACGACGTGATCATCGTCGCCTCGGTCTCTTGCATCTACGGTATTGGCGCGGTCGAGACCTATGGCGCGATGACCCAAGACTTGAAGGTCGGCTTTGCTTACGATCAGCAAGCTGTGCAGCGCGAATTGGTCACGCAGCAATACAAGCGCAACGACATGGCGTTTCAGCGCGGCTCGTTCCGCGTTCGCGGCGACAGCTTTGAGCTTTGGCCCGCGCACCTGGAAGACCGGGCTTGGCGTTTCTCGTTCTTCGGCGATGAACTTGAGGCCATCCAGGAGTTCGACCCGCTGACGGGCGAGCGGACGGCGACCCTCGATCGGGTGCGGATTTACGCGAATTCCCACTATGTCACGCCGCGGCCGACGCTCAACCAAGCAATCGGCCAGATCAAGGCGGAATTGCACACCCGGCTCAAACAACTCGAGGGCGAAGGCAAGCTGCTCGAGGCACAACGGCTCGAACAGCGCACCCAATTCGATCTGGAGATGATCGAGGCCACGGGTTCCTGCAACGGCATCGAGAATTATTCCCGCTATCTGTCCGGGCGGAAACCGGGGGAACCGCCGCCAACGCTCTTCGAATACATCCCCGACGAGGCGATCGTCTTTGCCGACGAGAGCCACGTCTCGGTCCCGCAAATCGGCGGCATGTATCGGGGCGACTACCGGCGGAAATTCACCCTCGCCGATCACGGCTTCCGGTTACCCTCCTGCATGGACAACCGACCCCTCAAATTCGAGGAATGGGACGCGATGCGCCCGCAATCGGTCTTCGTCTCGGCCACGCCCGGCAAATGGGAGCTGGAGCGCACGGGCGGCGTCTTCACCGAGCAGGTGATCCGCCCCACCGGCCTCCTCGATCCGCCGGTCGAGATCCGCCCCGTCGCCAGCCAGGTGGACGATCTCCTCGACGAATGCCGCCAGGGCGCCGCCGCCGGCCAACGGGCACTCGTGACCACGCTCACCAAACGCATGGCCGAGGACCTGACCGAATATCTCCACGAACAGGGCATCCGCGTCCGCTATATGCACTCGGACATCGACACCATCGAGCGCATCGAGATCATTCGCGACCTCCGCCTCGGCGCCTTCGACGTGCTGGTTGGGATCAACCTGCTGCGCGAGGGCCTCGACATCCCAGAATGCGCGCTGGTGGCGATCCTCGATGCGGACAAGGAGGGGTTCCTGCGCTCCGAGACCTCGCTGGTGCAGACCATCGGCCGGGCCGCGCGGAACATCGACGGGCGGGTGATCATGTATGCCGACCGCAAGACCGGCTCGATGGAGCGGGCGATCGGCGAGACCGAGCGCCGGCGCGCCAAGCAGATGGCCTATAACGAGGCGCACGGCATCACGCCGCAGACGATCCGCAAGAATGTGGACGACATTCTCGAGGGGCTCTACCAGGGCGCGGCCGATGCGGAGCGGATCACCGCCAAGGTCGACGGCAAGAGCCGAGGCCGGGGCCGCGGCAAGGGCAAGGACGCCGGCAATCGGGGGATGGGCGACAACCTCCAGGCGCATATCGCGGCGATCCGCAAGGAGATGATGACGGCGGCGGAGAACCTCGAATTCGAGGAGGCGGCGCGGCTCCGCGACGAGGTCAAGCGGCTCGAGGCGGTGGACCTGGCGGTGGGCGGCGATCCGATGATCCGGCAGTCCGAGGTGGAGGAACGGATCGAGGAGCATGTGAAGCCCCGCTCGACCGTGGGCCGCCCGGGCCAACGCGGCTCCGGCAAGTCCCGCCGCTCCCGGAAGGGGTGACGACGCCGTCTTCCGTTCGCACGAACATTTTGCGCGCGGGTACGAACGATTAACGAACAATTGTTAGCGTGGCCGTGCACATGTCACGGAGTCACGGATGACCGCACCTTCACACCCGGCGGCGCGCCTCGGGACGGCCGCATCGTTGATGATCGACGAACTCGCCGAGAAGACCCGCTGGCAGGCCGAGCTCGAGGAAAGCCTCGCTGAGGTCAAGGCGGAGCGCGATCGTCTCATGCGCGGCATCGAAGCGATTGTCGCCGGGCTCGACCCTGTAACCGCAAAATCATACCGCAGCGCGATCTATCGCCAAAATTACGAGATCCTTCCGGTCGCCAGCAAAATCGGACAGACGGCAAAGTCACGGGCGGCGCTTTGGTTCCTCGCGACCAACGAGCACCAGACGATCCGCGCGGCGGAGTTGACCTATTACCTGCGGCGGGAGGGGTTCGCGTGCACGGCCCGCTATGCGGCGCAGCTTCTGGCGGCGTGGCTCAGGAAGGGGATCGTGACGCGCGAGGGCCGAGGCCGCTACGCCCTTGTCATGGGCCACCCCGAAGTGGTTCGGCTCCGATTGAGATCACTTGAAAGTTAGAAAAGACGCATTTCGCGCGGCCCGCAGATTATCAGTTACTGGCTCAACGAAAGAACTCTCCGCTTTCTGCTATGGTTTTGCCGCGAACAGAGGATCACGCGAGGCACCATTTGAGGATGCCTTTTTGGACGTGAAGGCGGTTTTCCGCCTCGTCCCAGACGACCGAGCGGGGGCCGTCAAACACTTCCGACGTCACCTCTTCGTCCCGGTGCGCCGGCAGACAGTGCATAAAGACCGCATGCTCGGCCGCGCGCGCCATCAGCCGCTCGGTCACCTGATAGGGTTTGAGCTGATTGTGCCGACGCTCCCGCGCGCTGACATCGTCATGCATCGAGAGCCAGGTATCGGTCACCACCGCGTCCGCGCCCTCGACCGCGCGCTCGGGATCGGGCTCGAGACGAATATCCCCGCCCCGCGCCCGCGCCGCCGCGACGACCGTCGGATCGGGCGCGAGCGTCTCGGGCCCCGTCCAGACCAGGGTAAAGCCGAAGGCCGCCGCCGCCTCGATCCAACTGTGGCAGACATTGTTGCCGTCGCCGGACCAGACGATCTTACGTCCGGCAATGCCGCCGACCGTCTCCTCGAAGGTCATCACATCCGCCATGATCTGGCAGGGATGCGAGCGGTTCGTCAGCCCGTTGATCACCGGCACGGTCGCATGGGCGGCGAGCTCCTCGAGCGTCGCATGCTGGAAGGTGCGGATCATCACCGCGTCCACATAGCGCGAGAGCACGCGGGCGGTGTCGGCGACGGTCTCGCCATGGCCGAGCTGCATCTCCGCGCCCGAAAGCGTGATGGTCTCGCCGCCCATCTGACGGATGCCCACATCGAACGAAATCCGGGTGCGCGTCGACGGCTTCTCGAAAATGAGCGCCACGATCCGATCCGCGAGCGGGCGATCCGCATCGGGCCGGGCGCGCGGCTGGCCGTCGCGGCTGCGCTTCACCCGGGCGGCATCGTCGAGGATCCGGCGAAGCTCGGCCGCAGGCACGCCTGCGATGTCGAGGAAATGCCGGGGCGTCATGCGGCCTCCCGGACCGCGCGGGCGGCATCTTCGAGGCGGGCGACGCCTTGGGCGAGCTCGTCCTCGGTGACGGTCAGGGGCGGCAAAAGCCGCACCACGTTGTCGGCCGCCGGGACGGTCAGGAGCCCCACCTCGCGCGCGGCCGCCACGAAAGCCGCAGGCGTCTGTGCGGGCGTGAGCCGAAGCCCTCGCAACAGCCCCTCGCCCCGGAGCCCCTCGATCACCTCGGGAACCTCGGCCGCGAGCGCCGCGAGACGCTGCGCGAAGCCGCCCGCCTTCCGCCGGACATCCGCGAGAAAGGCCGGCTCCGCCACATGATCGAGCACCGCGAGGCCGACCGCCGCGCCGAGCGGATTGCCGCCATAGGTCGACCCGTGGGTGCCCGCCACCATGGGCGCGGCCGCGGCTTCGCGGGCGAGCACCGCGCCCAACGGAAAGCCGCCGCCGATCCCCTTGGCGACCATCATGATATCCGGAGCAAGGCCCGCCGCCTCATGGACGAAGAGGCTGCCGGTCCGGCCCATGCCGCATTGCACCTCGTCGAGCACGAGCAGCGCGCCGGTCCGGTCGCACAGCTCACGGAGGCCGCGGAGGCAGGCATGCGGCACCGTGCGAATGCCCCCCTCGCCCTGAATGGGCTCGATCATCACCGCGGCCACGTCCTCGCCCATCGCCGCCTGAAGCGCGTCGTGGTCGCCGAAGGGCAGCTGTCGGAACCCGGGCATGAGCGGTCCGAAGCCCGCGGTCAGCTTCTCGGAACCCGCCGCGGCGATCGCGCCCGTAGAGCGGCCGTGGAAGGCCCCGTCGAAGGCGAGGATCGTCGGACGGGTCTCGCCGCGGTCGGACCAGTATTTGCGCACCATCTTGATCGCGAGCTCGGCCGCCTCGGTGCCGCTGTTCGTGAAGAACGCGGTGTCGGCGAAGGTAAGCGCCACCAACCGCTCGGCGAGGCGGCGTTGCTCGGGGATCTCGTAGAGGTTCGAGACGTGCCAGAGCCGGCGCGCCTGCGCCTCGATCGCAGCGACCAACGCGGGATGGGCGTGGCCGAGCGCGTTCACCGCGATCCCGGAGCCGAAATCGAGATATCGCCGCCCGTCCGTCGCGATGAGCCAGCTTCCCTCGCCCCGGTCGAATTCGATCGGGGTGCGTGCATAGGTCGGCATGACGGGCGAGATCACGGGCGGGTCTCCTTTACTCTCAAGGGCGCGGGCCGGGTCGGGCACCGCAAATGCAAACCGCCCCGTGGCAGGTGCCAGGGGCGGCACCTTAAGTCTATGAGCACGCCCCCTGGGGCTGTCAATGCGAGGCTGCGATCAGCGGAGCCGCGGCCCGAGCGCCTCGGTCAGCATCTCGGTCTTCCGCGCGATGATGTCCTCGAACCGATAATTCTCGACGATATGTGCCCGGGCAGCTTGGCCGAGACGCCGCGCGGTCTCCCGGTCATCGAGCATCGCCTCAACGGCGTTCGCGATCTCCTGCGGGCGGTGAAAGTCGACGAGCCGCGCGGTCTGGCCGTCGGTCATGTACTCCTCCACCGGCGCCACCCGATTGGCGACGATCGGCGCGCCCACGGCCATCGCCTCGAGCGCCGACCAGGACAGCACGAAGGGCGCCGTCAGATAGACATGCGCGCCGGTCGCCTGGAGTAGCGCCACATAATCCGCACGCCCCAGCAGCCCGGTGAAATGCACCCGCGAGAGGTCGAGATCGAGCTCGGCCAGCATCCGCGCCTTCCAGCTGTCCCCTTCCGGCAGCTTGGTGCCATAGGCGACCCGGTCTTCGCCCGCGATGATCGCATGAAGCCCGGGCCGGCGTTTCTGCAAGAGCGCCAGTGCACGCATGAATTGCGGAAAGCCGCGCTGGGGCTCCATCCCGCGGGTCGCATAGGAGACGAGCTCGGGCATCTGGCGGAGGTCTAGCTCGCCCACCCGCTCGGGCCGGGTCTCGGCGGGCTTGTGCATCTCGGTGTCGATGCCGTCATGGATCACCCGCAGGAGCGGCGCGAAGCGGGGCGGGAACTGCACCGCCTGGAACCGGGTGGGCACGAGGCCGAACTCCGCCGCCGCCAGATCGATGAGGATCGGTGTGTTGCGCACCCGCTGGCGGACCATGGCATCGCGGTTGGTGGTCTCGCCAAGGAAGACGCTGTCGATGGGCGGCGCGTTGTACCACCACTCGAAATAGGGGACGTAGACCGTGTCGGGCCAGACGTCCTTGGCGAAGAGCCCTGCCCCCCAGCCGGAATGCGCCATGACGATATCGGGCTTCAGCCCCGCGTCATGGGCGCCGAAGAAGACCCGCGCGGCCGACTGCCCGGTGATCACCGCGCGCTCGGTCGACGCGAGATAGGGGTGCACGCCCTTGGTGGCGTCGCGGCCCTCGGGAAAGCTCAGCACGCGGATCCGGCTGTGGGTGACGCCTTTGCGCTGGGTGGCGAAGGCGACGTCCCAGCCCGCGCGGGCGAGCCGGTCGCCGAGCGCGCCGAACTGTGCGGGGAAATTCGTATGGGCGAAAAGGATGGAGGGCACGGGCGGGCGGCTCGTCTGCTCGAGGAGGCCTCGGGGTGGATGGCCTGCGTTGTTCCCGATCGGGCCGGATCCCGCAACCCCTCAGCGTCGGTCGACCGGGTCTGGGTGTCAGTCCGCGACCCGGCGACGGGCGAAGGGCGGCTCCGGCGCGCGCCACGAAGCCAGCGCTTTTTCGCTCACCGGCCGGTAGCACGCCCCGTCGATTGCGGTCGGATCATGAGAGGCAAGACGTTCCCGATAATCGCCGAACTCATCGCTCATTTGGGGACAGGCGATGACCCAGCGCCCGGTCGGCCGGGGCCGACGGTCGCCGCACATCCACTGGTCAAGAAACCTATCGCGCCAACCTTCGGGAATCCGCGCCAGTGTCGCCTCGAGTGTCGCCTCGAGCGTCGCCAGTGTCGCCTCGAGCGTCGCCGGCGGCTCGACCCAGCAGGACGCGATCTGCTGCCCCGGGAGCACGGTGGTCCGCTCGTCACCGATCGCGCCGGTCACGTCCATCCGCCCATCGGGCCGACAGGCGATGTTTGCCTCTTGAAGCAAAGCCCCGGCAACCCGGGCGCCGGTACACCTTGCACCTTGCAGCTGCGCCCCCTCCAAGTCCGCCCCCTGCAGCTGCGCTTCGACGAGGACCGCCCCCTGCAACTGCGCGCTCACCAGGTTCGCCCCCTGCATCTGCGCGCGGACGAGGTTCGCCACATAGATGAGAACCGGGTCCAGGAGCTCAAGAAAAAAATAATCGGGGCGGGGCTGCGCGGAGGAGAAACGGGCGGGGGCGGG
>JBHJGX010000101.1:0-8943 GCA_050331395.1 Paracoccaceae bacterium
GAGGGCGGGCGGGAGCCTTCGCCGCGCGCGTCCGCTCACTCGCCGAATGCGCCCGCCTTGCGCCCGCCGACGATCGTACGCTGAACGGTGGGCATTTCCGGGTCCCGGTCGTCGACGAGGATCACATCGGCTCTCAGCCCCGGCTCGAGCGCGCCCCGATCGCCGAGCCCCGCCGCTTCCGCTGCATGTGCGGACACGAGCTGCCAGGCCGCCTCGACCGGCAGAATGTCTTCCGCCGCCAGTCGGAACGGTGCTTGCAGGAGCGCCGGATAGTAATAGTCCGATGCCAGCACCGTGCAGAAGCCGCCCCGCACCGCTTGGCGGGCCGAAAGCGCACCGTTGTGGCTGCCGCCCCGCAACACATTGGGTGCGCCGAGGATGGTATGCTCGCCCGCCGCGCGCGCCGCCTCGGCCGTCGGCCGGTTCATCGGAAATTCCGAGACGTGCACGCCGAGCGCCCGATGGCTTTGCCGTGCGGCCGGCGTCAGTTCGTCATGGGCGAAGAGCGCTGCGCCCGCGGCGTGGGCGGCCTCCGCCATCGAGGCCTTGTCGGCCTCGACCCGGTCGCGCGCGGTCCAACGCCGGCCAAGTTCCGCGCGGTAGTCGGCCTCCGTGAGCCCTGCCCGCGCCGCCATACGCGCGATTTTCGCCCCGCCCGCCGGGCCCGGCCCGTCCGTCCCGCCCGCCCCGTCCGTCACTTCGGCCGCTGCCTTTGCCGCATCGCCCGTCGTGTGGTCGTTGAAGGCGAGGATCGGCGCCGCCTCCTCCGCGAGCCAAGTAGCGACCGGTTCGATCGCCTCGGGCACGAAGGTCTCCCAGCGCAGATGCAGCCGCGTATCGACCCCGAGCCGCGGGCGGATCGCCCTGAGCGCCGCGACAAAGCGGCCGGCCATCTCGAGGCTCCTGAGACCCGGCTCCCAACTGACGCTGAGCGCGTGGTAGGCGGTGGTGATCCCGTTGGCCAACAACTGCCGGTCGGTGTCGAGCAGCGCCAGGGAGAGATCGAATGCGACCCCTGGGCGCGGCATGATCTGGCGCTCGAAGGCGTCGCCATGGACATCGACGATCCCGGGCAGCACCAGCGCGCCGCGGGCGTCGAGCTGTTCGGCGCCGGGAAGCGGGCGCTCCTGCACGAGCCCGTGCCGCAGATAAAGCGCCTCCCGGAGGAGCCGACCGCCCCGCAAGACCCGACCGTTGGTGATGGTGATTGCGCCCATGGCCCGCCCGATGCGTGTCTGCCGCGTCCTCAAGATGCCCCGGCGCCGGCACGGCTGGCAAGGCCCCCGCACCGGCGAGACCGGCGCGACCGTCGGGTCGCAGGGGGCGGGAATGCGTTCGGCCGGCGCCGGAATTGCCCGGGTGGAACGGTGTCACGCCCAATCTCCGCCGGCGCAGGCGGTCACGAGGGTGTCGCGAAACCGCGCTAGGGATAAGCCAGCCCGGCTGACGAGCCCCGGGCGCACGAGAGGAGACCCCCATGATCCGCACGATGATTGCCGCGGCCTTCGCCGCATTCGCCGCCGCCGCTGCCCATGCCCCGGCCGTGGCGCAAGACGACCCCATCCGCTTCGCTGTTACCGATGTCGAGGGCCTCGAGGCGCTTAACCAGGAGTTCGGCCCCTTCGCGGCGAAACTCGAAGAGCTGACCGGTCTCGAGATGGAGCTCTTCCCGGTCAATTCCCGGACCGCGGCTGTCGAGGCCATGCGTGCCGAGCAGGTCGACTTTGTGCTGACGGGCCCGGCCGAGTACGTGGTCATCAAGGAACTGGCCGATCCGCGGATCGTCGTCGCATGGCAGCGTCCCGATTACTTCGCGCAAGTGGTCGTGCTCGCCGATGGCCCGATCAAGACCGTCGACGATCTCCGCGGCCAAGTCGTCACCTTCGGCGCGGTCGGCTCGACCTCGCAGCATCTCGGCCCCGCCCAGGCGCTCGCCGATCTCGGCCTGACCCAGGGCGACTATACACCCCAGATCATCGGCCGGAACGTGGCCGTCGAAGCGCTGATCCGCGGCGATGTCGCCGGCGTGGGCATGAATTTCGGCCACCTGCAGCGCGTCCGCGAAGCATTCCCGGACCATGCCTTCACCGTCGTCGCCCGTGGCCGCGACCTGCCGAACGACATCCTCGTCGCCCGCAACGGCGTCTCGGACGAGGCGTTCGAGGCCGTCCGCACCGCCTTTCTCGAGCAAGGCCGCGAGCTGATGTCCGCCGTTCTGGAAGGCAACGACAACCAGAAATACAAGGGCGGGTTCTTCCTCGCTTCAGTCGACGACAGTGACTATGACTATGTTCGTGACATGTATCGCACCATCGGGGTCGAGAGCTTCGGCGCCTTTGTCGGCGACTGATCTTGACCGCTGACGACACGGACGGGGCGGGTTCGGCGATCAGGGTCGCCGGGCTCGCCAAATCTTATGGGGCGGCAGCGGTCTTCGAGGGCTTGAGCTTTTCGGTGGCGCCCGGCACCCGGCTGGCCTTGATTGGCCCGAACGGCGCGGGAAAATCCACGCTGTTACGCTGTCTGATCGGCCTCGTACCGCCCTCCGGCGGCGAGATCGAGGTGCTCGGCGAGCGGTTCGGTGCGGCGCTGCCAGCGGCCCAAAGGGCGCGCCTCCGCCAGCAGACTGGCTTCGTCTTTCAGAAACACGGGCTCGTCGCGCGGCTTTCGGTGCTCTCGAATGTCTGCCACGGGCTTCTCGGCGCGCCGGGATCCTGGCGCGGTTTCGCCCAATCGGTGGCGCCTGCGTCCTGGCGGGCCCGGGCGATGGAGGCCCTCGACGCCGTCGGTCTCGCTGACCGGGCGATGGACCGGGCCGACGCGCTGTCTGGCGGGCAGTCCCAGCGGGTGGCGATTGCGCGGGCGCTTGTGCGCCGGCCTCGGCTGATCTTGGCGGACGAGCCCGCGGCGTCGCTCGACCCTGCCGCAGGCGAGGCAGTGATGGCGCTCTTCTCGGATTTGGCCCGCGCGCACGGCATTACGCTGGTCTATACGAGCCACGACATGGCCCATGCGGTCGACTATTCCGACCGGGTGCTTGCGCTCCGAGCGCGTCGGATCGCCCTGGACCGGCCGAGTGCCGCGGTGGACGCGGCCACATTGACGGAGATCTTCGATGGCTGACGCCCGTCGCCCACCGCCGCGGATCCGCCGGTTCGACCCGGCCGGCTTCACCGCCGCCGTCGTGGTGGGCGCGCTGATCCTGGGCTCCCTCGGCGAAGTCGCGCCCTCCTTCGAGCGCCTGGCGGACGGGCTGCCGCGGATGGCGGATCTCGTCGGACGGATGATGCCGCCGAACACCGAGCCCGCCTTTCTGACGCGCATCTTCTGGCGCCTCGTCGAAACGTTTCAGATCGCCCTCGTCGGCACGGCGATCGGCATCCTGATCAGCCTCCCCGTCGCCTGGGCCGCGGCCCGCGGCGTAAGCCCGCTCGGCGCCGGCGGGTATGTTTTCAAGGCGCTGGTCTCGCTCTTTCGGACGGTGCCGGATCTGGTCTGGGCGCTGATCTTCGTCTCTGCGGTCGGGCTCGGCGCGGTGGCCGGGACGATGACCATCGTGGTCGATACGATCGGTTTTTGTGGGCGGTTCTTTGCCGAGGCCATGGAGGACGCGGATAAGGAGCCGCAGGAAGCGCTCTCGGCCATCGGCGCGAACCGGGCCGGGATCCTCTTCGGCGCGGTGCTGCCCGACGCATTGCCCTCGATGATCAACACGGGGCTCTTCGCCCTCGAGAAGGCCGTGCGGTCCTCGGTCGTCCTCGGCCTCGTCGGCGCGGGCGGCATCGGGCAAGAGCTGAAAGTGGCCTTCGACCTCTTTCAGTATCGCAACGCCTCGGCGATCATCCTCGCGATTTTCGTGATCGTCCTGGCCATGGAGTGGCTGACCGACCGGTTGCGCGCCCGGGTCTCCTGACCTTCAGACAAACGGGTCGAAGCCGAGATCCTGGAAAAACACGTAATCGGAATTGAGCGCGTTTTCCTGGCTGCGGGCAAAGTCGAGCAGGAGATCGGCCGCCTCGGTGCCGGGGCGGTTGAGCTCACCGAGCCAGAAGGCGAGGCCGCTCGCATCGGCCGGCCGGTCGAGCACGTTCTCGTAAAGACCGCGCACCAACTCGGCGTCCGAAAGCTCGTTCGGGTCGCCGACGGTGCTCAAAAACTCGGGCGAGCGCAGAAATTCGCGCGCGATCGCCCGGAGCGGGGCCCCGTCCTCGAAGATGCCGATCCAATAGACGAGCCCGCTCGGGTCCGCCTGGCGGTTGAGGGCCGCTTCGTAGATAAGTGCAACGATCGCCTGGCCGCTGATCTCCAAGCCGAGGGCAGTCGCATATCCGCCGATTGTGTCGGCTTCGCCGCTGACCTCGAGAAAGAATTTTCCGGAGCTGTTGGGCGTGAAGACCAGAAGCGGGGACACGTCACCAACGCGGTCGGCATTCTGTCCGACCCTGACCTCGTTGGCGTTGAAAAGCCTCAAGGCCGGATCGACAAACAGCGCGTCATTCGCGAGCCCATCGAAGAAATAGCTGACGCCTTCATCCAAATTGATCGCATAGACATCTCGATCTCCGATAAAATCGATCCGGGAGTTTTGCTGAAATCCTTGGGACAAAAACGATGATGCGTCCTCGATCGTGTCCCCAACTTGGTCCCGACCGAGCGGTGGGCCGCGAAACTCGGCCGTCCGAGAAAAGCCCAAACGATAGGAGCCCGTGGAGCCGTCTTGGCTAGAGACCTCCAAGTAATAGGTATCCGCAGACGTTGCACCACTCAGCGCAAAAGTAATCGCCGGATCCTGGCCAAAATTGTCTTGATTTGAGAGGATCAACTGCCCGATCTCGTCGAAGAGCCGAAGTTCCGCGTCGAGGCTGCCCGTATCCGTGATGACGAGGTCGTAGGTGAACTCGCTCTCAATCGGGATCTCATAGAAGTCGCGGTCGCCCGGCGTATCGATCCGGCTGAACGACGCGGTGCCCGGGAGCAGAAGTTGGGCGTCAGCGATCGTGTCGGGGACGCTGTCGAGCTGGGCCAGCGGCTCGCCGTATTGGACGCGATAGCCGCCGGTGCCCGTGGTCCCGGGCGCCTGGGAGATCACGAGCGTGTAGAAGTCCGTCTCCTCCGGCGTGAAACTGAAGCGGAGGGGTTGGTTCGCGCTTGCGGCCTGCTGGTTGGCGAGGCGCGTGCCATCGGCGGCGAAGAGCTCGGCCCGCAGCGTTACGTTGCCGTCGAGGCGGGTGATGGAGAAATCGAAGGCGTCGTCCGCGTCGAGAAGGATCGTGTAGGCGTCGCGGTCGCCGGCCTGGATCCGGGCCCCACTGAAGAGCGTGTCCCGGTCGAGAAAGCGCGAGGTCGCGGCGGTCTCGCCGATCACGTCCCCGTTCGGACGGGGCTGGGCGCCTGCCACGGGGCCCAGGTCCTCGATGGTTAAGTCATAGCCGCCGCCCCGGTCTCCGCCGCTGTCGCCCGGTTCGAGCGGGCCGAAGAGGTCGACCTGGAAGAGCAGCGTCTCGAAAACCGGCCCCGTCTCGACGACGAGCCGCGGGTTGCGGCCGCCTCCCTCGTCGTCCGAATCGTCTTGCAGCCGAAGACCGGGCAAGTCGTAGAGCCCGAGGACTGTATCGGTGTCGCCTTGACCCTCGACCGTGACGCGATAACGCCGGTTGGGCGCGGCAACAAAGGCGAAAAAGTCCTCGTCCGTGCGGGTCTGCAGCTCGACAATCTCGGTGCCGGCCGTGTCGGCAACGGTCACAAAGCGGAAATCTTCGTCGTTCAGGATCTCACGGAAACTGAGGCGCGGCTGCAACGTCATATAGGTCGGTCCTTGGGTCTAACGCATGGGCTGAGGTCAGAAGACGAAGGGGCTAAAGCCCAAGTCGTCTATGAAGACATAGGTCGAGAAAGTGACATTCTCATTGCTGCGGGCGAAGTCAACAAGAAGGTCGTCATTGTCGTAATTTGGTTGATTCAGCGTGTTCAGCCAGAAATTGAGGCCCGTGTCATCGGCGGGACGGTCGAGCACGTTTTCATAGAGGGCGGTCACGAGTTCAACATCGCTCAGCTGGTTCGGATCGCCGACGGTGCTCAGGAATTCGGGTGCGCGGAGAAACTCGCGCGCGATCGCCTCGAGGGAGGCGCCGTCCTCGAAGATGCCGATCCAAAACTCGAGGCCGCTCGGATCGGCCCGGCGGTTGAGCGCCGCTTCGTAGATCAGCGCAACGATGGCCTGGCCCGAGACTTCCAGGCCCAAATCGACAATGTACTCCCCTGTCGTGTTTCCTTGATTGGAAACTCGGTAGAAGAATTTTCCCGAATTGTTCGGTGTGAACGCGAAAATCTCTCCGTCATCATCGATGAAGTCCGTGCCACGGACGACCCGCGCTCCATTCGAATTCTGCAATTCCGTGTTGAGCGAGAGCGGCCCAAGAAAGTCATCGCTGAGGAACAAATAGGTGACGTCGGCCTCGAGATTAACGGCAAAAAAGTCGATATCGCCGGGATTGTTTATTGCGCCAAAATAAGCGTCGCCCTGCGCAAGGTTCGAAGCGAGGGCGCGCGATCCCCCCTCTTGATCTTGGGCCGGCGCAGTATCGAGAATGCCCTCGGTCTGCGTATAAGAGAGCGCGAAGTCGCCCCGCGTGCCGCCTTGCGAGGCGACCTCGACGAAATAGGTGCCCTCACGCAAGCCACCGATGAACGAGACTTCGATCTCGAGGGCCGCGTCCGGGCCGTTCGGTCCGTCGAAATTTACCGCGACGCGTTGCCCGGTGCGATCGTAGAGCGTCATGGAGGTGTTGAGCGAGCCTTGTCCGTCGGCCACGAAATTATAGACGAAGCCGTCTTGCAGTTCGACGGAGACCACGTCGACGTCGCCGGGGCTGTCGATCGAGCTGAAGAGCGGTTGGCCCGGACCGCCAAGCGGTGTGGCGCCGGCGGGTGTGTCGCCGATGGCGTCCGTGCCCAGCAACTCCTCGGAGAACAGGAACGAGTAGCCGCCGGTGCCCGTGGTCCCAGGGGTCTGGAAAACCCGGACCCCATAAAAGTCGGTGGTTGGCGCGGTGTAGGTGAACGAAACGTTCGGGTTTGCACCGTTCGCTGGCGCCGTAAAAATCACGTTGCCCTGCGGATCCAAGAGCTGGGCCCGCAAGTCGACATTGCCGCTCGTGCGTTGGATGTTGAAGGTGAATTCATCGTTCGCATCGAGCAGCACGGTGAAATAGTCGATGTCGCCCTGCTGGATCGCGCCGAATTCGATCGGGCTGTCGCGTCCGGCCAAAAGCGAGGTTTGGAAGCTGTTGCCGATGACATCCCCGTTGGGGTTCGGCTGCGCGCCCTGGACGGGTCCGTTGCTGACGATCGTGAAATCGTAACCGCCGCCCGCATCGCCGCCTTCGTCGCCGGGCTCCAGCGGGCCGAAAAGGTCGATCTGGAAAATGTAGCTCGTCCAGAAGGGCCCGCTCTCGAAGGTGAGCACCGGGTCACGTTCCCCGCCTTCGTCATCGGCGTCGTCGAGGAGCGTGAGCCCCGGAAACCGGTAGAGCCCGAGGACCGTATCCGTGTCGCCCTGGCCGTCGATGCGCACCGTGTAGCTGCGGTTGGGCCGCGCGGTGAAGCCGATGAAGTCCTCGTCGGTTCGGGTCTCGAACTCGTTGATGACCGTCTGGGCGGACTGGCTGATGTTGACGAACCGGAAATCCTCGTCGCCGAGGATATCCCGAGCGGTGATCTTGTTCTGCAACGTCATGGTTCCAGGTCCCTCTACTAGAAGGCGGCCAGGTCGCGCCGCCGGTTACGCAGGGCCGCTCGGCCGGTCCGCCGCCCCCGCTCTGCGATCATCTGTTTCGCGCGCGTGTCGGGTTTCGTTGGGGTAAGCTGCCTTGGTCCTGTTATAAGCGATGTCAACACCTCAGCGCGAGGGATCGGTCAGTGAAATGCGAGGTTTTGGCGATGTCTTGGAAACGGAGAGCCCGCCCGGCGGTCGCAGCGGTTGCGATGCTGATGGGGACTTGTCTTTTCGGCCCCGTTGCGTCGGCCCAGAGCTTCGAATCGACCATGCAGGAATTGGCCGACGAGATCGCTGAGGCGCTGAGCATCCGCTCGGTCGGGCGTCAACAATTGGCAGAAGTGTACGTGCGGCCGCCCTTTGACGATGTCTATCGCGTGGTGTGCGCGCCCTTGTCGCGGCGGATCGGCCGCGAGTTTCGGACCCGACTGCCGCAGTCATTCGCCGCCAAGCTGATGAGCCAGGCCTTCGTCGTGCAACGCCCGGGAAAGGGCGAGGGGCAGTACACCGTCAACCTCTCCTGGCGCGATCTGGGCGGCGAGCGGGTGGAGCTCTCGGTCGAGCTCGGCGATTTGTCGGATCAGGACCGGGTGACGACCGTGCATGGCAATTCGGGCGAGTTCCTGCGGTCGGAGCTGCGGCCGAGCGAGCAGGAATGCCTCGCCGAACTCGACATCATCAATCGGGTCGAGGTCGCCGAAGAGACGCTCTTCATCCACCGCTCGGCGAACATCACGAGCGACGAGATCGGCATCATCGACAAAGGCGACAGTTTCCGGCTGCTCGGCCAGATGCCCTATACCGACGGCAACTGGGCGGTCGTGAAGATGCTGGACGACGCGGTGCGGGACGATCCGTTCTCGGAAACCGTGGGCTTCACGTCGATCACGCCGACCGCCAACGACCCCAAGGTGCTGGCCGCGGAACTCGCCAAGGCGCAGGACCGGCTCGCGCAGATGACCGGGGATCTCGACCGGTTGGCCGGGATCGAGGACCGGGCCGGGCAGCTTCAACTCAAGCTCGACGCGGAAATTGCGGCCCGGCGCGAGGCGGCGCGGCTGCTCGGGGAGGAACAGGATCGGGTCGCGGCGCTGCGCGGCCATCTGCAAGAGCGGGACGGCGCACTCGCGGCGGCCGAGGCGCGCGTGGCCGAGGCGGAGGAGCGGGCG
>JBHJGX010000102.1:0-9105 GCA_050331395.1 Paracoccaceae bacterium
GCCGTCAGGCCGCCTGAAGCGCCCGCCAGAGCCGTTCCGGGGTATAGGGCGTCTCGATCGGCCCGCGCCCCGCCCGGTGCAGCGCATCGAGCACCGCAAGCGCGAGCGCCGGGATCCCGGCCACCGAGCCCGCCTCGCCGCAGCCCTTCACGCCGAGCGGATTGGTCTTGGTCGGCACTTCGAGGAACGAAACCTCGAAACTCGGCACATCCGCCGCCCGCGGCATCCGATAATCCATGAAACTCGCCGTCACCGGCTGCCCCGTTTCCGGATCCCAGACCGCCGCCTCGCCGATCACCTGGCCGATCCCCTGGACCACGCCGCCATGCACCTGACCAAGCACCAGGGCCGGATTGATCAGCCGCCCGAAATCGTCGACCACCGTATAGCGCGGGATCTCGAGCGCCCCGGTCTCGGGATCGAGCACGACCTCGGCAATATGCGCCCCGTTCGGAAAGGTGCTCTCGCGTCCCTCGACGGCCCCGCTGCCGGCAAAGCCCCCCGCCTCGGCGGCGAGCTCGGCGAGCGTCACGCTCCGGTCCGTGCCGGCGATCCGGTACGTCCCGCCCGCCTCCTCGGCTGAGAACTCGATATCCGCCTCTGCCGCCTCGAGCCGCTCAGCCGCCGCCCGCCGGCCTTGCTCACGGATATCTGCGGCCGCGAGCAACAGCACCCGGCTCGCCATCTTGGCCGAGCGCGAACCGCCGGTGCCTCCGCCCGCCGCAAGCGCGTCCGAATCGCCCGCCATCAGCCGGATCTTCTCGAAATCGAGACCGAGTTCCTCGTGCAGGATCTGCGCCCAGGCCGTCGCATGGCCTTGGCCGGTGTCCTGTGTGCCGATCCGGATCTCGGTCGCGCCATCGGGGCCGAGCGTCACCTCGGTCTGCTCGACGGGCCCGCCGCCCGTACGCTCGAAATAATAGGTCAGCCCGATACCGGCGATCTTCCCCTCGGCCCGCGCGGCCTCGGCGCGTGTCTCGAAACCCGCCCAGTCCGCCGCCTCGAGCGCCCGGTCGAGCACCGCCGGCGTGTCGAGGCTGTCAAACGTGAACCCGCCCGGCGTCGGATGCGGCAGCATCTCCGGGCGCACCAGGTTCTTGCGGCGGATCTCCGCCCGGTCGAGGCCGAGATCGCGCGCCGCTTGCTCCATCAGCCGCTCGGTCGCATAGATCGTCTCGGGCCGCCCGGCGCCGCGATAGGCATCCGTCGGCGGCGTGTTGAGGAACGCCCCGCGAACCCGGGCGTGCATCGCCTTTGGCGCGTACATGCCACCGAGGAGCGGCGCCGAGAAGACCGTATGCACCGCCACCGACACGCTCGAATAATGCGCGCCGATCCCCGAAATCGTGTCCATGCGGACCGCCGTCAGCGTGCCGTCCGCGCGGAACGCGCCTTCGACGGTCCCGCGCATGTCGCGGCCCTGGGCATCGGACAGGAAACTCTCCGACCGCTGGCCGACCCAGGCGACGGGACGGCCGATATCCTGCGCCGCCAGCGCGGCGAGGGCGTATTCCGGGTGCGTCATCAGCTTCATGCCGAAGCCGCCGCCCACATCGGGCACATGGACGCGGACCCGTCCGGGCTCGACGCCGAGCGATTTGGCCAGGCGATTGCGGATCCCGTGCGCGCCTTGGCTACCGATCCAAGCCTCCCAGCGATCACTCTCCCGGTCGAAGCGCACATTGATCGCCCGCGGCTCCATCGAATTGACGACGAGCCGCTGATTGAGAACCGGCGTGCGCACCACATGGTCGGCCTCGGCAAAGGCCCGCTCGACAGCCGCCCGGTCGCCGCACTCCCACTCATAGGCGAGGTTGCCGGGTGCGGCGTCGTGAAGCTGTGGCGCTCCGGGCGCGAGAGCGGCTTCGGCGTCGACCACCGGGGGCAGCTCTTCGATATCGAGCGCGATCGCCTCGCACGCGTCTTCGGCCGCCGCCCGGGTCTCAGCGACCACAAAAGCCACAGGCTGACCCACATGGCGCACGCGATCGGTCGCGAGATGCGGCACAGACACGGGTGCGGGCGGCGGGTCGAAGGGAAATTCGTTGCCGAGGGGACACAACCGCGAGGCGATCTCCACATGCGTGTAGATCGCGAGCACGCCGGGCATGGCCCGCGCCTCCAAGGCGTCGAGCCCGACGATGCGCCCATGCGCCACGGGACTGCGCAGCACCGCCGCATGCGCCTGGCCCTCGAGGACCACATCGCTCACATAACACCCCGCCCCGCGCAAGAACCTTTCGTCTTCGCGGCGCCGGACCGGCTGACCAATCCCGAATTTCATGACATCCCTCCGTGCGTGTGGTAGCGGAGCCTATGAGCGGATCGGGCGAGGTCAAGCGCGGCGACGCGGTGCGGCAATTGCTTTTAGGCGAAGTCTGCGCCACAATCGCGCCACCTGGTTGTGAAATCGCTTGTTGAGTATCCGTCGGAAGAGCGAATCAAGGGTGGTCCGCGGTGTTCAAAGATGACCGGATGATCTCAGTGCTGAGCGCGATCGTGTTGATGGTCGCGATCGGCACGCTCGTTCAGCGATGGGATCTGGTGTCCGACTATTTCGAGCCCGCGCCCGAGTTGCGGCTCGTCGACGATCGCCACACGGTGGGGATCAACGCGCTCGCACAAATCGACGTGCTCGCGAACGACCCGGACGTGCTCACCCGAAATGCCCGCCTGGTGATCACCGAGCTCCCGGAATGCGGGACCGCTGCGGTGCAGAATAACCGGATCGAGTACCGCCCGGCGCCCGACTGCCGGGGCGAGCAGACGCTGCGCTACGGGCTTCTCGGTTCGGCCGATATGACGGGCGCGGCGCTCACGATCACTATCGCGGCGCCGGTCGAGCGCGAGGCACCGGCCCGGGTCAGCGGCCTCGTCCCGGAGACGCCCCAGCGCCAGGAGACGGCCGGCCTCACCCCGGGCGCAGAGCCGTTGCCCGCCGATGCGCCCGAGCCGCCGCGGCTGGCGCCGGGAGCTCCGCAGGTTGCCGTGGGTGCCCCCGCCGCCCCGTCGCCGCAGTCCTTTGGCGATACGGCCGGGCTTCGCATCGACCGCGGTCTCGGCGATGCGGGCGTCTCGCGCGCATTGCCGGGCACCACCGCCCCGGGGCAACCGCAGCCGGCTGCGGTATCGCCCGCCGCGCCCGCGATCGACACGGCGTCGATCACGATCGCGCAACCGACCATCGCGCCGATCGGCCTCGAAGCCCTGGCAAGCGCGCCGGCCGACGAGAGCGTCGAGAGCCCGGAACCGTTCGCACCCGCGCGGCGCCAACGAGCCGATCACCCGATCCTCGGCGCGCCGACACGGGTCTCGACCGACGCCTCTCCGCCGCCGCCCTCGGCCGAACGCGACCGCACCGAGATCGCGGCGCTCACCGACCCGGGCGACCCCTCTCCGGCTTGGCGCCCGGGCAGCGGAGGCGACCTTGCAGAGCCGTCCCTCGACCGGGACCGTCCGGGCGCCGTGCCGCGTCAGGCGCTCATCGACGAAGCGCCGCCCGAGCGCGCCGCCGAGCCAGGCACGCTGCGCACCAATCTGACGCCCCGCGACCAGCCCTTCTCCCCGCCTGACATTGCCTCTGCGCAGCCGGCCGACGGGTTCCGGCCGCCGGATATCGAAGGCCTGCCGGCGACGCCCTCCATCGCGATGATGACCATCGACCGGTCGGTGCCGCGCGTGGGCAGCCCGGGCGCGCCTTACATCTCGCCAAATCCAGGGCAGTTGGACGCGGCCGTGCCTCGGATCGGCCTGCCCAGCATCGGCGGAACCGATCCGGGCGAATTGGTGGCAATCGCCGCACCGGCGAGCGGCCTCGGCGAGGTCCGGAATTTGGGCGGAGCGCTCAACCTCGCTCCGGTCGAGACATCCGTCCCGGCGGCGCTCTCGGCCCCGCTCCAACTCGAAAGCCCGTCGGGCCTGTCCGGGATCCCGAGCGCGCGCTTCGATCCGGATGCGCCGGCCATGGCGATCGACCCGGAAACGGGCGATCTCGTGCCCGCCGCGGTTCCCGCGGACGATCCTCCCGCTTCGGCAGAGGCACCGTCCAGACCGTCGAGCCCGAGCGGCAACGCGGATGACACCCGGGTCGCGGCCCTGCCGCCCGCCGATATCGCCTGCACGACGCCGCCGCAGATCAACATCAACCCGCGCGCCGGCGCCCTAACCGACCTCTTCGTCGACTCGCCCTGTCACGCGGGCACTGCCGCGCTGGTAGGGATTTCGGGGATCGAGATCGGCATCCCGCTCGATGCATCGGGCAAGGGCTCGGTCGCCGTTCCCGGCTTCGAGAGCTCGAGCGACGCGCAACTCACCTTCGTGGATGGCGAAGGCTTCACCTTCCCCATGCCGTTCGAAGATACCGAGCGGCTGGAGCGCGTGGTTCTCGCTTGGCAGAGCCCCGTGCGGATGGAATTGCACGCCTTCGAATTCGGCGCCCGCACCGGCGGCGATGGGCATGTGGGCCCGCACAACCCCCGCAGCCCGAGCGACGTCCGTCGCCGCGGTGGTGGCTTCCACCTCAGCTATGCTTCCGCGGGGGGGGTCGGCGACAATCTCGAAGTCTACACCCACTGGCGCCGGCCAGGCGGCGAGACCGGGATCGTCAGCCTCGCCGTCGACTTTGCCAGCCGGCATGTGGAGCGTCAGCCCGGGACCTGCGGGAACGGTCCTCTGGCCAGCCCGAGCTTCTCGGTCTTCCGCTCGCGCGACGGGATTATGGCACGCCCGGTCAATCGCCGCCTTGGGCAGTTGCCGTGCGATATCCTCGATCGAGTGTCGTCGCATTTTATTGAGGATGCGGTCGAAGATGTTATTGTTTCCAACCGGTAACACAGGGTGTGGGACCCGAGTGACCAAAAGCGAGGGATGAGACCATGGCGCTGAAGAAACTTGGCGTAGGGGTGATGACAGCGGGCCTGATCGGGATCGCAGGATTGGCCGGCGCGCAGACGGGCGAAGACATCGTCACGCTGAAATCGTTCGACGGATTTACTCAGTTGCGGGGTGAACTCGTCGGCTTCGACGGATCGCTCTACACGATCCAGACCCGGCTCGGGACGCTTGAGATCGACGCGCTGCTCGTGACCTGCGAAGGCGACGCGTGCCCGGCGAACCAGCTGTTCGGCAATGCGTTCGGCATTCACGGCTCGAACACCATCGGCGACGCGCTGATGCCGGCGCTCATTGAAGGCTACAGCGACGTGATCCAGGCCTCGGTCGAGCGCGAGATCGGCGCCGTCGAGAACGAGCGCACCTTCCGCATCGTCCATTCGAGCGGCCAGGAAATGGCAGCGATCGATCTGCAGGCGCACGGGTCCGGCACTTCCTACCCGGCGCTCGCCGACGGGCGAGCCGTGATCGGCATGTCCTCGCGCCGGATGAAGGACGACGAAGCGGTCCTTCTTCAGGACACCGGCATCAACGAACTCCGCGACACCGGGAACGAGCACATCGTTGCCCTGGACGGGCTCATCATCCTCGTCCATCCCAACAACCCCGTGTCGTCGATCAGCGTCGAGGAAATCGCCCGCATCTTCTCGGGCGAGATCGTCAACTGGTCGGAACTCGGCGGCATCGACGCGCCGATCAACATCTATGCCCGCGACGACCGATCCGGCACCTTCGATACCTTCAAGTCGCTGGTCCTGGATGCGAACGCGGTCGAGATCTCCGAAGACGCCTTCCGCTTCGAGGACAGCGTCGAGCTCTCCGACAACGTGTCGAGCGATGAGGCGGGCATCGGCTTCGTGGGCTTTGCCTATGCGCGGGCTGCCAAGGTGTTGCCGATCCGCCAGGAATGCGGCCTCCTCACCTTCCCGAGCACCTTCGCGATCAAGACCGAAGAATACCCGCTCGCGCGTCGTCTCTATCTCTACACGACCGGGCGGCAAATGCCGGTCCACGCCCAGCGGATCATGGACTTCGCGCTCTCCGAAGAGTCCTCCCCCTTCATCGAGGAAGCGGGCTTCATCTCGCTCGCGGCCGAAGCGCAAAGCCTGAACCAGCAGGGCCTGCGGATCACCCACGCGATCACCTCTGAGGACGAGTTCTCGCTCCCGCTCATGCGCGAAATGCTCACCGAGTTCCGGGACGCCACCCGCCTGTCGACCACGTTCCGGTTCACGCCGGGCTCGTCCCAGCTCACCGCCAAATCGCAGCGCGACGCCGAGCAATTCGCCCGCGACATCATCGACGGCGCTTATGACGGCAAGGAAATCCTCCTCGTGGGCTTCACCGACTCGATCGGCCAGTTCGAGCTCAACCGGGCGCTTGCCGCCCGCCGCGCCCAGGGCGTCCTCTTCACGATGGCCGCGGCCGTGGCCGATCTTCCCGATGCGGGCGAGTTCGAAGGCGCCGATATCCGCGTGCAAGGCTATGGCGAGCTCACGCCGGTGGGCTGCAACACGACCTTCGCGGGCCGCGTTGCCAACCGTCGCGTCGAGGTCTGGATCCGCTGATCCGCATGCCGGCCGGCCCGGCCGCCGCGCGCCACGCGTCTCTCCCCCCTCCGCAGCCGCTGCGGAGGGGTTTTTCATGACCGACGACCTTGCGGGGCCTCCACGCTTTTCCCATCATGACGGCGCCGGGCCAGAGAGCCCGACGGGAGAGCACCAGGGAGACCATCCATGACCCGCGACGTCGTCATCCTCGACGGGGCGCGCACCGCCATAGGTACCTTCGGCGGCGCCTTCGCCAATACCCCGCCCACCGCGCTCGCGGCCCATGTGGCCCGCGCAGCCCTCGAACGATCGGGCGTCGACGGCGCGGATATCGGCCATGTGGTCTTCGGCCACGTGTTCAATACCGAAGCGCGCGACATGTACCTCTGCCGCGTCGCGGCCATCGAGGCCGGCATCCCGGACACCGCCCCCGCAATGAACGTCAACCGCCTCTGCGGATCGGGCGCCCAAGCGGTCGTCTCGGGCCTGCAAGCGATCGCCATGGGCGACACGGATTACGCGCTCGCGGGCGGGGCGGAATGCATGAGCCGCAGCCCCCACGGCCTCCAATCGGCGCGCTTCGGCCAGAAGATGGGCGATACCGCCGCGGTCGACATGATGATCGGCGCACTCTCCTGCCCCTTCGGCACCGGTCATATGGGCGTGACCGCCGAGAACGTCGCCGCCGAGCGCGGCATCTCCCGCGACGAGCAGGACGCTTTCGCACTGACGAGCCAGAAGCGCGCAGGCGCCGCCATGGCCGAGGGCCGCTTTGCCCGCGACATCGCCCCCTTCACGATCAAGACACGCAAGGGCGAGATCGCCGTCGACACCGACGAGCACCCCAAGCCCGCGACGACGCCCGATGACTTGGCGCGCCTTCGGCCGGTCTTCCGCAAGGACGGAACCGTCACCGCCGGCAACGCGTCGGGGATCAATGACGGAGCGGCCGCGCTCGTGCTCGGCGAGGCGGAGGCCGCCGAGAAAGCCGGGCGCACGATCCGCGCGCGGGTCCTCGGCTATGCCCATGCGGGCGTCCGGCCCGAGGTGATGGGGATCGGCCCGATCCCGGCCGTCGAGACGCTGCTGGTGCGGACCGGGCTCGCGGCTGCGGATTTCGACGTGATCGAGTCGAACGAGGCCTTCGCCGCACAGGCGCTCGCGGTGAACAAGGCGCTGGCGCTCGACCCGGACAAGGTCAACCCGAATGGCGGCGCCATTGCCCTCGGCCACCCGATCGGCGCGACGGGTGCCGTCCTCGTGCTCAAATGCCTGGCCGAGCTCGAACGGACCGGTGGCAAGCGCGGCCTCGTCACCATGTGCATCGGCGGCGGGCAGGGCATCGCGCTGGCCTTAGAGCGGGCGTAAACCGGACGGCCTCGGGCCAATCGGAGGCGCGCCAGAGCGCGCCACGCCATTCGCTCGGTCCGTCGCCTTCGGCTGGACCGAGCCGGGGCATCCTGGGAAGACCCCGACACATCTCCGTCGACCACAGGCGGACCTGCCCTGACCTATGCGGCAATCCGCGATCGTGGCATCGGCACGGCGGACAGCAGAGCCGACAAGAGGGAAAACGAATGACCCATGGCTATGAGAGCGGGCGGCTCGATCTCCCCTTTGTCGGGATCGCAACCTTCGGCAAAAGGCCCTATCATCCCGATTGGCACGCACTCGGCGAAGCGGCAGGCGGGGCCTGCATTCTCGGTGCCCCGTTCGATGCGGGCACCCAATGGCGAGCGGGCGCCCGCTTTGGACCGCGGGCGATCCGAGAGGCCTCCACGCTCTTCGCCTTCGGCCATGCGGGAGCTTACGACCATGAGGACGACCGCACCTATCTCGGCCCCGAAATCCCGATCTTCGACATCGGCGATGCGGATATCGTCCACACCGATACGGTGCGCAGCCACACCAATATCCGCTCGGGCGTGGACGCGATCCTCGCCGCCCGCGCCCTGCCGGTGACCCTAGGCGGCGATCACTCGGTGACAATCCCCGCCCTCGCCGCCTTCGAAGGCCGAGGCCCGCTTCACGTTCTCCAAATCGACGCTCATCTCGATTTTGTCGACGAACGCCATGGCGTGCGCCACGGCCACGGCAATGTCATGCGCCGAGCGGCCGAGATGACCCATGTGACAGGCTTGACCCAGATCGGCATCCGGAATGTGAGCTCGACCGCCCGCGAGGGCTACGAGGCGGCCCGCGCAATGGGCTCGGATATCCTGTCGGTCCGCCAGACCCGCGCTCTCGGCACCGAGCGGCTTCTCGCCCGGATCCCGGCCGGCGCTCGGCTCTATTTGACAATCGATATCGACGCTTTCTGCCCGTCGATCGCTCCCGGAACCGGCACGCCCTCCCATGGCGGGTTTCTCTATGACGAAGTGCTGGAGATCTTGGCGGGTATCGCCCGTACCCACGAGATCGCGGGTCTCGATCTGGTCGAAGTGAGCCCGCCCTATGACCCAGCCGGCGTCACCGCGATCCTTGCCGCGCAACTCCTCCTCAACGCCCTCGGCCGGATCTTCGACGCCCGGAGCTAATCCGCCGTGCTCCGATTTATCGGAGGCCGGCCCGGCAGGGGCCGCCACCACATCCGCGCGATCCGTGGCCCACCCCCCGCGCGGTGGCTCGCGCGGGGGCGGCGAGCACTCGAGGGCGCGCCAAAGTG
>JBHJGX010000103.1:0-42507 GCA_050331395.1 Paracoccaceae bacterium
CCGCGCGGGCGGCGCCGCAACGAGAGCGCGCCCCTCGACGGTCGTCCCCGGGCCGCGGGCAGCCGGCCGCGGCGCGCCGAGCGCGCCCGCCTCCGCCGCAATCTCCCAGGCCTCCCCGCCCGCATGCGAGCTCAGCGTCAACCGCGAGACCGAGGCGATCGAGGGCAGCGCCTCGCCGCGAAAGCCGAAGGAGGAAATCCGCAACAGGTCTTCACCGTCGAGCTTCGAGGTCGCATGGCGCTCGAGGGCGAGGGCGAGGGCGTCGGGCGGGATGCCGTGGCCGTCATCCGCGACGCGGATCAGCCGCTTGCCGCCGTCGGCGATGGCGATGTCGATCTCGGTCGCGCCGGCGTCGAGAGCGTTCTCGACAAGTTCCTTGACCGCCGAGGCCGGGCGCTCCACCACCTCCCCCGCCGCGATGCGGTTGGCAAGCGCTTCGGGCAGCCGCCGTATGGGGCGGGGCGAGATCTGGGGGGTCGAGCCATCCATGCCACCATTGCTAGCAGTCCGACGGGCGAAGGTCAAAGCCTCCGGTCCGACCGATCTGTCTCATCCCTTGACGGCGGAGAACTTGATCGCGAGTTACGGCGGAGCGAACGGGCTGACGCGAGTGCACTCCCGAAGGTCACTCAGGATACGGCCATTACCGACGCCATATCGCTGGCCGTCGGTCGCCGCTCGACTCGGATGCCCTTTTGGATTTACTCGCGTTTAAGGCGAATAAGCCGTTGACGACCGGCACCGATTCGCGCGTAATGCTTTGCAACTCGAGGGGAGATCCATCATGAAACCTGCGACGCTTCGCCTTGCCGCGCTTGCGGCCGTTCTGACCGCGCCGGCCGGCGCCTTGACCTTGGACGGGGGCTCGGTGATTTTCGATCCGACCGCCGGACTACTCGAATACACCGCGAACTTCAGCAACGTGAATGTGAGCGCGGGGTTCAACCCGACCAGCGGCCTTACCGGGATTACGGGCCTCGCCTTCGATTTCGACGGCACGGCGGCGACCGTGTTCGATCCGATTGCGAATGTCAGCCTGTTGTCCTCGAACCTGCCCGGGACCACAATTGAGAGCATATCAGACGAAGAATCGGGCCAGATCGATTTCGAATTTGGTTCGCAGGTCGAAAACACCCCGACCGGGTTTTCTTTCAATGCAATCGTCGAAGTGCCAAACATCGGTGCACTCTTGACTGGGAACCTCGTCGTGGATGTTTCTGGCATCGTCGAAATCGGCACCGTGTCCGTGGGCCAAAATTTGACGACCCTCGACGTATCGCAAGGGACGGTCGTGCGGCCGACGGTCGATGGCAACGATCAAGTCATCCCATTGCCGGCGGGCTTTTGGCTCGCGCTCACCGGTCTCGCGGCACTCGGTTACACGGCACGTCGTGGGAGCTGAGACTGAAACGGTACTAACGTAAAAGGGCGCCTCCGGGCGCCCTTCTTCGTTTGGGATCTCATTCCGCGGCGAGGCCGACCTCCGCTGCTTGGTCCACGCTGCGCGCGCCGCGGTCGTCGAGCCAACCGAGCGCTTCCCGCCGGACGATCCGCTCGATCATGTCGATATGCGCATCATCGTCGTTGAGGCAGGGGATATAGTAAAAATGCTCCCCGCCCGCCTCTTCGAAGGCTTCCTTGATCTCCTCGTTGATCTCTTCGAGCGTTTCGACGCAATCGGAGGAGAAGCCCGGTGCCATCATGGCAATGGTCTTGTGACCCTCTTCGGCAAGCTTCGCGACATACTCAACCGTATAGGGCTGAAGCCATTCTTCGGGACCGAAGCGGGACTGGAATGTCGTGTGAATTTCGCCGGGCGCCCAGCCAAGCCGCTCGCGCAGGAGACGCGACGACTTTTGGCAATGGCAGTGATAGGGATCGCCCTTGCGGAAATAGCTCTGCGGAAGGCCGTGATACGAGGCCACAAGTGCGGTCGGCGAGGTCTCGAAGCCCGCATAGGCCCGCTCGACCGACTGCGCCAACGCTTCGATATAGGCCGGATGATCGTGATAGGCGGGCACGGTGCGGATCGCCGGCTGCCAACGGAGCTTCATCAGCGCCCGGAAGGCCTGATCGTTCGCCGTCGCCGTCGTCGCCGCCGCGAATTGCGGATAGAGCGGGAAAAAGACGATCCGCTCGCAACCCTCGCGCTGCAGTCGCTGGATGACGCTCTCGGTCGAGGGGTTGCCGTAGCGCATGCAGAACTCGACGCGCACCCCGTCGCCGAACTCGGCCTCGAGCCGGTCGCGGAGTTTCTCGGTCTGGTTGCGGGTGATGGTGAGAAGCGGGCTCTCATCAAGCTCGGTATTCCAGATGCCGCGATAGGCCTCGCCGCTCGAGAACGGCCGTTTGGTGAGCACGATGGTCTGCAAGATCGGTTGCCACAGCGCCGACGGCCATTCGATCACGCGTTTGTCCGAGAGGAACTCGTTCAGATACCGGCGCATCGACCAATAGTCCGTGGCATCGGGCGTACCCAGATTGGCCAGCAACACCCCAACACGTGCGCGCGGCACGCCGGGATGGTCTTTCGGGGCATGGGCCAGACGGCCCGTCCCGGGGCGCGGCCTCGCAGTCTGATCGAGCATGGGATCCTCCGTCGGTTGTCAGCGACAGATAACACCGGGCGAAGGGGGTTCAAACGGACGGGCTGCGGTGGCGCGCGACCGCATGTCTCAGCGGCGCAGCTCAGGCGGCGACGATCGGGGTTCAGCCGAGGCGGCAGAACAGGGGCAACGTAATCGGCGCGCCCCCTCCCCGGGGCGGACCCGACGCGAGCTCAAGCCTTCGGGTTAGGAGCGTTCGCCCGGTTTCTCGCCGGTGGGGATCTCGACGGTGCCGAGCGCCTCGGCCAGCCGGGTTTTGGCGCTGCCGGGACGGAGCGCGCGCGGCTGTCCGGCCGCCGGGGCCCAGCCGGTGAGCGTCACGATCTCGAAGCTCGCGCGCACCCGGCCGCCGGGCTCGGCGTAATGGGCGCCGTAGAGCTCAAGCGCCCGCGCGAGCACCTGGCGGCGGAGAGGCCGACGCGGCCGCTCGGCGAGGATGTTGGTCTCCCCCATCGCGCGGAGTTCGCGCAGAAGCGCCAGCGGGTCCGCATAGGTCACAGCGAGCCGCTCGCTATCGGCCACCGGCATCGCGAGGCCCGCCCGCTGCAGGAGCGCGCCCAGATCCCGGATCTCGCCCATCGGCGCGACCCGTGGCGAGAGCCCGCCGGTCACCTCGGCCTCGGCGGTCGCAAGCGCCGCGCGGAGCTCGGAGAGCGTTTGCCCGCCGAACAGGACGGCGATCGCGAGACCGTCGGGACGGAGCGCCCGGGCGAGTTGAATGAGATGCCCGATCGGATCGTTCGACCAGTGCATGAGAAAGACCGAGAGCGCGAGATCGGCTGAGCCTTCTTCGACGGGGAGGGTCTCCGAGGGCAAAGGCCGCGCGCCGGCGGCCGCGGCCATGCGCGGGGACGGGTCGAAGGCGCGGACGCTCCGGGACCCGACCTTGGACGGAAGGGCGCGTTGGACCACGCCCGCCCCGGTCCCGAAGAGAAGCGCATCGGGGAAGTCCCGCGTCACGTCCTCGAGGCGCTCGGCGATCCCGTCGGCCGCTCGGGTCCAGAGGAAATCCGCTTGCCCAGCAAAGCTGCGGGCCATCGCCCGGTCGCGCCGGCACGCGAGCATCGGCCAATCGACGAGGGTCGGCGCATTCTCCATCGCGGTTCTCCTTTCGAATGGCTATCTAGGGCGTATGGCGCTTCTCGACGCGATCTTTCCGCCGCACTGCCCGGTTACGGGCGAAGAAACCGACAGCCCGCACGGTGTCGGCCCGGCCGCCTGGGCCGAGCTCGGGCTCTTGCTCTCGGGACCGCGCTGCCGGGCCTGCGGACAGGCGGTGCCGGGCGCGCCGACCGACGGCGCCGCGATCCCCGAGATCCTCTGCGACGCCTGCACCCGTCGCCCACGGCCTTGGCATCGGGGCCGCGCGGCCATGCGGTATGACGGGACGGGGCGGGCGCTCGTGATGGCGCTCAAACACGGCGACCGACAAGACCTGGTGCCGCTGCTGGCGGGCTGGATGGCCCGGGCCGGTGCGCCGCTCCTGGCCGAGGCGGACGCGATCGTGCCGGTCCCGCTCCATTGGAGCCGGCTGCTCGCCCGGCGTTTCAACCAGTCGGCCGAGCTTGCCCGTCGCCTGGCTCGGCAGGCGGGCAGATCCGAGGCTTATGCGCCCATGCTGCTCCGCCGAACCCGGCCGACCCCGAGCCAGGGGGGGCTCGGCGCCGATGCGCGCGCGGCCAATCTCGCGGGCGCCTTCGCGGTCACGCCGCGGGGCCGGCGGCGGATCGCCGGGCGCCGGGTGCTGCTGATCGACGACGTGATGACCACCGGCGCGACGCTCGAAGCCTGCGCCGCGGCCTGCCTCGCGGGCGGGGCACGGGCCGTTGACGTGCTCGTGACGGCCCTGGTGGTGCCGGACCGCACTCCCTATCTCCCGGTCGATACGCAATTGGAGGACGAAACATGAAACCCGTGGAAATCTACACGAGCCCGCTCTGCGGGTACTGCTTCCGCGCGAAGCGGCTGCTCGCGCGCAAGGGCATCGCCTATCGCGAGATCAACGTGCTCGGCGACGCCACCGCAAAGGCCGAGATGATCGCCCGGGCAGACGGCCGGCGGACGGTTCCGCAGATCTTCGTCGACGGCGTCGGCATCGGCGGCTCGGACGAGCTGGCCGAGCTCGAGCGGGCGGGCAAGCTCGACGGGCTGCTCGCAGCCTGATGGCGGTGCGGGCGGCGCTCCTGCAGATCACATCGAGCGACGATCCGGACGCCAACCGCGCCCGGGTCGTCCACATGATCCGCGATGCGGCCGCCGCGGGCGCCGCGCTCGTGCTCACGCCCGAAGTGACGAACTGCGTCTCGCTCGACCGTGCCCGCCAGGAGGCGGTGCTGTCGCCCGAGGCGGACGACCCGACGCTCGCGGCCTTACGGGAGGTGGCGGCGGAGACCGGCATTTGGCTGCTCGCGGGCTCGCTCGCGATCAAGACCGGCGACGCGGACGGGCGCTTTGCGAACCGCGCGTTCCTGATCGGGCCCGAGGGCGAGATCGCCGCACGCTATGACAAGATCCACATGTTCGACGTCGCGCTCGGCGGCGACGAGCGCTATCGCGAGAGCCGGGGCTACCGGCCGGGCACCGAGGTGGTGCTGGCCGAGACGCCGCTCGCCCGGATCGGGATGACGATCTGCTACGATATGCGCTTCCCCGCGCTCTATCGGAGCTTGGCCGAAGCCGGCGCGGAGATCATCGCCGTGCCCTCGGCCTTCACCGTACCGACAGGCCGGGCGCATTGGGAGACGCTGCTCCGGGCGCGGGCCATCGAGACGGGCGCGTTCGTGCTCGCGCCGGCGCAATGGGGGACGCACCCTGCGGCCTCGGGTCGGAGCCGCGAGACCTACGGCCATTCGCTCGCCGTCGATCCATGGGGGCGCGTGATCGCCGATGCGGGCGAAGGCGAAGGCACGACCCATGTGACGCTCGATCTCGACGAGGTGTCCCACGCACGCGCCCGGGTGCCGTCTTTGGCGAATGCTCGGCCCTTCACGCTGCGCAAAGCCGGCCCGGTCTGACGCTTGCGGCCCGCCCGGTCTCCGGGCTATCGCTCCGCGTGACAGAACGGGAGCAGGCATGCGGAGACCGGATGTGAGGGACTGGCTGGCCACGGCGCGCACGCTCTCCGAGGCGCTCCCCTATCTCCAGCGCTATGACGGCAGCACGATCGTCGTGAAGTTCGGCGGCCATGCCATGGGCGACGCGGCGAGCCTTGCGCGGTTCGCGCGCGACATCGTGCTGATGGAGCAATGCGGCGTGAACCCGGTGATCGTCCACGGCGGCGGGCCGCAGATCAACGAGATGCTCGAGCGCCTCGGGGTGAGGTCGGAGTTTTCCGAGGGTCTCCGGATCACCACAGCCGAGACCGTCGAGGTCGTCGAGATGGTCCTGGCCGGGGTCATCAACAAACGCATCGTCGCCGCGATCAACGGCCAGGGCGGACGCGCGGTCGGGCTCTCGGGCAAGGACGGCCGGCTGATGACTTGCGAGAAGGCCGCACACCGGACCCGCGACGGGGAGAGCGCGATCGAACGCGCGCTCGATTTGGGCTTCGTCGGCCAGCCTGTGGAGATCCAGCCCGACGTCTTGACGACCTTCCTCGACAGCGGGTTCATCCCGGTGGTCGCTCCGGTCGGTGCGGGCCGGGATCCGGCCGAGACCTATAATGTGAACGCAGACACGGTCGCAGGCGCGCTCGCCGGCGCGATGAAGGCGAAACGCCTCCTCCTCCTCACGGATACCGAAGGGGTGAAGGACAAAGAGGGCCATGTCCTCACCGCCCTCAGCCGCGACGATATCGAACGGCTGATCGCGGACGGCACCATCGCCGGGGGCATGATCCCCAAGGTCCAGACGGCGATCGCGGCCATCGAAGACGGGGTCGAGGCGGCGGTGATCCTCGACGGTCGGGCGGCCCATGCGGTGCTGCTCGAGCTCTTCACCGAGCACGGGGCCGGCACGCTCATCTCTCGGTGAGTGCCGCGCGGCAAGGGGTCCCGTCGCTTGAACGGGGCGCCCCTCGCGTCGATCTCTAAACGGCTCGGGAGGAACTTATGGACGCAGGTATCAGGCTCGGCATTTTTCTCGGCGTCTTCGTCGCGGTGGCGCTTTGGGAGCGGTCGGCCCCCCGTCGCCGCCGGATAGAGAGCACAGGCCGCCGTTGGTCGACCAATTGGGGAATGTCGATCCTCGACACTGCCATGGTCCGGATCGTCTTCGGCGCGGCCGCGGTCGGCGCCGCCCTCGATGCGGAGGCGCACGGCATCGGATTTTTCTATGCCACCGACTGGCCGCTCTGGCTCGAGTTTCTGCTCGTGCTCGTGATCTTCGATTTTGCGATCTGGCTCCAACATGTGGCGAGCCACAAGATCCCGCTTCTCTGGCGCCTGCACCGGGTGCACCATGCGGACCGGGACCTGGACGTCTCGAGCGGGATCCGGTTCCATCCCCTCGAGATCGCCGTCTCGATGAGCTTGAAGATCGGGCTCGTCTATGCCCTCGGTGCGCCGGTCTGGGCGGTGATCGTCTTCGAGGCCATACTGTCGAGCGCCGCACTCTTCACGCATGGGAACCTGCGGCTGCCGGGGCGCCTCGACCGGGCCCTGCGATGGGTCGTCGTCACGCCGGACATGCACCGGGTCCACCATTCGGTGCACCGCGTCGAACACGACACGAATTACGGTTTCAACCTGGCGATCTGGGACCGGATCTTCGGCACCTACACGGCCGAGCCCGCCGGGGGACAGGAGGGCATGACCCTTGGCCTCGCGGAGCACCAAGACACCGGGCCCTCGCGCCTTCTCTGGTCGCTCGCTTTGCCGTTTCGCCGCCGATGAAGCGGCGCACGACCCTCGCGGCGGTCTTTGCGGGCGTGTTAGCCTCCGGCGGGTCCGAGGCGGCCCCTGCCCCGCCGCTGCCGCCCGTGCTCGAGGTGCCGGGTCTCGCCCGCGGGCTCTCGGGGCTCGGCACGCTCCTCATGACCGGGGCCGATCGCGAGGCCGAGCGCCTGATCGCTGGGCTCGCCGCCCGATTTGCCGACCGCCCCGAACTCGCCCTCGCCGAGGCCCGTCTTGCCCTCGACCGCGGGGATCGTGCCGCAGCCCTTGCAGCGCTGGCCAAGGCCGCCGATCTGGGCGCGGGGTCGGTCCGCGCCCTCCTTGCGCGGGCGCCTTTCGACAGGCTGGCCGGCGACCCAGAGGCGCTGGCGCTGGCCGACCGCGTGGCCGAGACCCTGCGGCCCCCGCCGGCACCCGCAGACGGCCGCGACGTGCCCGTGACCGTGGCCGCGACCGGCTGGGATCCCGCCCGCCTCGCCTTCGTTCCCCGGATCGAGATGCCGACCGCGGATGTCCGACCGCTCCGACCGGCGGACCGCTTCGGCCCCCTCGCATCGGAGGTCAACCGCCGCTACCGCCGGGGCGACGCGGCCGGCCATGTCCGGGTGCTCTACGACAACCGCGACCGGGACCATTCGGGCCTCCAGCTCCGCTTCTTCCCGCAGCTCGCCCGGACCCGCTACGGCCCGGGGGTCCGACAGCTAGGCCTCGATTACGGACCGAACACCGAGATCCTCTTCGACGCCATTACCTTCGGAAATTCCTCGACCGCCCTGACCCGCGGCCCGCTCTGGCGAAGCCAGGCCCGGCGCCAGCTCACGGAGCCCGGCTGGGTCCAGCGCCTCGCCCGCCAATACGAGGCGAACCATCTCTATGTGTACCCGGAACATCGCGACCACGATCCGGGGCGCGGAGACCTGTTCCCGGCCAACACCCCCTATCAGCTGATCAGCCAGGGCTCCTCCGGCTCCGACCGGCCGTTTCTCTTCAATATCGCCTTGGCGCTCGCGGCGCTGCAGCCCGAAACGCGCGACCGCGCCGAGGCCGAGGGGCTCATCGCGCCGACGCTCCAACTGATCCTGCGCCGGGCGATGGCGCTCGCCCCGGAGGATGCGGGCTATCTCGACGGGACGGCGCATCCGACCGCGTTCGAGGCACACCGGCTCGACAAAGCGCGGGTCGTGGAGATTGCCGCCCGGCTGCGTGCCGATGCGCTGCCGCCGATGGTCCGGCTCGAGGTCCTCGACGAGGCCCCGCTCGACCCGGCAGGCCCCGACGCGGCGGCCGCGTTCCTCGGCGAGCGGCTCTTCGACACGCCGTCGGCGATCGCGCGCATCCACCGCCGAACCGGGCAGACGCTCCGCATGCGGATCTCGGCAGCGGGCACCCGCGACCCGAACGGCCGACCGCTTGCCTTCTTTTGGCGCGTGCTCCGCGGCGATGCAGCGCGGATCCGCATCGAGACCTCGGCCGACGGGTCGGAGGCGACGCTCACCATCCCCTGGCACGAGCCCGCGCCGATCCCGGGCGATCCCGAGCGCCTGAGCCACCGCGTCGATATCGGTGTCTTCGCCCATAACGGCGTCGAACTCTCGGCGCCGGCCTTCCTCAGCGTGAGCTATCCCCCACGGGAACGCCGGGTTTACGACGATGCGGGGCGGATCCGGATCCTCGACCATGCGGATCCGGCGCGGGCCAAGCGTTATGCGGACCCGATGCTTTTTGCCGAGCGCGCCTGGTCGGATCGGTTTCTCTATGACGGGGCGGGCACCCTCATCGGCTGGGACCGCAAGACGGCCGAAGGCACGGCGCGGTTCACCGCAGCCGGCGACCGGGTTCTGTCGCGCGATGGGGCTGGGCGTCCGCGCGCGGCCGAACGGATCCGCTATGTGCCGGTGCGCGAAGGCAACGGCCCGACCCGTCTCGAGATGGAAGCAGGTGCCCTGGTCGATTACCACTATGAGGGGCCCGGCGATCTGACCGGGTTCGCCATGCCCCTGGGAAAATGACGCGGCGGAGCCCGATGACCGACGACCCTCACCGACTGTCCGATATCGCCGCGCTCGAGGCGCATTACGGCGCACCGCTCACGCGCGCGCTCGTCAAGGAGCTCGACCACATCGCCGCGCCCTATCGGGCCTTTGTCGAGGCCGCGCCTTTCGTGGTGATCGCGACCGCGGGCCCCGAGGGGCTCGACGCCTCGCCCCGCGGCGATCCGGCCGGGTTCGTGCGGGTGACGGGGCCGCAAAGCGTCGAAATCCCCGACCGGCCCGGGAACAACCGGCTCGACACGCTCCGCAACATCCTTCGCGACCGGCGGGTGGCGCTCTTGTTCTTGATCCCGGGGATCGGCGAGACCTTTCGCATCAATGGCCGCGCCGAGATCACCGTCGATCCGGAGCTTTGTGCGGCGCATGGGCTCGGCGGGCGGCCGGCGCGGGCGGTGATCCGGGTGGCGGTCGAGCGGTGCTATTATCAGTGTCAGAAGGCGCTCGTCCGCGGCCGGCTTTGGGATGCGGAGGCACAGATCGCGCGCGACCGGCTGCCGAGCGCGGGCGACATGCTGGCAGCCTTCCACGCAGCCGAGGGGACGCCCTTCGACGGGGCGCGCTATGATGCCGACTATCCCGAGCGGATGGCGCGGACGCTTTACTGACGGGAGGAGTGGTCGGGGCGCCCAGATTCGAACTGGGGGCCTTCGGTACCCAAAACCGACGCGCTACCAGGCTGCGCTACGCCCCGAGATGTTCTTGGTCATAGTCGCGCAGACCCGCGCCCGCAAGCGCCCCTCCGTCGCGCATCGCCTGTCATGAGAAGTGCTTTTCGGAAGGCCTCTCACGGATCGCAGCGATAGCCCTCGGGCGCCGCGTCGAACTCCGGATGAACGGCCCGGTCGCCCGCGTCGATCCCAAGCGCCGCCGCGCGCCCGCCCGCGATCTCGAGCACGATGCGCACCGGCCCTTCGGAGCGGTGGGTCTCCAGCGAATAGGGCACCGTCCGTTCGGCGAGGTTCAGCACACGGCCATCCGCACCGATGAAAATCATGTCCAAAGAGATCATGGTGTTTTTCATCCAGAACCCCGCCACCTCGGCCGGATCGTAGACGAAGATCATGCCGCGGTCGGGAGCGAGGCTCGGGCGGAACATCAGCCCCTGCGCTTTTTCATCGGGCGTGCGGGCAATTTCGACGTCGAAGCTCACCACCCTCCCGGGCTCGGCTTCGACGCGGATGATCCCCGGATCACAGTCGCCGCCGATCGGATCGGCCGGCGCGAACGTTGCGCCGAGCGCGGCAAACGACGCGAACGCAATCCCGATGCGCATGGCGTCCTCAGCGGCTCCAGACTTCGGGCGTGTTGACGCCGTTCGCCGCTTCCCAGAGCCGCAGTTCCGCCACCATCAGCCCGCGCGGACCGCGGAAGGTCCGGCACGCCATACCCTCGCCGCTGGCGAGATCCTGAAATCCGCAGCGCCGCACGGTCTCCATATGGACGAAGACGTCCTCCGGATCGCCGAACACGTTGACGAAGCCGAAGCCCTTTTGCTTGTCGAACCATTTCACACGGGCGGGCACGAGCGGCCCCGCTTCCACATTCGGTCCGAGGAAATCCGTCGGCCGCGACGCCTCGCCAAAGCCGTTCGCGCCGTGCTCGGGTTCGGGCTCGTCAACCTCCAGTAGTTCGGACGCCTGAAGCCCCCGCTCCCCGCGCGCCGCCGTGAGCTTGACCTGAGCGTTTTCCGCCAGCCCCATCTTGCCGAATGCCCGCACACAAGAGGCATGAACCATCACGTCCGGACCGCCGGCATCAGGCACAACAAAGCCATAGCCCTTGACCACATCGTACCACTTGACCCGGCCCGTTACGACACAGCCTTCGTCGTTCTCACTGTCTGCCAAACCCATACCCCGTGTGTTGTCGACCTTCTTCCATGACCCAAGCATATTATGGCCGTATTTTCTGGATGCTAAAACCCGAATCTGAAAAAAAGCAACGGACCCGTCGAAAAGCTTGCGCCGCGCTCGCCCCCTGAGGTGTTTGTCCATGATCAAGACCATTAGCCCTGCCCTCGGTCGCGCCTCTGCGATGAGTTTCGTGCTCGCAGTCGCGTCCTGCGTTCCCCTGACCGAGCAGGCGACATCGGCTCGCAGCCGGATTTCGGAACTCTCTGGAAATCAACGCATAGTTGTGCTGGAGCGCCCCCCGGTGATCGCGGCGCTCTCCGAGGAGGAGATCCCGCTCGCCCGGCGCATCGCTGAACAGAACGGGACCGAGGTCCTGCGGCGACGCGACGGGGCGCGGACCGTCACGAGCGACGCGCTGGCGTATCTCGTTGGTGCGGCAGAAGGTCGCGCGTTTCTCGAGGCGCCCTTCCCGCGCGCCCTCGCCCGCGGAATGCCCGCCCTCGGCTGTCCGGCCGCGGCGGTCGCCGGCAGCCCCTCCGGTCCAGGACCGAGCGGCGGGGACGGGCCGGCGGCACGGGGCGAGGCCGCCGCGACCGCGTTGCGGCAATGTCTGGCGCTCCTCGAGCCCCGCCACACCGGCTGCGGGTGTCGCGTGGTGGCCCTCGACGGCGCGCTGACGATCCCGCGGTCGGACGCGGCCTATGCCACCGGAGTGACGGCGCGTATGCGCGCCCCGGACCGCGCAATTGACGCCATGCTCGTCGCCGAGGACGAGCGCGACGGCACCACGCTGTTGCGGGATCTGAACGGCCCGGTCGCCCGGCTGAGCCGCCCACAGGCCGATGCGGCGGTGCTGCAATTCGTTGACAGCGGACGGATCTACGAGGGACGGCGGATCACGGTCGGCTATCGCCGCGGGCGGCTCGCCGAGCGGGTCTACGCGCGCAATCCCGACGATCCGCAGGATCGGGTCAGCCTGCTGATCGGCTTTCCGCCGGAAGAGCTCGCGCAGCGTGCCGGCGCCTGGCTCGCCTGGCCGGTCGGCGGCTGAGCGTCGGCCCGGCGCGCCTCAGTTATCGAAGAGATGGGCGCAGCCGCCCCGGTTGCCGTCGATCCTGGTCCAGGTCTGGGTCTGGCCAAGGAGCGGCAGCCCGAGATAGCCCCGCACTTTCAGCCGGTCGCTGCCATCGAGGGCGAGCCAGGCGGAATATTTCTTTCCGTCTCGCGGGTTATAGATATAGCCGCCTTCCCAGCGGTCGTCGCGCGCGCGCATGAACTCGCCGATGAGTTCGAGCCCGCAAAGCGTCTGCATGCGGGCGCCGCGATCCGGGTTGTTCTCGTCGCGTTTCGGCGTGCCGTCCGATTGGGTCGGATTGGCGAGCCAGGCAAGCCTGCCGCAGATCGACGAGCCGCAGGGTTCGATCTGAACGATGGCGCGGCCGTTCTCGGTTAACCAATACCCCGCGGGGACATCCGCCCGGCCGACCGACGTGGCGGCGATCCCCGCGGCCAACACGGCCGCAACCACAGGGGCTTTGCGTTGCATGTTCCGATCCCCTCGTTCTTGGGTCGCTGTCGGAGCGCGAGCGCAATATAAACCAATCGTTCACAGCGCAACAGTCTCTGCGCAAAGACGTGAACGAAGTCTTAACGGCTTGGTGCTTGCGCCCCGCGGCGGTCCGCGGGAGGTTGAGCGCCCATCATCGAAGGCGGCCCCATGTTCCAGACATTCGAACCTTCTGCCGGCGGAACCGAAAGCCCCGTCCGGATCCGCGCGCTCCGCAAGACCCTGGCGGATGCGGGGTTCGACGGCATGCTGGTCCCGCGGACGGATGCCCATCAGGGCGAGACGGTGGCGCCGCGCGACGAGCGCCTCGCTTGGCTGACCGGGTTCACGGGCAGCGCGGGGCTTGCGGTGGTGCTGCCGGGCCGTGCGGCGCTCTTCGTCGACGGACGCTATACGCTGCAAGGGGCGGAGCAGACCGACGGCGACACGGTCGAGGTGGTCGCGACCCATGAAACCTCGCTCGAAGCTTGGCTCAAAGGCGCGCTCGACCGGGGAGCCGTGCTCGGCTTCGATCCGTGGCTGCACGGCCGGGCCGAGATCGCCCGTCTGCGCACGGCGGTGGAGGCGACCGGCGCGGCCCTCCGGCCGCTCAGGGCCAATCCGATCGACCGGCTCTGGCAGGATCGCCCGGCCCCGCCCATGGCCGCCATGCAGATCCACGACGAGGCGCTGGCCGGCGAAAGCGCCGCTTCGAAGCGGGCGCGGCTCGGTCGGGAGCTGGCCGAGGCCGGCCATGACGCGGCGGTTCTGAGCCTGCCCGACAGCATCGCCTGGCTCTTGAACGTTCGCGGGGGCGATCTGGCGCATGTGCCGGTGACGCAGGCCTTTGCGATCCTGACTACCGATGGCGGCGTGCGGCTCTTCGTCGAGCCAGACAAGGTCTCGGGCGCGGTGGCCGACTGGCTGGGCGCGGGCGTTCGGCTCCAACCGCCCTCGGCATTCGAAGACGCGCTCGACCGGCTTTCGGACGCGCGGGTGCTCCTCGACGAGGCGACCGCCCCGCTCGCAGTGGCGGATCGGCTCGAGGCCGCCGGCGCGACGCTCGCCTTCGGCAGCGATCCCTGCCTCCTGCCCAAGGCCTGCAAGACGGAAGCGGAGCTCGCCGGCATGCGGGCGGCCCATCTGCGCGACGGCGTGGCGGTGACGCGATGTCTCGCCTGGCTCGAGGGCGAAGCCGAGGCGGCGCGGAGCCCGGACGAAATCGCCATCGTCGAGCGGCTCGAAGCCTTCCGACGCGCGACCGGGGAGCTCCGGGATATCTCCTTCGACACGATCTCGGGCGCCGGGCCGCATGGCGCGATCGTCCATTACCGGGTGACGCGGGCGAGCAACCGTCAGCTGGCGCCGGGCGAGATCCTGCTTCTCGATTCGGGCGGCCAATACCGCGACGGGACGACCGACATCACCCGGACCGTCGCCTTCGCTCCGCGCCCAGAGGACCTGCCCGAGGCGCCGCGCCGGCCCTTCACCCTGGTGCTGAAAGGGCTGATCGCAATCAGCCGGGCCCGGTTTCCCGCCGGCCTCACCGGGCGAGATCTGGATCCGCTCGCCCGCGCAGCGCTTTGGCGGGCGGGCTACGACTATCAACACGGCACCGGCCACGGGGTCGGCACCTATCTGAACGTGCACGAGGGGCCGGCCGCGCTCTCGCGACGCTCGGGCACGGTCGCCCTCCGCCCCGGCATGGTGCTCTCGAACGAGCCCGGCTATTACCGCGAAGGGGCGTTCGGGATCCGGCTCGAGAACCTGGTGGCGGTCACTCCGGCCGCGATACCCGAGGGCGGCGACCGGGAGATGCTCGGCTTCGAAGACCTGACACTCTGCCCGTTCGACCGCCGGCTTATCCTGCCCGAACTTCTCGACGGCGAGGAACGGGCCTGGCTCGACGCCTACCACGCGCGCGTCCGCACAGAGCTCTCGCCCCATCTCGACGGCGCCGAGGCCGACTGGCTCGACCGCGCGACTGCCCCCCTTTGAGGGCGCCGGCCGTGGACGGGTCGCCCCTGCACAGCTAGGGTGGCGGCAAAACATCAGGAGGGAACATGTCCGACGCATTTACGCTCGCCCCCGCGGGGGCGACATATGTTGCCCGGGCCGGCGGGGCGGTCATCGCCGAGACCGATGCAGCGCTTATCCTCACCGAAACCGGGTACGATCCGGTCGTCTATTTCCCCCGGGATGGGGTGGGCATGGCCTTTCTGGAGGCCTCGGACCGAACGACCACCTGCCCGCATAAGGGCGCGGCCACTTATTACCATATCGCCGCCAAATCCGGTCTCATCGAAGACGCCGCCTGGTCCTATGAGGCCCCGATCGCAGGCGCCGAGGCCATCACAGGGCACATCGCCTTCGGACATGACCGCGTCTTCGTGGAGAAACTCTGAGATGCTGCGCCCCTCCGCCGTCGCCCTCGCCGCCCTTCTCGCCGCCGCGGCGCCCGCCGAGGAGCGGCCGCGCGATCCCGCCCCCACCATCACCGTAGTCGGCCGCGGTGAGGCCGCCGCCCGCCCGGACAGCGTCATCCTCCGTGCCGGCGTCGAGACGCGGGCCGACAGCGCCGCCGGGGCCGTCGCCACGAATTCCGAGGCCGTCGACCGGGTGATCGCCGCGCTCGTCACCGCGGGCATCCCGGATCGGTCGATCCAGACGGACCGCTTCGCGATCCAACCGATCTATGCGCGGGCGCAAGAGGGCGAGAGCCGCCTCGACGGCTATCAGGTCGCCAACACCGTCGCCGTTCGCCTCGCCGACGTGGCCCGTTTGGGCGGTCTCCTCGACATCCTCGTGCGCTCGGGCGTCAACCGCGTGGACGAGATCCGCTTCGAGCTCTCCGATCCCGCACCGCACCGCGCCGAAGCCCGTCGCGCCGCCGTGGCCGAGGCCCGCCTCGCCGCGGAGACCTATGCGGAGGCGGCCGACCTCGCCCTCGGGCCGATCCGGCAGATGACCGTCCGCGAGGGCAGCATTCGCCCGCTCGGCATGCCGGGCGCCGCCATGCGCGCCGCCGCCGACGTGCCGATCGCGCCCGGAGAGACCGCCGTCAGCGCCGAGATCGAGATCGTCTGGGAACTCGCCCCCCGCTGAGCGTGCCGCAGCGCCGCAATTGTCCGCAGCCGGCCCTGGCATCGCGGCGCCCCCTCCGGTACACCCGCGCTCGGCAGTCGGGCGGGGGGTCATCATGCGCATCGCGGTCTTCGGTCTCGGCTATGTCGGCGTCGTGTCGGCCGCCTGCCTTGCCCGCGACGGGCATCGGGTGATCGGCGTCGATCCGCAACCGGCCAAAACCGAGCTGATCGCTGCAGGGAAATCGCCGATCGTCGAGGCCTATGTGGGCGAGTTGATCGCCGAGGCTGTCGCCCAGGGGCGCCTGACCGCGACCTCCGACCCGGACGTTGCCGTGGCCGAGAGCGAGGCGAGCCTCGTCTGCGTCGGCACGCCCTCGCGGCGGAACGGCAGCCTCGAGACCGGTGCGGTCGAACGGGTGTGCCAGCAGATCGGCGCCGCCGTCGCCCGGGCTGGACAGCCGCATCTCGTGGTCATGCGCTCGACGATCCTGCCGGGCACCATGCGCGCGCTCGTGATCCCGACCTTGGAAGCGGCGGCGGGCAGCGAGGCGGCGCTTTTGAAGATCGCCAACAACCCGGAATTCCTGCGCGAGTCGACGGCCGTCTACGATTATGACAACCCACCGAAGACGGTTGTGGGCGCCACCGATCCCGCCGTCGCCGAGCAGGTCCTGGCGCTTTATGAACAGGTGGGCGGGCCCAAGATCTTGACGAGCATCGAAGTCGCCGAGCTGGTCAAATACGCGGACAATGCCTGGCACGCGGTCAAAGTCGCGTTTGGGAATGAGATTGGCAATATTGCCAAGTCCGTGGGCGTCGATAGTCACGAAGTGATGAACATATTTTGTCAGGACGAGAAACTAAACATCTCGCCGGCATATTTACGGCCCGGTTTTGCCTTCGGCGGGTCGTGTCTGCCGAAAGACGTACGGGCCTTGACCTATAAGGGCCGCGAACTCGATTTGTCTTTGCCACTGCTCGAGAGCCTGATGCCGACCAATGCGCAGCAGATCGAGCGCGCGGTCGAACGCGTCCTGGCCACGGATGCGCGGCGCGTGTCGGTGTTGGGCATCAGCTTCAAATCGGGGACCGACGATCTCCGCGAAAGCCCGCAAGTCACGCTCTGCGAACGGCTAATCGGCAAAGGTCTCGATCTGCGCATCTATGACAAGAACGTCCACTTAGCCCGGCTCGTCGGCGCAAACCGTGACTATATCACGAATGTCATCCCGCATATTTCGAGCCTGTTGTCCGACGATCTGGCGGCAACGGTCGGCCATGGCGAGCTGGTGGTGATCGGCAACTCGGCGCCCGAATTCAAACAGGTGCCTGCTATGTTAAGGTCCGATCAGCGAATATTTGATCTGGTCCGACTGCGAGAGGCCGAAACCTTGGGGGACCGGTATGACGGCGTCAACTGGTAAACCGCGACGTGTTCTCATTATCGTCGAGAACCTCCCGGTTCCGTTTGACCGGCGCGTCTGGTCTGAAGCGACAACACTTCAAGCCGCAGGCTATAGGGTTTCGGTGATTTGCCCGACCGGCAAGGGTCATGAGACAAAATTCGAAACGCTCGACGGAGTTGACATTTATCGCCACTCGCTGACGGAGGCCAATAGTGCCCTCGGATATTTGCGAGAGTACAGTGTGGCACTCTTTCACCAGCTTCGGCTCTCCTTTAAAGTCTGGCGCAAATCTGGCTTGGATCTGATACATGGCTGCAACCCACCAGATCTGATCTTTCTGAATGCCTGGGCACTTCGGCCGTTCGGTGTCCGATACTTGTTCGACCATCACGATATTTGCCCGGAGTTGTTCGAGACCAAATTCGAGAAACGGGGTCTCCTTTGGCGGGCGATGCTCCTTTTGGAGCGGATTACCTTTTGGACCGCCACCGTTTCGATCGCGACCAACGAGAGTTACCGGGAGATCGCAATCCGCCGCGGCAAAATGGCACCCGAAGACGTCTTCGTCGTACGCTCGGGTCCAAAGATCGAGCGATTGGAGCTGCGCCCAGCGAAGCCCGAACTGAAAAAGGGCGCCAAATATCTGATCGGATATGTCGGCGTGATCGGCCGCCAAGAGGGCTTGGATCTATTGTTAGAGAGCGCCGAACATTTGATCCTTAACTTAGGGAGAACCGACATCCACTTTGGAATTGTCGGTGGCGGGCCAGAGCTCAACGCGATCGTTGCCGATTGTGAGGCGCGCGGGCTTGCGTCTTATTTCACCTTTACCGGCCGAGCGCCCGATGAGCTCCTGCTGGACATGCTCAATACGGCAGATGTCTGCGTAAATCCGGATCGCGTTACGCCGATGAACGATCTATCAACGATGAACAAGATCATGGAGTACATGACGCTCAAAAAGCCGATCGTGCAGTTCGAGATGAAGGAAGGCCGGGCTTCGGCGGGCGCCGCTTCGCTCTATGCAAAGCCGAATGATCCCATTGATTTCGCCGAGAAAATTGTCGAGCTGCTCGACGATCCGGCGGCCCGGGAGCGGATGGGCGAGATCGGCCGGGAGCGGATCGAAGCGGAGCTTTCTTGGGCGCATTCGGCACCCCGGCTCCTCGCCGCCTATGACCGCGCCTTTACAAAGATGGGCAAGTAACGGCACAAGTTCTGCCCGGTCAAGAAAGGCCATGCCGGCCGATCTCGAGCAGCCGCAGCAAATACGCGCCATAGCCCGATTTCTTCAACCGCGTGCCCGCCGCCTGCATGGTCGCATCGTCGATCCAACCCTGGCGCCAGGCGATCTCCTCGGGCGCCGCGATCTTGAGGCCCTGGCGCGCCTCGATGGTTTGCACGAATTGCCCGGCCTGGAGGAGCGACTCGAAGGTGCCCGTGTCGAGCCACGCAAAGCCACGGCCCATGCGCTCGACGAAGAGATCGCCGCGGGCAAGATACGCGCGGTTGACATCGGTGATCTCGAGCTCGCCCCGCGCGGATGGCTTCACAGCGGCAGCAATATCGAGCACATCGTTGTCATAGAAATAAAGCCCAGTGACGGCGAAATTCGATTTCGGACGGGCGGGTTTTTCTTCGATGTCCTCGGCCCGCCCGGCCGCGTCAAAGCTGACGACGCCGTAGCGCTCGGGGTCTTGCACCTGATAACCGAAAACTGTCGCGCCGCTTTCGCGGTCGGCGGTGCGAGCGAGCAGTTCGGAGAACCCGCCGCCGTAGAAGATGTTGTCGCCGAGGACGAGCGCGACGCGGTCGTGGCCGACGAATTGGCGCCCGATGGTGAAGGCTTGGGCCAGGCCCTCGGGCCGCGGCTGCTCGGCATAGGAGAGCGTGAGGCCCCATTGCGCCCCGTCGCCGAGAAGCCTGTGGAACTGCTCGGCATCGTGGGGGGTGGTGATCACCAGCACATCGCGGATCCCCGCCAGCATCAGCACCGACAGCGGGTAGTAGATCATCGGCTTGTCGTAGACGGGCAAAAGCTGTTTCGACACGCTCAGCGTCAACGGGTGGAGGCGCGTGCCCGAGCCCCCCGCCAGAATGATCCCCTTCATCGTGCGCCCCCCCTGCCCTGCCTCGACTGATGGCGCGTTTAGACCATCGGCGGCGGCGGGACCAGAGCGGATGGGGGCGCGCACCGCTGGCGCGCCGGGTCCTTCGGCGGCTTGTGCGGCTGCGAACGGGCGCGTTAGGCTCGGGGCATGCGGGATGTGGTGCGAGATATCGGCTGGATCGGCGTCAAGGGCGCGGGCGTCTTGCCCGAGGCGCCTTACGGGAGCAAGGCGCATTGGCTCTCCCGGGCGGCCGCGGCCGGGGCGCCGGTGCCGCCGGCGGCCGTTCTGCCGGACCGGACGGAGCTCTCCGAGGCGGCGCTCGGGGCGCTCGAGACCCGCATGGGCGCGCGGCTCGGGGACCGGGAGCGGCCGCTTCTGTTGGCCGTCCGGGCCTCCGGCGAAGGTGGCGGGGGCGGGGCCTGCCCGGCGCTCCTCAATATCGGCATGACGCGTGAGGCGGCCGAGGGGCTCGCCCGCAGGCTCGGCGCACGGGCGGCGGCGGATCTCGCACGCCGGGCGGTCCAGGGCTATGCAACCGCGGTTCTCGGCGCCGACCCGGAGGACTTCGAAGACGCGCTCCACGAGACCCTGAAAGCCGCCGGGGCGCGCTCGGAGACCGAGCTCGACCGGGAGGCGCTTGACCGGCTCTCCGGGGCTTACCGCGCGCTTGCGGACGAGGCCGGCGGCATCCCCGAGGATCCCCGCGCGCAACTGGCGGCGGCGCTTGCGGCGATGGCCGAGGCCTGGCGGGGGCCCAGGGCTCGGGCCCGGCGACAGGCGCGCGGGCACGATCCCGACGCGGCGCTCGCGCTCATGGTCCAGGCCATGGTGCTCGGCATCGGACCGGCCGCTTCGGGGGCGGGGATCGCGCAGCTCCGGGATCCGGCCTCGGGTGCACGGCGGCTCACGGGGCGCTATCTGCCGGACGCACAAGGCGACGAGGCGCTGATGGGCCACCGCACGCCCATGCTCTTCGGCGAAGCGGAGCGCAAGCGCCGCCGCCTGCCCGGACCCACGCTCGAGACCGCCGCACCGCAGGTTGCCGGCCGGGTCGGCGCATTGATCGAGAGCCTGGAGCGGGCGCTCGGCGACGCGGTCGCGGTCGAGGTCACGGTCGAGGCGGGCGAGGTCCATCTCCTCGAAGTGGCGCCGCTCAGGCCGACGGCGCGGGGCGCGCTCCGGATCGCTGTCGAGCTCGCCGAGGAAGGCGCGATCGGCCGGGCGGAGGCGCTCTTGCGGCTCGATCCAAGCGTGTTGGAGGCGCACCTCCACCCGACCCTCGACCCGGACGCCCGGCGCGACCGGATCGGCCGCGGCCTGCCCGCCTCGCCGGGCGCGGCGTCGGGGGCGTTGGTCTTCACGCCCGATGCGGCCGAGGCGGCGGCGGCCGAGGGGCGGCCCGCGATCCTCGCCCTCGTCGAGACGAGCCCCGAGGATATCCGCGGGATGCATGCGGCGGCGGGCGTGATCACCGTCCGGGGCGGCATGACCTCCCATGCGGCGGTGGTCGCCCGCGGGCTCGGACGCCCGTGCGTGGTCGGCGCCAAGGATCTGGCCCTCGAGACGGCAAAGCCCGGACCCGCGCTCGTGGCCGGCGACGGCCGACGCTTCGGCGTAGGCGACGTGGTCACCGTGGTGGGCGGCGACGGCGAGGTGCTGGCGGGCGCCGTGCGCACGCGGCCGGCCGAGATCTCGGGCGCGTTCGCGAGCCTCATGGGCTGGGCCGACCGGGCCCGGCGGATGCGCGTGCGCGCGAACGCGGATACCGTCGAGGACGCGGACATCGCCCGGCGCTTTGCGGCCGAAGGGATCGGCCTTTGCCGCACCGAGCATATGTTCTTCGCCCGGGGGCGGATCGCGGCCGTCCGCGAGATGATCCTCGCCGAAAGCCCCGAGGAGCGGCGCGGCGCGCTTGCCCGGCTGAGGCCGATGCAGCAGGCGGATTTCACCGGGCTCTTCCGGCGGATGGCCGGGCTTCCGGTGGTGATCCGGCTCCTCGATCCGCCGCTCCACGAGTTCCTCCCCCACCGGGCCGAAGAGATGGCCGAGATGGCCGCCCTCCTCGCCGTACCCGTCGCCCGGATCGAGGCCCGCGCGGCCGAGCTCGCCGAATTCAACCCCATGCTCGGCAAGCGCGGCTGCCGGATCGGCATCGCCTATCCGGAGATCTACGAAATGCAGGCGGAGGCGATCTTCGAGGCAGCGGCCTCGGCGGCGGGCTCCGGCCAGCCCGTGCGGCCCGAGATCATGATCCCGCTCGTCAGCGTGGTCCGGGAGCTCGAGGTGCTGCGCGCCCGGATCGACGCGGTCGCCGAGACGGTCCGCGCCCGCCGCGGCACTCTGGTCGAATATACGGTCGGCGTGATGATCGAAACGCCGCGGGCGTGCCTGCGGGCGGGCGATATCGCGCGGATCGCCGATTTCCTCTCGTTCGGGACCAACGACCTCACGCAGATGCTCTACGGCCTCAGCCGCGACGACGCGGGACGGTTCATCCCCGATTATGTCGCGGCCGGGGTCTTTCCGCACGACCCGTTCCATCGTCTCGACGAAGAGGGCGTGGGCGAGATCATCCGGATTGCCATCGAACGCGCCCGCGCAACCCGGCCCAGTATCTCGATCGGGCTTTGCGGCGAGCATGGCGGCGATCCGGTTTCCATCGATTTCTGCGAGCGGGTCGGCTTCGACTATGTGAGCTGTTCGCCCTTCCGGGTGCCGGTCGCCCGGCTTTCGGCCGCTCAGGCATCGCTCCGCCACGGGGGTGGGCCGCGATGAGCGATGCGCTCGACCGGCTCGCCGCCGGGGGGAAGCCGGCGCTGGCCCGCGCGCTCGCGGCGGTCGAAGCGGACCCGTCGGGCGACGAGACCCACCGCTTGCTCGATGCTGCGCTCGCGCGTCCCCGTGGCCATGCAATCGGGCTGACGGGTCCTCCGGGGGTCGGCAAATCCACGCTGAGCCAAAGCCTCGTGGCCGCCTGGCGGGCGCAGGGCCTCCGCGTCGGCGTGATCGCGGTCGACCCCTCCTCGGCCCGGACGCGTGGCGCGCTTCTCGGCGACCGGACCCGTCTGCGCACGGACCCGAGCGACCGGGATGTCTTCGTCCGGTCGATGGCCGCCCGCGACCGGCTCGGCGGCGTGGCGGAGATCACCTTCCCCGCCCTCGTCTTGATGCGGGCGCTCTTCGACCGGGTGCTCGTCGAAACGGTGGGTGTCGGACAATCCGAGACCGCCGTCTCCGAGATCGCCGATACGGTCGTCGTCTGCGCGCAGCCGGGCTCGGGGGACACGGTCCAGTACATGAAGGCCGGGGTGATGGAGATCCCGCATATCGTGGCCGTGACCAAGGCGGATCTGGGCGCGCTCGCCGAGCGGACGGCGGCGGATCTGGCCCAAGCCCTGGCGCTCGGCCGCGAGGGGGGCGGCGCGGTCGACGTGGTGTCGGTCTCGGCGGCGGCGGGCACGGGGCTGGACGGGCTTCTGGCGCGGATCGAGGCCCGCATCGCGCTCGATCTCGACGCGGCCCGGCACGCCCAGGCGAAGGCCTGGGCCGCGGCCCAAATCATCGCACGTTTCGGCCGGTCGGGTCTTGCCGCCCTCGACCGCGCCGGCCTCGCGCCCGAGACGGCCGCGCCCTTCGCCGCACTCGCCGACCGGGCCGCCCGGCTCGACGCCGCGCTGGCGACGCTGCGGCCTGCGCTTCCCGAGCGCGAGATGCCCCGCGGGCGAAGCGCCCCCGACGCCGGAGACACAGAACGCACGGCCGGCGCCCCCCGCGCTCCCGGCGTTTCCATCGCGACGGAATCCTGATAAACCCTCGTGACAGGGCAGGGTCCCAAGACACGGGCCCACCGCAACTGGTTGTTACGTCAAGGGTACTTGGAATGCTTGGGACTGAGCCCTCGGCCGGTCGGCTGATCGAGACCGCCTTCGCCGGCCTCCGAAGCGTTGGCCACGCGATCTTCGGATGGATGCGCGTCGGGACCGCGGCAACCGCGGCCGCTTTGCGGATCGGAGCACGGACCGCCCGGCTTGGCGCGGCGCTCGCGGCGGCGCTGGTTTCCGCTCCAACCGAGGGCGCGGCGGATACGCCTGCCACCGTCGCCGCAGCCCGCACCGACAGCGCTGCCGATCTCGGCGGCGCGTTCGGCGGGGTGGCCGATGCGCTCCGTATGGAACGCGTCGCGCTCTCGGCCTATACCGCGCGAACCCGGCTCGACCGGACCGAAGACGAACTGCCCCCGGCTCAGTCGATCCGCGCACCCCGAGACGCGTCGCGCGAGCGCATGCGGGCCCGGATCAAAGCCCTCTCCGCGGAGGACGCGGCGACCGCAGCCGAAATCGACACCGCCCGCGGACGCACCTCGGCCCAGCTCTTCGGGATCGACTCGGGCGGCTCGATCGACCTGGCCCGGATCGACGATATCCGCGTCGGCGAGCGCACGGCGAGCTGGCGCTGCCTGTCCGAAGCCCTCTATTTCGAAGCCCGCGGCGAAAGCCTCCTCGGCCAGATCGCCGTCGCCGAGGTGATCCTGAACCGCGCCGATAGCGGAGATTTCCCCGACACGGTCTGCGGGGTGGTGCAGCAAAACGAAGACCAGATGCATGCGTGCCAGTTCAGCTATCGCTGCGACGGGAAATCGGACGAGCCCGAGGACCCGATTGCGTTCGAGCGCGCCGGCAAAGTCGCCTGGGTGATGCTGCGGGGCAAACCGCGGATCCTCACCGGCAAGGCGACGCATTATCACGCGACCCGCGTGAGCCCGGACTGGGCATCCGATTATGTGCGAACGGCGCGGATCGGCGAGCACGTGTTTTACCGAAGAGGCGTCGAGCTTTCGCTCCGCTGAGCGCCCTCCCGCGCCGACCTTGAAGCGAACGCAAATCGAGATTTGCGTTCACACGTTTCTGGTCGCATTTTCGCGACGCCGGACCGAAGGCGTCCGGCTGGAAAATGCTCCGGTCATGCGTCCCTGGTCGCATTTTCGCGACGCCGGACCGAAGGGGTTCGGCTGGAAAATGCTCCGGGGTCGGGAGCGGACCCGGGCGCCTGCCAAAGCCCGCCACGCGCGCCGTATTCGAGGCACACCGGGCGATGACAGCCCCGGGCGTGCGCAGCCGTCTGCGATCCGGCGATCGCAGGCGCGAGGGCCCCTCGCGCGCGCGGGTTTCCCGCACAGGGCCGCGCCCGGTCGGCCTATCACTCCGGTTGCTCGGCGACCGCAATCGCCGCACCGCGCAAACCGCCGCCCGTGATCAGTCGATATCGAGGCCGAGATCAAGCGCGCGCACCGAATGCGTGAGCCATCCCGCAGACAGACAGTCGACCCCCGTCTCCGCGATCGCCGCCGCCGTTTCCGGCCGGATGCCGCCTGAGGCTTCGAGCACCGGTCGGCGCTCCGCCCGCGCCACCATCGCCACCGCCTCCCGCAACGTCTCGGGCGGCATGTTATCGAGGAGCACGCAGTCCGCCCCCCCGATGGCAAGGACCTCCGCCAGCTGATCGAGCCGATCCACCTCGATCTCGACGACCATCATATGTCCCGCCGACGCCCGCGCCCGCTCGAGCACCGACCGGACCCCGCCGCCGGCCGCGATATGGTTGTCCTTGATCAGCATCGCGTCGTCGAGACCCCAGCGGTGGTTCGCGCCGCCGCCCGCCCGCACCGCCCGCTTCTCGAAGAGCCGGAGCCCCGGCGTTGTCTTGCGGGTACAGACGATCCGCGCGGGCGTGTGCGCAATCCGGTCCGCGATCCCGCGGGTTTCGGTCGCGATCCCGGACATCCGGGCGGCAAAGTTGAGCGCCACCCGTTCGGCCGCGAGGATCGCTCGCGCGGACCCGGAGACGGTCAAGAGCACCGCCTCCGCTCCGATCCGGTCGCCATCGCGGACGTGTGCGGTGACCGCGATCCCGGGCGCCATGAGCTCGAAGGCGAGCGCGGCGGCGTCGAGCCCGGCCGCGACCCCGTCTTCCCGGGCGCGGAGCTCGGCCTGCGCCGTGGCATCCGGCGGGATCACCGCGTCAGAGGTGACGTCTCCCGCACGACCCAGGTCTTCGTGGAGGGCGGCCCGGATCGCGGGTTCGATCAAGAGCCGCGGCAGGGGGGCGAGCGCGCTCATGCGGCCGCCTGCAGTCCGGCCGCCGCAATCGCGGCGCGGGCCTCGGCAAGTGTCAGCCTCGTGCTCGCGCCAGACGTGGCCGCGTCGGGGAAATCCGTGCGCTGATGCGCCCCCCGGCTCTCGCGCCGCAAAAGGGCGCCCACGGCGACGAGCCGCGCCACCGCGATCGTGTTGGCCCAAGCGGCGCCCGGAGATGCGCCGTCGATCTCTGCAAACCGCGCAAGCGCCTGCCGGAGCCCGGTGTCAGACCGCTCAACCCCCACAAAGCGATCCATGGTCTCCCTCAAGCTCGCCAGCGCGGCGCGCGGAACCGGGCCCTCGGCGGGCGGGGCACCCATCGGGCCGGGCTCGGCGTCCGCTGTCTCGGCCAGATCTGCCGCCGCCCGTGCCCCGTAGACCACCGCTTCGAGGAGCGAGTTCGAGGCCAACCGGTTGGCCCCATGAAGGCCGGTTGCCGCGACCTCGCCCACCGCCCAAAGCCCGGGCAGGCTGCTCCGACCGCGGGCATCCGTTGCGATGCCACCCATATGATAGTGCTGGACGGGGCGGACCGGGATCGGCTCGCTCACAGGATCGATGCCCGCCGCCCGCGCCGCCGCCGTCACCGTCGGAAACCGCTCGGGCAGCGTTCGGCCGATCGCCGCTCGGGTATCGAGGAAGACGCGTCCTCCGGCTCGGATATGGCGAAAGAGCGTCAGTGCCACCACGTCACGCGGGGCGAGATCGCCTCCCCGCGTGCCTGCCATCAGCGGCGTACCGGCCTCGTCGACGAGGATCGCCCCCTCGCCCCGGAGCGCCTCGGAGGCGAGCGGCGCCGGATCTTGGTCGACCGCGAGGCCCGTGGGGTGGAACTGCACGAATTCCGCGTCCCTGATGCGCGCGCCCGCGCGGGCGGCCATCCCAAGCCCTTGGCCTGCCACCGCCAGCGGGTTGGACGTCGCCGCATAGAGACCGCCGATCCCGCCGGTTGCCAGCACCACCGCACGGGCGGGCAGCGCGACCGCCCGGCCGGCTTGTCGAACCCAGACGCCGGTCACGCGGCCGCCGTCGGTTGCCAGCGCCTCTGCGGTCCCCTCGATCACGCGGATCTCGGGCGCGGCGCGGATCGCGGCGACAACGGCCTGCATGATCGCCGCCCCGGCCATATCGCCTTTGACGCGCACGACGCGCCGGGCCGAGTGGGCCGCTTCTCGCGACTGGCAGAGCGCGCCGGAGACATCCCGGTCGAAGGGGACGCCGAGAGCGAGCAAATCGGCGATCCGCGCAGGCGCATCCGCGGCGACGGCGGCGGCGACCGCGGCCTCCACGAGCCCCGCGCCGGCCGCGACCGTGTCGGCGGCGTGTGCGTCGGGGCTGTCGTCCCCTCGAAGCGCTGCGGCAATCCCGCCTTGGGCCCAGGCCGAGCAGGCGCCCTCGCCGAGGGGGGCGGGGGCCACCACGGTGACAGGCAGCCCGTGGCGGGCGATCCGCAGCGCGGTGAACAGGCCGGCGAGCCCGGCACCGATCACGATCCGATCATTCGTATGAGTCATATGAGTCATCACAATCGAAAGGGGCCGCCTTCACTGCTTGGGCCGGCCGAGGGCGATCATCGCCTCGATCGCCGCCCGCGCCGGCGCGATGTACCGCTCGTCGACGGTGACCTCTTCGGACATCGTGTGGAGCGACCAGAGAATGTTCTCGAGCGTAATCCGCTTCATATGCGGGCAGATATTGCAGGGGCGCACAAATTCGGTTTCCGGCAACTCGGCCGCCACATTGTCCGACATCGAGCATTCGGTGACCATCACGACCTTTTTTGGGCGCTCGCGCCGGACCCAGCCGATCATTGCCCCGGTCGAGCCGGTGAAATCCGCCTCGGCGACGACCTCTGGCGTGCATTCGGGATGCGCGATGATCGCGGTCTCCGGGTCCGCCTCGCGATAGGCACGAAGTTCCTCTGCGGTGAACCGCTCATGCACCATACAGGTGCCCTCCCACCAGACGATACGCTTCGACGACTGCGCCGCCACGTTCCGCGCAAGATAGCCGTCGGGCGTCATGATGACCGTGTCGCCCGGCATCGCCTCGACCACCTCGAGCGCGTTCGACGAGGTGCAGCAGATGTCGGACGCGGCTTTCACTTCGGCGGTCGTGTTCACATAGGAAACCACCTTGGCGCCCGGGTATTGCGCGCGCATATCGGCCACATCCGCGGCCGTGATCGAGGACGCCAGCGAACAGCCCGCCCGACCGTCCGGGATCAATACGGTCTTGGCGGGGCTCAGGATCTTCGACGTCTCCGCCATGAAATGGACGCCGCATTGCACGATGACGCTCTGAGGGACGCGGGTCGCCTCCCGGGCGAGTTGCAGCGAGTCCCCCGACACATCGGCAACGCCGTGGAAGATCTCAGGCGTCATGTAATTATGGGCGAGGATCACCGCGTCTCGCTCGGCTTTCAACCGTTCGATCTCGCGGACATAGGGCGCGTGGCCCGCCCAATCGGCCTCCGGGATCACACGGGAAACCCGGGCATAGCGTTCGGCATAATCGCGTGCGGTCGCAAGCGATGGCGCGAGATCGTAGGCCTCGGCCAGCGTCGCGCGCGCGGTTCCGAGCGGGGTTCGGCTGTTTATCATCATGGGGCGTCTCTCCCGGCATCTTATGCTCTCTCTGAGCATATCTAGAGCCGAAAACGGCCCTGCGCAAGATTGCAGGACCGGGCGCGCCGTCAAAGCGCAGTCGGACGCGCTTTACTCCGCCGCGACGGGCATCCGTGCGAGCTGACAATGGGTCCAGAGGGCTCCGAGCGCCTCGGCGAGGCGGTCGATATCCGCCTCGGTGTGCAGCGGACCCGGGGTGAAGCGGAGCCTTTCGGTCCCCTTCGGCACGGTCGGATAGTTGATCGGCTGGACGTAAATCCCCCAGTCGTCAAGGAGTACATCCGACAAATACTTGCACTTATGCGGGTCGCGGACCATGACCGGCACGATATGCGAGGGGTTCGGCAGGTGCGGCAGACCGATCGCGTCGAGCCGCGCCCGGAGTTGAGCGACCCGGAGCCGCTGACCGGCGCGCTCGGTCTCGGAGCGCTTGAGGTGGCGGATCGCGGTGGCGGCCCCCGCGGCGACGGCGGGGGGCAGCGCCGTGGTGAAGATGAAGCCGCTCGCAAAGCTGCGGACGAAATCGCAAAGCGCCGAGGACGCGGCGATATAGCCTCCCATGACGCCGTAGGCCTTGCCGAGCGTGCCCTCGATCACCGTCAGCCGGTCCATCAAGCCCTCGCGCTCGGCGACGCCGCCACCCCGGGGCCCGTACATGCCGACCGCGTGGACCTCGTCGAGATAGGTCATTGCACCGTACCGGTCCGCGAGGTCGCAGATCTCGGCGATCGGCGCGATGTCGCCGTCCATGGAGTAGACCGATTCGAACGCGATGAGCTTGGGCCGCTCAGGCGGCAGCGCAGCGAGCTGGCGTTCGAGGTCTTCCAGATCGTTATGCTTCCAGATCCGTTTCTCGGCGCGGGAGTGGCGGATCCCTTCGATCATCGAGGCGTGGTTGAGCGCGTCCGATAGGATCACGAGGCCCGGGATCTTCGCCCCGAGCGTGCCGAGTGCCGCCCAATTCGAAACATAGCCCGAGGTAAAGAGGAGCGCGGCCTCTTTCCCGTGCAAATCGGCGAGCTCGGCCTCAAGCGCCACGTGGTGGATGTTCGTGCCGGAGATATTCCGCGTCCCGCCTGCGCCCGCGCCGCATTGGTCGAGGGCGTCCTTCATGGCCGCGAGCACATCCGGATGTTGGCCCATGCCGAGATAGTCGTTCGAGCACCAGACGGTCACGTCGCCCCGGGCGCCGCAATGGCGCGCGGCCCTCGGAAAGGCGCCCCGCCGGCGTTCGAGTTCGGCGAAGACCCGGTAGTTGCCCTCTGCGCGGAGATCGCTCAGGCGGTCCCTGAAGAAGTATTCGTAATCCATGGTTTCCTCCGTGTCGGGACCGGTCAGACGCGGTCTGTCGTTGGCTCAGAGCTGCTCTCGGCATCGGCTTTCGGCAACAACCATTGCCAAAGGGCCGCATCCCTGAGCGGCAGCACGAGCAGCCAGTGTTCGATGAGGGCGAGCGCGGTCAGCATGGCGAGCAAGGTGAAGCCCGCCAGATCGGCGATCGTGTCCGCCGCATAGGCGCGCTCGATCCAGCAGCCGAGGGCGAGCATCAGCCCGGTGATCGATATCGGGAAAAGGAGGTTCATCGCACGCGTGCGGAAGTAGCTCCGCAAATGGCCGAGGGCGTCGGGGATGAGCTCTGCACTGAAGTTTGGCACACCGAGAAAGAGGTTCAATTTCGCCGAGATCCGCGCAAAGAAGAGTATGAGGAACGTCCAGAGCCCGAATTGATTTTGATCAAACCAAGTGAGCGCGACGAGGGCCAGCGCGGTGACGGCGAGGCCGATCTCGTGCCAGGCGAGGGCGGCGACCGACGAGGTAAAGCGGCGCCATTCGCCCGCGCCTTCCGGACAGGGCCGCGGCCTCGGACCCGTCACGGCGCCAGTGAGAAACGTAAATTCGTGCCAGCCCCAGATCGCGATCGCCGCGGTGAAGCCGAGGAACACACCCGTCAGGCCCGGCTCCTCTGCCGCCCAATCGAAGAGAAGGACCGAGGCCGCCAGCACCGGCATCGACGCCGCCATCAGCGCTGCGAGCATGCGTCGCGGCAGGCGCACGGCGACGAGGATCGCCCCCGTGCCGGCCCACCAGACGAGCAGCGCAAAGAGAATGGCGGCGGCGATCTCGATCATGGCTTCACCAGACCGGCTCGAGCCGGACCGAGGCGGGCGGCGTGCTCCGCTTGACGGGCTGGAGGTACAGCCGCGCGAACAGCGCGCCGGCCCGAGCCCCGAGGCCGATCCGCCGCAGCCGGCCGAACGCACCGCCCTTGGCCTTGGCCGCATCCATCGCCTGGCTCACCCGGGTCAATCGGGCGCAAAGGTCCCAGAAGGTCGGATTGTCCAGGTCGATCTCGATCGGGAACACCTGCCGGCTGATCTCGGAGGTGAGCCGCAGCACCCGCCGGTCATACTCGTCGATCTCGATCCCGAGGGCATCGTGGAACGCCGGCCGGGCGTGGTCGCGGATATACATTGTCGCGTAAACCGCCGTCAGGAAGAACCGGATCCAGAGCACGTTGCCGCCGCGCAGCAAGTGCGGATTGGCCCGCATCAACAACGCAAACGCTTCGCCGTGGCGGAACTCGTCGTTGCACCACTCACGGAACCACTTGAAGATCGGATGGAACCGATGCTCCGGGTGCTTCTCTAGATGCCGGAAGATCGTGATGTACCGGGCATAGCCGATCTTTTCGGAAAGATAGGTGGCGTAGTAGATGAACTTCGGCTTGAAGTAGGTGTACTTCTTCGTCTTGGTCAAAAAACCGAGATTGACGCCGATGCCCGCCTCTTTCAGTGCATCATTGAGGAAGCCGGCATGCCGCGCCTCGTCGCGTGACATATAGGCGAAGAGCTCGCAGATATCCGGATTTTTGCCGCGTTTCTTCATCTCTTTATAGAGCACGCAGCCTGAGAACTCTGCCGTGAGCGAAGAGACCAAAAAGTCGACCAGCTCTTTCTTGAGCTCAGGATCGAGGGCATCGAAATCGACGTGGTCCCATTCCTCGGTCTTCTTGAAGTGACCCTTGTTCGGATCGGCCTTCATTTCGGCGATGAGCGCGTCCCAATCCGTGCGCACGGGCGCGACGTCGAGCCGGTCCATCTCGTCGAAATCGGTGGTGTAGAAGCGCGGGGCGAGCAGCGTGGTCTCCTGCGCCATCCGCGTCGTCTCGTTCACTTGCGCGTCGAGCTGGTCCGCCGGCACGCCCGCATCCCGGGCCGCCTCGCGCATATCCGCTTGGACGTTCATAGGCGGGTCTCCTCGGAAAAGCTGAATTCGCAGAGTTCGATGAACTCCAGATCGCCGGTCAGTCGGGTCCAGAACCGCTCGATGGCGGTCGCCCGGGTGACGGTGGCGTCGCGGCGAAAGTGCTGAACCTCGCCATAGGGCACCTCGACCGGGGCCCCGTGCACGAGGACTTCGTCGCCCGGGGCGATCTTTAGATCGTTATCGAGCACGACATGGGCGTGCAGGCTCTCGAAGGTGTGGCTGACCTCGAGCGTGCAGCCCGTCGTGATCCGCGCGCGGCGGAAAAGGGCGTCAATCATCCATGGCCTCCCTGTTGTCAATGACAGCAGACAGAACCTGAACCATGGTGGCGTAGTTGTCCCGGCCGAATCCGATCAACTCGATCCGCCACGTCGTCGCAGGGTCCCGCAGGGCGAGATGCCCCCCCTCCCAGCGAATGAGCTCGACGGGCGGGTTGCCGGAGACACCGTTCTGCATCCGTTGCCGCTCGAGCGCCCGGAGCAACCCGCGCAAGAAGCCGTCCTTGCCCTCTGCCAGCCGGCCGAGAACCGCGCCCGTCTCCGGGTGCAGGAAGGCCGTGCCGCCGCCTGCCGAGTCGGTCTCGATCACAAAGGTCGAGCTCAACTCCGCCGTCGCGACGGTCGGGCCTTGGTTGATCGGCTCGAACCCCGAGAGCCGCAGATAGGCGACGCCGACGAGCGATGTGGCGAGCAGCAGCCCGACCGCGAGCAGGAGCCCGCGCGGGAACGCTTCGGGGGTCTTTTCGTGATCGAACTGGGCGGCCATGGGCGTTTCTCCGGCAAAAAGGCGTGGGGCGGCGGCCTTACTCGGCCGCCACGAGAGGTTCGCGCACCGGACGGGACGCGGGCCGGGGGCCGGCCGTGGTGACGTCTGCCCCCGTGCCAATATCCGTGCCGGTTTCCGTCCCAGTCTCGGCCTCGGTCTCAGCCAGCTGGCCGTGATAGGCCCGGAGCGCGCGGGCGAGGAGCGTCGCGACGGCACCGGCTTCGGGCAGTGCCCGGAGGCTCGGCTCGGGCCGGGCCCAGAGCCACGGCCGCGCATGGGGCCAGAGCATCACATAGGCGAGATGGGTCTCGCCCGTGGTCTCAAGCGGGATGTCGCCCGTACCGTCCCCATGCCGGGCGAGCGCAGCGGCGCCGATCCAGCGATAGGGCAGGTTAAGCGTGATCCGGATCGCGATCCCAAAGCGCAGCACCACGCGCCGGGTCGTGATCGTATAGACCGTGGTCGCCCGGACGCCCCAGGCGATCGCCGCGATCATCGCGCCGACCAGTGTGGCGAGAAACGACAGCGGCAGGACCGCGAGGACGATCTGCTGCCAGATCCCGCCCTCGAGCAGGATCTGCGCGGTGCGCCAGAGGCCGATCGCGCCGAACCAGACGAGAATCAGGCGAAAGCCGAGGACCCGCCAGAAGATGCCGCGCCAGGACGGCGCCCCCTGCCAGAGGATGTGCTCGTCCTCGGGCGGCAATTCGGGGAGCCCGCGCAGGGGCTCTTGGATACGGTGTTCGACGTCGTGTGGCATCAGACCTGGCTCTCCAGACGGGCGGTGTCCGCATAGAGCTTGCCGCCGCACCAATAGGCCGAGATCCGGTCCTCTTCGCGGAGCGTGATCTGCTCGGGATGGGCGGTGGTCGGCACGCCGGCGAACTGGGTGGATTTGAGCGAGTGCAGCTTCACCCGGTCGCCCCACCAGCTGACGACGACCAGGGTGAAGGGCACGAGCCGCGCGCTGCCGTCGGGCAACTCGATCTCGAGATAGCGGATCAGCTGTTCGGCCTTGTCGACCCAGAGATCCTTGACCGTTCCGCCCTTCTCGCCATCGGCCCCGATCACGTCATAGCCGATGATGTTCCGGCTCGCCTGAGCGATCTGGAACTCGGGCTCGACGCGCAGCGGCACGATCTTGACGTGGCCCTCCCAGGTGAGGTCCGGGTCCTCGGCGCGGAGGCAGTAGGCGGCCGGGCCGATGCCGTCGGCGAGCGGATCGCCAGTCGGCTCGAAAGGCGCGCCAGAGAAGGCGTAAACCTTCTTCATCGCGAAGGTCCGGGTCTCTTTGTCGTTGGGATCCGGCTTGGTCACCGTGCCCTTGCCGTGGGGCAGCAAATAGGTCGTCGGGCTCGGCATGCCGTAGGGCCCCGAACCCGCATCGCGGCCGTCCATCTCGCTCTCGAGCGGGAAGCCCTCGCGCATGTTCTCGCGCTGGATCCAGATGATCAGGCCGAAGAAAAACAGCCAGAATAGGTAGAGCGTGACTTGCGCGAAGTCGATGTTTCCGACGATTGTCCAGGTCATCTTCTTGGTCTCCAGCAGATGTCAAGCAGGGAATTCGCCAAGGCCGAATGCCCGTTTCGAGGTTGTGCGGGCGGGCCGGCCCCGTTGAACGAGCGGCCCGATCGCGGCGAGGGTCGCGAACAGAAGTGCGATTTCGAGATGGTAGACGGCCGAGTAGCCGATACCGGGGCGGTCGAGGACCGCGCCGAGGACGCCCGCCTCGGCAAGGCTTGAAACGAGGTCGCGGAGAATACCGCCGAGCGCGACGCCGATGCCGGCGGCGGTCGCCTGCGCCGCACCCCAGGCCCCGAGAGCGAGGCCCGAGCGGCCGCCCTCCCCGAGCGCCATGGCGGCCGTGAGCGTGCCGACGGCGAAGAGCCCCGCACCGAAGCCGATGAGAAGCGTGCCCAGCCGGAAGAGCTCGGCCGAGCCCGCGGGTTCGGCGAAGATCACCGCCGAGAAGGCGACGAGACCGACGACCGATCCCCAGGCGGCGAGCCCGCAGGCGTCCCAACCCCGGCCGAGCGCACGCGCCGCCAGCGCGAAGCCCGCGAGCGAGCCCAAGGCCCAGAGCGCGGTCAGCGCGGTTGTTGCGCCGACGCCGAGGCCGAGCACCTCGCCGCCGTAAGGCTCGAGCAGAATGTCCTGCATGTTGAAAGCGAGCGTGCCGAGGACGACCGCCGCAAGCAGGCGTCCGGCGCGCCCGCCGGCGGTGAAGTCCGCCCATGCCTCGCGGAACGCGGGTGGCGGGGCGGCACGCTCGGCCCGGCTCATCGGCCGCACATGTTCTTGTTTCCAAAGCGCCACGAGGTTGAGCGCCAGCGTCAGCACCGCCGCGCCCTGGATCACTTGGATGAGGCGAAGCTGGCTGAAATCGGCGAGCAGCCAGCCAAAGACGCCCGCAGCCAGCCCCATCCCGGCCAAAAGGCTCACATAAAGAAGCGCGACGATGCGCGGGCGCTTCTCCTCGCTCGCCAGATCGGTTGCAAGCGCGAGACCCGCGGTCTGGGTCATGTGGAGCCCGGCGCCGGCCATCAGAAAGGCGAGCGCCGCCCCCGCGGGCCCGCCCCACTCGGGGCCCGTGGTCTGGTCGCCCGAGAGCACGATGAGCGCAAAGGGCATGATCGCGAGCCCGCCGAACTGCAACAGCGTGCCGAACCAGAGATAGGGCGTGCGCTTCCAACCGATGGCGCTCCGATGGGTGTCCGAGCGGAACCCGAGGAGCGCACGGAAGGGGGCAATCAGCACCGGCAGCGCCACCATGGTGGCGACAATCGAGGCCGACACACCCATCTCGACGATCATCACCCGGTTGAGCGTACCCGTCAAAAGCACCATGCACATGCCGACCGACACCTGGAAAAGCGACAGCCGCAGGATGCGCGAGAGCGGCAACTCGGCGGTGGCGACATCGGCGAACGGCACCAGCCGCCGACCGACGGTGTTCCAGAATTCGGTGCAGGCGGACGGCGCGGTCATGGGCGGACGAGCTCCAAAGCTTCGGAAATGTAGAACCCCCGGTGCACCCGGTGGCCGCGCCCGATCTGCACGCCGTCGAGCGCCTCGGTGCCGCGGAGCCGGGCGACGAGCGCGCCGCGGCTGACCGGCACGATCGCCGGCGAGCGGTCCGACCGGGGAAAGAGCTTGCCCGCCAGATGCATGCCCGTGAGCAAGGGGGTCCGGGGCGCAAAGGTGATGGCGAGCCGCTCGGTCGACCGCCTCGCGAGGCGGGCGACCGCCGCGGCCATGTCCTGCGGGCGATAGTGAATGAGGCTATCCATGGCGATGACGTGGTCGAACTGGCCGAGGGCCGGATCCGCCATGTCGCCGACGCGCCAATCGATCCGGGCGCGGAGCTCCTCGGGCGTGCGCTCGGCCGCGATCGTCACGAGCGAGGGCGCGATATCGACGGCGACGACCTCGGCGCCCCGGGCCGCAGCCTCGAGGCTCAGCGCGCCGGTGCCGCAGCCCGCATCGAGCACCCGCTGACCCGTCAGATCCTCGGGCAGCCAGGAGAGGAGCCTCGCCCGCATCTCGTCGCGGCCCGCCCGCACCGTGGCCCGGATCCGGCTGACGGGCGCGTCCGAGGTCAGCCGCGCCCAGGCGTCCCGGGCAGTCTCGTCGAAATAGGCGCGGAGCCGGTCCCGGCGCGTCTCGTAGCTGTCTCTCGGCATGGCGGCGGTCATCAATCGTACCCCAGCAGTTCGAAGATGTCCCGGTCGGGCAGCGGGGCGGGCGCGAGCGGTTCGGTGCCCGCCCAGAGCGTTTCGGCGAGGCGCAGATATTCGGCCTGGACCGCCGAGACTTCGGGTTCGGGATCCATCTCGAAGAGCGTGCATTTCTTCAGCCGCGACCGGCGCAGCGCGTCGAGATCGGGCAGATGGCCGAGCCGGCCGAAGCCCACGGTCCGGCAATAGCGGTCGACTTGGTCGGTTTCGCGCGAGCGGTTGGCGATGCAGCCCGCGAGCCGGACGCCATAATTTTTCGACTTGGCTTGAACCGCGGCGATGATCCGGTTCATCGCGTAAATCGAATCGAAATCGTTCGCGGTCACCACCACGGCCCGTTCGGCATGTAGCAGCGGGGCGGCAAAGCCGCCGCAGACCACGTCGCCGAGCACGTCGAAGATCACCACATCGGTATCCTCGAGGAGGCTGTGCTCCTTGAGAAGCCGCACGGTCTGGCCGACGACATAGCCGCCGCAGCCCGTCCCCGCCGGCGGGCCGCCCGCCTCGACGCACATCACGCCCGCATAGCCCTCATAGACGAAATCTTCGGGGCGCAGTTCCTCCGGGTGGAAATCGACGCTTGCGAGCACGTCGATCACCGTCGGGACCAGGCATTTCGTCAGCGTGAAGGTGGAATCGTGTTTCGGGTCGCAGCCGATCTGCAGCACGCGCTTGCCCATCTTGGCGAAGGCGACCGAGAGGTTCGACGAGGTCGTCGACTTGCCGATGCCGCCCTTGCCGTAGACGGCGAAGACCTTGGCCCCCTCGATCTTGAGGGTGGGGTCCATCTTGACCTGGACGCTGCCCTCGCCATCGGGCCGGCCGGGGCGGGGGCTTCGCGGCGGGATCTCGAGCGGTGCCATGTCTCTGCCTTTCCGGGCGCGTGGCCCTGTCGCTTGTCTCCGGCCGCGCTCAGGCGGCCACTTCGCCAACGCCTTCGAGCCGGTCCTCGAGTTCCTCGCCCGCCTGGGCGAGCGCCTCGAGAGTGTCCGCATCGGGCGTCCAGTAGCGGCGCTCATGCGCCTCTATCAGTCGATTGGTCATGCGCGCCGACGCGGTCGGGTTGAGATCAGCCAAGCGCCGGCGCATCTCCGGGTCGAGCACGAAGGGCTCGGACAGGCGCTGGTAGACCCATGGATCCACGGCCCCGGTCGTGGCCGCCCAGCCCAAGGTGTTGGTGATTTGCGCCTCGCTCTGGCGCACGCCCACGTGCCCGTGCTCCAGCATCCCTTCGTACCACCGCGGGTTGAGGGCGCGGGTCCGGGTCTCGAGCGCGACCTGTTCCTGGAGCGTGCGCACCTTGCCGTCGCCGCGGGTCTGGTCGCCGATATAGACGGGCGCGGCCGCGCCGCGGGCCCGGCCCACCGCCCGGCCGATGCCGCCGAGCGTGTCGAAGTAATGATCGACCGTGGTCACGCCGAGTTCGACGCTCTCCAGGTTCTGATAGGCGAGATCGACCTTGGCGAGCACCGCCGACAACAGCTCGGGCCGTTCGCTCGGAACGCCGTCGCGGCCGTAAGCGAAGCATTTCCGGCGCTCGAAGGCGTCGGCGAGTTCGTCCTCGCCGCCCCAGGCGCCCGAATCGATCAGCAAGTTGACATTCGAGCCATAGGCGCCGGCCGCGTTCGAGAAGACCCGGAGCGCCGCGGTCTCGAGATCGGCACCGGTTCGCGCCTGATGCGCAAGGGCGTTCGCCCGAATGTGGTTCATCGCCAGCGGCTCATCAACGGTCGCGGCGAGCCAAGCGGCCTCGGCCAAGAGCTTTGTCTGCAGCGGCAAGAGATCGCGGAAGATCCCCGAGAGCGTCATCACCACATCGACCCGCGGCCTGCCGAGCGTCTCGAGCGGCACGAGCTCTGCGCCGGCCAGCCGGCCGTAGCCGTCGAACCGCGGGCTTGCCCCCATGAGCGCGAGGGCTTGGGCGATCGGTCCGCCTTCGGTCTTGAGGTTGTCGGTTCCCCAGAGGACGAGCGCGACGGAGGCGGGCGGGGCGCCGGCCTCGGCCGCGTGCCGGGCGATCAGCCGGTCCGCCTGCCGGGCGCCGTCCTGCATCGCAAAGGCCGACGGCATCCGGTAGGGGTCGAAGCCGTGGATGTTCCGCCCCGTCGGCAGCACCTCGGGTGTGCGGATGAGATCGCCGCCTGCGACCGGCGGGATGAACCGTCCGCCGAGCGCGCGCAGGAGCGCCGGCGTCTCGGTGTCGTTCGCCAGATGCCGGGCGGCCTCGGCGAGCGCCTCGAGCCCGGCGGGCGTCTCGCCCTCGGCGAGGCGGGTGAAGGCCGCCCGCTCCGCATCGATCCCTTGCGCCTCGGCCATGGCGGCCAGCGTGTCCGCCCGTTCCGAGACCGGCGGGATCTCGCCGAGCACATGGAGCCCGTGCGGGATCAGGGTCTCTTCCAGGTCCCGGATCCGGGCCCACAGCGCAGAGACCTCGACCGCGGCATGACCGTTCCAGACGGGCTCCGCCTCGGCCAGATCGACCGCTGCCGCCTGCGCCTGGATCATCATCTCGAGCTCGGCCCGCTCAGCGGCTGCGTCGGGCGGGCTGGCGCGCCAGCGCTCGATAGAGGCCTTGAGCTCGGCGAGACCCTTGTAGAGCCCGGCCTGCGCCAAGGGCGGCGTCAGATGGCTGACCGTTGTCGCCGCGCCCCGGCGCTTGGCGATCGCGGCCTCGGAAGGGTTGTTCGCCGCATAGAGGTAGAGGTTCGGCAGATCGCCGATCAGCCGGTCGGGCCAGCAGGCGCCCGAGAGGCCGGTCTGCTTACCGGGCATGAATTCGAGCGCACCGTGTGTGCCGAAATGCAGCACCGCCTGGGCGCCGAAGCCCTCTCGCAGCCAGCGGTAGAAGGCGCTGAAGGCATGCGTCGGCGCGAAACCCCGCTCGAAAAGAAGCCGCATCGGGTCGCCCTCATAACCGAAGGCGGGCTGGACGCCGACGAAGACCCGGCCGAATTGGCGCCCGAGGATATGCACCCCGCGCCCATCCGATTGCGCGCGCCCGGGTGCAGGGCCCCACGCCGCTTCGATCTCGGCAAGATGGGGCTCGTTGCGGACGAGGTCGTCGGCCGAGATCGTGGTGTGGACGTTGGCCTCTTGGCCGTGGCGGTCGGCATTGCCCCCGAGGATCGCCGCGCGGAGGGCGTCCGGGCTTTCGGGCGGCTCGATGTCGTAGCCCTCGGCCCGGAGCGCGACCATCAGGTTCCAGAGCGAGCGGAAGACCGACAGATAGGCCGCCGTGCCGATCGCCCCGGCATTGGGCGGAAAGCCGTAGAGCACGATGGCGAGGCGGCGCTCGTCGGCGCGGGAGCGGCGGAGCGCAACGAGGCGGGCGGTGCGGGCGGCCAGCCGCTCGATCCGCTCGGGGCAGCCGCGCATCGCCGAGGCGCCTGCGTCGAACCGGCAGCCGCGGGCGCAGCCCGTACAGCTCCCGCCGCCCGAACGGCCGCCGAAGACCATGGGGCCCGTCGCCCCGTCGATCTCGGGGATCGCGACCATCATCGTCGCCTCGACGGGCGAGAGGCCCTGCGACGAGGCGCCCCAGCGGTCGAGGCTTTGAAACTCGAGCGCGTGGGCGGCGAGATAGGGCACGTCGAGATCGGCGAGCACCGTCTCGGCCGCGCGGGCGTCGTTGTAAGCGGGCCCGCCGACGAGCGAAAATCCCGTGAGCGAGACGACCGCATCGACCGCGGCCTGCCCGCCCGCCCGGAAGAACGCCTCGACCGCGGGCCGGGCATCGAGGCCGGCGGCGAAGGCCGGCACCACGCGGAGGCCGCGCGCCGCGAGCGCCGCGATGACGGCGTCGTAATGCGCGGTGTCGCCGGCAAGGATGTACGAGCGCATCAGCAAGAGCCCGACGGTGCCGACGGTGCCGACGGGCGCGGGCAACGCGTGCGGATCCTCGGAAACGCGGCCCGCCATGGCCGGATGATAGACGCCGGTCTCAGGATACTCGATCGGATCGGCGACCGCGAGCGCGCCGCGGAGCCCGGCCCGCGCCCCGGCCGCGTAGCGATCGACGAGAAAGCGCACCAGGTTGGCGATGTTCTCTTCCGAGCCCGCCAGCCAATACTGCATCCCGAGGAAATAGGCTCGCAGGTCCTGTGCTTTGCCCGGGATAAACCGCAGGATCTTGGGCAAGCGGCGCAGCATCTTCATCTGACCCGCGCCCGAGGACGCGGTGCCCCCCTGCCCGGGTTTCGCCTTGCCGCGGAGCCGCTTCAGGAGCTTCACGACGCCCGATGCGGGCTTGTCGAGCCGGAAGCCGCCGAGGCGCGTGAGCCGGACGATCTCGCCGCCCGCGATGATCCCGAGGACCGCGTCGCAATGGGGTGCCCGGGCTGCGATGGCGGGGCGGACGGCCTCGATATGCTCCTCCATGAAGAGCATGGCGGCGACGATGATGTCCGCCTCGGCGATCGCCGTCTCGACCGCGGCGCGGGCGTCGGGATCGGCGGCGAAATCGGCGGCCGCATGGACGGTAAGCGCGAGCCCCGGGAGATCGCGGGCGAGCCGGGTCCGGGCGGCCGCGCCCGGTCCGTCGAGATGGCGGTCTTGGGTGAGGATCACCACGCGCACAGGCACTGCGGCGCCCTTGGGGAGCGCGGCGTCCGTCTGCGCGCCGAAGCGCGCGGTCTCAGCGGGCGAAATGGGCTTTTGCATCGTAGAGCGTCTCGACGGTGATCGTGGCGAGGCCCCGCTCGGCGGCGAAGCGCTCAGTGTTCCGCCGCGCCTTACCGCGGACGAAGAAGGGGATCTTGCGCAGCTCGCGTTCGGCCTCGGCCTGCCAGAGCGGGTCCGCGGTCGCTGCCGCCGGGACGTGGTCGGTCGGCGCCTCGAGCACGGCCGCCCCAAGCCCGACTGCGGTCCCGACTGCGGCTTCGAGCCCGGTCTGGGGGGGCGGCGAGCCCCCCTCCCCCGGGGCCGGCTCCGGCCGGCCCGGCCCAGCCGCAGCGCCGGCAGCGACCTCGTTCTCGCCCGCGTGCCGAGGGACGCGGCCCTCGAGATGGCTCGGCCCCGCGCCGTCGTGGAACTCGAAATCCTCGCGGAACATCGCGAGCAGATGCTCCTCCAGCCCCATGACGAGCGGGTGCACCCACGTGTCGAAGAGGACGTTCGCCCCCTCATAGCCCATCTGCGGCGCGTATCGGGCCGGGAAATCCTGGACATGCACGGGCGCCGAGATCACCGCACAAGGGATCCCGAGGCGCTTCGCGATCATCCGCTCCATCTGCGTGCCGAGCACGAGCTCCGGTTCGGCCTCGGCGATCGCGGCCTCGACCTCCAGATAATCGTCGGTCACAAGCGCAGGCACGCCGTAGCGGTCGGCGGCAGCCCGCAGATCGCGGGCGAATTCGCGATTGTAGCAGCCGAGGCCCGCAATCTCGAAGCCCATCTCCAAGGCCGCCACCCGGGCGGCAGCGATCGCGTGGCTCGCATCGCCGAAGACGAACACCCGTTTGCCGGTCAGATAGGTCGAGTCGACCGACGCCGACCACCACGGCTGCCGAAGCCGCGGATCCTCGAGCCCGGGCGCCGGGTCGACGCCCGCGAGCGCGGCCACCTCGCGGACGAAGTCGCGCGTCGCGCCGGTGCCGATGGGAACCGTCCGGGTATAGGGCTGGCCATGGGCCCGCTCGAGATGGCGCGCGGCGAGCTCTGCCGTCTCCGGGTAGAGGACCACATTCAGATCCGCATCGGGCAGACGCGCGAGATCCTTCGGCCGCGCCCCGAGCGGTGCGGTCACGCCGATCTCGATCCCGAGGCGTCGCAGGAGCCCGGCGATCTCCGTCACGTCGTCGCGATGGCGAAACCCGAGCGCGGTCGCGCCGAGGAGGTTGGCAACGGGCGGCCCGCCGGACGGACGGCGCCGCGGCTCGGCGAGGGCGCGCACCAAGCGATGAAAGGTCTCCGCCGCGCCCCAGCTCTCCTTCCGCGAATAGGACGGCAGCTCGAGCGGGATCACCGGCACCTGCAGATCGAGCGATGCGGCAAGCCCGCCCGGGTCGTCCTGAAGGAGCTCGGCCGTGCAGGAGGCACCGACGATCACCGCCTCTGGGCGGAACCGCGCGACCGCCTCGCGGGCGGTGCGGGTGAAGAGATCGGCGGTGTCAGCGCCCAGATCCTCCGCCTTGAACGTGGTGTAGCTCACAGGCGGGCGGGCCGCCCGGCGCTCGATCATGGTAAAGAGGAGGTCCGCATAGGTGTCGCCCTGGGGTGCATGCAGGACGTAATGCAGCCCCTCCATCGCGGTGGCGACGCGCATCGCGCCCACATGCGGCGGCCCTTCATAGGTCCAGAGCGCAAGCTTCACGAGGCGCCTCCCGTGCCGAGACCGCCGTCGCGCGGAGAGGCGGCGGCCGGGCCGGGGGGGGGCCGCCCCGGCGCCCCGGCGGGGGGGGGGGGGCCGCCCCCCCCCCCCCCCCGGGGCGGCCGCGGGGCCCCCCCCGGCCCGGCCGCCGCCTCTCCGCGCGACGGCGGTCTCGGCAC